>UWOR01000018.1 GCA_900604495.1 Desulfovibrio sp. Marseille-P6017 | reverse complement strand
ACCCTTTATAGCGGAGCTTTCCAACTCTCTTCACTTACGATACCTCTTCGTTTATGACGTGTCCGCAACCCCAACAAAGCAAGCTTTATTGGTTTGGCCTGTTCCGCGTTCGCTCGCCGCTACTTACGGAATCGATTTTTCTTTCTCTTCCTCCAGGTACTTAGATGTTTCAGTTCCCCGGGTTCCCTTCGCTAAGCTATGTATTCACTTAACGATACTTAGACATTACTCTAAGTGAGTTTCCTCATTCGGAAATCTTCGGATCAAAGTTTACGTGCAACTCCCCGAAGCTTATCGCAGCTTATCACGTCCTTCATCGGCTCCTAGTGCCAAGGCATCCGCCCTGCACCCTTAATAACTTGACCAGTTATTAAAAGTTATCGCCAAAGTCTTTATGTTCATATACATTCACATAAATCCCTTTGCTTAAAGTTTGTAATTTTTAAGACTTTTCTTGTCTATATATAATTAAATGATGTCATATCACTAAATGTTATGCAGTTTTCAAAGTACTAACAGTACATTTAAGTACTAATGGTGGAGATGAGGAGGATCGAACTCCTGACCCCTTGCGTGCAAGGCAAGTGCTCTCCCAGCTGAGCTACACCCCCATATTATTTTTTCAACATGTTATATTATAATAACTTTGTCGATTTTTGTCAATATATTTTTTAAGGATTTTAAGAACCCTCAAAATTAAACAGTAGGCAATTCTCCTTAGAAAGGAGGTGATCCAGCCGCACCTTCCGATACGGCTACCTTGTTACGACTTCACCCCAGTTATTGGTTTCACCTTCGACGGCCGCTTCCTAAAAGGTTAGCTAACCGGCTTCGGGCGCCCCCAACTCCCATGGTGTGACGGGCGGTGTGTACAAGACCCGGGAACGCATTCACCGCAGCATTCTGATCTGCGATTACTAGTAACTCCAGCTTCATGTAGGCGAGTTTCAGCCTACAATCCGAACTGAGAATGGCTTTAAGGGATTAGCTCCGCCTCACGACTTGGCTGCCCTCTGTACCACCCATTGTAGCACGTGTGTAGCCCTAAGCATAAGGGGCATGATGATTTGACGTCATCCCCACCTTCCTCCAGGTTATCCCTGGCAGTCCCTCTAGAGTGCCCAACTTAATGCTGGCAACTAAAGGCAAGGGTTGCGCTCGTTGCGGGACTTAACCCAACATCTCACGACACGAGCTGACGACAACCATGCACCACCTGTCACTTCTGTCCCCGAAGGGAAATCTCCGATTAGGGAGAGGTCAAAAGGATGTCAAGCTTAGGTAAGGTTCTTCGCGTTGCTTCGAATTAAACCACATGCTCCGCTACTTGTGCGGGTCCCCGTCAATTCCTTTGAGTTTCACTCTTGCGAGCGTACTTCCCAGGCGGAGTACTTAATGCGTTAGCTGCGCCACCGAAGGGGGTAACCTCCGACAGCTAGTACTCATCGTTTACGGCGTGGACTACCAGGGTATCTAATCCTGTTTGCTCCCCACGCTTTCGTGCCTCAGTGTCAGTTACAGTCCAGAGAGCCGCCTTCGCAACTGGTATTCCTCCTAATATCTACGCATTTCACCGCTACACTAGGAATTCTACTCTCCTCTCCTGCACTCAAGTTTCCCAGTTTCAAAGGCTTACTACGGTTGAGCCGTAGCCTTTCACCTCTGACTTAAGAAACCACCTACGCACCCTTTACGCCCAGTAATTCCGGATAACGCTAGCCCCCTACGTATTACCGCGGCTGCTGGCACGTAGTTAGCCGGGGCTTCCTCCTCAAGTACCGTCATTATCTTCCTTGAGGACAGAGCTTTACGACCCGAAGGCCTTCATCGTTCACGCGGCGTTGCTGCATCAGGCTTTCGCCCATTGTGCAATATTCCCCACTGCTGCCTCCCGTAGGAGTTTGGACCGTGTCTCAGTTCCAATGTGGCCGATCACCCTCTCAGGTCGGCTACTGATCGTCGCCTTGGTAAGCCGTCACCTTACCAACTAGCTAATCAGACGCGGGTCCATCCTATACCGCCGGAGCTTTGATATTTTTACCATGCGATAAAAATATATCATCTCGTATTAGCGTACCTTTCGGCACGTTATCCGTGTGTATAGGGCAGGTTACCCACGCGTTACTCACCCGTCCGCCGCTCACTTCCGAAGAAGTTCGCTCGACTTGCATGTGTTAGGCACGCCGCCAGCGTTCATCCTGAGCCAGGATCAAACTCTCAAATAAAAGTTGTCCATCGCTCAGCTAATCATTATCTGAATATCTGGCTTGGTTGTTTGTGTTTTAATTCTTAAATAAGAATAAATTTTATAAATTAACCTACTGTTTAATTTTCAAAGTTCTTAAGTTTGTATGCTGTTCTTTAGCACTTATTTATAATATCATCTATATTATTTTTCGTCAATACTTTTTTTAATTTTTTTTATATTATATTTAATTTATTAAAATAACAGCTTATATCAATGGATAAATTCTGATATAAGCTATTATTTCCTTATTATTCATTTTTATTCTCATATTCTCCAAAATACTTCTGAATACCTGCATATATAGCCCATGATATTCTTTCTTGATATTCATCTTCTGATAATAATTTAGCTTCCTTCTCATTAGATAAAAATCCACATTCTATAAGTACTGAAGGCATAGTGGTTTCTTTCAATAAATAAATATTATCTCTAGGCTTAATTACTCTATCATTACTATTATCTACTACTCTTTTCAACTCTTGTTGTATATATGTAGCTAATTCCTTACTTTCCTCTTTACCACTTGGGTAAAAGGTTTGAGCACCTGAGTATTTGGATTCTTGAAATGCATTCAAATGAATTGATACAAACATATCTGCTTCAGATTCGTCTACGATTTTCTTACGATTTCTTAAATTCTCATTATATTTTTGTCTTATAGTTTTATTAGAGTCTTCTTCATACAAGCTACTATCGTCATTTCTAGTAAGTATAACTAGCCCCCCACTTGATTCTATAAGCTCCTTTAGTTTAAGGGTAATAGCTAAGTTAATATCTTTTTCTAAAATACTCTTATCACTGCTAGATGCTCCTGGATCTATACCACCATGGCCTGCATCTAATACGATTGTTTTATTAGTTATAGGCATATAACTAATAGTTTCCTCTGATACATCCCTTATTTTAAGTATACATGCTACTGTCAGTATTAAAGCTACTACCCCAAAAACTATGTATTTTATGTATTTCTTCACAATATCACCCTGTACATTTATATTAAAAAAGACTTTGGAATATTCCAAAGTCTTTGTACAAGTATATGAATAAAATTATCTCTTTGAGAATTGTGGAGCTCTTCTTGCTGCCTTTAATCCATATTTCTTTCTTTCTTTCATTCTAGCATCTCTAGTTAAGAATCCTTCTTTCTTTAAAGCAGGTCTTAATTCAGCATCAGCTTTTAATAAAGCTCTAGATATACCATGTCTTATAGCACCAGCTTGTCCAGTGAATCCTCCACCTTCAACTTTTACTATTACATCGTATTTAGCTTCATTGTTAGTTAATACTAATGGTTGCTTAACATCTCTTATTAATGTTTCATAGTTGAAGTATTCTTCAACATTTCTTCCATTTACTATTATATTTCCTTCACCTGCTACTAATCTAACTCTAGCAACAGAGCTTTTTCTTCTTCCAGTTCCGTAGTATTGAACGTTTGCCATGATAACTCCTCCTTTCACCCGTTAATTATTATTTAAAGTTTAAAACTTCTGGATTTTGAGCTGCATGATCATGGTTTGGTCCTGCGAATACTCTTAATCTAGTCATCATTCTGCTTCTTAATTTGTTCTTTGGTAACATTCCGCTTACAGCGTGAGCTACAACCTCTTCAGGTTTCTTTTCCATCATTTCTTTGTATGGTATTTCTTTTAAACCACCTACATAACCAGTGTGGTATCTGTACATTTTTTGTTCTAATTTCTTTCCTGTTAAAACTACTTTCTCAGCGTTAACAACAACAACGAAGTCTCCTCCGTCAACGTGTGGTGTGAAAGTAACCTTATTTTTTCCTCTTAATACTGTCGCTATTTCAGTTGCTAAACGACCTAATGTTTTTCCTTCAGCGTCAACGATGTACCATTTTCTTTGCACATCAGCTGGCTTAGCTATATAACTTTTCATAGTTGTCCCTCCTTAACTTTTTCCTTTTAAAATTTTACCGTTTATGTCAAGTCCGGGGCAAGTGGACTTATTAACACACTCCTACTAATTTTAATATATGCATAGTTGTGTGTCAAGCTAATAATCAACTTTTTTAAGAAATAATCCATGTGCTGGTGCAGTATGTCCAGTTTTAGATCTACTCTTTGAGTCAATTATTTCAGATAGATTATCTTTTATCCTTCCTCTTCCAATATCCACTAATGTCCCTACTATTATTCTTACCATATTATATAAGAATCCACTCCCCTCTACTTCTATTGTTATCAGATCCTCGTCCTTAGTTATTTCTATATCATATATAGTCCTAACAGTATCTATTACCGAGGATCCAGAACTCATAAATCCTTTAAAGTCATGAGTTCCTATTAATGATTTAGCTTCTTTACACATTTTATTAAAATCAAGCTCATATTTCACATGATAAGAAGTATCTTTATATATAGGACTTCTATAAGGACTATTATAGATTAAATATCTATATCTTTTTCCTTTTGCATTATACCTTGCATGAAATTGATCATCTACTTCCTTACAATCGATTATTGATATATCTTTAGGAAGCTTAGAATTAAGTGCATTTGGTAATTTACTATATGGTATGTCAGAGTTTAGTTTAAAATTTGCCACTTGACCTAATGCATGAACTCCTGCATCAGTCCTCCCAGAGCCAGTAATTTTTACTTCTTCTTTAGTTATATCAAAAATAGCTTTTTCTATAGTTCCTTGTATACCTAAAGAATCTGGTTGTTTCTGCCAACCACAATAATTAGCTCCATTGTACTGTATTTTTATCATTAAATTTCTCATACTTTACCTCTTTATATAAATCTAGTAACTATTATACTCCCTAAATATATAAACTGTAATACATAAGATACATAATCTACTTTTGTAAGAATTGTAACTTTCATTTTAGTTCTATTATATCCACCTCTATAGCATCTAGCTTCCATAGCTGTACCTAACTCTTCAGCTCTTCTAAATGCACTAACAAATAGAGGAACTAAAAGTGGTACTAGATTCTTAGCTCTTGCTATTAAATTATTGCTCTCAAAGTCTGCACCTCTAGACATTTGAGCTTTCATTATCTTATCAGTCTCATCTAATAGAGTTGGAATAAACCTAAGTGCTATAGTCATCATCATAGCTAATTCATGTACTGGCAATCCAAATTTATTAAATGGTTTTAGTATTCGCTCTATACCGTCTGTGAGATCCATAGGGGATGTTGTTAGAGTTAATAAAGAAGTTCCTAATACAAGCAGTGTAAGCCTTATAGCCATAAATAATGCTTGACTTATACCTTCCATAGTTATCTTTAAAAATCCAAATGACCATATGACTTGTTCTCCTGGCAAGAAGAATATATTTATGACTAATGTAAATAATATAATCCATCTAAGGGGCTTTAATCCTCTTAATATATATTTAAACGGTATATTAGATAACTTTATTATTGCTAATAAAGATGCTATTACTAATAAGTATGGCCAAAATTTATTAATTATAAATAGTGATAGCATAAATATAAATGTACCTACAAGCTTTACTCTTGAATCTAATTTATGTATAAGAGACTGTGTAGGGTAATGCTGACCAATAGTTATATCCTTTAACATTTTCCTCGTCCTCTCATAACTCTCAATATTTCTTGTTTAGCTTCTTCTATCGTCAGTATATCTTGACGTATATCAAATCCTTTTTCTCTAAGCTTAATAGCTAATTCTATAGTTTGAGGTATATCTAATCCTATCTCTTTTAATCTATTAGCATGAGAATTAAATACTTCTCTCGGAGTTCCCATAAACTCTATTTTCCCACCATTCATAACTATTATAGTTTTTGCTAACTTAGCCATATCATCCATGCTATGTGATGATAGTATTATAGTCATATTATGATCTTTATGAAGAGTTCTGATAAGTTCAAAAATTTCATCTCTTCCTCCGGGATCAAGACCAGCTGTAGGTTCATCTAAAATTAAAACTTCTGGATTCATAGCTATTACTCCAGCTATTGCAACTCTGCGCTTTTGCCCTCCTGATAACTCAAAAGGTGATTTATCTTTATACTCTTCATAATTAAGCCCTACAGATTTCATTGATAGTTTTACCCTATTATTTATTTCCTCGCTATCTAAACCTAAATTAGAAGGTCCAAAAGCTATATCTTTTTCAACAGTTTCTTCAAAAAGTTGATATTCCGGATATTGGAATACTACCCCTACCCTTTTCCTAATTTCAGTTAAATTTAAGTCCGGATCAGTTATATTAAAATCATTTATATATATTTCTCCATAGGAAGGTTTTAAAATCCCATTTAAATGTTGTATTAACGTAGATTTACCAGAGCCAGTATGACCTATAATTCCTACAAAGTCTTTATCTTCTATTTCAAAACTAATATTATCTAACGCTTTACTTGCGAATGGCATATCCTCGTTATATACATAAGTTAAATTTTTTACTACAATTGACATAATTTCATCACCATCTCATCCACTGTTAATATATCAGAGTCTATATTAAGTCCCTCTTTACTTAACTCCATAGATAACTCTGTCATATAAGGTACATCTAATCCTATACATTTTAGCATATCCACCTTTGAAAAAACGTCTCTAGGAGTACCTTCTAAAACTTTTCTACCTTTTTCCATAACTATAACTCTATCAGCATCAACTGCCTCTTCCATAAAGTGGGTTATATGTATAATACTTATATTTTCTTCTTTATTTAATCTCTTTATCGTATTCATAACTTCTTTTCTACCAGAAGGATCAAGCATAGCGGTTGCTTCATCGAAAATTATACACTTAGGCTTCATAGCTATTATTCCAGCTATTGCAACTCTTTGTTTTTGACCTCCTGATAATAAATGTGGCTGTCTATCTCTTAATTCATATATACCTACACTTTTAAGAGATTCATCAACTCTTTTTCTTATTTCTTTAGGCTCTATTCCTAAGTTTTCTGGACCAAAAGCCACGTCTTCTTCTACCACCGTTGCAACTATTTGATTATCTGGATTTTGAAATACCATCCCGGCAGTTTGCCTTATATCCCAAAGATTTTCTTCTGCTCTAGTATCCATACCATCAATAAGTATACTTCCCTCAGTAGGCATTAAAATAGCATTTAAATTTTTAGATAATGTAGATTTTCCAGATCCATTATGTCCTATAACAACTAAAAATTCACCTTCTTTTATATCTAAACTTAAATTATCTATCGCTTTAAATCTATCATCTTCTGCTATATATTCAAATGAAATATTGTTTACTTCTACTATATTATTCATTTAATCTACTCCTCTTCATTAAGTAGTTGTATAAAAAACCAATTTAAGTAGTATTATATCATAACCATAAAAAAAAAGATAATTCTTATATATACAAAATTAAATTCATTTAATATCTGTATATACATCCTTATCATTTAAATATTTATGTATATTAAAAAAAGTATAAAAAAAGATTAAGCAAAAGCTTAATCTTTTTTTATACTATACTAATTCTATAAAAGCCATTTCAGCAGCGTCGCCTCTTCTTGGTCCTTTTTTGATTATTCTAGTGTATCCACCATTTCTCTCAGCATACTTTGGAGCTATATCAGTGAATAAGTTGTTAACTACAGTTTCATCCATAACGTAAGCTAAAACTTGTCTTCTAGCGTGAAGATCTCCTCTTTTAGCAAGAGTTATCATCTTTTCAGCCATTCTACGAGTTTCTTTTGCTCTTGTTACTGTAGTTTCTATTCTACCACATCTTAGTAAATCAGTTACTAAGTTTCTTAACATAAGGTTTCTGTGTGAAGTCACACGTCCTAATTTACGGTAATTAGCCATGCCAATCCCTCCTTTGCTCACTATTCTTCGCTTGGTTTAAGACCTAGTCCAAGTTCTTCTAATTTTTGGATAACTTCCTCAAGTGACTTCTTACCAAGGTTTCTTACCTTCATCATATCGTCCTCAGACTTATTAGCTAATTCTTCAACTGTATTTATTCCCGCTCTCTTTAAACAGTTATAAGATCTAACTGATAAATCTAATTCTTCTATAGTCATTTCAAGAACTTTTTCTTTTTGATCTTCTTCTTTTTCTACCATTATTTCAACATTGCTTACATGCTCTGTTAAATCAATGAATAGATTTAAATGTTCAACTAGTACTTTAGCAGCTAAAGATATTCCTTCTTGAGGATTTATGCTACCGTTAGTTTGAACTTCAAGTACTAATTTATCATAATCTGTTTTTTGACCTACTCTTGTATTTTCTACATGGTAGCTCACTTTTTCAACAGGAGTATATATTGAATCTACAGGTAAAACACCTATAGGCATATTCTCTGTTTTATTTTCTTCAGCAGAAACATATCCTCTACCTTTATCTATAGATATTTCCATATTAAATTTAGCATTATCATCTAGCGTAGCTATTAATAAGTCTTTACTTAATATTTCAACATCAGGAGGACATATTATATCTGATCCTTTGATAGAGCATGGTCCTTGTGCTTCTATTTTAAGAGTTCTACTTCCTTCTCCATCAATAGTAGCTGAAAGCTCTTTAAGAGATAATATTATTTCTGTAACATCTTCCTTAACACCTGGTATTGTTGAGAATTCGTGAAGAACTCCATCTATTTTTATAGAATTTACAGCAACACCTGGTAAAGATGATAATAATACTCTTCTTAAAGCATTTCCTATAGTTATACCATATCCTCTTTCTAGAGGCTCTATAACGAATTTACCATATCTATAGTCTTCGCTAAGTTCTATTATATCTACTTTAGGTTTTTCTATTTCTATCATGGACAAAACCCTCCTTCAAATTTATTAATCCACTGAGGGTAAACAATTTTAAAAATTAATTTTAAAACTTGCTTATTACTTAGAGTAAAGCTCTACTATTAAGTGTTCAGCTATTTCAAGATCTATATCTTCTCTTGATGGCATAGCAACAACTTTAGCAGTCATTCCTTCTAAGTTTGCATCTAACCACTTAGGAGCTACTTTTGATGCATTAGCTTCTACTAAAGCTTTGAACTTAGCAGAAGTTTTAGAGTTTTCTTTAACTGCTATTACATCATCAGCTTTAACAGTTATAGAAGGTATATCTACCTTGTTTCCATTTAAAGTGAAGTGACCGTGAGTTACTAATTGTCTAGCTTCTTTTCTAGAAGATGCTAATCCCATTCTGTAAACTACGTTGTCTAATCTTCTTTCTAATAAACTTAATAAGTTTTCCCCTGTTATACCAGGCATTTTATCAGCACGTTCGTATAAGTTTCTGAATTGAGTTTCTAAAACTCCGTATATTCTCTTAACTTTTTGTTTTTCTCTTAATTGTAAACCATAGTTAGAAACTTTCTTTCTTCCTTGTCCATGTTGACCAGGAGCGTAGTTTCTTTTTTCTATAGCACACTTATCTGTATGACATCTTTCGCCTTTAAGGAATAATTTCATTCCTTCTCTACGACATTGTCTACAAGATGCACCTGTATATCTTGCCATATCTTTACACCTCCTAATTTATTCTGTATAAAATTACACTCTTCTTCTTTTTGGTGGTCTACATCCGTTGTGTGGGATTGGAGTAACGTCTTTTATCATAGTTACTTCTAGTCCAGTAGCTTGTAAAGCTCTTATAGCAGCTTCTCTTCCTGAACCAGGACCTTTTACGAATACTTCAACAGTTTTTAAACCGTGTTCCATTGCAGCTTTAGCAGCAGTTTCTGCAGCCATTTGAGATGCGAAAGGAGTAGATTTTCTTGATCCTTTGAATCCTAATTGTCCTGAAGATGCCCAAGATATAGCATTTCCATGAACATCAGTTAAAGTTATTATAGTATTGTTAAAAGTAGATTGTATATGAGCATGTCCACGTTCTATGTTTTTACGCTCTCTTCTTCTAACACGTGTAGCTTTCTTTTTTGGTTTAGCCATTTTTCATTTCCCTCCTATCTAATTATTATTTTTTCTTCTTACGAGATACAGTTTTTCTAGGACCTTTTCTAGTTCTAGCATTAGTCTTAGTTCTTTGTCCTCTTAGTGGAAGACCTTTAGCATGTCTTAAACCTCTGTAACATTTGATATCTCTTAATCTCTTTATGTTTAAAGCGATTTCTCTTCTTAAGTCACCTTCAACTAAGAAATCAGCGTCTATTATTTTTCTTAATTCATTAACTTGATCATCTGATAAATCCTTTATTCTAGTGTCAGGATTTATATCAGCTTTAGCTAATATTTCATTAGCAGTAGCTTTTCCTATACCATATATATAAGTTAAGCCTATCTCTGCTCTTTTTTCTCTAGGTAAATCTACCCCAGCTATTCTTGCCATAGTTCGCACCTCCTACACATTGTTTTTTAATCATTTTTAACGCCAAAGCGCTCTGTTTGTTGATATCACAGTTTACTATTATACTATAAAAATCAACAAATTACTAGTAATAATTTCTTATCCTTGCTTTTGCTTGTGCTTAGGATTTTCGCAGATAACCATTACTTTACCTTTTCTTTTTATAACCTTGCATTTTTCACACATTGGTTTTACTGATGGTCTTACTTTCATTATTAATCCCTCCTTAGACTATTAAATAAGATAGCCTACTTCTTACGCCAAGTGATTCTTCCTCTTGTAAGGTCATATGGAGAAAGTTCAACATTTACCTTATCACCTTCAAGAATTCTTATGAAGTTCATTCTTAGCTTTCCAGATAAATGGCATAATACTTCATGTCCATTTTCTAATCTTACTTTGAACATAGCATTAGGTAAGTTTTCAATAACTGTACCTTCTAATTCTATTACATCTTTTTTGGCCATTAAATAACCAGACCTCCATTCAACTAATCAAAAAGTATTGTTTTTGATTTAGTAAGTTCAGCTCTTAAAAAAGCATCTGTTATTTCTTCAGACGCTATTTTCTTTTCAACTCTATTATTATAAAGATTATATAACTTTAAGTGCTTAACTTTTTTTAGCTTAGGTCTGTCAAGTTTTCTTTTATTTCCGTCAGATATAAGAACATATTGATTATCTATCACCTTTACGATGAAAAATATTTTATTCTTCTCTCTTCCCGACAAACCTTCAACAACTTGACCTACTCTTTTGTTGTATGATAGCACTTTTATCACCTTCAAACTAAAGCTTAGTTAATATAAGCGGTTCATCTTCAGTAATTGCTATCGTATGCTCATAATGAGCAGAATTTTTACCGTCTATTGTGACGATTGTCCATCCATCAGATAGAGTTTTTACATGATAATGACCAGCATTAATCATAGGCTCTATTGCAATTACCATTCCTTCTTTAAGTCTTGGACCCTTGCCAGGAGGACCATAATTAGGAACTTGAGGATCTTCATGAAGTTCTGTGCCGACTCCATGACCTACCAGATCTCTAACAACTGAGAAACCATGTTTCTCTACGTGTGCTTGTATTGAGTGTGAGATATCCGAAAGTCTATATCCTAGTTTAGCAAATTTTATGCCTTCATAGAAGCTTTCTTTTGTTACTTCTATTAATTTCCTATTTTCTTCAGATATAATGCCTACACCATGAGTTTTCGCAGCATCTGCATGATATCCTTTATAATAGGCTCCTATATCTATACTAATAATGTCACCCTCTTTAACTATCTGCTTACCTGGTATACCATGCACAACTTGATTATTTATAGATGCGCATATACTTGCAGGAAAACCACCATAGCCTTTAAAAGATGGGCTGGCATTATATTTTCTTATATTCTCTTCAGCTATTTTATCTAACTCTAAAGTAGATATTCCCGGAGTAATAGCTTCCTTTAATAGCTCATGAGTTTCAGCAACTATTTTACCGGCCTCTTTCATGAATTCTATTTCTTTTTTTGATTTAATAATAATCATTATTTTTCACTTCCTAGAGCAGCAACTATATCTGCAAATACTTCATCTATAGATTGTTGACCATTTATGTTTGATAATATACCTTCTTTAGCATAATAATCAGCTAATGGCTTAGTTTCATCTAGATACACTTGTATTCTTTTTGATACAGTTTCTTCATTATCATCTGCTCTTTGGTATAACTCCCCTTGGCATACATTACATACACCTTCATTTTTAGGAGGATTAAACTCAACGTGATACGTAGCACCGCAAGATTTACATATTCTTCTTCCAACTGCTCTTGAAACTAATATATTCTTATCAACCTCTATATTTATAACGTTGCTAAGCGCTATATTATTTTCTTTTAAAAACGCATCTAATTGTTCAGCTTGAGAAACATTTCTTGGGAATCCATCTAACATGAATCCATTTTCACAGTCGTCTTGAGTTATTCTGTCTGTAACAAGACCTACAGTTAGCTCATCTGGAACTAGTAATCCTTGATCCATGTACTCTTTAGCTTTCTTTCCAAGATCAGTACCTTCTTTTATATTCTTTCTGAATATATCTCCTGTTGATATATGAGGTATGTTATATTTTTCTACTATACCAGCCGCCTGAGTACCTTTACCAGCACCAGGAGGTCCAAGTAATATTATTCTCATATTATCATCTCCTTATTTTAAGAAACCTTGATAGCTTCTCATAACTAAGTTTGATTCTAATTGTCTCTTAAGTTCTAATGCAACACCAACTACTATTAATAGTGATGTACCTGCTAAGTTCATACTTACACTCATATAATGCGTAACGAACGCAGGTATTAAAGATATTACAGCAAGGAATATAGCTCCTGCTAGAGTTAATCTTGATAATATTCTGTTTAAATAATCTATTGTAGGCTTTCCTGGTCTTATACCTGGTATAAATCCACCATTATTTTTCATATTATTTGCTATATCTTCTGTATTAAATGATACAGTTGTATAGAAATAAGCAAAGAATACTATTAATAGAACTTCAAGTGATCTATATATCCAAAACCCTATTTCTCCATTAGGAGATAAGTATGTTTGAACAAAGTTTTGAGCATCTGATCCCATGAACATTGCTATAGTTTGAGGGAAAGCTAAAAGTGAACTAGCAAAAATTACTGGTATAACTCCTGATTGGTTAACTTTCATTGGTATATGAGAACTTTGTCCTCCATACGTTTTTCTTCCAACAACTCTTTTAGCGTATTGTACTGGAATCTTTCTTGTAGCTTCTTGTATATATGTAACTGCCATTATTGTAAGAAGTATTACTACAACTAACAGTGCTGCAGCCCATATAGCCAAATTTCCATTTTGCACCATATTTATAGCATTCATAATATCAATCGGTACTCTAGAGACAATACCTACAAATATTATTACCGAACTACCATTACCTAAACCTTTTTCTGTAATCTTATCACCTATCCACATTAATAACATACTCGCTGCTACTAGTGTTAGTATAACTGTACATATAAAGAATACATTATTATTTTTTAGGGCACTTCTTACTACACCAAGTGTAATACCTATAGCTTGTACAAGTGCTAGTGCTAATGCTGTGTATTTAGTATACTTATTTATCTTTTTCTTACCTTCTTCACCTGATTTTTGGAGTTCATCCAGGCTCTCAAAACCAATAGTTAAAAGTTGTAAGATAATAGATGCTGTTATATATGGTCCTATTCCCAATGCAAATAATGTAAAGTTACTGAATGCACCCCCTGTGAACATATTATACAGGGAAAGTAGGCTATTGTTACCTACCATCTCCTTTATAATACTTGTGTTCACTCCAGGAACAGGTATCGTTGCGCCTATCCTAAATACAACAATCATCATTAAAGTGTATAATATTTTTTTTCTTACGTCTTTAATTTTCCAAGCTTGTTTTAACTGTGATAGCACGTTAACTCACCCCGCCTGTAGTGGTTGAGAATTTGCAGTTTTAGATTAAACTAATTCTGCTTTCCCACCAGCTTTTTCTATTTTTTCTTGAGCAGAAGCAGTGAACTTAGCAGCTTTAACAGTTACAGCCTTTTCTAAGTTTCCGTTTCCTAAAACTTTTATTCCATCTTTAGCTATTTTGCTTATAGCTCCAGTAGATTTTAAAACTTCAGCAGTTATTTCTGTTCCGTTTTCAAATCTGTTTAATAACTCAACATTAACTTCAGTGTATTCTTTTCTGAATGGATTCTTGAAACCTCTCTTAGGAAGTCTTCTAGCAAGTGGCATTTGTCCACCTTCGAATCCAACTCTTACTCCACCACCTGAACGAGACTTTTGTCCTTTTTGTCCACGTCCCGCAGTCTTACCTTGTCCAGTAGCAGTACCTCTACCTAATCTTTTCTTAGATTGAACTGCACCTTCAGCAGGTCTTAATTCATGTAGTTTCATAGTTAGCACCTCCTTTTATTTCTAGTCAATAATTATTCAGCTATTTCAGTTACTTCAACTAAATGCTTAACTTTGTTTATCATCCCTCTTGTTTGGGCATTATCTTCTTTAACAACTACTTGTTCTCTTTTTCTTAATCCTAACGCTTCTACGTTTTTTCTTTGGTTAGGAGTAGTTCCTATTGTACTTCTAACTAACTTTATTTGTAATTTAGCCATCTTACACTACCTCCTTACCCTAGAAGATCTTCAACTTTTTTACCTCTTAATTTAGCTATTGATTCAGCTGTCTTAAGAGAGTTAAGTCCTTCTATTGTAGCATTTACCATATTTCTTGGGTTGTTAGATCCTAAAGATTTAGCTCTAACGTCTTTTAATCCAGCTAATTCAAGTACAGCTCTAGCAGGTCCCCCAGCTATAACTCCTGTACCTTCTTGAGCAGGCATTATTAATATTTTTCCAGCACCAAAGTGTCCGTTTACTTGATGAGGAATAGTTGTACCAACCATTGGTACTTCTATAAGATTCTTCTTAGCATCTTCTACTGCTTTTTTTATAGCATCTGGAACTTCCATAGCTTTTCCAGTACCTACACCAACGTGTCCGTTTTCGTCTCCTACAACAACTAAAGCTGCGAATCTAAAGTTTCTACCACCTTTAACAACTTTAGTAACACGTCTAACTTCAACAACTCTTTCTTGTAAATCAAGTTGTCTTGCATCTATCGGCTTACGACGTAGCATGTGTTTTCCCTCCTTTATTTCTAATGTAATTAGAACTTAAGACCAGCTTCTCTAGCACCTTCAGCTAACTCTTGTATTCTTCCGTGATATAAGTATCCACCTCTGTCAAATACAACCTCAGTGATACCTTTTTCTACTGCTTTCTTAGCGATCATTTGACCAACCATTTTAGCTGCAGCTTTATTTCCAGTGTGACTTACAGCACCCTTAACTTCTGCTTCTAAAGAAGATGCAGAAACAAGAGTTACTCTGTTTGTGTCATCTATTATTTGAGCATATATATTGTTTGAACTTCTAAATACACATAATCTTGGTCTTTGAGTAGTTCCAGATATTTTCTTACGAACTCTCTTATGTCTTTGAAGTCTTTTTGCGTTTTTATCAGCTTTCTTTAACATGAGATCACTCCTTTCTTAACGTTTAGGTTTGGTATTATTTTTTACCAGTTTTACCTTCTTTACGTCTTACAACTTCACCAGCGTATCTTATACCTTTACCTTTGTATGGCTCTGGCTTTCTCCAGTCTCTTATCTTAGCAGCGTAGTTTCCTACTAATTGCTTATCTATACCTTTAACTATTAACTCAGTTTGGTTAGGAGCTTCAACAGTTATTCCTTCTGGATCTTCCATTTCTACTGGATGAGAGAATCCTAAGTTCATAACTAATTTCTTTCCTTGTTTTTGAGCTCTGTATCCAACCCCAACTAATTCTAATTTCTTTTCGAATCCGTTAGTAACACCAACTACCATGTTATCTATTAACGTTCTAGTTAACCCGTGTAATGATCTGTGGTTTTTGTTGTTAGTAGGTCTTTCAACAGTTATAGTATTTTCTTCTTGCTTTATTATCATAGCACCATCGAATTGCTTAGATAAAGTTCCTTTAGGTCCTTTAACTGTAACTAAGTTTCCTTCTGCTATAGTTACTTCAACACCAGCTGGTACAGTTATTGGCTTAACACCTATTCTTGACATAGTCGCACCTCCTTACATTGTTCGTTTATATTACCAAACGTAGCAGATTACTTCTCCACCAACATTTTCTTTTCTTGCTTGCTTGTCAGTTAATATACCTTTTGAAGTAGATATAACTGATATTCCTAATCCATTTAATACCTTTGGTATTTCATGGTTAGCAGCGTAAACTCTCATACCTGGCTTAGATATTCTCTTAAGTCCTGATATAACTCTTTCGCCTGATTGTCCGTACTTTAATTGTATTCTTATTATTCCTTGCTTTCCATCTTCTATAACATCGTAACCTCTAACGAAACCTTCTTCTAATAAGATTCTAGCTAATTCTTTCTTCATATTAGAAGCAGGAACGTCAACAGTTTCATGCTTAACAACGTTAGCGTTTCTTATACGTGTAAGCATATCTGCAATTGGATCTGTCATTGTCATATTGAAACCCTCCTTCCATTTGTTAACTGGTTTCTACCAGCTTGCTTTTCTAACACCAGGTATTTGACCTTTATAAGCTAATTCTCTAAAGCATATACGGCATATACCGAATTTTCTTAATACTGAATGTGGTCTTCCACATATGCTACATCTTGTATACTCTCTAGTAGCGTATTTTTGCTTTCTTTGTTGTTTAACAACCATTGCTTTTCTTGCCACTGGAATTCCCTCCTTTGATTTCGCTTAGAAAATGACATTTTCTAAGCTTACTTAGAAAACGGCATTCCTAATAATTTTAATAATTCACGAGCTTCTTCGTCTGTTTTAGCAGTTGTAACGAATATTATATCCATTCCTCTTACTTTATCTACTTTATCGTACTCTATTTCAGGGAATATTAATTGCTCTTTAACACCTAAAGCGTAGTTACCTCTTCCATCGAATGCATTAGCATTAACACCTCTGAAGTCTCTAACTCTTGGTAAAGATACAGATACTAATTTGTCCATGAAGTAGAACATTTTGTCTGCTCTTAAAGTTACTTTAGCACCTATTGGCATACCTTCTCTTAATTTGAAGTTTGCAACAGATTTTCTTGCTCTAGTAACAACTGGCTTTTGACCAGATATTATTTCCATTTCTTCAACAGCTTTTTCTAAGCCTTTTGGATTTTCTCTAGCGTCACCTATACCCATGTTTATAACTATTTTGTCTAACTTAGGTATTTCCATAACGTTTTTGTATCCAAATTTCTCCATTAAAGCAGGAGCAACTTCTTTCATATATTTTTCTTGTAATCTAGAAGCCATTTAAGGTCCCTCCTTTCAAGCTATATTATATTTCTTTTCCGCTCTTTACTGATACTCTTACTTTTTTCCCATCTTTAATTTCAAATCTAACTCTTGTCCCTTTTCCTGTTTCAGGATCTAATGGCATAACGTTAGATATATGAATTGGGGCTTCTTTATTTATTATTCCACCTTGTGGATTCATAGCACTTGGCTTTTGGTGTTTTGTTATTACGTTAACACCTTCAACTAATACTCTATTAGCTTTTGGCATAACCTTAACAACTGTACCTTTTTTACCTTTATCTTTTCCTGCTATTACTACAACAGTGTCGCCTTTTTTAACACGCATCATGTCCTATTGCACCTCCTTATTATAGTACTTCTGGAGCAAGAGAAACTATCTTCATGAAATCATTATCTCTTAACTCTCTAGCAACAGGCCCGAATATACGAGTTCCTACTGGAGTCTTATCATCTTTGATTATAACTGCAGCATTCTCGTCGAAAGCTATATAACTTCCGTCATTACGTCTTATGCCTTTTTTACTTCTTACTATAACAGCTTTAACAACTTTACCTTTTTTTACAACTCCACCTGGTGTTGCACTTTTAACAGTAGCAACTATTACGTCGCCTATATTACCATATCTTCTTTTACTTCCACCTAGTACACGAATACAAAGTAATTCTTTTGCACCAGAGTTATCCGCAACTTTTAAACGTGTCTCTTGTTGTACCATATCGTAATCCCTCCTTTTCCAAAAAACTACTTAACTTTTTCAACAACTTCAACTAGTCTGAATCTCTTATCTTTAGATAAAGGTCTAGTTTCCATTATTTTAACTCTATCTCCGATTCTGCATACGTTGTTTTCATCATGAGCCTTGAACTTCTTAGTTCTCTTAACTGGCTTATTATATAATGGATGACGTACGAAATCTTCAACAGCAACTACTATAGTTTTGTCCATTTTGTCACTTACAACACGGCCTACTCTTACTTTTCTTCTTCCTCTTTCCATGTTAAAAAGCCTCCTTTCCAATTAAGCTCTAGTTTCGTTTAACTTTCTTTCAGCAAGGATAGTTTTTACTCTAGCTATATCCTTTTTCACAAACTTGATTCTTGCTGTGTTTTCTAATTGACCAGTAGCTAATTGGAATCTTAAGCTAAATAATTCACTTTTGAAGTCATTTAATTTATTCATTAGCTCTTCGCTTGTTAAATCTCTTAATTCTTTAGCTTTCATCCTATTCACCACCCTTTACTTCTAAA
The DNA here is from genome assembly GCA_900604495.1 of Desulfovibrio sp. Marseille-P6017. The sequence continues at coordinate 44,569 of UWOR01000018.1, read as the reverse complement.
TCTTCTTTCTTTACAAACTTACATTTAACAGGAAGTTTGTGCATTGCAAGTCTCATAGCTTCTCTTGCTTTAGCTTCATCTACACCAGCTAATTCGAACATTACTCTACCTGGCTTAACTACTGCTACCCAGTATTCTGGTGAACCTTTACCAGCACCCATACGAGTTTCAGCAGGTTTTCTTGTTACAGGCTTATGAGGGAATATTTTTATCCAAACCTTTCCGCCTCTTTTTATATATCTAGTCATCGCGATTCTGGCAGCTTCTATTTGGTTAGAAGTTATCCAAGAAGCTTCCATAGCCATTAATCCGAATTCACCATAAGTAACTTTGTTACCTTTTTGAGCTTTACCAGCCATACTTCCTCTGTGAACTCTACGACGTTTTACTCTCTTTGGCATTAACATGAGAATTTCCTCCTTCCTTGAACCTTACTAATTTTAGTTTTCTTTGTTTTCAGTTCTTTGAGGTCTTTGAGGTCTTTGTCCTTGAGGTCTTTGTCCTCTGTTGTTTCCTCTGTCGTTTCCTCTAGAATTGTTTCTTCTATTATCGTTTCTTCTATCGTTTCTCTTATTATTTCTTCTATCGTTTCTTCTTTCTTCTCTTGGGTTTACTCCGTTTTTAGTTGGTAAAACTTCTCCGTTGCATACCCAAACTTTGATACCTATTTTTCCGTAAGTAGTATCAGCTTCAGCAAATCCGTAATCGATATCAGATCTTAATGTTTGTAAAGGTACATTTCCTTCGCTGTATCCTTCAGTTCTAGCCATTTCAGCTCCACCTAATCTTCCAGATGCAGAAACTTTTATACCTTTAGCTCCTGATTTTAAAGCTCTTTGTATAGCTTGTTTCATAGCTCTTCTGAAAGCTACCCTTCTTTCGATAGCTAATGCTATGTTTTCAGCTACTAATTGAGCGTTTTTATCGATGCTTCTTACTTCAACGATATTAACTATAACATTTTTCTTTGTCATTTTTTCTAATTCTGCTTTTAAAGCTTCTATACCAGCACCAGCTTTTCCTATAACTACACCTGGCTTAGCAACGTGTAAGTCTAATTTTAACTTGTTTGCTGATCTTTCTATTTCTATCTTAGCAACTCCAGCAGAGTATAATTTATTCTTTAAGAATTTACGTACATTGTGGTCTTCTAATATTAAGTTTCCGAACTCTTTTTTATCAGTTGTAAACCATCTTGAATCCCAATCTTTTATAACACCGACTCTCAGTCCGTGTGGGTTAACCTTTTGTCCCATTGTTTTCCCTCCTATCTATTTATTATTTTTTTCTTTAACAACAACTTCTATGTGAGAAGTTCTTTTTCTTATCATAGTAGCTCTACCCATAGCTCTAGGCATAAATCTCTTTATTGTAGGTCCTTGGTTAGCAACTATTGAATCTATATATAATTTTTCAACGTCCATCTCGTGATTATTTTCAGCGTTAGCTTTAGCAGATTTAACAACCTTAGCTATTATTGAAGCCGCTCCTCTTGGAGTGTACTTTAATATTGCTAATGCTTCATCAACATTTTTTCCTCTTACAAGGTCACATACTTGACCTGCTTTTCTTGGAGATACACGTACAAATTTTGCAGTAGCTTTTGCTTCCATTGTGTTCTTCCTCCTTCCCTAGTCAAAATATATAATTATTTTCTTTTGTTAGATTTTTCGTCGTCTTTGTGTCCTTTGAAAGTTCTTGTAGAAACGAATTCACCTAATTTATGTCCAACCATATCTTCTGTTATATAAACAGGAACATGTCTTCTTCCGTCATGTACAGCAATAGTATGCTCTACCATTTGAGGGAATATTGTTGAACTTCTTGACCAAGTCTTTATTACTTCTCTGTTTCCGCTTTCATTCATAGCTTCAACTTTCTTTAAAAGTCTAGCATGTATAAAAGGTCCTTTTTTAGTTGATCTTGACATTTTAATATCCTCCTTTCCCGGGCAAATAAATTAAAATTTATTATTTAGTTCTTCTTGATACTATTAACTTATCAGAAGCTTTGTTTTTCTTTCTAGTTTTGTATCCAAGAGCTGGTTTACCCCATGGAGTAACAGGTGATGGTCTACCTATTGGAGATCTACCTTCACCACCACCGTGTGGATGGTCATTAGGGTTCATTACAGAACCTCTTACAGTAGGTCTTATACCCATATGTCTTTTTCTACCTGCTTTACCGATAACTACGTTACCGTGCTCTATATTACCAACTTGTCCTATAGTAGCTTTACAGTTTATGCTTACATATCTCATTTCACCTGATGGTAATCTAAGTAAAGCATATTTACCTTCTTTAGCCATTAATTGAGCAGAAACACCAGCAGATCTAACTAACTGAGCTCCTTTTCCTGGCTTTAATTCTATGTTGTGTACAACTGTACCAACTGGCATATCTTTTAATGCCATAGCATTTCCTGGTTTTATGTCAGCAGTTGGTCCTGATAATACAGTATCTCCAACTTTTAATCCTACAGGAGCTAATATATATCTCTTTTCACCATCTGCATAGTTTAATAAAGCTATGTTAGCAGTTCTGTTTGGATCATATTCTATTGTAGCAACCTTTGCAGGTATACCATCTTTATTTCTCTTGAAATCTATTATTCTATATTTTCTTCTGTTTCCTCCACCTCTGTGACGAACAGTTATTTTCCCGTGTGCATTTCTACCAGAGTTTTTCTTTAATGAAACTAAAAGAGATTTTTCTGGTTCGTTGCAAGTTATTTCATCAGAAACTAAAACTGTCATTTGTCTTAAGGCAGGAGAAGTTGGTTTAAACTTTTTTATAGCCATCTGTTTTCCCTCCTTTGTTAATTAGGGGTATTACATACCTTGGAAGAATTCTATTTCTTTGCTATCAGCAGCTAATTTAACCACTGCTTTTTTGAAGCTTGCAGTTCTTCCTTCAGATCTACCCATTCTTTTAACTTTTCCATCGTAGTTCATTGTGTTTACTTTTTCAACGTTAACTCCGAAAACTTTTTCTACAGCTTTCTTTATTTCAGTTTTGTTAGCAGACTTTGCTACTACAAAAGTATATTTTTTCTCAACCATGTCAGCCATACTTTGCTCAGTTACAACTGGCTTTATTATTATATCATGTGGATTAGTCATTATGCGTACACCTCCTCCACTTTTTTAACAGCGTCTGTTGTTATTATGAATGAATCATATTTTAATATATCGTAAACGTTTATAGTGTTAACTGTAGCAGTTGCAACACCTTCTACGTTTGCAGCTGATTTTATAACGTTAGTGTTATTTTCAGCAGTTACTACTAAAGCTTTCTTAGCAGCATTTACATTTTTTAATATTTGAACGAATTCTTTAGTCTTAGGAGCTTCCATGTTGAAAGAATCTAATACTATTATTTCGTTGTTTTGTACTTTAGAAGTTAAAGCACTCTTCATAGCTAATCTTCTAACTTTTCTTGGTAAAGTGTAGCTGTAGTTTCTTGGTTTTGGTGCGAAAGCAACTCCTCCACCAACCCATTGTACGGCTCTTATAGAACCTTGTCTAGCTCTACCAGTTCCTTTTTGTTTCCAAGGTTTTCTTCCGCCACCTCTAACTTCTGCTCTAGTTTTAGCAGATTGAGTACCTTGTCTCTTGTTTGCTAATTGGTTTTTAACAACTTCGTATAAAACGTGTTCATTAACTTCTACGTTGAATATAGAATCAGCTAATTCTATTTCTCCAACATTTTGTCCATTAATATTTAATACATTTAATTTTGGCATTATGCTTCCTCCTTTCTTAGGTTAGTTATTATTTAGAAGCTTTAACTGCTTCTTTTATAGTTACTACTGAACCTTTAGCTCCTGGTATAGCACCTTTTACTAATATAAGGTTCTTTTCAGCATCTATTCTAACTACTTCTAAGTTTTGAACAGTAACTTTAACGCTACCCATGTGTCCAGCTAATTTTTTGTTTTTGAATACTCTACCAGGGAATGAACAAGCACCCATTGAACCTGGTCTTCTGTGGTATCTAGAACCGTGAGATTCTGGTCCTCTAGATTGTCCATGTCTCTTTATTGGACCTTGGAATCCTTTACCTTTAGATATTCCAGTTACATCTATCATTTCTCCTGCAGCGAATAAGTCAGCTTTTATTTCTTGTCCAACAGTATATCCTTCTACAGAATCAACTCTGAATTCTTTTAAATGTTTCTTTAAAGTATTAGCAGCAGCTAAATGTCCTTTTTGAGGTTTGTTTAAAGATTTCTCTTTAACATCTCCAAAACCAACTTGAACTGCATTATATCCGTCTTTTTCAACAGTTTTTATTTGAGTTACAACAACAGGTCCTGCTTCAACAACTGTTACTGGTACTACTGCACCAACTTCAGTGAATATTTGAGTCATACCTATTTTTTTACCTAATATTCCTTTCATATTAGCACCTCCTATAATCTTACAGCGGATTACCAACTAAGGTAATCATTCTAAGATAGTTACCTTATAGGATAAGTATCTTAGGTGTTTGTTCTTATAATTTTATTTCTATATCAACACCAGCTGGTAAATCTAATCTCATTAAAGAGTCAACTGTTTTAGGTGTTGGGTTAGCTATGTCTATTAATCTCTTGTGAGTTCTTATTTCGAATTGTTCTCTAGAGTCTTTGTACTTATGCACAGCTCTTAATATTGTCACTATTTGCTTTTCAGTTGGTAGTGGCACAGGTCCTGAAACTTGTGATCCAGCTTTTTTAGCAGTTTCTACTATTTTTCCAGCTGAAAAATCTAATAATTTGTGATCATATGACTTTAATCTTATTCTTATCTTTTCTTTAGCCATTTTATTTCCCTCCTTTTATAGAACTTTTTAAATCTTTAAGTTTCAAACTCGTTTATACCGATACACACCTCCGGGTGTGTTGCGTTTTAAAAAACTAATATCGACTAATTTTCAACCAAGATTCTTTGTAAGTTTTTCGTATCTCTCAAGCACACTATTATATTTTATATTATTATTTACATTTTTTCAAGTTTTTTTTATCATTTTACAAATATTATTTCATCTTATAAAATTTTTTTACAAACTCGATTTATTTTCTCTAACAAAGCACTTATCTAGTATATATCTTTTAAGTAATATTGTCAACAAAATATGTATACTATATACTTCCTTTTATTTCATAAGCAAAAAAGAGGAGGTAATCCCCCTCTTAATCTATGAATAATTCTTTAATAAGAGATTATTCCATTATAGAAGCAACAACACCTGATGCTACTGTTCTTCCACCTTCTCTTATTGCGAATCTTAATCCTTCTTCAACACATATAGAGTTTATTAAGTCAACTTCTATAGTTACGTTATCTCCTGGCATTACCATTTCTATTCCTTCTGGTAACTTACAAGCTCCTGTTACGTCAGTTGTTCTGAAGTAGAATTGTGGTCTGTATCCATCGAAGAATGGAGTATGTCTTCCACCTTCTTCTTTTTTAAGAACGTATATCTCAGCCATGAATTTAGTGTGAGCTTTAACTGTTCCTGGCTTAGCTAATACTTGTCCTCTTTCTATTTCAGTTCTTTGAACACCTCTTAATAATGCTCCTATGTTATCTCCAGCTTCTGCTTGATCTAGTAATTTTCTGAACATTTCTACTCCAGTAACTACTATCTTTCTTGGTTCTTCTGAAAGTCCTACTACTTCTACTTCGTCTTGAACTTTTAATATACCTCTTTCAACTCTACCTGTAGCAACTGTTCCTCTACCTGTTATAGAGAATACGTCTTCTACTGGCATTAAGAAATCTTTATCAACATCTCTTTCTGGAGCTGGTATATATTCGTCTATTATTTCGAATAATTCTACTATCTTATCTCCCCAAGCTGAAGTTGGATCTTCTAAAGCCATTAAAGCTGATCCTCTTATTATTGGAGTGTCATCTCCTGGGAATTCGTACTCGTTTAATAAGTCTCTTATTTCCATTTCAACTAACTCTAATAATTCTTCATCGTCTACCATATCACATTTGTTTAAGAATACTACTATGTATGGTACACCAACTTGTCTTGATAATAATATATGCTCTCTTGTTTGAGGCATTGGTCCATCAGTTGCTGAACAAACTAATATAGCACCGTCCATTTGAGCAGCACCTGTTATCATGTTCTTAACGTAGTCAGCATGTCCTGGGCAGTCAACGTGAGCGTAGTGTCTGTTTGGAGTTTCGTACTCAACGTGAGCAGTTGATATTGTGATACCTCTTTCTCTTTCTTCTGGAGCTTTATCTATGTTAGCAAAGTCTACAGCTTCTCCTAATTGGTATCTTTCGTGTAAAGTTTTTGTTATAGCAGCTGTTAATGTAGTTTTACCGTGGTCAACGTGACCTATTGTTCCTATATTAACGTGTGGTTTACTTCTTTCAAATTTAGCTTTAGCCATTTTGAAATACCTCCCTGAATATATTTTTATGTAAGGCGAGGCAAACCTCACCTTACTTTTTTTAAATTTATATATAATTAACTTAATTAAAAGTTATTATTAATTATTTTCCTTCAGCTATTTTCTTAGCAACTGAAGCTGGAACTTGCTCATAGTGGTCGAATATCATAGTGTATGTTGCACGACCTTGAGTAGTTGATCTTAACTCTGTAGAGTATCCGAACATTTCTGAAAGTGGAACGAATGCATTTATAACTTGTGCACCATTTCTAGCTTCCATACCTTGGATTAGTCCTCTCTTAGAGTTTAATCCACCCATAACGTCTCCCATGTATTCTTCTGGAGTAACTACTTCTACTTTGAAGAATGGCTCTAGTAATACAGAGTTACCTTTCTTAAGAGCGTCCTTCATAGCCATAGATCCTGCCATTTTGAATGCCATTTCTGATGAATCGACTTCATGGTAAGAACCATCGTATAATTCAACAGCAACGTCAACAACTGGGTATCCAGCAACTATACCAGCAGCCATAGCTCCTTGTATACCTGCATCTGTTGGTCCAACGTATTCTTTTGGAACAGATCCACCAACAGTTTTGTTTTCGAATTTGTATCCAGAACCTGGTTCTTGAGGATTAACTCTGATCTTAACGTGACCATATTGTCCTCTACCACCTGATTGCTTAGAGTACTTGTATTCAACATCAACTGGTTGAGTTATAGTTTCTCTGTAAGCAACTTGTGGAGCACCAACGTTAGCTTCAACTTTGAATTCTCTTAATAATCTATCAACGATTATTTCTAAGTGTAATTCACCCATACCTGATATTATAGTTTGTCCTGTTTCTTCATCAGTCTTAACTACGAAAGTTGGATCTTCCTCAGCTAATTTTTGAAGAGCTATACCCATTTTTTCTTGAGCAGCTTTAGATTTAGGCTCTATAGCAACAGATATAACTGGTTCAGGGAATTCCATAGATTCAAGTATTATTGGATGAGCTGGATCACATAAAGTATCTCCAGTAGTAGTATCTTTTAATCCTACTGCTGCAGCTATATCACCAGCGTATACTTCAGTTATTTCTTCTCTTGTATTAGCATGCATTTGAAGGATACGACCTATTCTTTCTCTCTTACCTTTAGTAGAGTTAAGAACGTAAGATCCACCTTGCATTATTCCAGAGTAAACTCTGAAGAATGCTAACTTCCCAACGAATGGGTCAGTCATTATTTTGAATGCTAAAGCTGAGAATGGTTCTTCATCAGATGAATGTCTTTCTGATTCTTCTCCATCTTCTAATACACCTTTTATAGCTGGTATATCAGTTGGAGCTGGTAAGTAATCAACAACACCATCTAATAATAACTGAACACCTTTGTTTCTGTATGCAGAACCACAGAATACTGGGTTCATTTCACATGCTATAGTAGCTTTTCTTATAGCAGTTTTTATTTCTTCTACAGAGAACTCTTCACCTTCAAGATATTTCATCATTAACTCTTCATCAGTTTCAGCTACAGCTTCGATTAATTTTTCTCTCCACTCAGCAGCTAATTCTTTCATATCTTCTGGTATTTCTGTTTTTTCTATTTCTTTTCCTAAGTCGTCTTTGTATATGTGAGCACACATTTCTACTAAGTCAACTTCACCTTGTAACCAATCTTCTTTACCTATTGGTAATTGAACTGGTACAGCATTTGCATTTAATCTGTCTTTCATCATTTGTACAACATTGTAGAAGTCTGCACCCATGATATCCATCTTATTTACGAATGCCATTCTTGGTACTCCGTAGTTGTCAGCTTGTCTCCATACATTCTCAGATTGAGGTTCAACCCCACCTTTAGCACAGAAAACTGCAACAGATCCGTCAAGAACTCTTAGAGATCTTTCAACCTCAACTGTGAAATCGACGTGTCCTGGAGTATCTATTATATTTATTCTGTGACCTTTCCATTGAGCAGTAGTAGCAGCAGAAGTTATTGTTATACCTCTTTCTTTCTCTTGCTCCATCCAGTCCATTTGAGAAGCTCCTTCGTGAGTTTCTCCTATTTTATGAGTTTGCCCAGTATAGAAAAGGATTCTTTCTGTTGTAGTAGTTTTCCCTGCATCTATATGAGCCATGATTCCTATATTTCTAGTTTTCTCTAAAGGAAACTTTCTAGTCATGGTTATCCTCCTTATGATATCCTATTTCTCTTAAGGTTATCAGTCTATTCTATTTATTAGAATCTGTAGTGAGCAAATGCTTTATTAGCTTCTGCCATCTTATGAGTATCTTCTTTCTTCTTAACAGAAGCTCCTGTATTGTTAGCAGCATCCATTATTTCTTTAGCAAGCTTTTCAACCATACCTTTTTCTCCACGAGCTCTAGTATAGTTTACTAACCATCTTAAACCTAAAGTTTGTCTTCTTTCAGGTCTAACTTCAACTGGTACTTGGTAGTTAGCTCCACCAACTCTTCTTGCTTTAACTTCTAAAACAGGCATTATGTTTTCCATAGCAGTATTGAATACTTCTAAAGCATCTTCTCCTGTTTTTTCAGCTATCATAGCGAAAGCATCGTAAACTATTGTTTGAGCTTTCCCTTTTTTCCCATCTATCATTAAGTTGTTTATTAACTTAGTTACTACCTTACTTCCATACATTGGATCTGGTAAAACTTCTCTTTTTGGAACATTACCTTTTCTTGGCATTTTGCTTCCCTCCTTAATTATTTAATCTTAAATCATAGGTACTCGACATTTTATAATGCCGTGATGCCATAAATATGTCTATATATTTAAAGCACCGCACTATAATCAATTGTTAATTTTTATTATTTCTTTGCAGCTTTAGGTCTCTTAGCACCGTACTTAGATCTAGCTTGCATTCTCTTATCAACACCTGCAGTATCTAAAGTACCTCTTAGTATGTGGTATCTAACCCCTGGAAGGTCTTTTACTCTTCCTCCTCTTATAAGAACAACACTATGTTCTTGTAAGTTGTGTCCTTCTCCTGGTATATAAGCAGAAACTTCTATACCGTTAGTTAATCTAACTCTGGCAACTTTTCTTAAAGCTGAGTTAGGTTTCTTAGGAGTAACTGTTTTTACTGAAGTACAAACTCCTCTTTTTTGTGGAGCACTTGCATCAGTAGTTTTTTTGTTTAAAGAATTGTATCCTTTTTGTAATGCTGGAGCAGTAGATTTCTTCTCTATTGCCTTTCTACTTTTACGAACTAATTGGTTAATTGTTGGCATTCATCCGCACCTCCTCTTTTAATAATTTTCGATCTTAATGACCGCCAACTTGCAAGTAATACGTTCAATATTACTCATAATACACAATTAAATGTCTATTAACACACATAAAATGTGGTTTTAGCACTTCTTAGCTTGGTGCTGCTAGTTCTTTGTATATTTAAAAGTCCATTTAAAAGTTACTAAGGATAAAAAATCCTTAGTAATCTTTTAAATTTCATACTTTTACATTTTATCACCAGACACAATTACTGTCAAGATTTCTTTATCTTTATCAGTTCTTAGTCTTGTATTTTTTCAACAGCTATGTTTTTATATCTCTTCATACCTGTTCCTGCTGGTATTAATTTACCTAATATTACATTTTCTTTTAAACCTATAAGTCTATCTTCTTTACCTTTTATTGCAGCTTCCGTTAAAACTCTTGTAGTTTCTTGGAATGATGCAGCAGATAAGAATGATTCTGTAGCAAGAGATGCTTTAGTTATACCTAATAAAGTTCTCTTTGCAGTTGCCGGTCTTAATCCATTAGCTATAGCTTCTTCATTACATTTATTGAATGTCAATACATCTTCATATCCACCTGGCAATAAATCTGTATCTCCTGGATCTTCAACTTTAACTTTAGATAGCATTTGTCTTACTATAACTTCTATATGCTTATCGTTAACGTCAACCCCTTGCATTCTATAAACTCTTTGAACTTCTTTAACTATATACTCTTGAACTCCACCTATACCTTTAACTCTTACGATATCATGTGGATTTATAGAACCTTGAGTTAATGGGTCCCCAGCTTCTACCATTTGTCCTTGTTTTACTCTTACTCTTGAACCATATGGTATTGCATAAACTTCATTTTCACCTGATTCTGGAACTATAACTACTTCTTTTCTCTTACCAGTTTCATCTATTTCAACTCTACCTGATATTTCAGTTATTATAGCTAAACCTTTTGGCTTTCTAGCTTCGAATAATTCCTCAACCCTTGGAAGACCTTGAGTTATATCTCCACCGGCAACCCCACCTGTATGGAATGTACGCATTGTAAGCTGTGTACCTGGTTCACCGATAGACTGAGCAGCTATTATACCAACAGCTTCACCTATGTTAACTTCTTTACCTGTAGCTAAGTTTCTTCCGTAACACTTAGAACATACTCCATGAGTAGTCTTACAATTAAGAACAGTTCTTATTTGAACCTTTTCTATTCCCGATGCTATTATTTTTTCAGCGTCATCTTCTGTTATCATAGCATCCTCTTCAACTAAAACTTCTCCAGTTTGAGGATTTACTATAGCTTCTATAGTATATCTACCAACTATTCTGTCATATAATTCTTCTATTACTTCATTTCCATCTTTTATTGCAACTATTTCTGTAGTATCTGTTGTACCACAATCAACTTCTCTAACTATAACATCTTGACTGACATCAACAAGTCTTCTTGTTAAGTAACCTGAATCGGCAGTACGTAGTGCAGTATCGGCAAGACCTTTTCTAGCACCATGTGATGATGTGAAGTATTCCATTACTGATAAACCTTCACGGAAGTTAGATTTAACTGGAACCTCAACTGTTTTACCAGATGCATTGGCCATCAGACCACGCATACCAGCTAACTGTCTTATCTGGTTCTTAGAACCTCTGGCACCAGAGTGAGCCATTATATAGATGTTGTTTAATCTTTCAAGACCTTCCATAAGAGCGTCTGTTACTTTATCAGTAGTTTCTGACCAAGTTTCTATAACTCTCTCATATCTTTCTTCATTAGATATTAATCCTCTTCTATATGCTCTTTCATACTTATCAACTTTTTCTTCAGCTTCTGCTAAGTATGCTTTTTTAGCTTCTGGAACTTTCATATCTGCAACTGCAACAGTTATACCACCTCTAGTTGAAAATTTGAATCCTAAAGCTTTTATATGATCTAGTAATATAGCTGTTTCTGTATTTCCATGTCTTCTAAAGCATTTATCTATTATTGTTCCTAAAGATTTTTTAGTAACTAAAAAATCTACTTCTAATCCGAATGGATCTACACTTCTATCTACAAATCCTAAATCTTGAGGTATATTTTCATTGAATATAAATCTACCTACTGTACTTTCAACAAGAGATTTTCTACCGTCTGGTAATACTACTCTCATTTTAACTAATGCATGTAGTTCTACTGCACCAGTTTGGTAAGCAAGTAACATTTCATTATAATCTTTAAATATTATTCCTGTTCCTTTTTCTCCACCTTGAGCTTCGATTGTTAAATAGTAACATCCTAAAACCATATCCTGAGAAGGAGTAGTTATTGGTGTACCATCTTTAGGAGCAAGTATATTATTTACAGAAAGCATTAAGAATCTTGCTTCTGCTTGTGCTTCAACTGATAAAGGTACGTGTACCGCCATTTGGTCACCATCGAAGTCGGCATTGTATGCTGTACATACAAGTGGGTGAAGCTTTATAGCTTTACCTTCAACTAAAACAGGTTCAAATGCTTGGATACCTAGTCTATGAAGAGTAGGAGCACGGTTTAATAGAACTGGATGGCTCTTTATAACGTCTTCTAAAACGTCCCATACTTCTGGTTTAACTTTTTCTACTATAGACTTAGCACTCTTTATATTGTGTGCATATCCTTCTTTAACTAATTTATCCATTACAAATGGCTTGAATAATTCAAGAGCCATCTTCTTTGGAAGACCACATTGATAGAATTTAAGTTCCGGTCCAACAACTATAACAGAACGTCCTGAATAGTCAACACGTTTACCAAGTAAGTTTTGACGGAAACGTCCTTGCTTACCTTTTAACATATCTGATAAAGATTTAAGTGGTCTATTACCAGGTCCTGTTACAGGTCTACCTCTTCTACCATTGTCGATTAAAGCATCTACTGCTTCTTGAAGCATTCTCTTTTCATTTCTTACGATAATGTCAGGTGCTCCAAGTTCTAATAATCTCTTTAATCTGTTATTTCTATTTATAACTCTTCTATATAAATCATTTAAGTCAGAAGTTGCAAATCTTCCACCATCTAATTGAACCATTGGTCTTAAATCTGGTGGTATTACAGGTATTGCATCTAATATCATCCATTCTGGTTTATTTCCAGACTTTTTAAACGCTTCTACAACTTCTAATCTTCTTATAGTTCTAACTCTTTTTTGACCAGTACTGTCTTTTAAGTCAGCTCTTAATTCTTTACTTTCTCTTTCTAAATCTATGTTCTTAAGTAGTTCTTTAACTGCTTCAGCACCCATTCCTACTTCGAAAGAGTTGTATCCATATTTTTCAACTGCACTTCTATATTCTTTTTCAGTTAATAGTTGCTTTGCATTTAATCCAGTTTCACCTGGGTTAATTACAACATATGAAGCAAAGTATAATATTTTCTCTAAAGATCTTGGAGACATATCAAGTAAAAGACCCATTCTACTTGGTATACCTTTGAAGTACCAGATATGAGACATAGGAGCTGCTAGCTCTATATGTCCCATTCTTTCTCTTCTTACTTTAGCTTTAGTAACTTCTACTCCACATCTATCACAAACTACACCTTTGTATCTAACTCTTCTATACTTACCACAGTGACATTCCCAGTCCTTTTGTGGTCCAAATATTCTTTCACAGAATAAACCGTCTTTTTCAGGCTTTAAAGTACGGTAGTTTATAGTTTCAGGTTTTTTTACCTCTCCTCTTGACCATTCTCTAATTTTTTCTGGAGAAGCTAACGCTATTTTTATCGACTCAAAATTGTTTAATTCAAACAAGGAGTTCTCTCCCTTCTATTTGATATTTGCACTAATTAAAAACTATATATCAAAATCTTCATTTTCATAATCTAAATCGTCATAATCCATATCTTCCTCAAGATCTAGATTATCCATATCTGCATCTGTTTCATCAACTAATTCATCATCTATTTCTTCGATTATGTGAGTATCTTCTACTTCTTGCATATCGTCTATAAGACTTATTTCGAAGTTTCCATCTGTTTCATCTATATCAACAGATTCTCTTACTTCTATTTCTTTATCTTCATCAGTTAATACCTTAACATCTAAACATAAACTTTGAAGTTCTTTTATAAGAACTTTGAACGATTCAGGGATTCCTGGTTCTGGAATATTTTCTCCCTTAACTATTGCTTCGTAAGTTCTAACACGTCCTACAACATCATCAGACTTAACTGTAAGTATTTCTTGAAGGATGTGAGCTGCACCATATGCTTCTAATGCCCAAACCTCCATCTCACCAAATCTTTGTCCACCAAATTGAGCTTTACCTCCAAGTGGTTGTTGAGTTACTAATGAGTATGGTCCAGTACTTCTTGCATGTAACTTATCATCAACTAAGTGATGTAGTTTAAGCATGTACATGTATCCTACAGTTATTCTATTGTCAAACGTATCACCAGTTCTACCATCGTACAGTGTTAACTTACCATCTTCTGGATATCCAGCTTCTTTAAGAGCTTCTCTTATATCGCCTTCTTTTGCTCCATCAAATACAGATGTTGCAACATGCCATCCTAAAGCCTTAGCAGCAAGTCCTAAATGAACTTCAAGTACCTGACCGATGTTCATACGAGATGGTACCCCTTGTGGGTTAAGAACTATGTCAAGTGGAGTTCCATCAGCCATGAATGGCATATCTTCTTCAGGTAATACTCTAGATATAACCCCTTTGTTACCATGACGTCCGGCCATTTTATCTCCGACTTTTATTTTTCTCTTCTTAGCTATATAACATCTAACTAATTCGTTAACTCCTGGAGATAAATCATCTCCATTTTCTCTAGTAAATACTTTTACATCAACGATTATACCAGACTCTCCATGAGGAACCTTAAGTGAAGTATCTCTAACTTCTCTTGCTTTTTCTCCGAAGATTGCACGAAGTAATCTTTCTTCAGCAGTAAGTTCAGTTTCTCCTTTTGGAGTTACTTTACCAACTAATATATCTCCTGAATCTACTTCAGCACCTATTCTTATTATACCTCTATCATCTAAGTTCTTTATAGCACTTTCAGATACATTTGGTATATCTCTAGTTATTTCTTCTGGTCCTAATTTAGTGTCTCTAGCCTCACATTCATATTCTTCTATATGAATTGTTGATAATCTATCTTCTTTAACTAATCTTTCGTTTATTAAGATGGCATCCTCATAGTTATAACCTTCCCAAGTCATGAATGCTATAAAGCAGTTTCTTCCTAATGCTACTTCACCTAAATCTGTAGCCGGTCCATCTGCTATAACATCTCCTGCTTTTATCTCATCATTTTTATTGATGATTGGAGTTTGGTTTATACAAGTACCAGAGTTTGAACGTTTAAATTTAAGTAATTTATATCTGTCCTTACTTCCATCTTCTTTTCTTATTATTATTTCATCTGCAGTAACTCTTTCTGCTATACCTGAGTTTTTAGCAACTACAACTGCTCCAGAGTCTTTCGCTGCTCTATATTCTACTCCTGTACCTATAATTGGTGCTTCTCTTCTTACTAGAGGCACGGCTTGACGCTGCATGTTCGATCCCATTAGGGCACGGTTGGCATCGTCATTCTCTAAGAATGGTATCATAGCTGTAGCTATAGAAACAACTTGTTTAGGAGATATATCCATATAATCCACTCTACTTGCTGGAACTAATTCAACTGCACCATTTACTGTTCTACAAACAACTCTGCTGTTTATGAACTCGCCATTTTCAGTTAAAGGTTCATTTGCTTGAGCTCTTACGAATAAATCTTCTTCATCAGCAGTTAAATAATGTATTTCATTTGTTATTCTTCCTGCTTCCTTATCATATTTTCTATAAGGAGACTCGATGAATCCATATTCATTTATCTTAGCATAAGTTCCTAATGAGTTTATAAGACCGATGTTTGGTCCTTCTGGAGTCTCTATTGGACACATTCTTCCGTAGTGAGAATGATGAACGTCACGAACTTCGAATCCAGCTCTTTCTCTTGAAAGCCCTCCAGGCCCTAATGCAGATAATCTTCTTTTATGTGTTAACTCAGATAATGGGTTTGTTTGGTCCATGAACTGAGATAACTGAGAACTACCAAAGAATTCTTTTATAGCTGCAGAAACAGGTCTTATGTTTACTAAAGCTTGTGGAGTTATAGATTCCATGTCTTGAACAGTCATTCTTTCTCTTATAACTCTTTCCATTCTAGATAAACCAATTCTTACTTGGTTTTGTAGTAATTCTCCTACTGATCTTATTCTTCTATTTCCTAGGTGGTCTATATCATCTATATTACCTATTTCATAGAATAAGTTAAATTCATAACTTATTGAAGCGATTATATCATCTAGTAAAATGTGCTTTGGTACAAGCTCTTTCATTCTTATTTTTATCGCTTCTTTTATTTCTTCTTCGTCACTATACTCATCTAATATTTCTTTTAATGTTGGATAGTGAACTTTTTCTTTTATATTTAATTCATCTATATCAAAATTAATGTGAGACTTAATGTCTACAAAGTTATTTCCTATAACTTTAACTGTAGTGTCTTCATCAACAAGTATGTTTACTACATTTATACCTGCATTTTGTATATCTTTAGCTGTCTCATAAGATATCTTTTCTCCAGCTTTAACGAATACTTCTCCTGTTTCAGGATTTATTATATCATCAGCTGAAACTTTATTCATTATTCTATAACATAAAGCTAATTTTTTGTTGAATTTATATCTACCAACTTTAGCTAAGTCATATCTCTTCGGATCAAAGAATAATGCATTTAATAATGATGAAGCACTTTCAACTGTAGGTGGCTCACCTGGTCTTAACTTTTTGTATATTTCTACTAATCCTTCTTCAACAGTCTTAGTATTATCTTTTTCTAAAGTAGCACTTAATCTTTCATCTTCTCCTAAAAGTTCGATGATTTCAGCATCAGTACCTATACCTAATGCTCTTAATAAAACAGTAACTGGTTGTTTTCTAGTTCTGTCTACTCTTACAGATATAACATCATTAGAATCTGTTTCATATTCTAACCATGCCCCTCTGTTAGGTATAACAGTAGAAGATATAAGTCTCTTACCAGTTTTATCTCTCTCTTCAGCATAATAAACCCCCGGAGATCTAACTAATTGACTTACTATAACTCTTTCCGCTCCATTTATAACGAAAGTTCCTCTTTCAGTCATAAGTGGGAAATCGCCCATAAATACTTCTTGTTCTTTTATTTCCCCAGTTTCCTTATTTATAAGTCTTACTTTAACTTTTAGAGGTGCACAGTATGTAGCATCTCTTTCTTTACATTCTTCTATATCGTATTTCGGCTTATCATCTAAAGAGTAATCAACAAATTCTAATATAAGATTACCTGTATAATCTTCTATTGGAGAAATATCTTCAAATACTTCTTTTAACCCTTCTTCTAAAAACCACTTATAAGAATCAACTTGTAATTCTATAAGATTTGGTAAATCAGCTATTTCTTTTATCTTAGAAAAGCTCATTCTAGTTCTCTTACCTATCGTGACAGGATGTGGCATTCACTTTTCACCTCTCAATAATTAAAAATAAAACCATAGTCATTCTAACGCATCTAATAATTTTACCATAAGAATTATTATTTTTCAATATGTATATTAACAACTATTACACAATCTGTGCATAATTATTCAACCTCATAAAATATGCATTATTTATTATGCACAAAATGCCAATCTATAATTCTATTTTTCTTGCATATTTTTTATTTTTTAATAAAGTAAAAAAAAAGATGCCAAAAGGCATCTTTTCCGTTTCATTTATAAAAACTACTTAACTTCTACAGTAGCTCCAGCAGCTTCTAACTTAGCTTTCATTTCTTCAGCTTCCTCTTTAGAAACTCCTTCTTTAACAGTCTTAGGAGCGTTGTCAACTACTTCTTTAGCTTCTTTTAATCCTAATCCAGTTATTTCTCTAACAGCTTTTATAACTCCAACTTTTGAAGATCCAGCTCCTGCTAATACTACATCGAATTCAGTTTTTTCTTCAGCAGCTCCACCAGCAACTGCACCAGCCATCATAACTGGAGCTGAAGCAGATACACCGAATTTTTCTTCAGCAGCTTTAACTAATTCATTTAATTCTAAAACTTTCATGTTTTCTATAGCTTCTAATATTTGTTCTATTGTCATTTTTAGCACCTCCGAATATTTTTCTTAAATTATTTTTATTATGATAACGTCACTATGCAACCTTATCTATTTTTTCAAAATTGACAATTAAGCTTCTTGTCCTTCTGCTTTCTTTATCATTGCATCTATTAAGTATGCAAAGTTTGACATTGGAGCCTTTAAGCTTCCAAGTAACTTAGCAAGAAGAACTTCTCTTGATGGTATGTTAGCGAACTCAACTATTTGAGACTCGTTGTAGAATTCTCCTTCTACTACACCCATTTTTAATTGCATTTTTGGATGAGCATCCATAAATTCTTTTAATATTCTAGCTGGAGCAACAGGATCTTCGTATCCGAATGCTATTGCGTTAGTTCCAACTAATAACTCGTCATTGAATTGTTCTATACCAACTTCTTTAGCAGCTCTTCTTACTAAAGTGTTTTTGTATACCTTATATTCAACACCAGCTTCTCTCATTTTCTTTCTTAATTCAGTTACTTCTTCAACTGTTAATCCTTTGTAGTCAACTACAACTGCAGAAGAAGATTTTTGTAACTTCTCAACTATTTCACTTACAACTTGTGATTTAAGTTCTATAGCTTGTCTCATCTAAACGTGCACCTCCTTCACCTGATAGGTTTGTTTACGCCGTATATCTCATTAAAAAAAGCTTTCGTATCATTTTATAGACACACAAAGCTTTAGTAATTCAATCCATCTAAAACCTCGGTAGGATATTTAAGCTTTACGCCCCTACTGTCTACGGCAAAACTATTATTTTTTATATCAACAAATGTTATATTAACATTTTTGTTTATCTGTGTCAACAGGATAATTATTCTGCTATTTTAGCTGGATTTATTTTTACTCCAGGTCCCATAGTAGAAGCTACTGATATACTTCTTAAGTATTGTCCTTTAGCAGCAGCTGGCTTAGCCTTAACTATAGCATCCATTAATGCAGCAAAGTTTTCAGCTAATTTTTCTCCACCGAAAGATACTTTACCTACAGTAACGTGTATTATGTTAGTCTTGTCTAATCTGTACTCAACTTTACCTGCTTTTATTTCTTCTATAGCTTTAGCTACATCAAATGTAACTGTTCCTGATTTTGGGTTTGGCATTAAACCTTTTGGTCCTAATACTCTACCTAATCTACCAACTACACCCATCATATCTGGAGTAGCAACAACTATATCGAAATCGAACCAGTTTTCACCTTGTATTTTTTGTACTAATTCTTCAGCACCTACAAAGTCTGCTCCTGCAGCTTTAGCTTCTTCAGCTTTTGGTCCTTTAGCAAAAACTAAAACTTTTTTAGTTTTACCAGTTCCGTGTGGTAATACAACCGCACCTCTAACTTGTTGATCAGCGTGTCTAGAGTCAACACCTAATTTTATATGAGCTTCAACAGTCTCATCGAATTTAGCATTAGCTATTTCAGAAACTAAGTTTAATGCTTCTTTAGCATCGTACATTCTAGTTCTATCAACTTTGCTTAATGCTTCTACATACTTTTTGCTTTTTTTAGCCATTTTATTTTCCTCCTCGTGGTTATTTTCGGTTTTAAAACCTCCCACTTCTATGCGAAGTGTCTAATTTAAAATTAGTCTTCTATAACGATACCCATACTTCTAGCAGTACCAGCTATCATGCTCATAGCAGCTTCTACTGATGCAGCGTTTAAGTCAGGCATTTTTAATTCAGCTATTTTTCTAACTTCATCAGATGATAAAGTAGCAACCTTCTTCTTGTTTGGTTCTCCTGAAGCTGAATCTAAACCAGCAGCTTTCTTTAATAATACTGCAGCTGGCGGAGTTTTTGTTATGAAACTGAATGATCTATCTTGATATACAGTTATAACAACTGGTATTATCATCCCAGCTTGATCTGCAGTTTTAGCATTGAATTCTTTAGTGAATCCCATTATGTTAACACCGTGTTGTCCTAATGCTGGACCAACTGGTGGTGCTGGAGTAGCCTTTCCTGCAGGTATTTGTAATTTTATTTGACCTATAACTTTTTTAGCCATTTTAATCGCACCTCCTCAGATTATTTACATATAAAAAATTATATTCTTTCTATACTATCAATGTCCATTTCAAATGGAGTCTTTTTATTAAAAGCATCCAAGAAAACAGTAACAGTTCTATTTTCCATATTGATTTTTTCTATAGTCCCTATTTTACCGCTGAATGGACCATTTTTGATTTCAACGTTGTCTCCAACCTCTAAATCAGTATCTCCATTAACAATTTTAGTAGACTCTAAATCAATACCCATAGCAATAACTTCGTCATCACTTAATGGTACCGGCTTTGAACCTGGTCCAACGAACCCTGTAACGCCCTTAGTATTTCTTACAATATACCAAGATTCGTCTGTTATAACCATTTTGATTAGCACATAACTTGGGTATACTTTTCTTTGTCTTGTTTTTTCCTTACCTGTTTTAGTAGTTTCTACTACATCTTCAGTAGGAACAACGACTTGAGTTATGCAATCTTCCATACCTCTAGTCTTTACAGCTTTTTCTATAGTAGCTTTAACCTTGTTTTCATGTCCTGAATAGGTATGAACTACATACCATTTTGCTTCTTGTAATTCTGACATTATTTTTCTCCTTTTTATCTACTTAGTATAAATGCTAGCGCACCAGATAAAGCAGTGTCTAATAGCCATACTAATATAGTGAACGAAATAACTACAGTTAAAACTATTCCTGTATTTTTCAGTAATTCCTTTTTTGTCGGCCACGTAACTCTTTTTAGTTCTTGCTTAGTGTCTTTTATGTAAGATACTAAACTAAATCTTTTTTTCTTGGCCATAACGCCATTATTTACCTGAGTAGCCATACTACACTCACATCCTTAATTAAAACTATTTTGTTTCTTTATGAGCAGTGTGTTTCTTACAGAATCTACAATATTTTTGTAATTCTATTCTGTCTGGATTATTCTTCTTGTTTTTAGTAGTGTTATAGTTTCTTTGCTTACATTCTGAGCATGCTAAAGTTACTTTTACTCTCATCTGTTACACCTCCAACTTTTATAAGTAAATATATTAAATAATATAATACTTTAATTTATTTAATTGAAGTATTATTACCTTCCAAATCATTACCTTGTATAAGTTATCACAAATTAATATGACTGTCAATGTTTTTGTACCTTCAATCTTTAAAAAAAGAGGAGGTTTCCCCCCTCTTAATCTATGAATAATTCTTTAATAAGAGATTATTCCATTATAGAAGCAACAACACCTGATGCTACTGTTCTTCCACCTTCTCTTATTGCGAATCTTAATCCTTCTTCAACACATATAGAGTTTATTAAGTCAACTTCTATAGTTACGTTATCTCCTGGCATTACCATTTCTATTCCTTCTGGTAACTTACAAGCTCCTGTTACGTCAGTTGTTCTGAAGTAGAATTGTGGTCTGTATCCATCGAAGAATGGAGTATGTCTTCCACCTTCTTCTTTTTTAAGAACGTATATCTCAGCCATGAATTTAGTGTGAGCTTTAACTGTTCCTGGCTTAGCTAATACTTGTCCTCTTTCTATTTCAGTTCTTTGAACACCTCTTAATAATGCTCCTATGTTATCTCCAGCTTCTGCTTGATCTAGTAATTTTCTGAACATTTCTACTCCAGTAACTACTATCTTTCTTGGTTCTTCTGAAAGTCCTACTACTTCTACTTCGTCTTGAACTTTTAATATACCTCTTTCAACTCTACCTGTAGCAACTGTTCCTCTACCTGTTATAGAGAATACGTCTTCTACTGGCATTAAGAAATCTTTATCAACATCTCTTTCTGGAGCTGGTATATATTCGTCTATTATTTCGAATAATTCTACTATCTTATCTCCCCAAGCTGAAGTTGGATCTTCTAAAGCCATTAAAGCTGATCCTCTTATTATTGGAGTGTCATCTCCTGGGAATTCGTACTCGTTTAATAAGTCTCTTATTTCCATTTCAACTAACTCTAATAATTCTTCATCGTCTACCATATCACATTTGTTTAAGAATACTACTATGTATGGTACACCAACTTGTCTTGATAATAATATATGCTCTCTTGTTTGAGGCATTGGTCCATCAGTTGCTGAACAAACTAATATAGCACCGTCCATTTGAGCAGCACCTGTTATCATGTTCTTAACGTAGTCAGCATGTCCTGGGCAGTCAACGTGAGCGTAGTGTCTGTTTGGAGTTTCGTACTCAACGTGAGCAGTTGATATTGTGATACCTCTTTCTCTTTCTTCTGGAGCTTTATCTATGTTAGCAAAGTCTACAGCTTCTCCTAATTGATATCTTTCGTGTAAAGTTTTTGTTATAGCAGCTGTTAATGTAGTTTTACCGTGGTCAACGTGACCTATTGTTCCTATATTAACATGTGGTTTACTTCTTTCAAATTTAGCTTTAGCCATTTTGAAATACCTCCTATTGTTATCTTATATAATTTTGCTTGTAATAAGCTTATGGTAAGTATTTTACTATTAATCATTTCTGTTTTCAAGATGTTTTTCCAATTTTCTCTTAACCCTTTGAAGAGCGTTATCTATTGACTTTACATCTCTATTTAATCTATCAGCTATGTACTGATATGACTTGCCATTTAGATATAATTCTAATACTTCTAATTCTAAATCACTTAACAGCTCGTCCATCTTTGATTGAATTCGCTTTAACTCTTCTTTGCTTATTATAAGTTCTTCCGGATCTGTTACTATACTAGTAGCTATAATATCTAAAAGAGTTCTATCTGATTCTTCATCATATATTGGTTTATTTAATGATATATACGAATTCAGCGGTATATGTTTTTGTCTCGTTGCTGTTTTTATAGCTGTTATTATTTGTCTTGTTATGCATATTTCCGCAAAACATTTAAAGGAATTTGTTTTACTTCCATCAAAATCCCTTACAGCTTTATAAAGACCTATCATTCCTTCTTGTATTATATCTTCTTTATCTGCACCTACCAAAAAATATGATTTTGCTTTCGCTTTTACAAAGTTTCTATACTTTATAATAATATACTCTAATGCTAGTTTATCCCCATTACTAGCTTTTAATACTATATTATACTCATCTTGTTGACTATTATCTAAAAATTCATATCCCTTTTCTTCTGCTATTGCCATTAAAATTTCTCCCCCTGTAAACAATCTCATAGATATATTATAGTCTAATAAACTTTGCTACTTCAACGCTTTCTACGAATGTTCTCAAGTTTCGACAATGTTTCCTTATCTAACCTATCTTCCAAGAAATTTCTTTGTATTTTTTTCTGTTGGCTATTAGCTCTCTCTTTTATCCTTTCCTTTGCAACATCTAAATCTAGTTTTAGTTCTCTTGCAGAAACTCTGCTAGCCCCTTTACCTAAAACAATTTGTTGCTCAGCATAGTCATTTGTAACTACCTTTACCTCATCATACTTAGATAGTGTACTTATAAATTTTTCTATATAACTATCTGCTGTCTGAAGTTCTTTTGTATAAACAATTGTTATATGCTTTCTATTTTCCACTTTTTCTTTAGAGTTTTTTATATTATAAGCATCAAACACTATTATTGCTTTTTTACCTGTAAACTCTGCATAATCAATTATATAATGTATAAGCTTTTCTCTCGAATCCTCTAAACTATATTTAGATATTTCTTTTAAATCATCCCATGCATTTATAATATTGTAACCATCTATTATTAAATAAGAATTTGTCTTTTTTCTCATTATGTTATTTTTTACCTGTTCTTTGTCTGAATATCTCGTATAAAAGAATTCCTCCAGCTACAGAAGCATTTAAAGATGTAACATTCCCTACCATAGGCATCTTAACTGTGAAATCACAGTTTTGTTTTACAAGCCTTGATATTCCAAATCCTTCACTTCCTATAACTAAACCTATTGGACCTGTAAGATTTTGTTCATAGAATGGTTGTCCATCCATATCTGCTGCAGCAATCCACAGACCTTCTTCTTTTAACTTCTTTATAGTATTTACTATATTGGTTACTTTACATACTGGCACATACTCTACTGCACCAGCTGATGCTTTTGCTACTGTTGGTGTTATGTGTACACTTCTTCTCTTTGGTATTATTACTCCATGAGCACCAACTGCATCTGCTGTTCTTATTATTGTCCCAAGATTATGCGGGTCTGTTATCTCATCTAATATTATAAAAAATGGATGTTCTGATTTTTCTTTAGCTGATTGGATTAACTCATCTAAATCATAGTATTTATATTCACTAACCTGTGCTATTACGCCTTGATGGGTGTGACTTGTACTTATTTCATCTAATTTATTTTTATCTACATATTGTATTACGATATTTTTTTCTTTTGCCATACCTATAATTTTCTTTATAGATCCTTCTTTTGCAGAGTTAGATATCATTATTTTATCTATCTCTCTATTACTTTTTATTGCCTCTATAACTGGATTTCTTCCTTCTATATTTGCCAATTCTTTCACCGCCTATTTTGTTCTTTATAATTACCTATATATTATAATGTTTTATTTATAACTACTATTATACATCATTTACAAAAAAAAGCATTGTCATTTAATTAAGACAATACTTTTTAACTAATTTTATTTCATATTATTTTCTACAATTTCTAAACCTTTAGATATTATATACTTTAGCCTACTTATCTCCTCATTTAAATATAAATACCCTATTAATGCCTCAAATCCAGTAGCATGCTTATAATCTATAATATCTGCATTTTTAGGAGATGTATGAGATTTTTGATTTCTTCCTCTTTTATAAATTCTCATTTCATCTTCACTTAATTCATTCTCTATTTCATGTATAATAGTTGCTTGCGCTTTTGCATTAACATATTTTATAGCACTTTTATGAAGGTCATTAACTTTTTTATTTATATTTTTTCTTATTAAGTACTCTCTTACATAAGATTCATATACAGTGTCTCCTAAATAAGCTAATACTAGTGGTGATATAGTAATTAATTCTGATCTATCCATGATTATATCCTTTTCCACTTAACACCTTGTCTTGTATCTTCTAAGACAATACCTTTATCTAATAATTCTTGTCTTATTTCATCCGCTAATTGATAATTTTTATTTTTCTTAGCTTCTGTTCTTTTTTGTATTAAGCTTTCTATCTCTTCATCTAGTATATCATCTTTTTTCTTATTTACTATATTTAATACAGAAGTTAATTCATTAAATTCATCTAAACATTTATTAGCAAATTCTAATGATGAATTTTCATTAACATTTGAATTTATAAACTTGGCTAATTCAAATATAACACTTATAGCATCTGCTGTATTTACATCATCATCCATAGAGTTTATAAATTTACTTCTAAATCCATCTAATTCTGTTGCTAGTTTTAATTCACCTTGTGTCATATTAGATTCTTTTAAATTACTTATAGTAAATTCTAATTTTTCTTTAGTATTATACAATCTATCTAAACCTGCTTTTGCTTGATTTAACATCTCATCACTAAAGTTAACTGGATTTCTATAATGAGCTGATAACATAAAGAACCTTACAATTTCTAAATCATATAATTTAGATATATCTCTTACTGTAAAGAAGTTTCCTTTTGATTTACTCATTTTTTCATTATTTATATTTATATATCCATTATGTATCCAGTAATTAGCAAAAGTTTTTCCACTTCTAGCTTCACTCTGAGCTATCTCATTTTCATGATGTGGGAAAGTTAAATCTTGGCCTCCTGCATGTATATCTATCGTTTCTCCTAAGTATCTATTAGACATAACAGAACATTCTATGTGCCATCCTGGTCTACCTTCACCCCAAGGACTTTGCCATCCTGGTTCTCCTTCTTTTTTTGCCTTCCAAAGTACAAAATCCATAGGATGTCTTTTTTGATCGTTTACTTCTATTCTAGCACCCGCTTCTAATTCATCTTGTTTTTGTCCTGAAAGCTTTCCATAACCTTCAAACTTTTTAGTATCAAAGTATACATCTCCGTTCACTTCATATGCATACCCTTTATCTTCTAGTTCTTTAACAAAATCTATTATTTGTTGTATATTATCTGTAACTTGTGGGTGTACAGATGCTCTCTTTATTCCTAATCCATCAGAATCTACAAAATATTCATTTATATATTTCTTCGCAACTTCTTCTGGAGATATTCCCTCTTCATGACCCCTTTTTATAATTTTATCATCTACATCTGTAAAGTTTTGCACATAAGTTACATCATAGCCTCTATATTCTAAATATCTTCTTAATGTATCAAATATAATAAAAGGTCTTGCATTTCCTATATGTATATAATTATAAACCGTAGGTCCACATACATACATCTTTACCTTTCCTTCCTCAATAGGAACAAACTCTTCTTTCTGCCTAGTCATTGTATTATATAATTTCACACTCATCACCTCACTATATTGTTATAAATTCCCATAACACAATAATTATATACTATATTATAATTGAAAACACTTACAATTAATAGTATTACTATTATATCCAGCTATTCTATAAAAAATATTCAGTATTACCTATCTAAGAATAAAACTTTATTGCTTACACATTCTTCGAAAGTATCATTACTTACTATATTTTTATTTTTTAACAGTTCTAATGCTTCTATGTAATCCTCACAAAGTTGTTCTAACTCTTTTTTAACATCTTCTATATTATTATACATAGTACCCCCTTGTTTTTAAACAAACCAATTTATTTAATATTTTTAAATTATTAAAACCTATTTATTATTAATTTTCTTAATTAACATATAATTTATATATTAAATTTTAATAATAAAACTCCTCTACTATCATATGTAAATATTTCCTCCAAATAATTACATATAAAAAAGCCCTATGCAGTGGACTTTTTTTAACTATAATATATTATTTTTTACATAAGTTAATCTATTTAAGCAAATTTCTTTTCCTAAAACTTCCATAGTTTTTGGTAAATCCGGTCCATGCATTTGACCAGTTAAACTTATTCTTGACCCCATAAATAAATTTTTACCTTTTATTCCATGCTCTTTTTGTATTTCTTTGAACATAGCTTTTACAAATGCCTCATCTAATACTTCTGCATTAGATATTTTTTCTTCTAATGCATTTACTAACGTCGGTATATGCTCTAACTTTAAGAAATCTTCACATTCCTCAGTTTCTAACTCTACCTTATCTCCAAAGAATATTGAAGCGTG
The DNA here is from genome assembly GCA_900604495.1 of Desulfovibrio sp. Marseille-P6017. The sequence continues at coordinate 17,592 of UWOR01000018.1, read as the reverse complement.
GTCAGTTACTTCTTTTACATATTGTAATTTTTCTTTTAGCACTGATACCATACCTTTTAAGAAGTCATATTTTTCTTTGGCTTCTTCTTCTGTAACAAATCCAGCTTCAACTAAGAATGGTATAGCTAAGTCTGTTAAGTAAGCATCATCCGCTTCTTTTATATAATGTTGGTTAACCCAATTTAATTTTTCAGTGTCAAATACTCCACCACTCTTAGATACTCTCTCTACCGAGAATGCTTTCTCTAATTCTTCCATAGTGAATAATTCTTGATTATCTTCTGGAGACCATCCAACTAATGCAACATAGTTTATTAGTCCTTCTGGTAAGTATCCCTTTTTCTTGAAATCTTCAACTGCAACATCACCATGTCTTTTACTTAATTTTTTCTTTTCTTTGTTAAGTATATTTGGTAAATGTACAAATGTTGGAGCTTCCCATCCAAATGCTTCATATAAATAAACATGCTTTGGAGTTGAAGAAACCCATTCTTCTCCTCTTATTACATGAGTTATTTTCATTAAATGGTCATCAACTACAACTGCAAAATGGTAAGTTGGGAAACCATCAGTTTTTATTAAAACTTGATCATCTAAATCATTAGTATTAAATTCAGTTTCTCCTCTAACTAAGTCAGTGAATTTTATTACATGATTTTCTGGCAATCTTAGTCTTATTACATAAGGTATACCAGCTGCTATCTTTTCTTCGATTTCTTCTTTTGATAAATCTCTACAGTGACCATCATATTTTGGAGTTTCTCCAGCTTCTTTTTGTTTTTCTCTTACTTCATCTAACCTTTCTTTTGAACAGAAGCAGTAGTAAGCTTTTCCGCTATCTAATAACTCTTGTATGTATTCTATATATATATCTAATCTTTCTGATTGTATATATGGACCATATTCACCTTTTTGAACTATGTTTCCATTTTCATCTAACATAACACCTTCACTGTGGTTAACTCCACCCCAGCTCATTGCATTTAACATGTTTTCTATAGCACCTTCAACTAATCTAGTTTGATCAGTATCTTCAACTCTTAATATGTATTCTCCGCCCATTTTTTTTGCAAATAAGTAGTTATATAAAGCAGTTCTTAAACTACCTATATGTACAAATCCAGTTGGACTTGGAGCAAATCTTACTCTTACGCTCATCTCTTTACCTCCTGATTATTTTCATACATCTTTTATAATATCAAAAAACGTCTATATATTGTATTTTTATTTTATCCAAATGACTAAAAAGGAATCCTTTTGTGGATAATTAGATTTTAAATCAATTTAAGATAGTATATATATCCACATATACATAGAATTATTAACATATACAGTGGATTATATATACTATCTTATTATTATCCTAATTTAACATTATTTTTTATAAATTCAGCTTCTACTTTAGATTTTATTTCATCTAATCCTATAACTTCTTTATCTTGGCTATTTCTTAACTTAAATTCAACTTTTCCATCTACTATATCTTTACCTACAGTAATTCTCATTGGTATACCTATTAATTCAGAATCCTTGAACTTAACTCCAGCTCTTTCATCTCTATCATCTAATAGCACTTCTACGCCCATAGCTTTTAACTCTTCATATATTTTTTCAGCATTTTCTCTATGTTCATCTTTTTTAATGTTTACAGGAACTACTACTACATGATATGGAGCTATAGCTAAAGGCCAAATTATACCATTTTCATCATGATGTTGTTCTATTACAGCAGCTGCAGTTCTTTCTACACCAATTCCGTAACATCCCATTACTATTGGTTGAGATTTACCATTGTTATCTAAGAACGTAGCTCCCATAGATTCTGAGTATTTAGTTCCTAATTTGAATATGTGTCCAACTTCAACACCTCTAGCAACTTCTAAAGCGCTACCACACTTTGTACACTTGTCACCTTCATTAACGTTTCTAAAGTCTCCAACTGTACCTTCAAAGTCTCTTCCATAGTTAGCATTTTCTATGTGGTATTCAGTCTTATTAGCACCTATTACTACATTTTTTTGATCTACTACTTCTTGGTCTATTAATAAGTAATCAGTCTTTATTCCTATTGGTCCAGCAAATCCAACTTCAGCGCCTGTTACTTCTCTTATAGTTGTTTCGCTAGCAAGCTCAAACTCTACAGCTCCACCTATAGCATTAGCAACCTTAGTTTCATTAACATCTCTGTCTCCTCTTACTACTACTGCTACAGATTTTCCATCAGCATAGTATATTAAAGTTTTTGCAAACTTACCTGCATCTTCTTTGAAGAATTCTACTAATTCATCTATTGTATGAACTCCTGGAGTATGAACTTCCTTCATTTCTTTCATTTCTTCATTTGAAGCTTCATGATTTACTGAAGTTGCTTTTTCTATATTAGCAGCATAGTCACATCCTGAACAGAATACTATCTCATCTTCTCCAACTTCTGATTTAACCATAAACTCAGCTGAAGCTGATCCACCCATTGCTCCTGAATCAGCTTGAACTGGGCTGTTTTCTAATTCACATCTAGCAAATATATTTGTATATGCTTCAAACATATCTTGATATGACTTATCTAATCCTTCTTGATCTACATCGAAACTATATGCATCTTTCATTGTGAAAGTTTTAGTTCTCATAACACCAAATCTAGGTCTTCTTTCATCTCTATATTTTACTTGTATTTGATATAAATTTAATGGAAGTTGCTTATAAGATGTAACTTCTTGTCTTACTAAATCAGTAAAAACTTCTTCATGAGTTGGACCCATACAGTAACTTCTTTCGTTTCTATCTTTTAATCTAAACATTTCTGGTCCCATTACATCCCATCTACCAGACTCTTTCCATAACTCAGATGGTATAAGACCTGAACATAGTATTTCTTGAGCACCTTTAGCATTCATTTCTTCTCTTATTATATTTTGTATCTTATTAAAAACTCTTATACCCATAGGTAATTGGTTATACACTCCTGAAGCCATCTTTCTTATCATCCCTGCTCTTAACATTAACTGATGACTTGTTATTTCTGCATCAGATGGAACTTCTTTTAATGTTGGCATTAACATCTTTGACATTCTCATTTTACATTTCCTCCTTGGTTAAATATTCATTCTTAAAATTTAAATACAAAAAAACCTTCCGTCTCTATAATAAATATAGAGACGGAAGGTTAGCTTTCCGCGGTACCACTCTAATTAGCCATAAGGCTCCCTTAAGTAGGATATAACGCTCCAAAACGTAAGAACTTGTTACTGTTCTTAAGCTAGAAGACTGGTTCAAAAACTTCCTCTTAGAAACTCTCAGCCACGTTTCCTCTCTGTAAAGATTTCATCTTTTACTATTTCTTCATAATTGCATTTTATATTATTAACTATGGTATTTACTTTTATCAAATAATCTATTCATAATAATATATTATTTAATATTACTTGTCAACTTTTACAATAGTACATACACTTTGTGCTGCTATACCTTCTTTAGCTCCAGTAAATCCTAAACCTTCTTCTGTTGTTGCTTTTACATTTATGTTATCTATATCTGTATCTAACGCTTTAGCGAAATTTTCTCTCATTTTTTGAATATGAGGTGCCATTTTAGGACTTTGAGCTATTATTGTGCAATCTACATTATTTATTTTATAACCTTTATTCTTTATTAAATTATTTACAAACTCTAACAATTTTATACTATCAGCACCTTTATATTTTTCATCATTATCCGGGAAATGCTTACCAATATCCCCTAAAGCAAGTGCTCCTAATATCGAATCCATAACTGCATGAGTTAAAACATCAGCATCTGAGTGACCTAATAATCCTTTTTCATGTGGAACATTCACTCCACCTATAATTAACTTTCTATTTTCTACTAATTTATGAACATCATATCCTATTCCTATTCTCATATTATACCTCCTATATAATTATACATGTTTTTGTAAGTTTAAAATTTGTTCTCCAATTCCTATATCTTCTGGACTAGTAATTTTTATATTATCATATGAACCCATTATCATTGTAACTTGTTGTCCAATTTTCTCAACAAGCATAGAATCATCCGTACCGTAATAATCATGCTTATAAGCTTCTTCATATGCTCTCATAATAAGTTTATATTCAAAACTTTGTGGTGTTTGAGCTGACCATAAATTTTCTCTGTTAGGTGTATCTTTTATACTTCCATCATCAACGAATTTAATCGTATCTTTTACAGGCATTCCCACTACAACAGCTTTCTTCTCCCTTGCAACTTTAATAGAATTATTTATTATTCTCTCACTTACAAAAGGCCTTGCTCCATCATGTATTAAGACTATTTCACACCTACTATCTATAAGCTTTAGACCATTATATATTGAATCTTGTCTTTCTTTGCCTCCATAGGCTATTTTTATATTTTTAAAACTATATCTATCTATAATTTTATCCTTAAAAAATTCTTCTTCTTCTTTTTTTATACATACAATAATTTCATCTATATTTTCATTTTTATAAAAAGTTTCTATAGTGTGAGCTATTATTTCCTTTTCATTTAACTTTATAAATTGCTTATTAATACCCATATTCATTCTTTTGCCGCTTCCAGCAGCTACAATTATAACGCTATTCATTATTCCACCTCTTAAATTCTTACTATTCAAGCATTCTTCTCTGATTCATTATATCCTAAATGACCTTTTCTTTAAAATATAATCTTTATTAGTTTTATCATTTATTTTCTTATTAAAAAAAGAGTTATACTAAGAATTTCTCCAATAACTCTTAATATAACTCCTTTTTAATATAATTAATTTTTAGGTTTTCCAAATATCATTCTTCCTGCTGGTGTTTGAAGTACAGATGTAACTAAAACTCTTATAGTTTCACCCATATGCTTTCTACCACCATCTACAACTATCATGGTACCATCATCTAAGTATGCTATACCTTGATTAGCTTCTTTACCTTCTTTTACAACCTGAGCTACCATTTCTTCTCCAGGTATTGCAACTGGTTTTATTGCATTTGCTAACTCATTTATATTTAATACTTCAACGCCTTGAAATTGAGCCACTTTGTTTAGATTATAATCATTTGTAACTACCTTACCACCTAAAACTTGAGCTAATTTTAATAATTTACTATCAACTTCAGGAATATCATCAAAGTCTGTTTCACTTATTTCAACTTCTATATCCAACTCTTTTTGAATAATATTTAATATATCAAGTCCTCTTCTTCCTCTAACTCTTTTTAAGTCATCTGAAGAGTCTGCTATATGTTGTAATTCATTTAAAACAAACTTAGGTATAATTAATTTACCTTCTATAAATCCAGTTTTACAGATATCAGCTATTCTTCCATCTATAATTACACTAGTATCTAATACTTTTACAGGTATACCTTTATTAACTTCTTTTTTGCCACTTTTATCTTTTATGCTATTTGATAATCTAGCAAGCTTATTTATATTAAATAAATCATCTCTACTTTTAAGAGATATTCTTATTCCTAAATATCCCATGAATATGTACGTTATTAATGCTAAAACTCCATTTATTAATGGTATTCTTACTATTGTATTTATTAATCCAACTATTAAGTATGCAATAACTAAACCAATTATAAGACCTATAGCTCCTAATAATATGTCTGTTTGAGGATACTTTGACATTTCAGTATCCAATATTTTTACTAATTCTTTAGTTTTATTTACAACCCAAGGTTCTAACTTATAAAACACAAATCCTAATATTGCTCCTACACCAATCGATGCTATATATCCATATACTATATTTCCAAATTTTAAAAATTCGATATTTTCCATTAACGCTAAGTATGTAGCAAATCCTAATACAAAACCGGCAATTCCTATGAGTGCCCTTATTATTCTTCGTATCAAAATTTCACCCCCTAGTTATCTATTTAATATCTTCATTATATTCTAACTTATTTCTTTTATTCAATAACAAAGTTGTAACATCTTTTATATATGCCTATCTAATAATACTAACTGCTGCATTTTTATAAGTCCATTTTTTATATAAGTCGCTCTTATTTCTCCTATACCTTCTACCTCATCAAGCTCTTCAATTGAAGCTCTTACAATTTCCTGGAAATTATCAAAATAATTAACTAAATTTTCAATTATTGTTGCAGGTAATCTGTGTATCTTATTAAGTATTCTGTATCCTCTAGGTCTTATTGCCATATCCATACTTTCAGAGAATCCACTGTATCCTAATATCCTAGCCATATTTGCTAAGTCTATAAGTTCTTCATCGCTTAAGCTTCTCATTTTTTTATTAAAGTCTGTAATTCCTAAATCTTCTCTCTTGTAATCCTTGAATATAAGCTTCTGATCTATTCTAGCTGTACCCATTAACTCTTCTAATTGCATGCTCACTAAGTTACCTTCTACACCTAATTCTATCACATAATTCTCTATTATGTTAGTAATTCTCATAACCATTTCCATCTTTTGTATAACTAAAGCAACATCATAAATAGTAACTAAATCCTTAAATTCTAATGCATTAAGACTTATTACAGCCTGATCTAAAACAGCCTTATACTTTTCTAAAGTTTGTATTGCTTGATTAGCTTTTGTAAATATTTTAGATATTTCTTCCACTACATATTTGTATTCACCTTGATAAACAGTTATTATATTTCGTCTTTGTGAAATTGCTATAACAATAGCCCCTGTTTGCTTAGCCACTCTTTCCGCTGTTCTATGTCTAGTTCCTGTTTCCGATGTAGGAATTGAGTAATCTGGTATAAGTTGCGCATTCGCATATAATATCTTTTTAGTATCTCCACTAATAACTATAGCACCATCCATTTTTGCTAACTCATAAACATATGCTGGAGAGTATTCTGCATTTATGGCAAATCCACCATCTACAACATCCATTATTTCTTCATTTGTAGCAATTACTATAAGACCACCAGTTTTAGCCTTTAAAACATTGTCCAGTCCTTGTCTCAGTTGTGTTCCTGGAGATATCATTTTTAATGCTTGTAATATTTCTTTATTGCTTAGGAAATTATCCATTACTATCTATTCCCCCCTAGCACTATATTAATAGCTTGTCTTAAATTATCTACAGGAATAATATCTATCCCTGTTACTTCTTTAACTGCATCATAATTATTTCTAGGAATAATTATCTTTTTAAAACCTAGCTTTTTACACTCTGCAATTCTTTTTTCTATAAAGCTAACTGCTCTTACCTCTCCTGTTAACCCAACTTCTCCCGTTACCACTACGTCTTCTGATACTGGTATATTCCTAAAGCTAGATGCTACCGCAAGTATTATTCCCATATCTATAGAAGGTTCATTAATCTTTATTCCTCCTACAACATTTATATACACATCTTGATTTTGTATTTGTAGACCTACACGCTTTTCAAGTACTGCTAACAACAAGGCTACTCTATTAAAATCAACTCCTGTAGCTGTTCTTTTGGCTATTCCAAAACTAGTTGGAGATACTAATGCTTGTAATTCCAATAACATTGGTCTTGTACCTTCTACAGTAGATATAATTACTGATCCTGCAACGTCTTTTGGTTTTTCAGATATTAATACTTTTGATGGATTATCAAGCTCTACTAATCCTAAATCTCTCATCTCAAATACTCCTAGCTCATTAGTAGATCCAAATCTATTTTTTACAGCCCTAACTAATCTATAAGTATTGTATCTTTCCCCTTCAAAATATATTACAGTATCAACCATATGCTCTAATAACTTAGGACCTGCTAAAGATCCTTCTTTTGTTACATGTCCAACTACAAAAGTAGATATACCCATTTTTTTAGAAATTTTCATAAACTTAGCAGTACCTTCTTTAATCTGACTAACAGTCCCTGGCGCTGAAGCAATTTCTGGGCTATATACTGTTTGTATTGAGTCTACTATGATTAAATCCGGACTTATTGTATCTAGGTTTGCTTCTATTATACTTAAGTTATTTTCTGCAAATATATATAAATTATCGGAATTAATTCCTAATCTTTTTGCTCTCATCTTAATTTGAGACTCAGATTCTTCTCCTGATATATATAAAACTTTTCTTCCTGCATTTGCTACATTACTTGATACTTGAATTAAAAGAGTTGATTTACCTATTCCAGGGTCTCCTCCTACAAGTACCAATGATCCTTTTACAATTCCTCCACCAAGAACTCTATCTAATTCTGCTATCTCTGTAGAAAATCTTTCTTCTTCTTTAGTTTCTATAGCATTTATATTCACAGGCTTTGATGAAGATTTATCTATAATAAAAACTTCTTTTCTTGAATTCTTTTGTTCTATTTCTTCTACAAATGTATTCCATTTTGTGCATTCTGGACATTTTCCCAACCATTTACTAGTTTCATATCCACACTCTTGACATACATATTTTGTTCTAATTTTTGCCATTTTTTAAATCACCCTTAATTTACTATTGTACTATATAATTTTAACATTTGCATGGAATAATATGTAAATGTATTTAAATTTTTTTACAAAAATAGAGGAGTTTTACTCCTCTTATTATATTACTACTATTTTGTGACAAAAACCACTTTATTATTTTTAATTGTTGCTATTACAGAGTTTCCTTTTTTTATCTCACCTTTCAATATTGCTTCAGATAACTGATCCTCCAATTCTTTTTGTATTGCTCTTTTTAGTGGTCTTGCACCATACTCTAAATCTATACCTGCTTTAGCTATTAAACTTATTGCATCTTCTTTCATTTCTAAATTAATTTCCATATTTTTTAATCTTTTAATTACTTTATCTGCCATTAATACTACGATTTTAGCTATATGTTCTTCACTTAATGCGTGGAATACAATTATATCATCTATTCTATTTAAAAATTCAGGTCTAAATTGTTTCTTTAACTCAACCATTATGCATTCTTTCATTTTCTCATACTCATCTTTTGATTTTTCATTATCGCTTATTGTACTAAATCCTAGAGTTTTTTGATGCTTAATTTTAGTTGCCCCAACATTAGATGTCATTATTATAATTGTGTTTTTAAAATCAACAGATCTACCTTTAGAGTCTGTAAGTCTTCCTTCATCTAATATTTGTAATAATATATTAAAAACATCTGGATGGGCTTTTTCTATTTCATCAAATAACACTACAGAGTATGGTTGCTTTCTTACCTTTTCAGTTAATTGACCACCATCATCATGACCTATATATCCAGGAGGAGAACCTATCATCCTTGATACTGAATGTTTTTCCATATATTCTGACATATCAATTCTTATAATTTGATTTTCATCTCCAAAATGGGCTTCTGCTAAAGCTTTACTTAATTCGGTTTTACCAACCCCTGTTGGGCCTAAGAATAAAAATGAGCCAATTGGTCTGTTTGGATCCTTTAAACCTGCTCTTGATCGTCTTATCGCCTTAGAAATTGAATTTACAGCTTCATTTTGTCCAACAACTCTTTTGTGCAATATTTCATCTAGGTGTAATAATTTTTCAGCTTCTTCTTCTACTATTTTATTTACAGGTATTCCAGTCCATAAACCAACAACTTCGGCTACTACATCTGCATCTACTAAGTCATAATTCTTAGAAGATGCGTTTCTCCAATCTCTTTTTACATTTTCTAGTTTTCGTTTTAGTTTACCTTCTTCATCTCTAATTTTAGCTGCTTCTTCAAAATCTTGGCCTCTTATAGCTTCTTCTTTTTCTTTATCTATATTTTTTATTTTATCTTCTAATTCTTTTATACTTATTGGCGGTGTATTTTCTTTTAGTCTAACCTTAGATGCTGCCTCATCAATTAAATCTATTGCTTTGTCTGGTAAAAATCTATCTGTAATATATCTGATTGATAAATCTACAGCTGCCTCTATTGCTTCATCACTTATCTTTACTTTATGGTGTGCTTCATATTTATCTCTTAATCCTTTTAAAATATCTATACTATCTTCTTTACTTGGTTCATTTATTAATATCGGTTGAAATCTTCTTTCTAAGGCCGCATCTTTTTCTACATGCTTTCTATATTCGTCAATCGTAGTTGCTCCTACAATTTGTATATCTCCTCTTGATAAAGTTGGTTTTAATATATTTGATGCATCTATTGAGCCTTCACCTGTGGCTCCAGCCCCTATCATTGTATGCATCTCATCTATAAATAGTATTATACTACCATTCTTAATTACTTCATCTACAACTTGCTTTACTCTCTCTTCAAATTCACCTCTATATTTGGCTCCTGCTAGTAATGATCCCATATCTAGTGTATATAATAACTTATTTCTTAAATTTTCAGGAACATTTCCATGTGCAATGTTTAATGCTAAACCTTCTACCACTGCTGTTTTACCTACACCGGGGTCTCCTATAAGAACAGGATTATTTTTTGTCCTTCTGCTTAATATTTGAATTATTCTTTGTATTTCCTTTTCTCTACCTATGACAGGATCTAACTTATTCTGTTTAGCGAATAAAGTTAAATTTTTTCCATACTTATCTAATAACTTAGATGATGGAACCTCCTCATTATTTGTATAACTAACTTCATTGCTAACTTGGACTGAGTATGATTCTATTCCCATCATCTCTATTATTAATTGAACTATGTCTCTCTGACTTATTCCAGAATAATTTAATATTTTTATACCTATACCTTCACCTTCTTGAGCAATTGCTAATAATATATGTTCTGTACCTATATAGTTTGTTTTTAATTTATTAGCAAACATACCTGAAAGCTCTAGTATTTGCTTAGTTCGTGGACTTAGTGTTACTTCTTCCGTTACTGCATCATTTTTACCTTCTAATTCAATAATCTTTGCTTCTAAGTATTCTTCAGTCACACCTAATTTTGTAAGTACTTTAGCCGCTATACCTTCCTGTTCTTTTAGAAGGCCCAAAAGTATATGCTCACTTCCTACTACTTTATTCCCTAACTTTTTAGCTGAATCTATTCCTAAATCAATTGCAGCTTTAGCTCGTTGAGTAAATCGATTGAAGTACATATATCTTTACCTCCTTCTATATTAGATTTAGATATACTTATACTATATGCATCTACTATTAATTATCTGTCTGTACCAAAAAAATAATTTGAAATATTCTAGTCATTAGCAAAAATATTTATGCTAATGACTAGAATATTTATATATTTACTTTCTTATTACTTCATATAAATATATCTAAATAAATAGTATTAGTGTACTTTAGCATTTGCACTTGATATTATCTTCTCAGCAATAGAGTCTGGAACTTCTTCATACTTTTCTAGCTCCATTTCAAAATATCCCCTACCTTGAGTCATTGATCTTAGATCTATCGCATATTTAAATGTTTCTGCCTGTGGAGCTTCTGCATATATGATTTGTTTGCCTCTATTATCAGGCTCCATTCCTAATATCTTACCTCTTCTTTTACTTATATCTCCCATCACATCTCCCATATATTCTTCTGGAATAGTAATTTTTAATTTCATTATTGGTTCTAGTAAAATAGGTTCTGCTTCTTCCATTCCTTTTTTGAACGCTATATTAGCTGCCATTTTAAATGCCATTTCTGAAGAGTCTACATCATGATAAGATCCATCATAAAGGGTTGCTTTTATATTAGTAACAGGGAATCCAGCTAAAATACCTTTCATCATAGAGTCTCTTAAACCCTTTTCAACTGCTGGTATATATTGTTTTGGAACAGATCCACCAAAAATTTCTTCTCCAAATTCAAAGTCTTTATTTCCTCTTTCAAATTTAATCTTTACATCACCATACTGTCCATGACCTCCAGATTGTTTTTTATGTTTACCTTGAACATCCGCAGATCCTTTAATTGTTTCTCTATATGCTACTTTAAGGTCATCTAATTCAACATCTACTCCAAACTTTTCTCTCATTCTATTCTTCACAGTATTTATGTGAAGCTCTCCTTGCCCTCCTATAAGGGCTTGTTTAGTTTCTGAATTTCTATACCAACTTATAGTAGGATCTTCTTCGACTATTTTATTTAATGCTGCACTTATTTTTTCCTCATCACCTTTATTTTTAGGTACTATAGCATAATATATTTGAGGTTTTGGTAAATTAATTTTTTCTAGTGGTTCACCTTCCTTGTTAATAGATAAAGTATCCCCAGTTTGTAATGAGTTTAGTTTAGTTAAAACTACTATATCTCCACATTCTGCCTTATCAATTTCTTCTAAATCTCCATTTTTTATAATATATAACGTGTCTATTTTTTCTTTTATTGATTTATTTACATTATATACATCTATACCTGATACTATTTCTCCACGAGTTACTTTTAAATATGATATCTTACCTTTAAATGGGTCTGCTATTGTTTTAAATATGATCCCTTCAAATCCACCAGCATTACTTTTATACTTAGGATTTAAGTAAGAAGATACTGTTTCTAAAATTTCTTTAGTTCCTATATTGTGTATAGTTGAACCACAAATTACAGGTATTATATCTCCTCTTTGCATCCCAATTGTAATTCCTTTTTGAATCTCTAATGATGTTAATTCTTCTCCACTAAAGTATTTGTCTAGAATTTCGTCATCTGTTTCAGCGATTAATTCCATTAATGCATCTTTTACAGTTAGTGCTTCTGTTTTAAATTCATTCTCTAAATCATCCATACTCTCAAAAATATTATGTAGTCTAATAAATTTTTTGTCTTTGTATATAGGTATTATCATAGGTATTACTTTATTTCCATACTTATCTCTTAACATTGCTATTGCATCTTTATATCTTGCTTTTTCATTATCTATCTTATTTATAAACATTATCTTAGGAATATTTTCTGTTAGTTCTAATGACTTTTCTGTTCCAACCTGAATAGGAGTGGTAGCATCTATCACTATAACAGCTGCATCACTTGCTCTAAGAGATGATATAACTTCTCCAGTAAAATCAAAATATCCCGGAGTGTCTAATAGATTAAACTTATAATCGCCATACTCAACAGGTACTAAATTCATTCTATAAGTCATATTAGTTTTATCGGTTAAATTAGGTATTTTTTTTGTTAAATTTGATGTATATGATATTGCTTCAATTAAGTTTGTTTTTCCACATCCACTATGTCCCAATATTGCTATATTTCTTAACATGTTACTATCATATATTTTCATATAGGCACCTACCTTTTTTAATTTATACAAAATCTTATTTAAAATATTTTATTAAATAATTTAAAATTTTTGTATTTGCAGGTGGTGAATTTATTTAAATGATATAACATTCCCGCTATACGCCTTAACCTTAATTAAAATATATTTATTAGTATCCTCATAAAGAATTATTCACTTTATAGTATATATTTATCCTGTTTTTATTTAGTTATTTAACGTAAAGCTCTATATTTCCTGAGAAATAAGTAGAATTAAAATATTAATAATTAGTTATTTATATTAAATACTATTCTACTAATTATATAAAAATCATTTTTTTATAGTAAAAACTCTATATAGAATCCAATGCTTAATCTATATAGAGTTTTTAATTGCTACTCCATTTCAATCAATAACTGAGAATCCCCTACTATGTCATTTTCACTTACCTTAATTGATTTTATCTTTCCATTTGCTCTAGATACTATATTAGTTTCCATCTTCATAGCTTCTATAATTATCAGTGGTTCATGTTCTTTTACTTCATCTCCTTCTTCAACTAATATTTTTATAACCTTACCAGGAATACTTGCTCCTATTTGTAATGGATTATCAATATCTGCCTTTATAACTTGGTTTATTTCTCCAGAGAAATTGTTATCTTTAATTTCTATCTTTCTAGACATTCCATTTAACTCAAATAATACTGTTCTGTACCCATTCTCTTTTACTTTACCTATTCCCATTAATTTAATACTTAGGACTTTACCTTCTTCTATTTCAACATCACATTCTTCACCTCTATTTAAGCCATGAAAAAACACTTCACTATCTAATTTAGAAATATCACTATATTCTTGAAAATGCTTTAAGTAATCTTCATATACTCTAGGATATAACGAATAGCTTAGCGCGTTTCTTATATTGGATTTTATATTAAATTTTTTATCTAAATATCTTTTTTTATTTATAAAGTCAAATTTTGGTATTAATAAACCAGGTCTAACATTTATAGATTCTTCTCCTTTTAAAACCACTTTTTGTAATTCTTTAGGTATACCACCCTCTGGTTGACCTATCATTCCTTTACAGAAATCCACTACTGAATCTGGAAATGATAGCTTTTTACCTTCTTCTATTATGTTATCTTTTGTTAAATTATTTTTAGTCATAAATATTGCTAAATCACCAACTACTTTTGATGATGGGGTTACCTTTATTATGTCACCAACTACTTCATTAGCCTCTTTATATTTTTCTTTAACTTCTTCAAATCTACCCACTAATCCTAGGCTATCAGCTTGAGGTTTTAAATTAGAATATTGACCACCAGGTATTTCATATTCATATATTTCTGAACAAGAATTTGACAACCCGCTTTCAAATCGTTTGTATAATTTTCTTAAATCAGCATAATAGTTTCCAATTTCTCTATACCCATATAAATCAATATTTGTATCCCTCTCTGTAAATTTAAGTGCTTCTACTATAGCATTTAATGATGGCTGACTTGTAAGACCCGACATAGTTTCTAATGCTCCATCAACTATATCTACACCTGCTTGTGATGCCATTAAACATGTTGCCACACCATTTCCACTTGTATCGTGTGTATGAAGGTGTATAGGTGCTTTAACATTTTCTTTTAAAGCCTTTATTAGTATATACGCAGCTTGTGGTTTAAGTAGTCCTGCCATATCTTTAATACAGATTATATCTGATCCTAATGCTTCTAGTTCTTTAGCCATTTTTATATAATACTCTAAATCATATTTAGTTTTTTCTAGATTTAGAACATCGCCGGTATAACATATACTTGCCTCAACAATTTTTCCAGTATTTAAAGCTGTATCTATTGACAACTTCATATTCTCTACCCAGTTTAGTGAATCAAATATTCTAAACACATCTATACCTTGCCTTGCTGACTCTTTTAAGAATTCTTTTATTACATTATCTGGATAATTAGTATATCCAACTCCATTAGAAGCTCTAAATAACATTTGAAACATTATATCAGGTATTTCTTTTCTTAGTTTTTGTAATCTTATCCATGGAGATTCATTTAAAAATCTATAAGCAACATCAAATGTAGCTCCTCCCCACATCTCTAATGAAAATAGATCTTTCATATATTCATTTGTAGGATGTGCTACTTGTAAAAAATCATATGTTCTAAACCTAGTTGCAAGTAATGATTGATGAGCATCTCTCATCGTAGTATCAGTTAATAATAATTTCTTTTCATTCTTTATTTTTTCTATATAATTATCTTTTCCTAGTCTATCAAATAAATTTTTGCTACCTTCTATTTTAGGTATATTATCTTTAATATGAGGTTTATGAATCTGATCAAATACTGGCTTTTCTTTGCATTTATTATCATTTACTACTATATTTCCAATAAATTGTAATAATTTCGTTCCCCTATCTTTTCCCTTCTTTATTTCAAATAACTCTGGATTTTCATCTATAAATTTAGTACTACACTTACCTTCTTTAAATATAGGATTTTTTAATACATTATTTAAAAATCCTATATTTGTTTTAACACCCCTTATTCTTATTTCTTTTATAGATCTAATCGTCTTGTTAATAGCACCTTGAAACGTTCTATCGAAAGATATTGTCTTTACAAGTAAACTATCATAATATGGGCTTATTTCAGCACCTGTAAATCCATTTCCACCATCTAACCTTATCCCGAATCCTGATCCTGTTCTATATACTTGAATTTTACCTGTATCAGGCATAAAGTTATTCTCTGGATCTTCAGTTGTTATTCTTGCTTGTATTGAGTACCCCATTAACTTAACATCATCTTGGGATTTTATATTAATTTTATCGCTATCTAATCTATAACCTTGGGCTATAAGTATTTGGCTTTGTACTATATCTATACCTGTAACCATTTCTGTCACAGTATGTTCAACCTGTATTCTAGGATTCATCTCTATGAAATAGTATTTTCCACTAGAATCTACTAAAAATTCTAATGTTCCAGCATTAATATAGCCTACATGCTTAGCTATCTTCAAAGCATCATTACAAATACTATCTCTAAGCTCTTTTGCTAAGGAAAAAGCTGGTGCATACTCTATTATCTTTTGGTGTCTTCTTTGTACAGAGCAATCTCTTTCATGAAGGTGTACAATATTTCCGTATTTATCTCCTAGTATTTGAACTTCTATATGCTTTGGATCAACAACATATTTTTCTATAAATATAACATCTTCGCCAAAAGCCTTTCTAGATTCGCTACATACAGTTTGATATTCAAACTCTATTTTATCTTCATTATAAACAACCCTCATGCCTCTTCCGCCACCACCATTAGAGGCTTTTAACATAACTGGATATCCAATTTGTGCAGCTACTTCCTTAGCTTCTTTTGCACTTTCTATAGGTTTATTAATTCCAGGTATAGTCGGAACATTTACTTCTTTAGCTATTTTTTTTGAATTTATCTTATCTCCCATCATATTCATTATTTCTGCAGTTGGACCGATAAATGTTATGCCATTTTCTTCACATTTACGTACAAATTCAGGATTTTCAGATAAAAAACCATATCCAGGGTGTATAGCATCAACATTCTTACTTTTAGCAAGCTCTATTATTCCATCCATATCTAAGTAAGCATCAACTGGACCTTTTCCTTCACCTATCATATATGATTCATCTGCTTTTGTTCTAAATAAGCTATATTTATCTTCTTTACTGTATATTCCCACACTTTTTATACCTAACTCAGAACATGCCCTAAATACTCTTATAGCAATCTCTCCTCTATTCGCTACTAATACTTTCTTAAATCCTTTCAGCATAATATTCCCCCTTATTATAATCTTTAATAATATTAAAGATTATAATCTAAATTTACAGAATTTTGAATATAATCATTCAACTTCCTTAATTAATAATATAAATTTGTAAAAGTAAATAACTTTAAGTTTGCATCTTTTTAAAATACCTATATATATTTAAGTATATTTAACGATAATAAAATTTTGATTTTATTTAATAAACTATAAAAGTTTATATTTTTTACTAATTTAAAAATAAGAAGATAGTATATGTATAATTTATATGACATGAAAATAAAAAAAATTAAAAAAGAGAGGTAATTTCCTCTCTTTTTTAATGATTATTTAAATATAATAAAAAAGATTACGTGGCTACGTCTTACTCTCCCGGGAGGTTGCCCTCCGAGTACCATCAGCGCTAAAGAGCTTAACTTCTGTGTTCGGAATGGGAACAGGTGTATCCTCTTTGCTATAATAACCACATAATCTTTCGATTAACTTATATTAAGTTTTAGAGTTAATACTCTAAAAACTGCATATCATTTATTGATTTATCATTTAAATTTATTGGTCAAGTCCTCGACCTATTAGTATCGATAAGCTAAATACATTACTGCACTTACACCTTCGACCTATCAACCAGGTAGTCTTCCTGGGGTCTTACCCTTACGGTGGGAAATCTTATCTTGAAGTC
>UWOR01000019.1 GCA_900604495.1 Desulfovibrio sp. Marseille-P6017 | reverse complement strand
ATCATAGTCTTATGAGCGATAATTAAATAAATTTATATAAAATTATATTTATTATGGTATATTCAACAAAAAAATACATAAATATGCTTATTAGGAGGAATTATAAAATGGGAAAAAGTTCATTTTTATCAGAATTTCTTATGATTACTGATATAAAAACTGTTATTTTTATATCAATTCTTATAGGAACATTTTTCATAGTTAATGTTTTTGAAAAAAAGAAAATTAAATTTTCGACTAGAACAATTTATGCAACTATGATAGGTCTTTTATTAGGAGTCATAATACAAGTAGTAGCAGGACTTCCAGAAGATCCAACTCAAGTTACTTGGCTACAAGAAGTAAGTAAATGGTATGGTCTATTTGGATCTGGATTTATGGATTTACTAAAAATGTTAGTTGTTCCATTAGTATTTGTATCTATATTAAGAGTTATAATTAATATGGGTGAAGGAGAAGATTTAGGAAAACTTACATTTAGATCTTTAGGTATGCTACTTGGAACGACTGCACTAGCAGCAACAGTTGGTATAGTGGTTGCAAATCTTATGAAGTTAGGGGTTGGTAGCACTAATATAGTAGAGTCTACAACTGAAATGAGAGAAATAACGCCTTTAGTAGATACATTAAGAGGTCTTTTACCATCAAATCCAGTTGCATCTATGGCAGAAGGGAATATAGTTGCAATAATAATATTTGCTACATTCTTAGGATTGGCAGTTAAGAGACAAAGAAAGAAATATGCAGACATAATCAAGCCATTTGAAAATTTAGTTGAAGCATTTTATAAAATAATAGTAAGTGTGGCTATGACTGTAATAAAGTTTATGCCTTATGCAGTAGTAGCAATGCTTGCAAATACTATAACAGCTCGTGGATTATCATCTATGATATCTGTATTTGAGTTTGTAGCTGCACTTTATATATCTGTAGCAATATTATTTATAATACATTTAGTAATAATTACTTTAAATGGGTTAAATCCAATAACTTATGTAAAAAATGCAGTAGAGCCTTTACTTTTAGGATTTACATCTAGATCAAGCTTAGGAACATTACCAGTAACGATAGAAACTTTAAAAGATAAGCAAGGTGTAGATGAAAGTGTAGCAAGTTTTACAGCAAGTTTAGGTGCTAATATGGGGATGAATGGATGTGCAGGAATATATCCAGCTTTAGTTGCAGTAACTGTAGCTAATATGGCTGGTGTTGAGATGAATGCTAGTTTCTATGCAATGCTATTTATAGTAATAACTATAAGTTCATTAGGAATAGCAGGACTTCCTGGAACTGCTACAATGGCAGTGTCAGTAGTTTTATCAGGGGTTGGCCTTGGCGCATATTTCCCATTAGTAGGAGGAATAATAGCTATAGATCCTATATTAGATATGGGGCGTACTATGATAAACGTAAATGGGGCAAGTACTACAGCTATATCAGTTGCAAAATCTTTAGGAAAATTAGATAAAAATATTTTTAATGGGAATATAGAAAAAGAAAATAATAAAGAAAAAACTGCTTAGTTAACAAAAAGGTGATTCTTGATTATAGAATCACCTTTTTTACTATATAAATAAAATTTAATTATATAAAGGATATTATTATCTATAAATTATACATAATTCAAATAGATCTAATAAAAAATAACAAAATACTTATTTTAATCAAAAATAAGTATAAATTTATGAAAAATTTTGCTATGTATATACTGTAAACGCTATGTAAGCATCTTTTGACAAAAATGTCAATTGACAGAATAGAAACGAATAGTTACAATTTAGTTACATAATCCTAAATGGCAAGCAATATAAATTAAAAGTAAACTTTATGAGGTTATAATACAGGGGGAAACTTATGAAAATTAAAGAAAGTAAGTTGATTGCACTATTTTTAGGGACATCATTGGTACTATCAGTTTCTTTAGCTGGATACTGGACTTTAAATAAAGAGCAAGTTTCTATAATTATTAAGGGGGAAGAAATTAAAGTATCTACATTTAAGAAAAGCGTAAAAGAGTTGCTTGATGAGAATGGAATAAAATACGATGATAATGATATAATAACTCCAAGCTTAGACTCAGAAGTAAAGGACTATATGGATATTAAAGTAGTTGATGTAACTACGTCAACAGTAAGTGAAAAAGAAGAGATACCTTTTGAGGTTCAGTTACTAGAAGATAATGAACTACTTAAAGGAAAAACAGAAGTAGCTCAAGAAGGTGAATCTGGAGAAAAAGAATTAACTTATACACTTACATATCATGATGGAAAATTAATTAAAAAAGTACTAGAAGAAGAACGCATATCTAAAGAGCCTACTAATAAGATTGTAAAAAGTGGAACCAAAGAAGAAATTATAGTAGCATCAAGATCAACAACGTCAAGAAATACATCACAAGAATTAGGAGAAACGTCGTCTTCAATAAGCGGAACTCATATGTCTGTAGTTGCAACTGCATATGCAGGTGATTCTATAACATCTACAGGAACAATACCTAAATGGGGTACTATAGCTGTAGATCCAAGTGTAATACCATATGGAAGTAGGGTGTATATACCTCAATTTGATATGACATTTATAGCGGAAGACTGTGGAGGTGCTATAAAGGGCAATAAAATTGATATATTTATGAATAGTGAATCTCAGTGTATACAATGGGGAAGAAGAAGTATTGATATATATATAAAATAGGGTTATAAATTTGGTTATATATACTTTACTTACATAAAAAATTGTATTACTATTAAATGTGTAAATTTAATTATACTAAAAGATATAGATTTAAAAGGAGAAATATATATGGGATACAAAGCAAGTTATGAAACATGGTTAAATAATCCTTATTTTGATGATGCAACAAAAAAAGAGCTAAATCTTATAAAGGATAATGAAAAAGAAATAGAAGATAGATTTTATAAAAATTTAGAGTTTGGAACAGCAGGTCTTAGGGGTGTAATTGCAGCAGGAACAAATAGAATAAATAAATATACAGTAAGAAGAGCTACATTTGGACTAGCTAATTACATAGAAAAAAATACAACTGAAGAAGAGAAAAATAGAGGTGTAGTGATATCACATGATAATAGACATATGTCTAGAGAATTTTGTATAGAGGCTGCTAATACATTAGCTGCATGCGGAATAAAGGCATACATATTTGATAGTTTAAGAACAACTCCTGAATTATCATTTGCGGTTAGAAGTTTAAATACTATAGCAGGTATAGTTATAACAGCAAGTCACAATCCACCAGAATATAATGGATATAAAGTGTACTGGGAAGATGGGGCTCAAGTAATGCCTGAAATAGCTAATGCTATAACAGATGAAATAAATAGTATAGAGGATTATAGTATAATACCAACTATAACTGAAGAAAATAAAAGCTTAGTTGTAATGTTAGGAAAAGAACAAGATACAGCTTTTATAGAAGAAGTTAAAATTCAATCAATAAGAAGAGATGTTATACAAAAAGTAGGAAAAGAATTTAAAATAGTATATACTCCACTTTGTGGAACTGGAAATGTACCAATAAAAAGAGCCTTAAATGAAGTAGGATTTGAAAATGTGCTTATAGTTCCTGAAGAGGAAATGCCAGATCCAAACTTTGCTGGAATAGAATATCCTAACCCAGAAGAACAAAAGGCATTAACAAGAGGAATAGAACTTGCTAAAGCTAGTGGATCTGACTTAGTAATAGCAACTGATCCTGACTGTGATAGAGTTGGTGTAGCCGTTAAAACTGTTAGTGGAGATTATGCACTTTTAACTGGAAACCAAATAGGTGGACTTTTAACTAATTATATAATAGAAGGTTTAAAAGAAAATAATAAGCTAAAAGATGATTCAGTTCTTATAAAAACTATAGTTACATCTGAATTTGGAGCGGATATAGCAAAAGCTAACAATATAGATGTAATGAATGTGCTTACTGGATTTAAATTTATAGGTGAAAAAATAAAATCTTTTGAAGAAACTAATAAAAATACATATCTTTTTGGATATGAAGAAAGTTATGGATACTTAGTAGGAACTCATGCAAGAGATAAAGACGGAGTTGTTGCTTCATTATTAATAGCTGAAATGGCAGCGTACTATTATTCTAAAGGAATGAGTTTATATGAAGGGTTATTAGAATTATATAAAAAGTATGGATTCTTCAAAGAAAAGACTATTTCTATAACATTAAAAGGTATAGAGGGGCTTAATAAAATTCAAGAAATAATAAGTTATTTTAGAAATACTGAAATATCTAGTATAAATAATGTTAAAGTCGTAGATTTAAAAGATTATCAAAAAGGTATAGATAATCTTCCTAAGGCAAACGTATTAAAATACTTCTTAGAAGATGAATCTTGGATAGCTGTTAGACCATCAGGAACTGAGCCTAAGCTTAAATTTTATATAGCTGTAAAAGGGGAAAATGAGGAAAATGCAAATGAAAAGCTAGATGGAATAAAGATTAGTTTAGATAAAATTTTAAATAATGTAATGGATGTAGAAACTGTAAAATAAATATAAAAAGGTGCGAATATCATCGCACCTTTTTATATTTCATAGTATTATATAAATATAAAATAAAAAGGAGGAAAGATAATGGTAAAAGTAACAAAAGAAAATATTCTAGAAATAATAAGAAAATCAAGATATAGTGAAATAAACTCGAAAGCAGCAGAAATAGCATTTTACTTATTACTATCTCTATTCCCTTTTTTACTATTTACTATAAATGCATTAGCATATATACCAATAATGCAAACAAATAGGTACATATACATATTAGAAAAAATAATACCTCAAGGTGCATTTGATATAGCATCTTCTATGATACAATCAGCTATAGACAATAGAAGTATTAGTTTAGTTATAACCAGTTTTTTTCTTACTATATGGACATCATCAAGAGCAGTTAGAGGATTAATTAGAAGTATTAATAGAGCATATAATGTTAAAGAAACTAGATCTTATTTTAAAGTATTTCGTATTGCAATGATTTTTACTATAATGCTTTTGATACTTATATTTTCATCCATGATATTTTTAGTTTTTGGCGAAAGGTTAGGTCATTTTCTATTGAATTATATAGGCGTAGATAGGGTTCTTATAAATATATGGAATATGTGGAGATATTTGATTGGTTTATCAACTATGATTATAATATTTCTAAGTTTATATATGTATACTCCAAACAAAAAAGTAAAAATAAAAGATGCTATACCTGGTTCTATTATATCAACTATATCTTGGTTTTTCATATCCTATGCATACTCATATTATGCTAGTCATTTTGCAAACTATGAAGTTATATATGGTAGTATAGGCGGAGTAATAATTTTAATGACTTGGATGTATTTAAGTAGCTGGGCTATATTAATTGGATCAGAGGTTAATGCAAAATTATATCTTATAAGAAATATAAGATATAAAACTAAGATAAAAAGAAAAATATATAAAAATAAATGAAAATATTAACTTTTTTGTAGGATGTTTTGTATAATATAAATACAATGAATTATTTAATTTATATAAAAAGGAAAATGAATATTATTGACATAATAGAGGAATATTAATTAAAATTAATTAAATAAAAGTTGATAAAAATAAAAGTGATGAATAGGAAGAGTAAATTTAACTCGGTTACCAGAGATGGAAGCTCATAGGCTGAAAGGCTTTCTTAATTAGAAAAATTGAAAACTACCTAGGAGCTGCATTCTGAAGTTATCTTTGATGTTAGTAAGAATAGCCGTTTGACAACGTTAAAGTTATAAGTGGATTTTATAAATCAAATTAGGTGGAACCGAGGGAATATACTCTCGTCCTTTTATTAAAGGATGAGAGTTTTTTGATTATAAATAACAAATAGTATAAAAAATAATATAAAGGTGATGAATAGGAAGAGTAAATTTAATTCGATTATCAGAGATGAAAGTTTATAAGCTGAAAGGCTTTCTTAATTAGAGGAATTGAAAAATACCTAGGAGCTGCTAGAAAAACTAGCCGTTAGCTGCGATAAAGTATCAAGTGAGTTTAAGTACTAATTTGGGTGGAACAGCGAACAGACTCGTCCCATTATATATGGATGAGTCTGTTTTTTTATAAATTTAAATCTATGGAGGTATGAAAATGAGAATAGGAATATTAGGTTATGGAACAGTAGGAAGTGGATTAATAGATGTTATTGATAATAATAAAAATAAAAGAAATATAGAAGTTATTAACATTTTAGTAAGAGATAAAAGTAAGTATGAAGGGTTAAAATATTACAATAAATTAACAACTGATATAGATGAAATATTTAATAAAAACTTAGATGTAATAGTTGAAGTAATGGGAGGATTGCATCCTTCATTAGAATATATAAAAAGAGCTTTAGAATGTAAGATAAATGTGGTTACAGCAAATAAAGATTTATTGGCAGAGTATGGTGATGAATTAGTTAGATTAGCAAAAGAAAATAATGTTACTATAAAATTTGAAGCATCAGTAGGAGGAGGTATTCCTGTACTAAAACCATTAATAGAATCCTTAGAGGGAAATTGTATAAATAGCATATATGCAATATTAAATGGAACTACAAATTTTATATTATCAAAAATGTATAATGAAAATTTATCTTATGATGTTGCTTTAAAACAAGCACAAGATTTAGGTTTTGCTGAATCTAATCCGGAATCAGATGTATTAGGATATGATGCAGCTAGGAAATTATCTATATTATCTACTTTAGCTTATGATAACAGAGTTTATTGGAAAGATTTATATTTAGAAGGGATAACTAATATAGATAAAAAAGATATAGAATATGCTAAAAGATTAAATTGTAAGATTAAGCTAGTAGGTCAAAGCAAATATGAAAATAATAAAATAAGTGGATTTGTAAGACCTGCACTAGTAAGCTATGATAGTATACTTGCAAATATAGAGAATGAATATAATGTGGTAGTTTTAAATGGGGATTCTGTAGGCGAAGTATCATTTGTAGGTAAAGGTGCAGGTAAACTTGCAACAGGTAGTGCAGTTTATGGTGATGTAATTGATATATTAGATAATAGATTTTCATCAATAGATTCATTTACAAAAGAAAAAGTAGAAGTAAACAAAACTTTAGATAATAGCTGTAGTGCGTTACTTAGATTTAAAAGTAATAGTATAAATGAAATATTAGATATATTAAAAGATGAAATGAAGGATTATAGTATATTAAATGATAACGAAGAATTAGCTATATTTGTTGATGCAGATTCAGAGTATGAAATAAATAATAGCCTGGATAAGATATCTAAAAAAGATTACTGCTGTTTAATAAGCAAATTAATAAAAATAAATTAATATAAATAGCGTGTAGATAAAATAAATTTATACACGCTTAAGTAATTATCTAGTAAAAATTAATTCACAATCACTAGATAATTCATTATTAAATTTATAACCCATTAAATCAAAACTTTTTAAGTCCATTATATTATCAATTTTATTTTTTATAATAAACTTAGACATATGACCTCTAGCTTGTTTTGAATACATACCTATAACTTTATATTTATTGTTTTTTTCATTGAAGTCTTTGAATTCTACATTGACAAATTTACATGTCTTATTCAATTCTTTTATATCAATAGCTTTTACATATTCAGAGGAAGCTAAATTTAGTAAAGTTTTATTATTATGGGTAGATAGCTCTTTTATAATAAAATCAGTTATTTTATCTTTCCAAAATTTATATAAGTTTTTACCTTCTTTATTTTCAAGTTTTGACTTCATTTCTAGCCTATATGGTTCTATTACATCACACGGAGATAAAACTCCATATAATCCAGAAAGTATTTTAAAGTGATCTGTAGCAAAGTCAAAATCATCTTCAGTGAAGTTAGAAACATTCATACAGTTAAAAACTTCACCATTAAAAGCTAATATGCTTTGCAATCTAACATTACTATCTAAGCCATAATTTTCATATCTAATTAGATTTAGTTTACTAAGGTCTTCGCTTAAATTCATAAGGTTTTGAACTTGGTAAATATCTAAATTTTTTAATAGTCTAATTAAATAATTAGCTTCATCTATAAAATAAGGAATAGAAGATTTATTTAAAGATATATTTTTATCAAACTTCATTGTTGTTGTTGGAGATATTATCGTTATCATACTTAGTCCACCTTTATATTATAATACTTTTAATATATACCAATATAAGTACATAATAAACAAATATATATAATAAATAATATAAAAAATAAATAGAACATACTATTGAATTTAAAAAACATACACTATATCATCTAGGAATGATATTGATAATGTATTAACTTTAAAAAGTATTGAATAAATAATAAATATGATATACAATATAAAAAGTAGTGTACGCTAAAAAAACTGAAAAATATATATAGGGGGAATATTTAATGATAAAAGTAGGTATAAATGGATTTGGAAGAATAGGACGAAATATTTTAAGAATAGCGCAATCTATGTTAGATGAGAATATAGAAATAGTTGCAATAAATGCTAGAGCAGATGCAAATACTTTAATTCACTTATTTAAATACGATTCATGTTATGGAATCTTTAATGGTAAGGTAGAAGTGAAAGATGAAAATACTATTAAAGTTAACTCTAATGAAATAAAAATACTTAGATATAATGATCCAGAAGATATACCATGGAAGTCTATAGGTGTAGATATTGTTATAGAATCTACTGGAATGTTTACTCAAAAAGAAAAAGCATTAAAACATATAAAGGCAGGGGCTAAGAAGGTTATAATAACTGCTCCAGGTAAAGATGAAGATATAACCATTGTTATGGGAGTAAATGAAGAAAAATATAAAGATGAAAAACATAATATAATTTCTAATGCATCTTGTACAACAAACTGTCTGGCACCACTTGTAAAAGTTCTAGATGATAAATTTGGAATTGAAAAAGGGTTAATGACAACGATACATGCATACACTAATGATCAAAGAATATTAGATAAGAATCATAAAGATTTGAGGAGAGCAAGAGCAGCAGGTGAATCAATGATACCAACAACAACAGGGGCTGCAAAAGCTGTGGCAAAAGTACTACCTCAATTAGAAGGAAAATTAAATGGATTCTCAGTTAGAGTTCCAACTCCTACAGTATCATTAGTAGACCTTGTTTGTGAGCTTAAAGAGGATGTAACTATAGATGAAGTAAATAGGGCTTTGAAAGAGGCATCAGAAGGAAATTTAAATGGAATACTGGGATATTCTGAGGAACCGTTAGTTTCTATAGACTATAGAGGTGATAGTAGATCATCTATAGTAGATGGATTATCCACTATGATAATTGATAAGAATATGGTGAAAGTTGTATCTTGGTACGATAATGAATGGGCATACTCTACAAGAACTATAGATTTAGTTAATTATGTATCTAAGAATATGAAATTAGGCTAAAATATTTAGTAAATATTATATGTCATTCAAAAAGTGACAAAAAACGCCTAAAAATATTGCAAATCCCATATTTAGTAATTATAATAAGATATATTAATTATAAAAATATATATAGGAGGAACAATATGGAAGCAGAAAAAGTCTTGAAAATGGATGAATCTATTTCATCAAGAAAAGTTAAATCTGTTAACTTAGAGACATTTATATTTTTAGGTGTTTTGGTTATTGGTTTTGGATATATAGCTAGCGTTATGGGAGCTGGAATAATGTTTAAAGTTATAATGAACACGGCTCATGATTTACTTTTAAATACTGTATTTTTAATAATGGCAATGGCAGTATTAGCAGGCGCCTTAAGTGCCTTACTTTCTGAATTTGGAGTTATTTCACTGATAAACAAATTATTTAAAGGATTTATGAAACCTTTATATGGATTACCAGGTGCCAGCATAACTGGAGCTATAGCAACGTATTTATCTGATAATCCAGCTATAATATCTTTTGCAAAAGATAAGAACTTTACTAAATACTTTAAAAAGCATGAAATACCAGCTTTATGTAATCTAGGTACAGCTTTTGGAATGGGACTTATACTTACAACATTTATGATATCTCAAGGTAAAGAATATGCGTTACCAGCTATCATAGGTAATATATCAGCAATAATAGGTAGCATTATAAGTGTTAGAATAATGCTATATTTCACAAAAAGGTTTTATAACTATGATTGTAGTAAAGATATTAATACCAATAATTTAAAAAATGATACTGAATATAGAGAAATAAGGGACGGTAATATATTTCAGAGGATATTAGATGCAATGTTAGAAGGTGGAAAAAATGGAGTAGAGATGGGAATAGCTATAATACCAGGTGTATTAGTAGTTTGTACTATGGTTATGATTCTTACATTTGGACCATCAACAGACCCAATTACAGGAGCGCCTATTTATACAGGAGCAGCTTATGAAGGAATAGCTTTACTTCCTATTATAGGAGAAAAGTTAAGTTTTATATTAGAACCGTTATTTGGATTTACATCTCCAGAAGCAATAGCATTTCCGATAACTTCACTAGGGGCTGTTGGAGCAGCTATGTCTTTAGTTCCTCAATTTATTATTGATGGAGTAATAACTCCAAATGACATAGCAGTATTTACTGCTATGGGTATGACTTGGAGTGGATATTTAAGTACACATGTAGGAATGATGGATGCATTAAATGCTAGGGGATTAACAAGTAAAGCTATAATATCTCATACTATAGGTGGTATATGCGCAGGAATGTCAGCACACTTTTTATATATGTTATTATCATAAAAATTAAATACATAAAAGAAAAGGTGTATCTAAATTAATTTTATAATTTTGATACACCTTTTTGTTAACGATTATTAATGATCTTGATGTTTTTTATGACTACTTATAGGTCTTGCAGTATTTTGACTTACAGAGCCTGTTTTTGATGGTCTAAGTCTTGGTTCTAAGTTAAGCTCTTCAGATTGTTCTAATTTAAAGTTAGGATTCTTTTTATCATTTCTATTATATCGAGTTTTACTATCTTCTCTTTTATGTTTATTTAATGTCATATTAACCTCCTAAAAATGAAAAATAATATATTAATAATTTAACCTAAAATATAATTAGTATTCTTTATGAATTATAAATGTAAAAATAGATAATCATATATTTAGATAAATTTTCAGTGGATTTTGGAAAAAGGAGGCAATAATTTGAGTATAGCTATTAGTATATTAGGAGGTTTGGGACTTTTTTTATATGGTATGAACCTAATGGCGCAAGGTTTGCAAAACTCTGCAGGTAATAAGTTAAAAAAAATAATAGGGTTATTGACAAGTAATGTAGTCATGGGAGTACTAGTAGGAACTGTTGTTACTGCAATAATACAAAGTTCAAGTGCTACTACTGTAATGGTTGTTGGGTTTGTAAATGCTGGAATAATGACGTTAAATCAAGCTATAGGAGTTATAATGGGAGCTAATATTGGTACGACAGTAACAGCTCAATTAGTTAGTTTTAAACTAGAAGGGCTTGCTCCAATATCATTAGGGATAGGTATAATTTTATATCTTTTTTCTAAGAAAGCCAGTGTAAAAAATATTGCGGAAATACTTTTAGGATTTGGTATATTATTTACAGGAATGGAATTTATGAAAGATGCTGTAAAACCATTAGCTGAATACAAAGGTTTTACAGATGCTTTAATTAGTTTTGGACATAGACCAGTACTAGGATTATTATTAGGATTTGCTATTACAGGTATAGTACAAAGTTCTAGTGCATCAATGGGTATGTTAATAGCTCTTGCAGCGCAAGGATTGATTCCACTTAGTTCAGCACTTCCTATACTTTATGGTGATAATATAGGAACTTGTGTAACATCACTAATTTCTAGTATAGGAGCTAGCAGGAATGCAAAGAGAGCAGCTATAATGCACTTGTTATTTAATATAATAGGAAGTTTACTATTTTTACTTATATTAAATAGACCTATAACATACATTGTAACAAGAATAGATCCAACAGATGCAGCAAGACAAATAGCAAATGCTCATACTTTATTTAACTTAATAAATGTTGCTATACTATTACCATTTTCTAAATATATAGTAAAATTAGCAATGCTTGTAGTTCCAGACAACAATGATAAAAATGATGAAAAAAGCACTAAATATCTTGACGAAAGAATGTTAGAAACACCATCTATAGCTCTAGGAAATACTGTAAAAGAAATAATGAGAATGGGAGATATAGCTAAAATTTGTTTATCAAGTTCTATGGATGGATTTGTAAATAAATCGGATAAAAGTATAAAAATTGCACTAGAAAATGAAGAAACCATAAATGTATTACAAAAAAGTATATTAAATTATCTGCTTAATTTATCTAAGACATCTCTTCCAAATAATTTAGTGGAGTCAGTAGATGGTTTATTTAATACAGTGAATGATATAGAAAGAATAGGAGATCACTCTGAGAATATAGCAGAACTAGCGCAAACAGCTATTTCAGAAGATCTAGATTTATCAAATGAGGGTGTTGAAGAAATAAGTCATATGTATGATTTAGTATTTGAAAATTTAAAAGGCGCACTTAAGCTAATTGATGAAGAAGATACTTACTTAGCAAATGAAATTTTAGAAAGAGAAGATGAAGTAAATAAGATAGAAAAATCAATACGTGTAAATCATATATATAGACTTAATAATGATAAGTGTGAAGTAGATTCTGGTATTTTATATATAGATCTAATTAGTAATCTAGAGAGAATTTCAGATCATTGTGCTAATATTGCTAAAAGAGTATTAGAGTAAAATAAAAGTAGCATAGTTATTCAATAAAAATAGCTGTGCTACTTTTATTTATAAGTATGTGATATAATAATATAAGATTATTATAATGGTAAAGGTGGGCTAGTAATGAAAGTAGTTAAAGATGCTATATACTCGAAATATTTTAGCTATGATATTGACGAAGATATAATTATTTATGAAGGTAGATTTTGTATTTATTTAGACAAAAAATATAAATGCAATGGAATAATTTATTATAAAATGATACCGCCGATGTCTATAAATTTTGAAGCATCTATAATACATACTCAAGAAGAAGATTTTGACCTAGCCTTAGACTATGACAATGCAATATTAGAGGTCTATGGATATAAACCTGCATATGTAACTGTAAATTCGATAAATAATGATAATATAGATGGATACATAAATGATAATAATTTAAAGTCTAAAAATACTTATGTTGAATATATAGATTTTAATATAATTAATTTAGATCAACTTCCTGGGAAGCTTATAAACTATGAAAGTAAACTTTTTGCAGGTAGAATTGAGTTTGAGGTAAATGATTTTAAGATTATAATAGATAAGCGGTATGATTATAGGAAAGAATTAAATGAAGAATTAAAAATTAAATCTGGATCTATAATAACCCATGTAGGTAGGATATTAAAAAAAGACAATAGTTTATTTAAGACTAATAATATTGATAATATTTTAGATAGAATAGCTACATCACTTAGCTTTATGTGTGGTAGATATATAGATATATGCCTGGCTAATGGATATTTAAATAATAAAAATGTTTATAGGCTTTGGAGAGAATGTATAGTTACACCATTTAAATTTGTTCCAACATGGAGTGATACCATTTCAAATTATTATAATATAGAAAAATACATATCGTTAATGTGTACAAAATTAGAAGATAGCTATTATGAACCAACTATAAAGCACATTATAGACTGGTACATAGAATCATCAAATAATATAACTTTAGAAAATAATATAATATCAGTTCAAATTGCTCTTGAAGCATTATCATATGTTGTTTTAGTAGAAATATATGAGATTATTGATGAGGTAGATTTTGATGAAAATTCATCATCTAAAAATATTAGGATGCTTTTAGATATGTGTAAAATACCATATGGGCAAAAAGAATTGTACTTATTTGATGATTGGATTAAAAGTAAGTTTGATGATGGTGTAGACTTGGTAATATACTTTAGAAATAAAATTGTACATCCAAGTAGAAAAGGACATAGAGCTAATTTAAGTGTTGATGATATGTGGAATATAATTCAGATTGGGACAAGATACATAGAACTTGCGTTATTATATCTTATAGGATACAAAGGTGAATACTCAAATCGATTAAAATATAGATCGTATGGAGAAGTTGAGTTAGTTCCATGGAATTTAATATAATAAAAATTATAAAAAATGATTAAAACATAAATAATAAGGGTAGATACTAAAAATAATGATAAATGAAAGGAATTTTTTAATTTTAATATGATTAAGTTTTATGGATATGCTAAATGTTCAACTGTTAGAAAAGCTAAAAAATGGTTAAATGAAAATAACATACAGTTTGAAGAGATCGAAATAACTGAAAATCCACCAAGTAAAGAAGAATTAGAAAGAATATATAAACTTAGTGGATATGAAATAAAGAAGTTTTTCAACACTAGTGGAGTTAAATACAGAGAGCTAGGGCTTAAGGATATAATTAAAAATGAATCAGAGAATAAACTTTTAGAAATATTATCAAGTGATGGTATGCTTATAAAAAGACCATTAGTTTATGATGATAAAAATGTTTTATTAGGATTTAAAGAAGATGAATGGAAAAATAAATTATTATAAAAAAAAGCGTAGTAACTTATAAAAAGTTAACTACGCTTTTTTTGAAATTTTGCGATTACATCAATCATATTATCTTTTATTTCATTACTTAAAACCGTAGATTTTAATTTAGGATTTTCTATATGATCATATACTGGATCTAAGAATTCTACCTCAACATTCATAGACTTAATTTTACCAATTGGCTCGTATCCACTATATGTTTCTTTAGAATTTTTTATTACTAATGGGATTATAGGGCAATTAGCTTTATATGCAATTTTTAGTGAGCCAGCTCTAAAATCTGATATTAAAGCATTTGGATCTTTTACCCATGTTAAATCTCCCTCTGGAAATATAGCCATACTGTGTCCTTCTATTATATTTTTAGAAGTCTCTATTATACTTTTTATGCCTTCTCGAGTATTTTCTCGATTTATATATACGCATTTTATTAGTTTAACCCAGTGACTTATAACAGGCATATTTCTCCAAACAGGAACATCTGCAATGACAACTCCAATAGGTCTATCAACACTAGCTAATAATATGAAGCTATCTAACATACTAGAATGATTTATTATAAATAAAGACGGGTCTTCTGGTAATCTATCTTTTCCTAAAACGTTTAAATTAATATTTACAATAGAAAGTGCTTTTCTAGCATGTTTTTGTAAAAAACTAAACATTTCATCAACCGAGTACTTACTAGGATTTAATTCATATTTAATTAATTTTGGAATAGCTAAGCATAATACTAATATTAAATAAAGTACGAATTTTATATAGTTAAGCAATTATTTCATCTCCTTAAAATATTAATAATACCATTAATGATTTTATCATAAAATGAATTTATTTACAAATTAGAGAATATAAATAAGACAAGGTAACTTATTTAACTATATATATTATTATAGGAGGATGAAATTTAGTGAATAAACTTAGTGGAGTGAGATATGATGAGCGATTTTTAAAAATAAAAATATCTGCAAATACAGGTGATAATATTTTTTTAAAGCTACCAATAAGTTTTGTGAAAAGATTAGTTGCAAATAATGCAATTGACTTCTTCAAAAATCAGGATGATATTATTGATAGTCAAAAACTACTAAAAATAATGCTTGATGCTTTTGAATACAATGTTGTTGGAGAAATAGCATATCTAGAAAGAAGCAATGGAGATAAAATCCGATTTATAATTGATTAATTAAATATAAAAGCGGTTGATAAAATAATTTCACTTTAAATTTATTTTATCAGCCGCTTTGTTTATTTATATAAAATATTAAAAATTAAGTTGACGTAAAATTAAGATATAATTATAATAAAGGTAAACTTATAAATATGATGTGGTTAACTAAAAGGAGAAGTAATTAATGAGATTAAAAACAACAGATATAGTATTAAGTGGACTATTTGCAGCTTTAACTGCTATATTAGCGCAAATAGCTATCCCACTTCCATTTACAACAGTACCATTAACTATGTTAATATTTTCAGTTGCACTTGCTGGAATGATATTAGGATCTAAAAGAGGATTTTTATCTATGGTTATATACTTATTACTAGGTGCAGTAGGAATGCCTGTATTTGCCCAAATGAGTGGGGGTATTGGTATATTACTAGGACCTACAGGCGGATTTTTACTAGGTTGTCCGATTATGGCATTTATAGTTGGATTTGTATCAGAAAGATATTCATCAAAATTATATGTTTTTGTAGCTATGACATTAGGGCTGGTTATGGATTATGCAGTAGGTACAGTTATGTTTTCTATAATTACAAAAGTTAGTATATATCAAAGTATACTATACTGCGTAGCGCCGTTTGTATTTGTAGATTTAATAAAAATAATTTTAGCTATAAGTATAGGTGTAACTGTAAGTAAAAGAATAAGGTTGGTGTAAAATAATGTTAAAAATAAGACCGCACCATATACTTTGTATGAGAGCATATACAGGTAGTAGATATAGCAAAGAATTTTCTATTAAAATAGAAAGTATTATAAGAAATCTTAAAGTATATAATGAGTTTTTGAAGTCTTATAATCTAGAGAACGAAGTAAATAAAGTTGAAATAGTCTACTCTACAGATAGTATTTGTGAAAGTTGTCCAAATAAATTAGATGATAATATATGTAACTCTCAAGAAAAAGTAAATCTAATAGATTGTAAAATGATTAAATACTTTAATATTAAAGAAGGTGTATACAACTATAAATATATAGAAAACTTAGTATATAATAATATTAATGAAGTGATATTTGATGACATATGTAGGAGCTGTGAATGGTACCATGTAACGAACTGCAAAAAATATATATTGTAGTAAAATGAGGGGATATTATGAATAGGGTAAAGGAATTAATAGGTAGAAAATTTTTAAAAGATATAGAATTTTTAGAACTAGAAGATAACGATTGTGTAATTGAATGCAAGTATATAAAACCTCATAATGCTCATTACAATGAATATAAAATTGTAATTGACAATGACGGTTTAATAGAGGAATATCTAGTTTACTTGAAACATTTAGATTAGATAAAATTAAAAATTAAATTATCTTAAAATAAAGTGTTATAAAATACAAAGTTTGCGTAATACTCAATAAACTGTATTTTTATAGCACTTTATTTTTATTAAAGTATAATTATATTAAAAAAACACTAAAAAAACAATTTGTGAAATGTTGGAATTTAAACGTTTTATGAGGTTTTTAAAATGCTTGTTAAAAAAAGTGAATAAATATTATTGAATAAAGAAAAAAAAGCCTATATAATTAATTTGTCGATTGGGATACAGAAAAAAAATATTGTATACCAAAAAAGTCGTAAAAATTGATTGGAGGAATACTTGCTATGGAATTAACAATAGTTGCTAGCGCTGGTACTTTAGAATCAAGTGATATACAAATAATACTAGAACCAAATGAAAATGGTATTGTTATAGAACTTGAAAGTACAGTTAAAGCTCAGTTCGGAGAACAAATTGAAAACGTTATCAAAGAAACTCTTAAAGAACTTAATGTAGAAAATGCAAAAGTATTTGCAAATGACAAAGGGGCTATAGATCCTGTAATAAAAAGTAGAGTACAAACTGCAGTATATCGTTCAGCAAAGTCTAGCGATTACAAGTGGATGTAAGGAGGGGCAAAAATGAAATTAAGACGTTCGATGCTATTTGTTCCTGGAAATAATCCTGGAATAATAAGAGATGTTCATATATATAAGCCAGACTCAGTAATGTTTGACTTAGAAGATGCTATTGCAATAACAGAAAAAGATTCTGCAAGATTTTTAGTACATAACATGTTAAAAAAACTTGGAGAATACTATAAAGAATTAGGAATAGAAACTGTAGTTCGTATAAATGGACTTGCTACAGAGTTCTGGCAAGAAGACTTAGCTGCTGTAGTAAGTGCTGGTGTTGAAGTTGTAAGAATACCTATGACTGAATCTGTAGAAGATGTTATGGCAGTAGATGCTGAAATAGAAAAAATAGAAAAAGCATGTGGAATGGAAGTTGGTAGCACTAAAATAATGGTTGCTATAGAAACTGCTCTAGGAGTAATGAACTGCTTTAATATAGCTAAATCTCCAACTAAGAGATTAATAGGTATGGCATTAAGTGGAGAAGACTTTGTAACAAGTATGAAAACTACAAGAACTCCAGAAGGTGACGAATTATTCGTAGCTAGAGGAATGATAGCTATGGCAGGTCGTGCTTGCGGACTTGAAGTATTAGATACAGTTTATGCTGACGTTAATAACGATGAAGGATTCTTAAAAGAGGCTAACCTTATAAAGAGAATGGGATTCGGTGGTAAGTCACTTATACATCCAAGACAAGTTGAACTTATACATGATGTTTACACTCCAAGTGAAAAAGAAATAGCTAAGGCTCAAAAAATAGTTGATGCTACAGCTGAAGCTTTAAAGAATAACTTAGGGGTATTTACAGTTGATGGTAAGATGGTAGATAAACCAATAATAGAAAGAGCTCAAAGAGTGTTACAACTTGCTGAAGCTGCAGGTGTATTAGTTGGAGGTGAAAATTAATATGCAAACTAAAAGAGTAAACGACGAAATGTTAAAAAACATAAAAGGTTATGAAAATAGAAAAGCTTACGTTGCACCATTTAGTAGTTTAAGTGCTGATAAATTAGGTAATGTTGACAGTGACAACTTAAAGGAGCACGTAAGAAGAACAAAATTAGTTTCTTCTTTAAGAGAAGCTATAGAAAAATGTGAAATAAAAGATGGAATGACAATATCTTTCCACCACCATTTTAGAGCTGGGGATAAGTTATTAATGCAAGTTGTTGATATATTAGCAGAAATGGGAGTTAAAAACTTAAGAATAGCTGCTTCTTCATTAACAAGTGCTCATAATGGTCTTGTTGCTCACATTGAAAACGGTGTCGTAAATAGAATAGAAACTTCAGGACTTAGAGGAAAATTAGCTCAAGCTGTTTCTGAAGGAATACTTGAATATCCAGCTGTTATACGTTCTCATGGAGGTAGAGCAAGAGCCATATCTTCAGGAGATGTTAAAATAGACGTAGCATTTTTAGCTGCATCTTCAGCCGACTGCATGGGGAACGCTAACGGTGTTAAAGGAAAATCTATATGTGGTGCTATGGGATATGCTAAGGTTGATGCACAATATGCTGAAAAAGTTGTAGTTGTAACTGATACATTAGTTCCTTATCCAAATTTCCCACAAAGTATACCTCAAACTCAAGTTGACTATGTTGCAGTAGTTGATGAAGTTGGAGATTCTTCAGGAATAATGTCTGGAGCTACTAGATTTACAAATAACCCTAAAGAGTTATTACAAGCTAAGAGAGTTGTAGATGTTATGAAAGCTTCTGGATTATTCGTAGATGGATTCTCAATGCAAACTGGTTCTGGTGGAGCATCACTTGCTGTTACTAGATTCGTTAAAGAAGAAATAAAGAAAAGAGATATAAAGTTAAGCTATGCATTAGGTGGTATAACAGCACCAATGGTAGAGTTATTAGAAGAAGGTTTAGTTGATCAGTTATTTGATACACAAAGTTTCGACTTAACTGCAGCTGAATCAGTAGGAAGAAATGAAAAACACGTTGAAGTAAGTGCTGACTTCTACGCTTCTATAGGAAATAAATCGGCAGCTGTTAACAAATTAGACTTTGTTATATTATCAGCTCTTGAAATAGATACAGATTTCAATGTTAACGTAATATCTGGTTCTGATGGAGTTATAAGAGCAGCGTCAGGTGGACACAGTGATACAGCTGCAATGGCTAAAATGTCTATACTTGTTGCACCACTAACAAGAGGTAGATTATCTACAATAATAGATAAGGTTACAACTGTTGTAACTCCAGGAAGTACAGTAGACGTAGTTGTTACAGATTACGGAGTAACTGTTAACCCAGGTAGAAAAGACTTATTAGAAAAGTTCAAAGCTGCTAACCTTCCATTAATAACTATGGAAGAATTAAGAGCTATGGCTACAAGATTAGTTGGAACACCAAAAGAAATAGAGTTTACAGATGAAGTAGTTGCTGTAGTTGAATACAGAGATGGAAGCATCATAGACACTATAAGAAAAGTTAAATAATATTATTGAAAAATAATATTAATTTATAAATTATGACTATGTTAAGTTTATTTTTAATGAAAGCTAGTCATTATAAAACTTAACATAGTCGAAAAATTAAATATATATATTATCGGAGGATTAAGAGGATGGCAACAGTAAGCATGTCTCAAACAAAGAAAAAAGAATCTTTCAAGATATTTGGTATGTCTTGGCACATTTACGCTGCAGTAGCAGGTATAGCTTTAGTAGCTATGTTTGGTGATTATTTACCAAGTAACACAATAGGAGCATTCGCAATACTTTATACTTTAGGTATAGCATTAGGATGGATAGGGGATAGAATACCTGTATGGAACACTTATATAGGTGGTGGTTCAATACTTGCATTCTTAGGTTCAGCATATTTAGTTTATATAGGTATAATACCAGAAGCAACAATAGAAACAGTAAAGATATTCATGGACACAACTGATTTCTTAGATTTATTTATAGCAGTACTTATAACTGGTTCAATATTATCTGTTAATAGAAAATTATTATTAAAAGCTTTCGCAGGATACTTACCAGCAATACTTGCAGGTATAGTTGGTGCAATACTTTTAGGTATAGTTGGTGGAATTATATTTGGTGTTTCTCCAGCAGACGTTGCAACTAGATACGTATTACCTATAATGGGTGGTGGTACTGGTGCAGGTGCAATACCAATGGCTGATATATATGCAAACGCTACTGGAAATGACCCAGCTCAATGGTTATCATTTGGATTATCAATATTAACAATAGCTAACATAATAGCTATAATATCTGCTGGTGTATTAAATAAAATCGGTGAGTTAAAATTCGGAAAAGCTTTAACTGGTAACGGTGAGTTAATAAGAAATGCTGAAGATTTATCTAAATTAGAAGATACTGAAGAAGTAAAAGTAACTCAAAGAGAAATAGCTTGTGGATTAATATTAGCTTGTGCATTCTATGTTGCAGGTAATATATTATCTAAAGTTGTTCAAATACCAGAATTTACATTATTTGGATCTACTTTAAAAATAGATATACATAGATTTGCTTGGATGGTTGTATTAGTTGCTGTAGCAAACGTTATAGGTGTAATACCAGCTGAATTAAGAGTTGGGGCTAACAAGTTACAAGGATTCTTCACTAAGCAATTCTTATTAGTTATAATGTGTGGTGTAGGTATAGCTCTTACTGACTTAGGTGAGTTAATAGCTGCATTCACAATAGGTAACGTTGTAATAGCTGCATTTATAGTTTTAGGAGCAATATTAGGTTCAGGTCTTGTTGGATGGATTGTAGGATTCTACCCAATAGAAACTGCAATAACAGCTGGATTATGTATGGCTAACAGAGGTGGTTCAGGAGACTTAGCAGTTCTTGGAGCAGCTAAGAGAATGGAACTTATATCATTTGCACAAATATCTTCTCGTTTAGGTGGAGGATTAATGTTAATAATAGCTTCTGTAGTATTTGGTATATTCTGCTAATAAGAAATATTAAATGAGTATAGAACTTTGATAAGATAAAAGGTATTGTATTTTGCAATACCTTTTTATCGTAATTTTAAATATTAGATACAGAGGTGAAATTATGAGCAAAAAAAATAAAGAACCTAAAAAAAGTAACAAGGAACTTCTAAGAGAAGCTAGAGAAGAAGGAATGTTTAAAGAAGCTAGAGAGTTTACAAAAAAGAAAAAATATGTTGCAGCAAGTAAAAAAGATAATATAATGATATATGTTGTAATGATAATAGGGCTACTAGCATTTGTATTAATTAATAGAATATTTGGAGTATAGAAAAGGTTGGTGCACAAGAGCATGTATTATAATGTAGAAAGTATAAATTTAAAATCAAACTATGAAACTAATGAAGTAAGAAAATTTTTAGAAAAATTCAGCCTTAAATATGAAGACGTTGATTACACAGTGGTAATTAGAGAAAATGATGATATAATAGCTACATGTTCTAAGAAAGAAAATATATTGAAATGTTTTGCGATAAGTGAAAACTACCAAGGATTAGGTTTATCGAATAACCTTATATCAAAAGTTACTGAAAAGTTATTTTTAGAAGGTAGATACCATAGTTTTATATTTACAAAGCCTGAGAATCAATTCTTATTTGAAGGTTTAGGATATAAAAACATATTTACGACTGATAAAGTAAGCTTATTAGAAAGTGGAAATAAAAATATAAATGCAAGTTTAGATAAATTAAAAAAAGAATATAAAATAGATGATAGTAAAGAATATGCAGCATTAGTTATGAACTGTAATCCATTTACACTAGGGCATAGATACATAATAGAAAGTGCATGTAAAAGTAATGAAAATGTAATAATATTTGTAGTAGAAGAAGATAAATCTGTTTTTCCATTTAAATCAAGATTCAAGTTAATCAAAGAAGGAACTAAAGATTTAGAAAATGTAACGGTTGTACCAGCAGGGGAGTATATAATATCATCAGCAACTTTCCCTAATTACTTTTTAAAGAAAAATGATGATGCATTAAAAGAATATACAAAATTAGATTGTAATATATTTGGAAAATACTTTGTTCCAAAGTTTAATATAAAGAAAAGATTTGTGGGAAGTGAGCCTCATTGTGAAGTTACTAATATGTACAATGAAACTATACAAGAAGTTCTTCCTAAATATAATGTACAAGTTGAATTAATAAAAAGAAAAGAAATAGAGAATGATGCAATTAGTGCATCTAGAGTTAGAAAATTACTAAAAGATGTAAAGTTTGATCAAGTTAAAGAATTAGTTCCTAAAACAACATTTGACT
Organism: Desulfovibrio sp. Marseille-P6017; assembly: GCA_900604495.1. Next base: position 21,971 of record UWOR01000019.1, on the reverse strand, counting down.
TTTTACTTAGTGAGGAAGGTGAATTGGTAATAAGTAAGTTATAACTTAAGTTTTACCAAATTAATTATGAATATAGACTTAATTGAAGAATTTTTATTTGATAGAGAAAAAAGAGTTAAGAATCAAGAAAACTTATTTAAAAATTATAAAGATAAAACACTGGTAACTCTTAGAATTAATTATCCTGGAATTGAAAAATCAAACTATATAACTGATGATATTGTTAGTATAATTTATAATGAAATTTTAACTTACTATAAAAAGTATATAGTTTATAATGATAGATATAAAAATAAAGAAGGATTAGTTTGTCATTTTATATTTGATGCAGATTTTGTTAGTATTAAAAAGTTAATGATAGATATTGAAGAAAAGCATATACTAGGTAGATGTGTAGATATAGATGTATATACTATGAAAAATGATAATGTCATAGGCATATCTAGATCAGATTTATACAAACAGCCTAGAAAATGTTTTATATGTGATAAAGATGCTAAAATTTGCTCTAGAGCTCAAAGTCATAATATAGAGGAAATCAAAAAATATTTTGAAGAAGTATATTTAAAATATAAGGACTATCAAAAAAAAAGAGAAACTTTAGCTTATAGAATATCTCAAATAGCTGTAAAAGCCATGATAAGTGAAGTTTCTACATTTCCTTCATTTGGTTTAGTATCACCAATAAGTCAAGGGGCTCATGAAGACATGAACTATTATACTTTTTTAGATAGTGCATTTGCTATAGCACCATTTTTTAAAGAGATGTATAACATAGGATACTCATATCATGAGCCTAAATACATATTTGATGCTATTAGAGAAATTGGTATACTATGTGAACATAAAATGTTTGAAGCAACTAATAATATAAATACTCATAAAGGAATGATATTTTTAATGGGTATAACTATAGCATCTCTTGCAAAGGGAACATATAATAATAGAAAATTTGAAGATATACAAAGTATTATAAAATCAATGGTTAATGATATTTTAGATGATTTTAAAGATATAGAAAATAAGTCTGAATTAACTCATGGAGAAAAGCTATATATAAAATATGGATTTACAGGTGTACGAGGACAAGTAAAAGATGGACTATCTGTTTTATTTAATAATATAATAGATAAGTATTATGATTCTGATTTATCTGAGAATGATTTATATACACAAATATTAATAGAATTATTAGCTATAGTAGAGGATAGCACTATAGTATATAGGCATGATATAAATACCTTAAAACAAGTTCAAAATGATGCAAAAGAACTTTTAAAAATAGGTGGTGTGTATACTAGTAATGGGAAAATAAGAATTTTAGAATTAGAAAATGAATATATAAATAAAAATATAAGTCCAGGTGGATGTGCAGACTTACTTGCTGTAACTATATTTTTGATTACTATAAAAAGAGCTAGCAACTAAATGCTAGCTCTTTTATTTATTTATCAAACTCAGCTATAACAATATCTAAAGAATCGTTTAGATGCTTTGTTATTACTGATTCTGCTAAGTCCTTATTTTTTGAAATTATTGAATTTAGTATAAGTCTATGTTCAGATAATGCTTTTTCTCTTCTTAAATCATCTTCTATAGATATATTTCTAAACCTTTGTAGATAGCTATTTAAATTAGAAATAATACCAGGAAGACGTTTCATCTTACTAGCTTTATAAATAAGAGAGTTAAATTTACCGAATAAATTGATTACTTCTTCTATATTTCCTTCATTATTTATATTTTCTGTATGATCAAGAAGGGCGTTGATCTCATCAATTTCACTTTGTGTAATATTTTCCATAGCATTAGTTACAATTAATAGCTCAAGGGATTGTCTTATCTTATAAATTTCAATAACATCATCTTTAGTAATTCTATTAACTACTACCCCAGCCCTATGAACATATTCGACTAAACCCTCTTTTTCAAGTTGTTTAAGTGCTTCTCTAACAGGAGTTCTACTTATATTTAATCTTTCAGAATATTCCTTTTCTACAAAACGTTCTCCTAATGGTATGTTACATTCTATTAGAGTTTTCCTTAGACTTTCGTAAACAACTTCTCTTAGAGGCCTATTTTGAGATAAATCAGTATTAGTGACAAACTCATCCATCCAATTTTTCATTTTTATTTTATCGTCCTTCCCTTTTTAAAAAATCTATTGTATACAATTTAAAACAAATGTATACAATAGATTTTACACTAAAAATTCGAAAATACCAATAGTTTTCGACAAAATAATTTAAAAATTAACAAAATCCTTGACTATGTCAATATAATCTTTTATATAACGTGGGAGGTATGAACCTTTTCTATAAGCAACAACTAATTTAAAAGTAGTAGTTGGGTATCCTATTGAGAAGTACTTAGGTTTAGTTAATAAGTTCATATACTTTAGATAATTATCAGAAACAAAGCAAACACCATAATTAGATAGCGTAAGTCTTACGGCACACTCCATACTTCTTGTTCTCAATACAGCGTTAGGTTCAAAGTTTGCAGATTTAAAAATTTTTTCTGCCATTTTACCAGTACGTTGATATGGAAAGTTAAGTATAAAATTTTCGTTTTTAAATAGTTTTATATCAATCCAATCATACTTACAATTTAATTTTTTTTCTCCCATATTAGCTAATGGATTATCAGGAGATACTGCAAGTATTAGTTCTTCTACACCTATAACTTTATACTCAAGATCTGGGTGTTCAGTATGATGGTTAAATATTGCGATATCTGCCTCTCCATTAAGTAATAGTTTTTCAGCTTCAGAAGATGAATTTTCAAATAAATTTATTTCAACATTTGGATACATTTCTTTGAATTTAGGCAGTGTTTCAGGAATTAAGTAAGAACCCCTTGTAGATGGAATGGAAAGGTTAAATCTGCCTTTATTTATTTTACGAATATCATCTATTTCAGCAGTTATTTTATTCTTAATCAGTAATATATTTTGTGCATTTCTTAAATACATTTCTCCAGCGTAAGTAAGTATAAAACGATTACCTACTTTACTGAATAAACTAACGCCAAGTACCATTTCGAGTTTTTTTATATACTTACTAAGTGAAGGTTGTGAGATATATAATTCCTCAGCTGCCTTTGTTATATTTTGATGCTTAGCAACGGATATAACATATTCTAATTCTTTAAATTCAAACACTTTAATCCTCCTTTTAAAACTATAGCTTTAATGCATAAAAAGCATGGTAATTATGTATTGGACTATTAATTAACAATATAATACAATAAAAAAGAGGAAACGACAAGCGATTTCTTCGATGATATATAATATTTAAAAGACTATATTAAATGAAATGTTGGTGGTATTAATAACTGTAACTTCAGCACTTGCATTTGTTATATCTAGCTAAAATTTTGGTCTTAGCCGAAATTAAATCATGTAACAATAAACTTATTTAATATAGTCTCTAAAAATTAAAAATCTAAAATCAGGAAATTTTAAAATCGAAAATAGGGAGGAAAAATATGAGTAATAATTTAGCTATTTTAGCACTAGTAACATTAGTTATAGTTGTAGCTTTTGGATTTTGGAAAAAGGTAAATATAGGTGTTCTATCTATAGGATTCTCATTAATATTAGGTACTATATGTGGATTAACATCAAAAGAAATATTAGCAGGGTTTGATGCACAATTATTCGCAACTCTTGTAGGAGTTACATTCTTATTTAGTATAGCTCAGGTAAACGGTACACTAGAGTTACTTGCTAATAAAGCAGTAGCAATGGTAGGTACAAAATCTTATTTAGTACCACTAATAATTTTCTTAGTTTCAGGTACACTTTCAGCAATAGGTCCAGGAAATATACCTATAGGATCTCTTATGACAGTTGTTGCAGTAACAATAGCAGTTGGAATGAAGCAAAATCCAATATTATATGCATTACTAGCAAAATTAGCATCTAATGCATTTGCAATAACACCTCTAACACCAGCAGGAATAATAGCTACTGAGTTAGGTGCGAAAGTAGAAGTATTTGGATTTGAAATACCACTAATGTTAAATGTGATGTTATGGGGAGTTATATTAGGTATAGTATTCTGTGTTTGTTATAGACTAGATAAGATGAAACCAGAAAATCATTTAAGAAAAGATGATTTAGAAAAATTTGATGGTAAACAAAAAATAACATTAGTAGGTATGGCAGTTATGGTAATAATGGTTGCTGGCTTTGGTCAAAATGTGGGACTAGCATCATTCTTTATAGCTTCAATACTAATGATACTCAAAGTTGCTGAACAAAAGAAAGCCTTATCGACTGTACCATGGGGGACACTTATATTAATATGTGGAGTTGGTGTTCTTATGAATATAGTAGATACAGTTGGTGGTATTGAATTATTATCAAGCGGATTACTATCGATAATGGGTGAAAAAACAGCAAGACCAATACTTGCAGGAACAAGTGGATTATTATCATTCTTTAGTTCTACAACAGGTGTGGTTATGCCAACACTTATACCTACTGTACCATCAATAATAGATTCATTCGGTGGTGCATTTGGATTCGTAGAACTTACAAGTATAATAATTTCTTCTTCGTTTGCAGCAGCATTTTCACCAGCATCAACAGGTGGAGGATTAATACTTGCAGCATACATGTCAGCTAGTGGTGCAGGAGAAGAAGAACAAAATAAATTATTTGGACAATTATTAATGATAGCTGTAGGATGTGTAGTATTTAATATGCTTCTTTCGTATATAGGAGTATATGGAATAATCGCATAGTACATAAATATAAAAGATTTTTGGAGGGATACATTATGGTTACTTTAAAACAAGGTAAAGTTTTACTTTACAATAATGAAGTTATAGTAGAAGATGCTACTTTAGAAGCATTAAATAATAAATTAAATGAACTAGGTCAAGAAAATATAGAATCAATAGATAATGCACAAGAGAATACAATAGCAGCATCTATATTTGAATCACACAATGTTTCAGAAGATAAGAAAAATTTAAAATTAAAGTTTGACTCACTTACATCACATGACCTTACATATGTAGGTGTTATACAAACAGCAAAAGCAAGCGGACTTAAGAAATTCCCAGTACCATATATACTTACAAACTGTCACAATTCATTATGTGCAGTAGGTGGAACATTAAATGATGATGACCATTTATTTGGGCTAACTGCAGCTAAAAAGTATGGTGGAATATTTGTTCCAGCTCATCAAGCAGTAATACATCAATATATGAGAGAAATGTATGCAAACTGTGGTCATATGATACTTGGAACAGATAGTCATACAAGATACGGTGCTTTAGGAACTATGGGTGTAGGAGAAGGTGGAGGAGAGATAGTTAAACAACTTCTTGAAAACACTTACGACATGGAAAAACCTGAAGTAATAGCTGTTTATTTAGAAGGAAATATAAGAAGAGGTATAGGGCCTCAAGATATAGCATTAGCTATAATAAGAGAAGTATTCGAAAATGGATTTGTAAAAAATAAAGTTATGGAATTCGTAGGACCAGGAATAGAAAATCTTTCTATTGATTTTAGAAATGGTATAGATGTTATGACTACAGAAACAACTTGTTTAACTTCTATATGGTGTACAGATGAAAAGGTAAAAGAATATTTTGAAGTACACAATAGACCAAAAGCTTATAAAGAATTAAAGCCTGGTAAAGTAGCTATGTACGATGGATTAGTTAAAGTTGATTTAAGCAAAGTCGAATGTATGATAGCTTTACCTTTCCATCCAAGTAATGCATACACAATAAAAGAGTTAAATGAAAACTTAGAAGAAATATTAGAAAAAACAGAAATAGAAGCTCAAAAGCAAATAAGTAATCCAAACTTAAAATTAGATTTAAGAAGTAAAATAGTAGATGGTAAATTAAAAGTTGATCAAGCTGAAATAGCAGGATGTTCAGGTGGTATGTATGAAAATATACAAGCTGCAGCTAATATATTATCGGGAAAAGAATTAACTAATGATTACTATACTTTAAGTATATATCCAGCAAGTACTCCAATATACTCTAAAATGATAGAAGATGGTAGTGCTAGTGAACTTACAAAAGCAGGTGTTTTAATAAAGACTGCATTCTGTGGACCTTGTTTCGGAGCAGGAGATGTACCAGCACATGGTTCTTTATCAATAAGACATACAACTAGAAACTTCCCAAATAGAGAAGGATCAAAGCCAGGAGATGGACAATTAACATCTGTAGCTCTTATGGATGCTCGTTCAATAGCAGCAACTTCATTAAATGGAGGTATATTAACAGCAGCAACAGATTTAGAATATGATGAAACTGCAAATACTTATAGCTTTGATAAATCACCATACAGAAGAGTTTATGATGGATTTGAAAAAGGAAATGAAAATGAAGAATTAAAGTTAGGTCCAAACATAACTGAATGGCCAGAAATGATATCTTTAGAAGAAGATGTATTATTAAAAGTTGCATCAGTTATAGGAGACCCTGTTACAACAACTGATGAATTAATACCATCAGGAGATGCTGCTACATACAGATCTAATCCAAAGAAAATGTCAGATTATACACTTTCAAGACGTGATCCAGAATATGTACCAGCAGCAAAATCAATACAAGCTTTAGAAGAAGAAAGAAGAGATTTTGTAAGAGGTAATGTAAGTGAAGTCTCAGAGGAATTAAAAGATTTAGTAGAAACTATAAATCCAAATTCTTCAGTTGAAGAGTTTTTAAATAATACTGGATTTGGTAGTGTAGTATATGCTGTTAAGCCAGGAGATGGATCTGCAAGAGAGCAAGCAGCATCTAGTCAAAGAGTTTTAGGTGGTCTTGCTAATATAACTGTAGAATATGCGACAAAGAGATATCGTTCTAACTTAGTTAACTGGGGTATAATACCGTTCACTGCAGACCAAAGTGTAATAAATGAATTAGATAGAAATGATTATATATATATTCCCAAGATGAGAAGCAAAGTTGTAAATGGAGAAAAAACTATCATAGCTAAAGTTATCGGTACTAATAAAGAAAAAGAAATAGAACTTAAGTTAAATGATGTAACTGAAGAAGAAGCTCAAGTTATATTAGACGGTAGTTTAATAAACTTCTATGCAAATGTAAATAAGAAAAAAACAGAAGAAAAAGTTTTAGTTAATAACTAATAAAAAAGGGGAAGTCGTTATGAATAAACTTGAATGTACTATATTTAGAGGTGGAACAAGTAAAGGTGTATTTATAAATGAAGAAAATTTACCTTCAGATAAAGGATTATGGGATGAAATACTTTTATCAGTAATGGGTAGCCCAGATGTTCGTCAAATAGATGGATTAGGTGGAGCAACATCTACAACTAGTAAGGTTGCAATAATATCAAAATCTGATAATCCAGATTGGGATGTTAATTACACATTTGCACAAGTATCTATTGATAAGCCAATAGTATCTTATAAAGGAAACTGTGGAAATGTATCATCAGCAGTTGGACCTTATGCTATAGAAAAAGGATTAGTAGAAGTAACTTCTCCTGAAACTGTGGTAAGGATATACAATACTAACACTAAAAAAATAATATACTCTCATGTACAAACTCCAGATGGAAAAGTAAGTTATGATGGAGACTTTTGTATAGCAGGTGTTCCAGGGACATCGTCAGTAGTAAAACTTGCATTTAAAGATCCAGCAGGAGCTATGACTGGAAAATTATTACCTACTGGAAATGTAGTAGATGCAGTAGATGTACCAGGGTATAAGTCAGTTGAAGTATCTTTAGTAGATTCATCAAATCCTCTTATATTTGTAAGAGCAAGTGATGTTGGACTTACAGGTAAAGAGTTACCAGATGAAATAGATAGCAATAAAGATATGTTAGAGAGATTAGAAACTATAAGAGGGTTAGGGGCTGTAATGCTTGGATTTATAGATGATTATAAAGAATCAGCTGAAAAATCTCCAGGTGTTCCTAAGTTAACTATAGTAGCTGAACCTTCTACATATACTAATGTTAATGGAAATGTTATAGAAGAAAAAGACATGGACTTATTAGGAAGAATGATGTCTATGCAACTTACTCATAAAACATATGCTCTTACAGGTGCATTATGTACAGCAACAGCAGCTACTATAGAAGGAACTATAGTTAATCAAGTTGTTAGAAAAGGATTCAACCCAGAAAGTTTAAATATAGCTCACCCAGGTGGCTTAATGCAAAATGGAGTTGAGTGTAATATAGATAAAGATGGAAATAGAGATGTACCTTGGGTATATGGATATAGAACATCTAGAATGATAATGGATGGAACAGTTTATTATAAATAAAAAAGTATTTACATTATTGTAATAATGAAAGACCTAGAATGGTGCTTCTAATAAAAACACTTTCTAGGTCTTTTTATTAGAATAAAATACCAGAATTTGATTTATAAGGAGTTTAGCGTGAGTAAATTAAATGAAATATTAGAATACAATAATAAATTTGTAGAAAATAAAAATTATGAAGAATATATAACATCAAAGCATCCAGATAAAAAAATAGTTATTTTATCATGTATGGATACTAGATTAACAAAACTTTTACCAAAGGCTATGAATATAAAAAATGGTGATGCAAAAATAATAAAAAATGAAGGCGCTACAGTTATGCATGCATTTGGAAGTATTATGAGGAGTGTTATACTTGCTGTTTATGAATTTGAAGTTGATGAAGTGATAGTTGTAGGACATCATAAATGTGGAATGTGTAATCTTGATATAGAAGAAATTGTAAATAAAATTTTAAATAGAGGAGTTTCTAAGGAGATAATAGACACATTATTCAATTCTGGCATAGATGTTAAACAATGGCTACATGGATTTAATTCAGTAGAGGATTCAATCAAAGATAGTATTAACTCTATAAAGAATCATCCTTTAATGCCTAAAGATATACATATACATGGGTTAGTTATATGTCCAGAAACAGGTAAATTAGAAGTAGTGGTTAATGGGTATAGTTAAAACTATTTGCATAAATTGTATACCAAATATAGATAGAAAGAACACTAAAAAAACTTGGTATACAATAAATGTATATATATAATAAATAGAGTAGGAAATAACAAAAATCGACTATTTTTAGTGTGATGAAGATGTTACTTTAAAATAAATTGAGATAGGAGTGTGAAATAGGATGAGTAAGTTAAAAATAACTGAAACTGCTTTAAGAGACGGACATCAATCTTTAATGGCAACTAGGTTAAAAACAGATGAAATGATACCTATTTTAGAAACGATGGATAAAGTAGGATACTACTCAATGGAAGTTTGGGGTGGAGCAACATTTGACTCTTGTATAAGATTCTTAAATGAAGATCCATGGGAAAGATTAAGACTTATAAGAAAGCATGTTAAAAATACAAAGTTACAAATGCTACTTAGAGGACAAAATCTTTTAGGTTATAGAAACTACGCTGATGATACAGTAGAAAAATTTATAGAATTATCTATAAAAAATGGAATTGATATAATAAGAGTATTCGATGCATTAAATGATGTTAGAAACTTAGAAGCATCAATGAAAGCCATAAAGAAATATAATGGACACTGTCAATGTGCAATATCTTATACAACAAGTCCAGTACATACTACTGAGTACTATGTTGAATTAGTTAAAACTATGGAAAATATGGGTGCTGATTCTATATGTATAAAAGATATGGCAGGGGTACTTACACCATACAATGCATATGACTTAATAAAGAAATTAAAAGAAGTAACTGATTTGCCTTTAGAGCTACATACTCATTGTACAGGTGGTATAGCTGAAATGTTATATATGAAAGCTGTTGAGGCAGGTATAGATATAATCGATACAGCAATATCTCCATTATCTGGTGGTACTTCTCAGCCTCCAACTGAATCTTTAGCAATAGCTTTTGCTGAAATGGATAGAAATCCAGAATTAAATATGGAAGCTTTACTTGAAGTTGCAGAGTACTTTAAGCCAATAAGAGATAAGTATATGGCCGAAGGCGTACTTGATGCAAAGGTTTTACTAACAGATCCTCAAACATTAAAGTACCAAGTTCCGGGAGGAATGTTATCTAACCTTTTATCTCAAATGAAGCAACAAAATGCTGAAGATAAATATGAAGATGTACTTAACGAAGTACCAAGAGTTAGAAAAGACTTAGGATACCCACCACTTGTAACACCTTTAAGTCAAATGGTTGGAACACAAGCTTTATTCAATGTTTTAACAGGAGAAAGATATAAGTTAGTTCCAAAAGAAATAAAAGACTATGTAAAAGGATTATATGGTAAGGCTCCTGCATCAATAGATGAAGAAATTAAAAAGAAAATAATTGGAGATGATGAAGTAATAACTGTAAGACCTGCTGATTTAATAGCTCCTGAATTTGAAGCTATGAAAAAAGAAGCTGGTGAATTAGCTAAGACTGATGAAGATGTATTAGCTTATGCATTATTCCCTCAAGTAGCTCCAAAGTTCTTAGAATCTAAGTACAATGAATGTGCTACAACTGAAGAAGTTGATGAAAATGCTATACAATATATAACAGTAACTATGTAGAGAATAGGTGGTAAATATGAATATAACATTTATGGATGGTATATCTATCACAATATCAAGTATGACAATCGTTCTTTTAACTTTAGCTTTAATAGCTGTAGTACTTAGCTCATTTAAAGTTTTATTTAAAGAAAATAAAAAAGAAGAAGTTAAACCGGTTACTACAAATACAGTGATAGATGATAATGACGAAGAAGAAAGATTAGTAGCTTGCTTAACAGCATCTATAATGGCTGGAAATGGAAAGTTAAATCCAAACCTTCATATAAGAAGTATAAAAAGAGTAAAGTAATAATTAACTTACACTAACATGATTATAAAAAATATAAAAAATTAAAATCGAAATTATAAAATTATTTTTATGAAATGAAAGGGAGATTAAAATGAGTATAAAAGCTTATAACATAACATTAAACGGAAAAGTATATCAAGTTGAAGTAGAAGAAGTACAGCCAGGACAAAAGCCAGTTCAAACTGCTGCTCCAGCTCCTAAAGCAGCTCCAGTTTCAAATGGTGCTGGTGAAGATATAACTGCTCCAATGCCAGGAAGCATGTTCAACATATTAGTTAAAGAAGGACAAGCAGTTAAAAAAGGTGACGTAGTAGCTATACTTGAGGCAATGAAAATGGAAAATGAAATAATAGCTCCAGTTGATGGAACTATATCAACTATACATGTTGAAAAAGGACAAAACGTAAATCTTGGAGATGTAATATTAAAAATAGCATAGTATTAAAAAGCTAGAGGAGGAAGATGACATGGGTCAAATGTTAATGGATTTCGTAATGGAATCAGGGTTCGCACAAATGAACATTAAACAAGTAATAGTCATAGCTTTAGCATGCTTTTTCTTATACTTAGCTATTAGCAAAGGTTATGAACCATACTTACTTATACCAATAGCAACTGGTATGTTACTTGCAAATATGCCAGGTGTTGATTTAATGAAAGCTGCACATGATGGTGATAAAGGTGGATTATTCTACTATCTATATCAAGGTGTTAAACTTGGTATTTATCCACCACTTATATTCTTATGTATCGGAGCTGGAACAGATTTCGGTCCAATGATAGCTAATCCTAAGACAATGTTACTTGGAGGAGCTGCACAATTTGGTGTATTCTTTGCATTCTTAGGAGCGATAGCTCTTGGATTTACAGGACCACAAGCAGCATCTATAGGTATAATAGGTGGTGCAGATGGACCAACAGCTATACAATTAACTGGTGCGCTAGCTCCAGAATTATTAGGTACAATAGCGCTAGCTGCTTATTCTTATATGGCACTAGTACCAGTTATACAACCACCAATAATAAAAGCTTTAACTACTAAGGAAGAAAGAGCTATAAAAATGGAACAAACTAGAGTTGTTACTAAAAAAGAAAAGATAATATTCCCAATAGTAGTTATGATAATAGTTATAGGATTATTACCAACAGCAGCACCACTTGTAGGTATGTTAATGTTTGGTAACTTAATAAAAGAATCAGGATTAGTTCCTAAATTAGTAGAAACTGCTCAAAGTTCTTTAATGTATATAGTAACTATATTACTTGGATTATCAGTTGGAGCAACAACTAATGCAGATACATTATTAAGTGCTCAAACTTTAGGTATAATAGCAATGGGACTTGCTGCATTCTCAGTAGGTACAGCAGCAGGAGTTTTAGGCGGAAAGTTAATGTGTAAATTAACTAAAGGAAAAGTTAACCCAATGATAGGTGCAGCAGGAGTTTCAGCAGTACCAATGGCATCAAGAGTTGTTCAAAAGGTTGGGCAAGAAGAAAATCCTTCAAACTTCTTATTAATGCATGCTATGAGTCCAAATGTAGCAGGTGTTATAGGCTCTGCGGTAGCAGCTGGTATATTACTTAAGTTCTTTGCTTAATTAATATATTGATTATAAAGCAAAATACACTTAGATAATCGATATTATCTAAGTGTATTTTTATTTTAAGAGGAAAGAGGAGATGGATATGTTTACAAAAATAGATAACGAAGATCCAAGATCAATAAGAGAAGTAGTTTTAGATGAACTTAGAAATGCTATTTTTGAAAATAGGTTAAAAGAAGGGGATAGGTTAGTAGAGAATATAATAGCATCTAGTATGGGTGTTAGTAGAACACCTGTTAGAGAGGCATTAAGACAGTTAGAAATTGAGGGCCTAGCAACAAGTATACCAAGAAAAGGAACGATTGTGATTGGAATATCTATAGAGGATGCTTTAGAGATTTATGATCTCAGAGAAGTATTAGAAGGCTTAGCTGCAAGACTTGCATGTCTAAATATCTCTAGGCTTGATATAAGAAGATTAAGAGATATAATTGAAGAGATGGAAGAAAGTATTGAAGATGCTCAAAGAGTTGAGGATCTTCATGTTAAATTTAACACTATATTACTTCATTCAAGTAAGAATAAGCGTCTAATTAATCAAATAGAACATATGTTTGAATATTTAAAAAGTCTAAGAAAGATAAGTTTAAGTACGGTTGAGACTAGAAGAATAGCCTTCGAAGAACATAAAAAAATAATGAGTGCTATAGAAAATGGAAATGAATCATTAGCTGAAGAAGAAGCTAGGAATCATATATCAAAAGCAAAAGAAAGGTTTATGGCTAGGTATAAAAATCAGTTAAGTGAGGTATTTTAATATAGTAAATAGGCTTTAGAATAATTCTAAAGCCTATTTACTTTATATATGTATTTATAATTTACTTACAATGTTTTTTAGTGTGCCTTCTAGATCGGAACTAATCTCATCGACTCCATTATGAGTTATATTTATAATTTCCTTAGTCATTGGAAGCTCACCAAGAAGACTTATATTATTCTTTTTAAAGAATTTATCGTTTTCTTCACCAGCAAATAATTTTATTTTTTTATCGCAATCAGGGCATTGAATATAGCTCATATTTTCAACTACACCTAAAACATTTACATTTAGCATCTTTGCCATATTGATAGCTTTAGCAACTATCATAGATATCATATCTTGAGGAACAGATACCATAACAATACCATTTATAGGAAGTGATTGCATTACAGTCATAGCCACATCTCCAGTACCTGGAGGCATATCTATTAATAAATAATCAAGTTCTCCCCATAATACATTGCTATAAAATTGCTTTACAGCATTAGTAATCATAGGTCCTTTCCAAACTACAGGTTGATCTTCTATATCTACCATATAGTTTATAGACATAGTTTTTATATTATCTTTATTAGCTACAGGATATATATCATTACCGTTAGACATAGCTCTTTCATCTTTTAAACCCATTAATCTAGGAATACTAGGTCCTGTAATATCAGAGTCTAATATACCTACTTTAAATCCCATATTTGTTAGCTGTTTAGCTAAAAGAGTAGTAACTGTTGACTTACCAACTCCCCCTTTTCCACTCATTATAGCGATAACTTTTTTTATATTGTTATAAGGATGGTTAACTACAGTACAATTGCTAGATTTTGTATTACAACTTCCTTTTGAAGGACATGAATTACATTTTGACATTTTAAATACCTCCGATGATTATGTAATTTATAATATACTTATACCCTATGATTACAAATAAAATCATATATTTTTATAATTAAAAATTCTAATTTAAAAAGATTATAAAAATAAATTAATAAAGCTATCTTATATTATAGATAGCTTTATTAATTTATTTAGTTTGATTATTATATTCATTAATAAGTTCTTTTTCACCGATTTCAACTAATTTTCTGGTTGCAATTCCACCTACATATGGAAATGCATCACTAGAAAAATTATTTAATTCACTAGATATTTCTAACTTATATTGTTGTAACGCTTTTTTTGCATTATTATCTATTAATTTATTATTCATAATATATCCTCCTTGTATATATTATTTATTTTTGACAAATCATAAATATTTATACAAGAGTATATTAAAAATATTAAATAGAGAAATAATAATAAATAAAAACGACAAAAAGAATAAAAAAATAACAAAATTCGAAAGAATATTCATGTTTTACTTGGATTTACTTTATAAAATAATATATAATAAGATGTTAAATAAAAAATTAGAGGTGAGCACATTTGGAATTAAATATTTTAAGTAGGCAAATATGGGCGATAAATAAAGATTTCCGTAGATATGCAGAAGATATATTAAAAGAACATAACATAACTTTAGTTAGTTTAAGATATTTGATTATTATAAAAAGGATGGATGGTTTAAATTTACAAGATATAGCATCTTTATTAAATGTAGATAAAGCGATTGTTACAAGAACTATAAAAAAATTAGTTGATCTAGGATTAGTTGATAAAGTTCAAGATAGTTCAAATAGTAGATCCTATAGTTTACATTTAACGAAAAAGGGTGATGAAACGGTTGATGATATCAAATCTATATTTAAAGATTGGTATTATCATGTAACAAGTGATTTTACAGAAAAAGAAAGACGTTTATATGAAAATTTTGTAGAGCGTATTTATGCTAATAGAATTCATAAAGATAATATATAAATCATTAAATATAAATAAAGTAAGCATATCTATTTTTAGATATGCTTATTTTATTTAGTGAGACATTTTAAATGTTTCGCAACTTGCATTTTCAAAACTTATATCCACGTGGCTAGCATTGCATAAACCACTTACATTATATGTACAATTTGATGCACTACAAGATATATTTTGAGTATTAGTTAAATTAGTAGTATCTGTAGAATAGTTAGAAAAGTTATAAGTATTTTTATCTTTAAAACTATTACAATAAGTTTCTGGGGTAATAGTAGCATCAAAACCTTCAACTTTTATATGTGAAGCATGACAATTATTATTTTTATTGAAAGTACAATTATAAGCTTGACAATTTAAATTACTATCCATAATAACCTCCTAAGACTGTATATTGAATCTTACAATTATATTATGTGAGAAATAAATAATTTTAATCTTAAATATGAAATTAGTTGAAATTTTAGCTGAGAAGATTTATAAATAAAATTATGCAAGGCATTGTAAATAAATCTAATAAAAATGCTCCGACTAAAGGAACAACTAAAAAAGCTTTTTCTGAGTAACCATACTTCTGACTTACAGATGTCATATTAGCAAGTGCATTAGGTGTAGCACCAAGTCCATGTCCAATCAATCCACTTATTATAATTGCTGCATCAAAATTTTTACCTAGAAATCTAAAACAAATTAATATAGCGTATAGAATTATAAATATAACTTGACAAGAAATTATAAATATAATTGGAGCAAATAAGTTTGATAGCTTTAATAAATCAACACTCATAAGGGCCATAGTCAAAAACATTCCTAAACATAGTTCACTTAAAAAATCTAATAATTGAAAATCAATTTTTATAATATTAAATCTATCATTTATATTTCTAAAAATAACAGCTATAAACATAGAACAGACAATAGTCGGTACTACAACATGAAATGTATTATAAATTAAATTCGTGATAAATTCTCCTAATACCATACATAATAATACTATTAATACCTGTTCAAAAAATAAATAAGGCGTTAGACCGAAATAAGATTTAGAAATACCTAAGATAGAATTATTTGAGATATTAAATGTTTTATTAGATGTAGGCTTTAACTTATATTTTTCTATTAAAAATTTAGCAGTAGGTCCTCCTAATATTCCACCTAAAATAAGTCCAATAGTGGCTGAAGCGATTCCCACACTAGAAGCAGACTTTATACCTAAGCTTTCAATAGTAGCACCAAACGCAGCAGCATACCCATGTCCACCCTCCATAGATATTGTTCCACACATTAACCCTAATAGTGGATGTATATTACAAACTTTAGATAATACAACAGTTAAAGTATTTTGACAAAATGCAAGTATACCACATAACAGCCAATATTTGAGTAATAGTTTACCTCCCTTTTTTATTAAAGAAAGGCTAACGCTAAGTCCTATAGCAGTAAAAAAGAATGACATAAATTTAGGCATAATTCTTGTGTCCATTGTTACATTAAATATGTTAAAGTAATTTAAAAATAAATATAAGAGACAGAAAAATAACCCCCCTATAACAGGTGAAGGAATACAAAGGCTATTAAATATTTTAATTTTATTTTTTAACATACTCCCAAATAAAAATAGTATTACTGCTAATAGAAAAGTATAGGTTGAATTAAGGTTTATATCAAACAAATAAGTTTCCTCCTTTAATTAGATTTGTACTAAATATATATTAAAGTTGTACAATAAATATTAAAAATTTATGTTGACAAAGATATAAAAAAAATATAAAATCTATACTAATATATTTGGTCGTATAACCCTAATAATAAGGCTTAGGGGTCTCTACCAGGAGCCGTAAATTCCTGATTACGAAGAAAGTTATGTGTTTGTATTTATACATTTTATTGACATGCTTTCTTTGTAGTCCGGAATTTTTTTATACATAAATATATAAAAATAAATAAATACATAACAATAAAAATAAATACATAATCATAAGAATAAATGAGGAGGATATAAATATGAGAAATTTACCAAAAGTAGAACTACATTGTCACTTAGATGGAAGTGTAAGGCCTGATACAGTAATAGATATAGCTAAAAAAGAAAATATATCATTATCATCATATAAAATAGAGGATGTAATTAAAGCTTTACATGTACCAAAAGGTTGTACATCATTAATAGAATATTTAAAAAGATTTGACTTACCGAATAAGATTATGCAAAGCAAAGAAAGCTTGAGTAGAATAACTTTTGAACTATTAGAAGACGCTTCTAAAGAAAATGTGAAATATATGGAAATTAGATTTGCACCTATGCTTCATACTAAAAAAGGATTAAGCATAAAAGAAGTAATAAAAAGCATTTTAGATGGTATGAATAAAGCCTGCGAAGAATTTGATATAAAATCTAATTTAATATTAGGGTGTATGAGGAATATGGATGAAGAAGATGCAATAAGGGTTATAAATGAAGGGAAGGTATTTCTAGGTAAGGGGGTTGTAGCAGTAGATCTATGTGGTCCAGAAGAAGAAGGTTTTGCTTTAAAATATAAAAATGCGATAGATTTAGCTAGAAGTTATGGATATAGAGTTACAATACATGCAGGAGAAGGTGCCAGTGGAAGTAATGTAGTTGATGCAATTAAGTTATTAGGGGCTGAAAGAATAGGCCATGGTGTAAGGATAAAAGATACTAAAGAAGCTTGTGATTTAGTTAGAGAAAGTAATGTCACACTTGAAATGTGTCCAACAAGTAATATACAAACTAAAACTGTTGAATCAATAGAATCATACCCATTATATGATTTTTATAAGAATAATATAAAAGTATCTATAAGTACAGATAATAGAACCGTATCTAATATAGATCTTACGAATGAACTAAACTTAATTAAAAATGAATTTAACCTTACTATGAATGAATATAAAGATATATATTTAAATGCAGTAGAGTCTACGTTTGCAGATGACAATACTAAAGAATGGCTAAGAACTTTGATTTAATTAAAAAGTGGCATAATGTAATACTTACAGTATGCCACTTAATATTATTTAGCTTTATTAATCATTTCTAAAAACTCATAAGCGGCATCTAAAAGATACTTTCCTTTATAATAGTCTAATTTTATATCGTCAAAATTACTAAATGCACGAACTGGTTTTGGTCTTTCGTTAAATATACCTAATATATTAAAATCTTTATCTAAAACAGTAATTATTGGCCATTTAGGATCTTCTAATCCTAAAAGAGGAGCTAAGAATTTTTTTCCTCTAGCCATAGAAATTACTGATATATTAAATTTAGAATTAAGTTCAGTAAACTTTTTCAATACAGTAGCATTTAATTGATAATCAGGACACCAAATCTCTCCAGAAATCAAAAAGTTAATTTCTTTATTAATTTCGCTTATATTTAAAATCATTTCATCTGGTAAATTTATTCTTGAGTAATTTTTAGGGATTCTATCTCTTTCACTTCTAGTACCTTCTCCAACAGATGATTCGAAGCTAACACCAACATCAAATAACTCCTTAATTGTCATAGTTCTCATAGTATACCTCCAAATATGTAACCTTTATATAATATAGTATCATTTATAAAATTCTTTATCTACAAAAAATTATTAATATTAATAAAATTTATTACTTTTATATAAACTATAATAAAAAGTAAGGTCGTGTATATATGAATTATGAATTAGATAAAGTAAATAACTTATTAAAAAAGAAAGTAATTAACTATAAAGAGTTTAATGAACTTATAGGAAGTTATTATATATGTGATTTTGAAGAGTTAGAAGACAGCTATTATATATTAAAAGTTTTATCTCCACTTTATGAGTTAAGTAAATCTGAAAGTGAAAATTATTATACTAGCTTTGTACAGGTTGTCAAGTAAGTACAATATTTAGTATATTAATATTAAGAATGGAGTGATAAATTGGACATAAATACTATTCCTAAAAGCCCCGGCATATATATGATGAAAGATTATCAAGGTAATATAATTTATGTTGGTAAGTCAAAGAGTCTGAAAGATAGAGTTAAAAGTTATTTTATAAATTCAAATAATCATTCTAGAAAAATTAAAAGAATGATAAAGAATATAGATGATATTTCTATAATAACTACTGATACAGAATTAGATGCTTTAATTTTAGAGTGTGAAAAAATACATGAAATAAGGCCAATGTACAATACACTAATGAAAAAATATGAAAATTATAGATATATTAAAATAGATAAAGAAAAATTGATAATAGATGTCGTAAGCTATATAAAAGACGATAGAAGCATATATTTTGGACCTTATAGTATGGATAAAAAATTAGAAGAAATAAAAATGATTATTATAGATTTATTTAATCTGCCAAATTGTAAAAAAATATAATAAATGTATAAGATATGATTTAAAGCAGTGTATAGCTCCGTGTAGAAATAAAGAAAATATAAAAGAGTATAAAAGTTTATTAAATGAAGTAGAAGATTTCATAAATGGAAAAAATAGAAAATATATAGATTTACTTAAGGTTAAAATGTTTGAAGAATCTAAGGAATTAAACTTTGAAAAAGCTAATGAGATAAAAGTAAAGTTAGATCTACTTGATAGTATTATAAAAAAGCAACAAATTATAAATCAAATACATCAAAAGAATTTACTAATATGTTGGATAAAAATAAACGAATATAATTATAAAATATACTTGATTAACTATGGAAAAGTTTTATTTTCTAAAGTAGTAGATATTTCTAAAATAAATGATAAAATCAAAGAAGAGATTAATTTAAGTATAAGTAAAATAGTTTTAAAAGTAAAAAATAAAGAAGTAATAGATAAAAGTAAAATAGACTATATAAATATAGTCTATAATTATACAAATAAAAATGAAGACATTAATTATATCTATATAAATAGGAGACATTATGAATAAACCATTAATAATTGAAGAAACTAAATTATTTGTAAAAGATAAGCTTAAAAAAGATGGAACTGGACATGATTGGTATCATATTGAAAGAGTGTATAATATGGCAAAGTACATAGGAGAAAGAGAAAATGCAAATATGTTCATTGTTGAAATGGCAGCGCTTTTACATGATATAGATGATTGGAAGCTTTCAGATAGTTATAGTACAAGCCTTACAGAAAGCTTTTTAAAATCAGTAAGTGTAGATAAAGAAGATTTTGATGATATTATGAATATAATAAATACTATGTCATTTAAAGGTGGAGTAGTTAGTTCTAAACAAAATACTATAGAAGGTAAAATAGTTCAAGATGCTGATAGGTTAGATGCATTAGGTGCAATTGGAATAGCTAGAACATTTGCATATGGTGGTAGTAAAAATAGATTAATATATGATCCAAATATAGATCCTATAGAATTTAAATCACTAGATGAAGTTAAATATAAAGAAAATCATACTATTAATCATTTTTATGAAAAACTTCTTAAGTTAAAAGATTTGATGAACACAGAAATTGCAAAGGATATAGCTAATGAAAGGCATGAATTTATGGAGCAATTCTTACATAAATTTTATAATGAATGGAACTTTAAATAAAATTTTTAATTAATAATTGACTATAATATTTATACAAAGATTAATATAGAATTTGATATAGAAAAGGGATGGAAAAAGAGTATGAAAAACACTAAAATTCAAGATATTAAAACACTTGTAGAGACACCATTTGTGGGATTATATGAAGTAAATTATAAGAATAAACTAGGTGATGATAGAACTTGGACAGTCGCTTCAAGAAAAAATAGAAAAGAATTAAAAGAAATTTATTTAAATAATAAAGAAGATAAAATTGATGCAGTAGTAATAGCAGCATATCATAAAGATACAAATAAATTAGTTTTAATAAAACAATTTCGAGTGCCAATAAACGACTATATATATGAATTACCAGCAGGGTTAGTTGACAATGATGAAAAAATGGAGGAAGCAGTAAAAAGAGAGTTAAAAGAAGAAACAGGACTAGAATTGGTGAAAATTAATAGTATAAGAAGTAAAAGTAAGATATACTTATCACCTGGTATGACAGATGAATCTGTAGCATTTGTAAATTGCACATGTAAAGGTGAGATAAGTGATGAATTTTTAGAGGAAGATGAAGAAATAGAAGCTATTTTGGTTTCACAAGAAGAAGCAAAAAGTATATTGCAAGGAAATGAAGAAATAGATATAAAAGCGTTTTTAATATTACAAATGTTTGCAGAAATTGGAGAAAATTTATTCCTTTAATATAAAAGGATATAATAAAAGTTTGTCCTAATTATTATTGTATGTATAAAAATAATTAGGAGGGGTATGCATTGGAGGGTAAGAGCAAAATAGCTGTAATTTATAAATCTAAATACGGCAGTACAAAAAAATATGCCGGTTGGATAGCTATAAAATTAGATGCAGACTTATATGAACTTTCAGATATAACAAGTGGGGATTTACCGGATTATGAGACTATAATATATGGTTCATCATTACATATTGGAAAAATAAAAGGATTAAACTTTATAACTAAAAACTATGAGAAAATAAAAAATAAAAATATAATAATATTTGCAGTAGGTTTAGCTAAAGACAGTGAAGGCACAATAAAAAATATAAAAGAGATTAACTTTAGTGAAGAGTTTTCTAAGACTGCAAACTTATTTTATTTAAGAGGTCAACTTGATTATAAAGATATGACTTTAGTAGACAAATTGCTAATGAGAGGATTAAAGAAATCATTAGAAAAGAAAAGTCCTAATGAATTAGATAATGATGATAAGTTATTATTAGAATCTTTTTTTGATAAGATTGATTATACTGATAAAAATTCAGTTTATCCAATTATTGAGTATGTTAATGGAAAATATACCAAAAATAATGAATAAATAAGAGTGGATGTTTCAATATTAAAAATTGAATCATCCACTCTTATTT
>UWOR01000026.1 GCA_900604495.1 Desulfovibrio sp. Marseille-P6017 | reverse complement strand
GAGTATTAACTCTAAAACTTAATATAAGTTAATCGAAAGATTATGTGGTTATTATAGCAAAGAGGATACACCTGTTCCCATTCCGAACACAGAAGTTAAGCTCTTTAGCGCTGATGGTACTCGGAGGTCAACCTCCCGGGAGAGTAAGACGTAGCCACGTAATCTTTTTTGTTATATAAAAAATTTAAAAGTATCGTTATTGATTTATTTAATTATAAATTATAAAATATTATTTAAAGTATAAACTATAATAATTTCAACTTAGAAACTACTAAAAATTGGTTTTAGAGGAATATGAGGTGTATTATGAATTTAAATGAAAGAAGAGAGAAACTTCTAGATATAATAGAAAAATCTAATAAGCCTATAAAGGGAAGTGAACTAGCAGATCTGCTAAGTGTAAGTAGGCAAATAATAGTTCAAGATATAGCACTTATAAGAGCTAGTGGAAAAGAAATTGTAGCCACTCCTCAAGGATATATAGTATTTAATCAAAGTAAAAAAATAGAAGGTAAAATACAATGTAAAAATCATAATAATAATGAAGAACTATTTGACGAGTTAAAGGTAATAGTTGATATGGGCGGAATAGTTAAAGATGTTATTGTAAATCATCCTATATATGGAGAAATAAGGGCTGAATTAAATATATCATCTCTTAGAGATATAAAAGAATTCATGGAAAAAGTTAAAAATGATGAGTTTAGGCAACTATCCTCTTTAACAAAATATGATCATAGTCACACAATAGAAGTTGCAAAAAAAGAAATATTAGACGAAATTATAGAAATATTAGACGAAAAAGGTATGTTATCTAACTAATAATATCTATTAATTTTCAATAAACATAAAAAAGAAAACAAAATCGAATAATAGTATTGAAAGTTGTTAATATATATAATATAATGTTTATCAAATAAAACAATTAGTTACAAGCTATGAAGGAAAATAGTAAAAGACATATTTGTATTCAGAGAATGAGTGGTTGGTGAGAACTCATAACAATGGTTTTTGAATCCATTCCAGAGCTTCTAATCGGAAATTATAGTAAGATTAGACGTATGACCTACGTTACAGGATTGAGAGAATTGTGTATTTTGTACATGATTAATTAGGGTGGCAACGCGGATAAAAGACTTTCGTCCCTTTTATAGGGAGTAGAAGGTCTTTTTTTATTACCAAATTTACTGGTATAGTAAGCCAATCTAGAAAATAAATAGATTATTTATAATAAAATTTCCGGAAAATGTAAATAATGCTAGTATAAAAATTTTTAATTAACTAAATAAAATATATTTAAGAGATATATAAAAATTAGGAGGGTAAAATGTTAGATATAAGAAGAATTAGAGAAAATTTAGAAGATATTAAAAAAGCAATGGACAGAAGAGGTGAAAAAGAATTCAACCTTGATATAGTAGTAGAATTAGATGATAAGAGAAGAGATCTACTTAAAGAAGTAGAAGTAATGAAAAATGAAATGAATGTTGAGTCTAAAAAAATACCTCAATTAATAAAAGAAGGTAAGGATGTAACCGCAGATAAAGCAAGATTAAAAGAGTTATCTGATAAGATAAAAGAATTAGATGAAAAAGTTAGAACTGTATCTAATGAAATAGAATATAACTTAATGAGAATACCAAATGTGCCAAACCCTGAAGTTCCACAAGGAACAACTGATGAAGATAATGTTCAAATAAGAACTTGGGGAGAACCTACTAAGTTTAATTTTGAACAAAAAGCTCACTGGGATATAGGTACAGGATTAGGAATATTAGACTTTGAAACTGCAGGTAAAATAACTGGATCAAGATTTACACTATACAAAGGTTTAGGCGCTAGACTTGAAAGAGCATTAATAAACTTCTTCTTAAATACTCATACAGAAGAAAATGGATATACAGAAGTATTACCTCCTTTTATGGCTAATAGATCTAGCTTTATAGGAACTGGGCAATTACCAAAGTTCGAAGAAGATATGTTTAAAGTTGAGGGTGTGGATTATTTCTTAATACCAACAGCAGAAGTACCTGTAACAAATATACATAGAGATGAAATACTAACAGTTGATCAATTACCTATAAAATATTGTGCATATACACCATGCTTTAGATCTGAAGCAGGTTCAGCAGGAAGAGATACTAGAGGATTAGTAAGACAACATCAATTTAATAAAGTTGAATTAGTTAAATTTGTTGCTCCAGAAAATTCATATGATGAATTAGAAAAATTAACTAATGATGCAGAAAAAATATTACAAATGTTAGGACTACCATATAGAGTAGTTAAAATATGTACAGGAGACCTAGGATTTACAGCTGCATTTAAATATGATTTAGAAGTATGGATGCCAAGTTATAATAGATATGTTGAAATATCTTCTTGCTCAAACTTTGAAGATTTCCAAGCTAGAAGAGCTGGTATAAGATTCAAGAGAGATAAAAAATCTAAAGCTGAATATGTACATACATTAAATGGTTCAGGATTAGCGGTAGGAAGATGTTTAGCTGCAATATTAGAAAACTACCAACAAGAAGATGGAACTGTTGTAATACCAGAAGCATTAAGACCATATATGGGTGTAGATGTTATAAAATAAAAAATTAAACTTTAATATAAAAGAAAGGGAGCTAATTTAGCTCTCTTTTTATTTATAGCAGTATTATAATAATAAATTTAAGTTGAATTATAAAAGAAAATATGCTAATATAAACTTGTTATAAGTTCTAGGAGGAAATATGGAAAAATTATTCTATATGAAAGAAGCATTAAAAGAGGCAAATAAAGCATATACTAAAGGTGAAACTCCAATAGGAGCTATTATAGTGAAAGATGGTGAAATAATAGCTAGAGCGCATAATTTAACTGAAGAATTGAAAGATAGTACAGCTCATGCTGAAATTTTAGCAATAAAACAAGCTTCAGAGAAATTAGGTGGTTGGAGACTTATGAATTGTGACTTGTATGTTACGATGGAACCGTGTATAATGTGTAGTGGAGCTATAGTTAATTCTAGAATAAAGAAACTTATAATAGGAACTAAGCATATAAAAAATTCATATATAGAAAAACAACATGAATTTAAAATAGATTATTTTGATTTTAATAATATAGAAGTTACGTTTGGAGTAATGAAAGAAGATTGTTCGATCATTTTACAAAAGTTCTTTAAAGACTTACGTAAAAGATAATATGGAGAGATGGTCGAGTCGGTCGAAGGCGCTCGCCTGGAAAGTGAGTATACGTGTTAAAAGCGTATCGTGGGTTCGAATCCCACTCTCTCCGCCAAGAAGTTAATGAATATGGTTGTAATTTTGCTGTACTAGATGGGGAGGTAGCGGTGCCCTGTAACCTGCAATCCGCTATAGCAGGGTTGAATTCCAGCTAGAGGCTTAAAATTTGTAGAGCAGCCCTAAATAAGTGGTGTTGACACTTAGGTCCTACGCAACGAGAGCTCATGAACTCCGTCAGATCAGGAATGAAGCAGCGGTAAGTGATCACTTTCGTGTGCCGTGGGGGAGCCTAAGCCGAGCTAACTGTTTAGGTAACGTCTGTGAGTTTAAGTCAATAGCTGGTGTACAGCATTTAATAATATATAAAAGTAAATCCCTTTAACAGGGATTTTTTTATTTTAAAAAAATGATATAATAATTGAATATGATGGAAAAATTATAAATGAATGATTTTATATTAAGGAGAGAGAAAGATGCATAAAGCATTGTATAGAGTTTATCGACCGCAGAAGTTTGAAGATGTAGTTGGTCAAGAACATATTACTAGGACCTTAAGAAATCAAATAGAAAATAATAATATAGGTCATGCATACTTATTTTCTGGAACTAGAGGTACAGGAAAAACATCTACAGCAAAAATATTTGCAAGAGCAGTAAACTGTTTAAATGGTGTAGATCAAGAACCATGTAATGAGTGTGAAGTATGCAAAGATATATTAAGTGATAACATTATGGATGTTGTAGAGATAGATGCAGCATCTAACAATAGTGTTGATGATATAAGAGAACTTAGGGAGAGCGTTAAGTATTCTCCTACTAAAAGTAAGTATAAGGTATATATAATAGATGAGGTGCATATGTTGTCCCAAGGAGCTTTTAATGCTTTATTAAAGACACTAGAAGAACCACCTTCATATGTAATATTTATATTAGCAACTACAGAACCACATAAGATACCGGCTACTATATTATCTAGATGTCAAAGATTTGATTTTAAGAGAGTTACAGTAAAAGATATTACATCAAGAATGAAAAAAATATGTATAGAAGAAAATATAGAAGTTGAAGAAAAAGCACTTAATTTAATTGCTAGAAATTCACAAGGAGCCCTTAGAGATGCTCTTAGTATATTAGATCAATGTATTTCATTTGGAAATGAAAAAATTGAATATAAGGATGTAGTAGAATTATTAGGAACTGTTAATATAGAACAATTATTTGATTTAGCACAGTACATAATAGATCAGAATACAAAAGAATCACTTAAAGTTTTAAATGAATTTATAATATGGGGTAAAGACATAAGAAACTTAATTAATGATTTAATAGATCATTTTAGAAATTTAATGATCTGTAAAGTATCAAATGATTTAGATGAAATAATTTCTTTGCCAGAAGAAATTATTGAACAATTAAAAAAACAGGCTAATACTGTAAACAATAATGATTTAATAAGGATATTAAATATACTATCAACTACTCAAGATAATATAAAAACAGCATCTAATCCTAGAGTTGTAGCAGAAGTAACTATGATGAAGATAGCTCAGCCTATGTTTGAGAATAGTAAAGAAGCATTAATTAAAAGAATAGAAAACTTAGAAAAAACAATTGAAAGTGGTAATATAACGGTTACCACAATAAAAGAGAATAATAATCAAATTGTTGATGATTCTGCTAATAAGGATGAAGCAATAGAGTATGAACAAGTAAAGAGTGAGGATGTTAAATTAATAGAACAATCTTGGAAGAATATATTAAAAAGTATAAGGGCAGACAAAAACATGCCTGTATACGCACTTTTAGGTGATGTAAGAGATTTCAATGTATACAATAGTCAATTATATTTAATATTTGATGATAATTATGGATTTGCTAAAACTAGGTTAAGTTCACCAGATACAATAGAATATATACAAAATAAGATAAGAGAAATAATTAATAGAAGTTTTATTGTGAAAATATTCTTAAAGTCTGAAGTAAAAGATGTAGAATTAGCTATAAAAGAAACGTCTCAAGATAAGGGTGAAGAAATTTTAAAAAATATAGTTAGCCCAGAAGTGTTAGAAGTAAAGGATCATATAGAGGAAAATTAGATCAAATAATAAATATTTATTTATGATATAATATAAAAATAAAGAATTTTAAGGAGGAAGAGTAATATGGCTAAGAAAAATTTTGGTGGAATGATGCCTGGAAACATGAATAATATATTAAAGCAGGCTCAAAAGATGCAAGAAAATATGCAAAAAATGCAAGAAGAGTTAGAATCTAAAGAAGTAGAAGCTTCAGTTGGTGGAGGAGCTGTTACTGTTAAAGTAAATGGCAAGAAAGAAGTAATAGATATAACTATAAAACCAGAGGTAGTAGATCCAGATGATATAGAAATGCTACAAGACTTAGTACTGAGTGCAGTGAATCAAGCATTAAAGAGTGTAGATGATATGCAAGCTAGTCAAATGAGTAAAGTTACTGGAGGTATGAATATACCTGGTTTATTTTAGTAGGTGATATTGATGCAAGTATATACAGGGCCTATATCTAGGCTAATAGAAGAGTTTTCAAAACTTCCTGGAATAGGAAGAAAAACAGCCCAAAGATTGGCATTTCATGTTATAAATATGAAAACAAATGATGTGGAAAGTTTATCTAAGGCTATAATAGAAGCTAAAAGAGAAATAAAATACTGCTCAATCTGCTGTAATATAACAGATACAGATCCTTGTAGTATGTGTTCTAATAAAAATAGAGATTCTAGCGTAATTTGTGTAGTAGAAGATCCTAGAGATGTAGCTGCTATGGAAAGAACAAGAGAATTTAAGGGAAAATACCATGTATTGAATGGAGTAATATCTCCTATGGATGGTATAGGACCTGATATGATAAAAATAAAAGAGCTTATAGTAAGATTAGGTAGTGAGGATGTTAAAGAGTTAATAATGGCAACAAACCCTACAATAGAAGGAGAAGCTACAGCTATGTATATAGCGAGATTAGTTAAGCCTATGGGTATAAAGGTGACTAGAATAGCACATGGATTACCTGTTGGAGGAGACCTAGAGTATGCAGATGAAGTTACTATAAGTAAAGCTCTAGAAGGAAGAAGAGAAATATAAAAAATCGGGGAAAAACCTCGATTTTTTTGTCATTTTTTTTTAGAAATTGCTAAAAAAATTTAAATAGGAATTATTGAATGAAGCATATTACTAATGTATAATTTGATTTAAGTTTATCTAAATTTTTAAATTAGAGGTGTTACATGAAATCAACTATGAACTTAGAAGAACATGAGGCTATGAAGGAAAAAAGAACAAGAAACCTAAAAACCAGAGAAGAATCTAAGTATAACTATGATGACGATTTAAGCTTGTTAATTAGTAAAAAGAAAAAAAAGCAAGCTAAAAATAAAGACAGCGTATTTAGGAATAATTATAAAAACTATCAATATGACTATGAAGAAGATTTCTATGAGCCTTTATAAGAAGATTATGACATGTATTTATATGGATTTTAAAATAAAAAAAGGGATACTTTAATTAAAAAAGTATCCTTTTTATTTTACTTTATTTACTTATAAGTATTTTTTCCACTAAGTTTGCTATATTTTGTGCAGAATCAGACTTTTGTATAGACTTTATATTATTTTTTAATATTTCTAGTCTAGTTGGATCGTCAATAAGCACTTTTAATAAAACAGTTAAAGTGAATTTTTTTGTGGGCTTTAAAGCTGCACCACAATTTGAAAGAAAATCTAAATTTTCTTCTTCTTGACCTGGAATATAGTATGGAATTATCATAGGTAAATCTTTAAGCAATGCTTCTGTAGTAGTAAGCCCACCTGGTTTACTTACTAAAACATCTACAGAAGCTAAAAGATCATTCATTTTATCCGTGAATCCTAAAATAAGTATTTTTTTATCCATTATATCAACATGTGTTTCTAGCTTTTTTTCTAATTTTTCCTTTAAATTTTCATTTCTACCTGTAATAACTATAATTTGAAAATCTCTATCTATATTTAAAAGTTCTTCCAATGTTTCTTTTATATTTCCAGCTCCAAAACTACCGCCCATTAATAATACTGTAAATTTATCTGGATTTAAACCAAATTCAGATAAAACTGTAGAACGATCTCTATTAGATAAGAAAGATTTTTCTACAGGAATTCCGAATGTTTTAACTTTTTCAGGAGATACTCCATCATATATTAAGAGTTCTTTTACATATTCGTGTCCTGCAATGTAGTAATCAATTTCATTTTGTATCCATGTAGAATGAGTTGTATAGTCTGTTAAAACTGTTATTAGTGGTGGAACATATAAATTACAATAATATTTATGTAGAGCATCGTGTAAAATAGAGTTCTCATGATTTTTATATGCTTTGGCATTTTTCTTTAAAGTGCTAAGAGCAATCATAGGAAAAGGATGAGTACCTATTATTAAATCAGGTTTAGATTTATCAAGTAAAGACCTGAATTTTTTTGCCATAAATGAAGTAAGTGGATTATCTTTAAATTCATTTTTAGAAGCTAAAGTTGTTTCAGATAATCTATATACACTTCCATAAGCTTTAGGTGTATATATAGCTGATTTTTCATAGCCTCTAGATATTATTTTATCCATAGTACTATTAACTAGTTTTAAACTATCTATGATTTCACACTCTATTGGAGAACCATCTATTATTTTATTACTAAGTTCTTCCTTAATAGCTCGAGCAGCTCTATTATGCCCACCGCCTGTAGACGCGGACATTATTAATACTTTTTTGCTCATACTAAAATCCTCCTAAAAGATATAAGATTATATTGTATAATAACCTAATTTTATGTATTATAATTATATTTTATCAAAAATATTTATTAAATTATTAAGATTGAGTTAATAATAATCTAATACAATATATAAAAAAAAACAAGTATAATGAAAGTTATCAAAAATATAGGAGGAATAAATGAATAAGATAGAGATATATTCAAGTGATACATGTATTAATTGTATAAAAGCAAAGGAATATTTTGAAGAAATCGGTGAAAATTATATAGAATATAATATTTCAAAAGATTTATCAGCTAAAAGAGAGTTAATCAGTATGGGCTATATGTCTGTTCCAGTAATACTTATTAATGGAGAACATGTACTTGGATTTGATAAAAATCGAATTGATGCGTTGCTAGAAGATTAATTTGTATATACTTAAATTTAAAGTCAATGTCCTTAGTTACATAAATTATGCTATATATAAATAAAGTGACTAAGGATAGAGTAAATTCAATATATACAATATATATAAGAAGTTTAATATTTATATATAATAGCGAATAAAAATGTAGAAATAGTATAAAATAAATGATAATTATAAAATAAATAAAAAAAGTTAAAAAAAGTGTTGACGATATAAAAATAAGGTGGTATAGTATTACTTGTCCTTAAGAAAAGGGCAAACGACTTAAGAAAAAAATAAAAAAGTCTTGACTAAGAAATGAAAACTTGGTAAGATAAGTAAGTCGAAACAATGAACTTTGAAAATTAAACAGTAGGTTAATTTATATAACTAATTCTTATTTAAGAATTAAACACAAACAACCAAGCCAGATATTCAGATAATGATTAGCTGAGCGATGGACAACTTTTATTTGAGAGTTTGATCCTGGCTCAGGATGAACGCTGGCGGCGTGCCTAACACATGCAAGTCGAGCGA
>UWOR01000022.1 GCA_900604495.1 Desulfovibrio sp. Marseille-P6017 | reverse complement strand
GAATATTTATGTAAGCTGCAACTTTATTTATTTTATAAAACTTAAAGATCATAATTAAAACTATTACTAATAAAATAATTATTACTATCAATGATGTAAACCTTAAATCAAGTCCAAAAAATAATATACTCCACATAAAGTTTAAAATTAACTGCAACCAATAAAAAAACATAGCATCCTTTACTTTATATAAATCGTACCCTTTTTTCATAACTATATATGATGATATTCCCATTAATGTATATAGTATAGTCCAAACTATGGGAAATATATAACCTGGGGGTGCAAAACCAGGTTTTATAAGTTGAGAATAGTATGTACTTACATCCAAACCTGATAATAAATTAGCGATCACAGAGCTGCAATAGCCTACTAATAGTGGTATTAATATACTTATTAGAAAATTCCTTATTTCTTTTATTGATATAATCAAATTATCCACCTCATTTTATTAACTTATTTATTTTATAAATATGTACAAGGTATAGGCATTATGATTAAATTTATTATTTCATACAATAAAAAAGCCTAGAGATAATCTCTAGGCTTTTAATCTATTGTAAGTTATTTTTAACTAACTCATTTATAAGTTTTCCATCAGCTCTACCTTTTGTTTTAGGTTTAATAGCTGCCATAATTTTTCCCATATCCTTCATAGAAGTTGCTCCTACTTCAGATATAGTAGATTTTACTATTTCGTTTAATTCTTCTTCGCTTAACTGTTGAGGTAGGTACTCTTTTAAAACTTCGATTTCAGCTTCTGTTTCACTTACTAAATCATCTCTATTAGCCTTTTGGAATTCAACTAAAGAATCTCTACGTTGCTTTAATTGCTTTGCAATTAAGTCGATGATTGCATCATCTTCAAGTTCAACCCTATTGTCTACTTCGTATTGCTTAATAGAAGCTCTTATTAAAGTTACTACAGACTTTTTTACTGTATCCTTGTTCTTCATGGAAGACTTCAAATCTTCTTGTAACTTTTCTTTAAGGGACATTCCCTTCACCTCTTTATTCTTTTTTACTATCTCTTAGCGTTTTTTCTTCTTGCAGCTTCAGCTTTTTTCTTACGTCTAACGCTTGGCTTATCATAGTGCTCTCTTTTTCTAACTTCAGACATGATGCCAGACATAGCACATTGGCGTTTAAATCTTCTTAAAGCACTGTCTAATGTTTCATTTTCTCTTACTCTTACTTCTGACATTTCTTTTTCCCTCCCTCCGATAGCGCGAATTATGCTGGGACTGTAACTACGATTATAATCTGCATAATATGCATTACAACCTCACACTTTGTTTATTATAAACTAAAAATATACTTTTATCAAGTATTTTTCGTAAAGAAGAATACATTTTTGATTACATTATTTGTTCTGTGCTTCATATAAAGGTAATTTCTTGCCAGCTAGTACATGATAATGAAGGTGTTTTACTTCTTGTCCACCATCTTCTCCACAGTTATTAATTATTCTAAATCCAGATTTATCAAAACCTTTCTCACTAGCTATTTTATTTATCACATTATGAATATGTGCAACAATCTCCATTTCATTTTCACTTATATCAATTATGCTTTCATAGTGTTTTTTTGGAACAACTAATATGTGATAAGGTGCTACTGGATTTATATCATTAAATGCGATGACTTTTTCATCTTCGTAAACTTTTTGTGATGGTATTTCACCATCTATAATTTTACAAAATATACAACTCATTTTCTTTATAACACCTCCCATCTATACAATAAGTAATAATTCTACATCTTATACTAAAATACCTTCAACATATTCATCTTTTATGTCAGTTAATTTAACTTTTAGTATTTTACCATGTATATCTTCATTACTTTCAACAACTACTCTTATATAGTTAGGAGTTAGTCCTTCGTATTTATTGTCCACTACATTAGTTTCAAATAAAACTTCCATGTCACTTCCTATAAACTTTTCTGCAAACTTATTAAAGTTTGTTTTACTTAAGGCTATAAGCTGATCACTTCTAAATTGTTTTATTTGAGGATCAATTTGATTTTCCATAGTAGATGCTGGAGTACCTTTTCTTGGTGAATACTTAAACACATGCATTTGTGAAAGCTCTATGTCCCTTAAAAAATCATATGTTTTGTTGAACTCATCATTAGTTTCTCCAGGGAAACCTACTATTACATCTGTAGTTATTGCTACATTAGGTATTTTTTCTCTTAATATATTAACTATGGCTTTATACTCTTCTGTAGTATACCTTCTATTCATTCTTTTTAACGTTTCATCACACCCACTTTGTAATGATAAGTGATAGTGAGGGCATACTTTTTTCATTTTAGCAACTTCACTTACAAATTCATCTGTAAATAAAATTGGCTCAACTGAACTTGTCCTTATTCTTTCAATTCCATCTATTTCATTAATTCTTTTTATTACATCTAAAAGTTTTAAATTACTTTCTCTTAAATCTTTACCATAAGAAGCAACATGTATACCTGTTAATACAACCTCTTTATATCCATTTTCAGCTAAAGTCTTTGCTTCATTAACTATACTTTCAATATCTCTACTTCTTACTTTTCCACCTCTTGCATAAGGTATTATACAGTAAGTACAGAATCTATCACATCCATCTTGAATTTTCATGAATGCTCTCGTTCTTCCATTTGATTGGCTTATTTCAATTTCTTCAAAAGCTCTTACCTTCATTATATCATCAACAGTACTAGCTTTTTTCTCGCCTTTAGATTCCTCTAATTTTTTTATTTCTTCTACTATTGTTCTTCTTTCATTAGTTCCCATTACAAGGTTTACTTCTTCTATTTCAAGTATTTCTTCTGGAGAAACTTGTGAGTAACATCCAACTACTGCAATTATTGCATTTGGATTTTTCTTTTTCATTCTTCTTATATATTGACGTGATTTTCTATCACTCATATGAGTTACTGTACATGTATTTATAACATATACATCTGCATATTCTTCACTTCCAACTTGTTCATATCCATCTTTTTTGAACATCTCAAGCATGGCTTCTGTTTCATATTGATTTACTTTACATCCTAGTGTGTAAAAAGCTACTTTTTTCACTTTATTCATCTCCTCCTAAGTCACTTAGTTCATATAAAACTATAGACGATGCAACAACTGATGCTGTCTCTGTTCTTAATATTCTAGGACCTAATGAAACTACATGTGAACCGATTTTTTGAACATTTTCAATTTCATCTTCTGTAATTCCACCTTCTGGTCCTACGAATATTCCTATACTACTTATTTCTGCATTTTTTATAGCCTTTTTTATTGATACTGTCCTTTCATTTTCATAAGGACATATATTCATGTCATTATTTTTCATGTCTTCTAAAGCTTCTTTAAAGCTTAAAACACCTCTTAGCTTTGGTATTATACCTCTTTTACTTTGCTTAGCAGCTTCATAAATAATTCTTTCCCAACGCTCTATTTTTTTATCTTCTTTTTTATCATCAACTTTAGCTACACTTCTTTTAGTTTGAACTAATATTATTTCATCTACACCAACTTCAGTAAGTTTTTGTAATATCATTTCCATTTTAGGTCCTTTAGGAAGCCCTTGATATAGTCTTACTCTTACATCAGCTTCTCTTTTTATCTCAACCTTATTAAGTATATTTAGCTCCACCAAATCCTTGCTTATATCTGTAATTTCACAAATATACTCCGTGTTATCCTTATCGCATACTTCTATTTTTTCTCCGATTTTACATCTTAACACCTTTGAAATATGTTTTACATCTTCACCTTCGATAATACAAGTATTTTCTTCTAAATTAATATTTTTCTTTTCTATAAAAAATCTATCCATAAACTACACCTACTTAAGTTTAGCAACTATTGCATTCCATTCGCCTAATGTTTTTACTTCAACTATTTCAAATCCATTTTCTATTAAACTTTCCTTAACTTCATCTACTTTAGCATGTATTATACCTGATGATATAAATACTGCATCCTCTTTCATACAACTATGAACATCTTTTGCTAATATTTTTATTATATCAGCTATTATATTAGCTACAACTACATCAGCCTTATCATCTACCACATCTATTAAGTTTCCATGAAGAACCTTAACAGAATTCTCTACATTATTATGAGCAACATTTTCTGCTGCTACCTTTACAGCTACTTCATCTAAATCAACAGCTATTACATCTTTAGCCCCAAGTTTTGCAGCAGCTATAGCAAGTATTCCACTTCCGCATCCTATATCAAATACTTTAGAATCTTCTCTTACGTACTTTTCTAGTTCTCTCATACACATTGTAGTAGTTTCATGAGTTCCTGTTCCAAATGCCATACCTGGATCTAATTCTATTACTAAATCTCCCTCTTGGACTTCATAGTTTTCCCAAGTTGGTTTTACAACTAATTTTTCTCCTATTTTAGTAGGCTTGTAGTATTTTTTCCACTCATTAGCCCAATCTTCTTCATTAACTTGTCCTAAAGATACACTTCCTTCACCTATATCTATACCAAATCCAGTTAAAGATGAAACTTTTTGTTTTATAGTTTCCACTAATTCCATAACATTTCTTTCTTCTGATATGTATGTTTTTATTAATACACCTTCGCTGTTTCTCTTATTAAAAACTTCTTCCTCAACATAGTCCCAATCTAGTTCATTTTTCTTTTGGAAGAAGAAATCCTTAGGGTCTTCTATCATAACTCCACCCGTTCTTAAGTCATCTAATATGTTAGTTATAGCTTCAACAGCTTCCGTAGTAGTTTTTATAGTCACTTCAATCCATTTCATATTTATGTCCATCCTTTACTATTAAATTTCCTATTTTTCCGTAAATTTTATTATATCATATTTATTATTATCTTTTATAACATTCTTTTATACAATTTTAAATTATTATTTAAATTATATAGAAATCATGAATGAGTAATATTTTATACTTCTACTATTTTAATAAAAAAACTGTATTAGTTAGGTATTTTAACTATAATAGTTCAAAGTAAACAATTATCTAAACTCTGAACTATTATAATTAAATTTTATCCTAATTAATACAGCTTTTATTTTTTCTTAAACATATCTTCTATTTTTTGTCCGAATGTCCTCTTTTTTTCATGAACCTCATCACCAGACTCTTTAGCAAGTTCTCTTAAAAGTTCTTTTTGCTTATCTGTTAAGTGCTTTGGAGTTTCAACCACTACTTTAACATATTGGTCACCTCTAGAGCTTCCTCTAAGTTTTTGTATACCTTTTTCTCTTAGTCTAAACACTGTTCCAGTTTGAGTTCCAGCCGGTACATTATATGATACCTTTCCATCTAATGTAGGCACTTCTATTTCTCCACCTAAAGCAACTTGTGAAAATGATACTGGCATTTCTAAGTATACATCATATCCTTCTCTTGTAAATAATGAATGTTTCTTAATATTTACAACTATATAAAGGTCTCCTCTTGGACCACCTTTCGATCCAATTTCACCTTGACCAGAAAGCTTAATCATTTGACCATCATCTATACCAGCAGGTATATCTACTTCGATAGTTTTAACTTTTCTAGTACTTCCTGTTCCATGACATTTATTACATGGTGATTCTATAATTTCTCCCTCTCCATGGCATTCGCTACATGTTCTAGAGCTTGCTATGTTACCAAAAGGAGTTCTTTGAACAGTTCTAACTTCTCCACTACCATTACATGTTGGACAAGTTTTCTTAGATGTACCTGGTTTTGCACCAGATCCATGACATTCATTACACTCTTCACTTCTATTTATCTTTATTGAAACTTTCTTACCAAAAGCAGCTTCTTCAAAATCTATAGTTACATTTTGTCTTATATCAGCTCCACGTTCAGGACCTCTTCTTCTTTGACGGCTTGAGCCACCAAATCCACCTCCGAACATATCTCCAAATATATCTCCGAATATGTCTTCGAATCCTCCAGCTCCCCCTGAGAAGCCTCCAAATCCTTGACCACCAAATCCGCCTTGTCCATTTACACCTTCATGGCCAAATTGATCGTAAGTTCTTCTTTTATTTTCATCTGATAATACTTCATAAGCTTCATTTATTTCTTTAAACTTTTCTTCTGCCTCTTTATTATCAGGGTTTCTATCTGGATGATATTGCATTGCTAGTTTTCTATAAGCTTTTTTTATCTCTTTCTCATCAGCACTCTTACCTACACCCAGTACCTCATAGTAGTCTCTTTTAGTACTCAAGTTTGTCACCACCTTTATCTTACAAAATAATAGCTTGTAGAATATTAAAACTACAAGCTATTATTCTTTATATTTAACAGATTTAACATTCTATTTTATTATATAAAATTACTCTGTTTTTGTAACCTATTTTTCGTCATTTACTTCTGTAAAGTCAGCATCTACAACATTATCATCTTGTGGCCCTTCTTGAGAAGCTCCTTGTGCTTGTTGTTCTTGAGCTGCAGCTTGATACATTTGTTCAGATATTTTTTGGAATCTGTTCATTACTTCATCCATAGCTTTTCTTATTTCTTCAGCTGTAGCATCTTCTCTATCTTTTACAGCTTTTAAATCAGCTATTGCAGCTTCAACATTAGCTTTGTCATCTGCATTTATTTTATCAGCAACTTCATTTAAAGTCTTTTCTGTTTGATATATAGTAGATTCAGCTTGATTTAATGCTTCTATTTTATCTTTCTTTTGCTTATCAGCTTCAGCGTTCATTTCAGCTTCTTTTACTTTTCTTTCTATTTCTTCTTCACTTAAATTAGTTCCTGAAGTTATAGTTACTTTTTGTTCTTTTCCAGTTCCTAAGTCTTTAGCAGTAACATGAACTATACCATTAGCATCTATATCAAAAGTAACTTCTATTTGAGGTATTCCTCTTTGTGCTGGTGGTATATCAGTTAATTGGAATCTACCTAAAGTAGTATTGTCGTAAGCCATACTTCTTTCACCTTGAAGAACATGTATATCAACAGCAGTTTGGTTATCTTGAGCAGTTGAGAATACTTGAGACTTCTTAGTTGGTATAGTTGTATTTCTTTCTATTATTTTAGTAAATACATTACCTAAAGTTTCTATACCTAATGATAATGGAGTTACGTCTAATAATAATAAGTCGTTAACTTCACCAGTTAAAACACCAGCTTGTATAGCAGCACCTGCAGCAACACACTCATCTGGGTTTATACCTTTATGAGGATCTTTTCCTATAAACTTCTTAACAGCTTCTTGAACAGCTGGTATTCTTGTAGATCCACCTACTAATAATACATCATCTATATCAGATGTAGATAATCCTGCATCTTGTAATGCTCTTTTTGTTGGTTCCATAGTTTTTTCAACTAAATGAGAAGTTAATTCATCAAATTTAGCTCTACTTAAATCTATATTTAAATGCTTTGGACCTTCTGCAGTAGCTGTTATAAATGGTAAGTTTATGTTTGAGCTCATTGTTGAAGATAATTCTTTTTTAGCTTTTTCAGCAGCTTCTTTTAATCTTTGAAGAGCCATTTTATCATTTCTTAAATCTACACCTTCAGCTTTTTTGAATTCATCAGCTAAATAATCTATTATAACTTGGTCAAAGTCATCTCCACCTAATCTATTATTACCAGCAGTAGCTAAAACTTCGAAAGTACCATCACCTATTTCAAGTATAGATACGTCAAAAGTACCTCCACCTAAGTCAAATACTAATATTTTCTTTTCTTGATCTAATTTATCCATACCATATGCTAAAGCTGCAGCAGTTGGTTCATTTATTATTCTCTTAACATCAAGACCTGCTATTCTACCAGCATCTTTAGTTGCTTGTCTTTGAGCATCTGTAAAGTAAGCTGGTACTGTTATAACAGCTTCAGTTACAGGTTGACCTAAATAACTTTCAGCATCAGCTTTTAATTTTTGTAATATTATAGCTGATATTTCTTGTGGAGTATATCCTTTACCATCTATGTTAACTTTGTAATCTGTTCCCATATGAGTTTTTATTGATATTACAGTTTTATCTGCATTTGTAACCGCTTGTCTTTTAGCAGGTTCTCCTACTATTCTTTCTCCATCTTTAGTGAAAGCTACTACTGATGGAGTAGTTCTCATACCTTCTGTATTTGCTATTATTTGTGGTTCTCCACCTTCAAGTACTGCAACACAAGAGTTAGTTGTTCCTAAATCTATTCCTATTACTTTTCCCATAATTTATATCCTCCTTAAGTGATTTATTATAATTTAAATTTTTATAAATTTACTTACATTTTACTTAGCAAGAAACTTTAACCATTGTAGGTCTTATTACTTTAGTTCCTAACTTATAACCTTTTTGAAGTACCATTATTACTTTGTTAGCATCTATGCCATCTACACTTTCTTGCATAACTGCTAAATGTAGATTTGGATCAAAGTCAGCATTTTCTGCTTCTATTTCCTCCACACCAAATTTAGCTAATGTATCCTTAAGTTGCTTATGAACTAAGTTTATACCTTCAAATAAATTATCTTCTTTATTATCACAAGCTTCAACAGCTCTTTCCATACTATCTATAACTGGTATAAGTTCAGTTATTATTTTTTCATTAGCGAATAAACCAATTGTTTCTTTCTCTTGATTTGTTCTTCTTATATAATTTGAGTATTCTGCTTGCAACCTTTGATATTTTTCTTTTTCTTTAGTTAATTCTTCTTTCATTTTTTCTTCATCTAACCTCGTATTTATGTCTATTACATTATCATCTTGGCTAGACTCAGTTGATTCTTCAGCACTAACGTCTTGTGTATTAACCTCTTGATTTTCCACTTCTTCGTTTACTAAAGTATCTTTTTCATCTTGTTGAATATTTTTTTCCAAGATACTGCACCCCTCAATTTTTATTTTTTATTATTAATCAGTAAGTTGATATAACTTATTATAGAGTAAATCCTAGAATAATCCATTCTAGTAGGCCCTATAAAGCTTATTCTTCCTACTGAGTTTTCATCAACTTTGTATGTGGTTGTGACAACACTATATTCTTGAGCTTCTGCAACTTCATTATCACTACCAATAATTATATTTGTATTATCTTTTAATATACCTTTAGATTTTGTCATCTTAGTTATATTATCTTTTTCCTCTAGCATATTGAAAAAAGATCTTGCCTTTAATACATCATTAAACTCTGGATAGCTTAATATATTTGTAGCTCCACTTAAAGTCATATAAAGCTCTTCACTTGATAAATTTGAATTCAACGCATTTATAAGTTGATCAATTAAATTAGAGTACTCTCCAATTTCATGTTTTATAAACGCTACAAATCTATCGTCTAAATGAGTTATTGTTTTTCCACCTAGCTTTTTAGTTAAATTATCAGAAATTATATTCAATTTTGTTTGTTCTAAATAAACTTTAGTGGATATAGTTTCTTTCTTTATATCACCTTTGTCTGTTACTACAATTAATAAAATATTATTTTCATTCATACTAACTAATTGTATATGTTTAATAGTGCTATAATTAACTAAGTTTTTTGCAAATCCTATAGTTGTATAGTTTGTAAGCTCAGATAATAACTTTGAAGTTTCATGAATAAGATCTTGTATGTGATTTATATTATCACGAACACATTTTTCAATCATCTTTTTATCTGTGTCACTTAATTCACTAGTTGCCATAAGTGTATCTACATATAATTTATAACCTTTTTCCGTTGGTACTCTACCAGCAGATGTATGAGGTTGGATTAAATATCCTAATTCTTCTAGATCTGCCATTTCATTTCTTATCGTAGCTGCACTTACACCTAAGTTATACTTTTTAGATATAGTTCTTGATCCTACAGCTTCGGCAGTATCTATGTAGTCTTTTATTATTGCTTTAAGGATATTTAACTTTCTTTCATTTAATTCCATCCTTGCACCTCCCTGCTGTTAGCACTCACTAAATCCGAGTGCTAAAAAGATTATATTTAATTTATATCACTATAAAGTTATTTTGTCAACACTTTTACTATTAATTCATAAATTCAATAAATATACTATTAGATATTTCTCGTCCTCTTTGAGTTAATTTCATACTTTCCTCAGTTATAGATATTAATCCTTTTTCACTTAAATCTCTTAATTGACTTTTATAAACTTCTAGAAAATCAATATTAAATTTATTTTTAAAATCATTAAATTTTATTCCGTCATTCATTCTAAGACCCATAAATATTTTCTCTTCTATACTATCTTGTTTACTAAGTATCTCTTTACTTTCTATAGGTTTTTCATTTTTTTCAATCATTTTATGATATTCATTTAAATCACATACGTTTCCATATCTAATATTTTTAATATATCCAGAAGCACCTGGTCCTAATCCTATATAATGTTCACACTTCCAGTAAAGTATATTATGCTCACATTCAAATCCTTCTTTAGCATAATTTGATATTTCGTACTGTTTATATCCTTTTGAATTTAGATAATTTATTGTATATTCATACATATCAATATCAGTATCTTCATCCATAAGTTTAAATTCTTTTCTTTGATGCATGTTGTATAGTTCTGTACCTTCTTCTAATATTAAAGAATATGCAGATATATGAGTCGGATTTAAATGCGTTATCTTTTCTAAACTTTCTTTCCACTCCTCAAATGTCTGATTAGGAAGACAATACATTAAGTCTACATTTATATTTTTAAATCCCTCTTTTAAAGCTTCTTTATAATTTTTCTCAAACTCGTCATAACTATGTATCCTTCCAATATATTTTAAATGATTATTTTGAGTCGCTTGTAAGCCTATACTAAGCCTATTTATCCCACACTCTCTCATTGCTCTAAGTTTATCTACAGTTAACGTTCCAGGATTACACTCTATAGTTATCTCTGCATTATCACTTACCTTAAAATTTTCTTTTATAGATTTAAATATATATTTAATTTCACCTCCATTTAGTATACTTGGAGTTCCTCCGCCTAAAAATATACTTGTTATTTCTTCGCTTACTTCATTTTTATATAATTCCATTTCTTTCCTTAAATCTTCTAAATATGTACTTTTTAGATTCTTATCTAATTTAAATGAGTTAAAATCACAATAGTTACATTTTTTTACACAAAATGGAATATGTATGTACAATCC
This sequence comes from Desulfovibrio sp. Marseille-P6017, assembly GCA_900604495.1. The sequence continues at coordinate 22,081 of UWOR01000022.1, read as the reverse complement.
AAACATTCAAATACCTACCTTAATATCTATTTTTGTAATTTATATTTTACTCTAAGTCATCTTATTTTTACCATATTATAGTTATATAAATTTCTATATAATAAAAAAAGATTAAAATATAAGCCTAAAAACACTTTATATAGAACTTATATTTTAATCTATTTTATTTTACCCATTTTTTTCAATTTAAATATTATTTTCTATTAAAATTTTAATGTTCATTTTTTTTAGACATATAACTATATACTGGAATACCTATTAAAGTTATAATTATTCCTCCTAATGCTATAATCGTAGCAGTAATTAATTGATTAACTATAACGAATAACCCTCCAACTATAGCTATTATTGGTATTAGAGGATATAAAGGAACCTTATATGGTCTATCTAATTCTGGATTATCTTTTCTTAACTTTATAACACCTATAAAAGTAAGTACATAAAATACCCATACTATAAATACAGTTAAATCTGTTAATAAGTTAAACTGTCCAGATAAAGCATATATACAAGCTAATATAGCAACTAGCCAAGTTGAGTTTGTAGGAGAGCCTCCTTTATTTACTTTTGATAATGCTTTACTACCTGGAATTATATTTTGTCTAGCTAAAGTATATGGTATTCTAGGTCCTGTAAGAAGATAACCATTTAGTGTTCCAAATACAGATATTAATATACCTATTGTTATTATCTTTCCTCCAATATCACCAAATAATCTTGTAGCTACCAATGTTGCTGGTGATGTAACTAATGCTAATTCTGATGCATCTGCAACTCTCAAATAGGCTAAATTTATAATTATATATACCGCCATAACCGCAGATAAACCTCCAACTATTGCAGTCGGTAAGTCCTTACCTGGATTTTTCATTTCACCCGCTATAGCCCCTACATTTATCCATCCATCATATGCAAATAAAGTTGCAATAAGTACTTGTCCCATTGCAGTACTTGCATTTACTCCAGGCCCAACTAATGGTGAAAATACACTATTACCTCCATTACCTTTTATAAATCCAAATATTATTATTAATATTAATGGCAATAATTTACCTATTGTTGCTATATTTTGTATAGCACCACCAAAAGAAGATCCTATATTATTTAGAAGAGCTAATAGTATTATTATACCCAAAGCAATAGGAAGAACTATAGACATATTCGTTGCTGAATATCCAAATAACTCTGCACATTGTTGAGCAAATATTACAGCTATAGCTGCTATTGTACCAGGAAAAAATAATACAGTTTGCATCCATCCTGTTAAAAAGCCCCACTTTTTTCCATATATTTCTTCTATATATACCATCATGCCTCCAGTTCTAGGAATAGCTGCTGATACTTCCGCTGCCGTAAGACCAGCCATAATAGTTATAATACCACCTACTATCCAAGCTATTATACCAAGACCTGGAGCACCATTTGTTGTAGTATATATTGCTTGAGGTTTAAAAAACACACCAGAACCTATTACTAGCCCTATTACGGTAGATAATGCGGTTCCCAATCCTAAGGTCTTCTTTAATCCATTACTCATAAGCTGCCTCCTTACCAAATATAATAAAAAATATATTTTTTTACATATTTAGTATTACCAGCTTCTCTTTAATTATTAAATTTAATATATTGGTTACATATCTTAATATCTTATTAAATAAAAAAACAGACACATATTTTTATGTATCTGTTTTTTTATTTTATTTAAATTTAATATTAATCATCTAATTTCAGTACAGACATAAATGCTTTTTGTGGAACTTCTACAGATCCTATTTGTCTCATACGTTTCTTACCTTCTTTTTGTTTTTCAAGAAGCTTTTTCTTACGAGAAATATCTCCTCCATAACACTTAGCAAGAACGTCTTTTCTAAGTGCACTTATAGTCTCTCTTGCAACAACTTTATTTCCAACCGCTGCTTGTATTGGAACAGCAAATTGATGTCTTGGTATTTCATTCTTTAACTTCTCACACATAGCCTTACCTCTTGGATAAGCTCTACTTTCATGAACTATAAAACTTAAAGCATCTACTTGCTCTTTATTTATTAATATATCAAGTTTTACAAGATCTGAAGGAACATATCCTTTTATCTCATAATCTAGAGAGCCATATCCTCTTGTTCTTGATTTTAATGCATCAAAGAAATCATATATAACTTCATTTAACGGAAGATCATAGTGAAGCATAACTCTTTTTTCATCTATATATTCCATATTTAACATTGTTCCACGTCTTTCTTGACATAGCTCCATAACTACACCTACATAATCCTTAGGAACAATGATATCACCTTTTGCAATTGGCTCTTCTATCATTTTTATCTCAGATACTTCTGGTAAGTTTGCTGGATTTTGAACCATTACTATTTCTCCATCAGTCTTAGTAACTCTATATATAACAGAAGGAGCAGTTGTAACTAAGTTCAGATCAAACTCTCTTTCTAATCTTTCTTGTATTATTTCTAAATGTAAAAGACCTAAGAATCCACATCTAAAACCAAATCCTAATGCAGCCGATGTTTCTGACTCAAACTCAAGAGCAGCATCATTAACTTGCATCTTTTCTAATGCATCCCTCACATTTTCATACTTTTCACCTTCACCTGGATATATACCACAATAAACCATTGGAGTAGCTTTCTTATAACCTGGTAATGAATTTTCAGTAGGATTATTTGCATCAGTAATTGTGTCTCCCACATGACAGCTTCTTATATCCTTTATGCTGGCAGCTATATAACCAACATCACCTGCAGCTAATTCATCAAGTTCTCTTTGTCCAGGAGCCATAACACCAACTTCAGTTACCTCGAAAGTTTTATTAGTGTTCATCATCTTAATAGTCATACCTTTTTTAACAGTACCTTCATAAACTCTAACATAAGCTATAACACCTTTATATGCATCATAGTATGAGTCAAATATCAAAGCTTTTAATGGCGCTTCTTTATCTCCTTGAGGAGCTGGTATATTTTTTACTATAGCTTCTAAAACATCTTCTATGTTTAATCCACTTTTTGCAGATATAAGTGGAGCTTCACTAGCATCAAGACCTATTATATCTTCTATCTCTGCCTTTATTTCATCTGGTCTAGCACTTGGTAAATCTATCTTATTTATAACTGGTAATATTTCTAAATCTTGATCTAATGCTAAATAAACATTAGCTAAAGTTTGAGCTTCTACACCTTGTGCTGCATCCACTACTAATAATGCACCTTCACAAGCTGCTAAACTTCTAGATACCTCATAGTTAAAGTCTACGTGACCTGGAGTATCTATAAGATTTAAGAAGTATTCATTTCCATCCTTAGCTTTATAAACTAATCTTATATTTTGTAACTTTATAGTGATTCCTCTTTCTCTTTCAAGATCCATATTATCTAATAACTGATCTTTCATTTCTCTATCACTAACAAGACCTGTTTTCTGTATTAATCTATCAGCTAAGGTAGACTTCCCGTGATCTATATGCGCTATTATACTAAAATTTCTAGTTCTACTTTGTTTATTGTCCACCTTTATTCCTCCTTATTATTAATATCATAGCTTTTATTTTATAATATATCCGCATTTATGTAAATAAAAGAAATAAAATAAGACTTAAGTATCAACTTAAGTCCTATTTTATTTCTTTTATTTACAAATTTTAAAAGTAATATCATTTAAAGCTACTAATTTGATTTTTTATATATATACCTAAACTTTCTAATATCTCTGTACTAGCATCTATAAATGTAGAATTACCTAACATAGTATTAGCATTATCATATACTATAACTAAACATATACTAGTTAAAACTGTCATTGTTGCGATAAATACTAACTTTAGTATAAATCTTTTTCTTTGCTTTTTATATCTTCTCTCTATATTTTTTTCTAAACGACTCATTATAAGCTCCTAAATTTAAAACTTATTTAAAATAGGAATCTAATACATCTGCTATATATTTAACGCTAGCACTCGCTTCTTCTATACTAGTTGCATTACTTCCAACTTCAATTAAGATGCCTTTATCAGCTACATATTGATTAAATCTACCATATGGTTTCTCTACTACTGCTTTAGCTATACCTGGATACTTTTCATTTGCTAAATTAGTAAGATCTGTTGCTGTTTTCATTACTTCATCTATGTTTTCATTTTTCATACCTACTACAAAACAAAACTGAGCTACTTTTTCTCCATTTATAGTAGTTGTGTAATTTTTATTAGACTCTTCATTTACCTCAGCAGATGCATCTCTATGTAGATCTATAGCTATATCCACAGTATTATATTGTGAAAGTAATGTTTTTATTGTACTTAAGCTACTTGAGTACGAGTTGTTGTATGATGGATAGTCATGGTATTTTGTTGTATGAACTACACCCCACCCCTTATTACTCAATTCAGTAGTTAACAAACTACCTACTTGCATTACAGAATTCTCTATATCTTGTGAATGATAATTTCCATCAGGTGAGTTTGAGTAAGTTTCAGCACTATGAGTATGGTATATTAATATTCTAGGGTTTGAACTTGTAACTCTTATATTATCTTTATATTGAGTCGAAAGAGCTATTGCGCTCTCTTTTTTAGTTTCTTCACTACCAGCATTTAGAGTTGGTATATTTTCTTCACCTATGTGAACTTTTATATAATCTTCGCTTTCTTCACTTTCTTCTTCATTTTTAATTGCTGAGTCTTTTTCTTGATTTGTATCAGTTTCTGGATAAGAAGAATCTATTAAATATCTAAAAAAATCATCTTTATCCATAGCGAATGTAGTTGTTGGTAAGATACAAATTAACACACAGGCCAATAATTTTGCCTTAATGCGTTTTTTTTCCATTATTATTCCTCCTTATTTACTTATCCTTCCTGGGTGTAATGATCTATTTAAACCTTCACTTATTATTATTGATAAGTTTTCTATAGTTTCATCGATATCTTTAGGTGTTACAATTAAGTTTTTATCATATGGTTCTAATGAATCTTTTATTAATTGATATTTTTCTTCTTCTTTTAATTTCTTTAACATATTATAAAATCCTTCTGACTCTCTAGATTCATTCATTAGATTATCAATAGCCATATCTAAAACATCATTCGTTAATGTAGCTGCATCTACTACAGTTGGTACCCCTATAGCTATAACATCTACTCCTAAATACTCCTTATTTAGAGCTTTCCTCTTATTTCCCACTCCTCCTCCTGGAGATATACCTGCTGTTGATATTTGTATAGTAGCATTTACTCTCTCCATTTTTCTTGAAGCTAATGCATCTATTGCCACTACTCTATCTGGTTTAATTGTATCTACAATTGCTTTTACAGTTTCACTCGTCTCTATTCCTGTGATTCCCATAACTCCTGGACTAAGTGCAGCAACTTCAGTAAAGTCATCATCATAATCTTTATTGTAATTTTTAAATATATGCCTAGTAACTAAAGTTTTAGATACACTTTTAGGTCCCAATGCATCAGAAGTTATATTCCAATTTCCCAAACCAATTATTAAAGTTTTTTTAGTTTTGTCGTCTCCAAATATACCTATTAATTCATCTTTCAAGTAATTTATAATTTCTTCTCTTGAATCATCATCATCATATTTCATTAAATTACTTTCTAAAGTTATATAAGTTCCTATACCTTTATTCATTATCATAGAACCTTGTTCATCTATAACGTCAACCTTAGTGACTGTACAATTCTCTAATTCCTTAGTTTCAACATTTACTCCAGGGAGCTCATTTGTTTCTTGTTCTTGTGCGTATACTTCTTTTGCTTCTAATGCTAAGTCCGTTCTTATTTTAAACATGTTAACCTCCAGTATTTATTGAATGATATTTATAAGTGTTAACAAATTTTAGTATTTTATAACAAAAATTATATTTTTGTAAAAGTGAGTATAATTAAATTATATGTTGTAAATTATTTTTATATAGGTTATAATCTTAAAAGTCAAAAGCAACAAGATATTATAAAAATAAGATTATGAATAAATTATCCTTGATTTTTAGATTTATTTCTGTTAAAATCTAATATGTTGACGACGAATATAATAAAAAATGTATGAGGGGGTGAACTCACATGGCAAACATAAAATCAGCTAAGAAAAGAATAAAAGTTATCGAGAAGAAAACTGCTTTAAACAGAGCTAGAAAATCTCAATTAAAAACTGCTATAAGAAGATTCGAAGAAGCTGTAATGGCAGGAAATAAAGAAGAAGCTACTCAAAGATTCCAATATGCTCAAAAGAGAATATCTCAAGTTGCATCTAAAGGAACTATACACAAGAACGCTGCTGCTAGAAAAATAGCTAAGTTAGCTCAAAAGTTAAACGGAATGAACGCTTAATTCTCTGTTTATAACTTTATAGATTTAACCCTTGATAAATATCAGGGGTTTTTTATTCGATTTAATTCAATTCGCTTAATAAAATTCTTTTTACTAAAAAACCTTAAAGTAATATTACTTTAAGGTTTTTTTATTATATATATTAGCTTATTTTTCTTTGACAATACTTACTTATAAGTATCTCAATAGCTAATGTATCTTTAATCAGTCCATTTTTTATTTTATAATCACTTTCTAGTATATAATTTAACATATCTATTATCATATCGTCAGAGAAGTTTAAAGCTTGCTTTAGTGCTTTTCCGACTACAAATTGATGTAACTTTAACTTTTCAGATATAACTTTACTTGTATATCCTTCTGTTTGAAGCTGCCTAACTTGCATAACCACCCTAAACTGTTTAGCAATCATAGCAAATATACCAAGTACAGATTCACCTTCTTGTATCATATCATTCAATATTCTTATAGATTGTGTAGAATTCTTTTCACCTATATAATCAATTAATTTAAAAATATCATTTTCTACTTTCTTCCGAGATAATTTATCTATAATTTCATTCGTAACTACATTACTCTTACCTACAAAGGAGCTTATCTTATTTATTTCATTATTTAAATCAGATAAAGTTTTTTCACTACTTTTATCTCTATAACCTTCTGAATCGATAAAGTACATAATCTGAGCATTATCTATTATAACCTCTTGTGATTCAAACTTCTTTTTTACCCACTTAAACAAGTCCATATCCGATAACTTGTCGCAATTACATACAATCCCATTCTTACTTATTTTTTTTACTATGTTTTTTCTCTTATCTATATCTCCATATACAGCAAAAACTAAAATAGTACTTTCAGGTATATTATCTAAGTGGTCTATCAAGTATTTTTCATCGCTATCGGTAAAATTTTTTTTCTTTCCTTTTAATAATTCAAAATCCTTTATTATAACAATTTTCCTATCATCCATAAAAGGAAGAGTTTCAATAGAACTTATAACTTGATCTAATATGATTTCTTTACCATCTATAACATCTAGGTTAAAATCTATCATACTTTCATTTAAAGTATTTTTAAATACATTTAACGAGTTCTCTATAAGATAAAATTCTCTACCGTAAAAAAGATATATATTTTTAAATTCTCTATTGTTAACACTTTTTATAATATCCTTGTAATTCATTTTCTTGCTCCTTCATAATCTTTAGTTCCTTATAAGTCATATACAAAGTTATCATTATATAATATATAATTACATATTGAATCTTTGGATTATTTATTTCAATATAAGCAAAATTTACATTACTTATCTTATATAACAAATAATATATACATTCTATAATTATTCTGTTAAAATAGGCTACAAATTTAGATGCCCACAAATTTATTTTAAATATAATTATACTTATAATACTTAAATACATTATAACTCCTATGAAGGGCATAATTATTATATTACTTACTAAAGAAAAAACTGGTATCCCTCTGAAATTATAATATATTATAGGTAATGTTAATATATTTGCAGATATAGTTATAGATAATATACTACTATTAAATATATCTTTAATATAACCATAGAAGTATATTATAGACAATGTGGCAAGAAAACTCAATTGGAAACTTATATTATATATAATAAATGGATTGTTTACTATTAAAAATACACCTATTAATGATAAAGTTGATATACCATCTCTTTTCTTATTTAAAAACACCGATAAATATAATATTATCATAGATAGTACCGATCTTATTATAGATGGCGATGATCCTACCATTATAAAATAAAAAAACATAAATATTGATAGAATAATAAGTTTATACGGTCTATTTATTCCATTTATAATAAATGCTATTATACTACACAAAATTCCTGTGTGCAGTCCTGATATGGCTATAAGATGACTAGTTCCAGTTCTTGAGAATAAATCTTTTTCATCATTACTTAGATAATCCTTCTTACCTATAACTATAGAGTTCAAAAAATCAGATTTTTCCTTGTACAAATATCTAAATACATCTTTTATATAACTTTTAAGATTTCCAATGTATAAATATATAATATTATTATCTATTATGTCATAACTCTTAATATATATTATACCTTTATATCCTATGCTTTTTACATATAATCCATAGTCGTAATTTTCAAATTTCATATCATCTAAATTTTTATATGTTCCTTTTATACTTACATTATTGCCCATCTTCAAATTTTTTCTTTTAGTATAATCTTTAATTAAAAATTTTCCTACTATGTATTCATTATATTTGTCCTTCTCAATTTTATCATTAACAGTCCCCTTTATAATAACTTCTTTATCATTATCATATCCATTATATGCTCTTGTGTTGGTATAAATATATGTCATTAATAACAAAACACTAAATATAACTAGTAAAGGTCTTCTCATCTATTCTCCTAAACTTTTATTTTTTATTATCATCACATTTAGTTCTTTTAAAACATAAAAAAGTACCTTGCGGTACTTTTTATATATATTCGTTTATATAATTGTTATTCTTTGTAAATAATGCTCTTAAAATTTGTTTACTTTTATCATTAGGCTCAATATTATTTAATAAAATGCTTCTTCTATATCTATGTATGAAAAAACTAACTGAGTAATTGTGTTTATATCAAATTTAATATCATAATCAAAATTACCTTTTTCTACACACAAAATTTTATTTTTAAGTGTAAGTTTAAATATGCCGTTATTTTCATCTATATAATCATCTTTGATAAAAATATTTATACTCCCCTCTACATCACTATCAATAGATAAGTTTTCTAAATATTTTTTTACATTTATAACTCTTCCCATCATAAATGGTTTTATTTTTATGGTAGAAGTTCTAGGATTATCTAATATATATCTTATTTTATCATTTACAGGTGCAGATATAGTAACTGTTTTACACTGAGTATTATGATTATATACAAACTTTAACATAGATTTTAAAGACTCTATATTTTTATAAAATAGTTCTCGTACAAACATATTGTCATCATTTATAAAATATATAATATATCCTTCACACTCTTCTTCCTTATATATATATATGTATCCATCTTCACTTTCAACTTCTTCAAATAACTTTTCAAAGTATTCTTTAGTTCTCTTTACATTTCCATTTACATCTTTCAAGAAAAAATCATATATTTCTTTAAGGTCATTTATATCATATAATGTAGCTTTTTTCATAGATCCACTATTTTTAAAAGACTTTAGAGATTCTATATCTATATTATATTCAATTTGATCATAACAATGTTCATATCCGTACTTTCTATATAATCTATAATCTATTGGCATTAAAATCGATACCATTTGATTTTTTTTATATAGCTCTTTTAATGTAAAGTCCATAATATTTTTCATATATCCTTTCCCCCTTACTTGAGGAAAAGTCGATACCCCAACTATATAAGATGTATCATAAAACTTATCATTAAGTTTAATCTTGTATTGATTTAATTGTAATGATGAAACAATTTCTCCATCCTCATCTACTACAACAGTATTATTTTTATTATATTTATTTTTAAAATAAAAATCAGTAAATTTAGGACCATCATTAAAGCAATAGTCCCAAATTTCCCTTATATTATTTTTTTCATTCTCCTTAGCAAATCTAATATCCATAGATTATGCCTCCTTGACTGTATACTTTTCAACAAATCTAACTGGATGATATGAAAGTTTAGCTTTTCTTAATCCTGGTATCCCTAAATCTTCTTCCCTATTTACAAATTCAACATCACTAAATTCATTAACTAAGAATCGTTGATTTATAAATGGATATAATCCCCTTATATCTGGGTTAGCTTTTTCTATATGAATTAATGCCATATTTGGGTTTATAAGCTCACCTATAGTAAATGCCTCTAAATTTCCGTCTATATAAATCCCTCCAATCTTTACATTTGATTTTAATATTTCATAATCATTAAAGATTTTTTTAATTCCTAAAAGTTCATCATCCATACCTTCATCATATTCATTATTTTCTTCTTTATTATCTGCCCATTTTTTTACTAATTCTAAACAAGCATCAAAATCCTCTTTATCAAGTAGTTTATATTCAAATCTACCTTCATACTCTTTTAAAAAATAATTTATATGATTTCTCTTTTTTTGATTCTTTCTACCAGCTAATGTTCTCATACTTTCAGCATCGTATACATAATCAAATAAGTCACGCTCTTCTATATATTCAAACTGACCGGGATAATATTCTTTTAGATCATCTACTATTTCTTTAGTTATTCCTCTGAAATATAATTTTTTTTCTATTTTTTTAAAATAATCAAGTACAAAATCTATAACTTCTGGAAGTTTCTCTTTAGGAGCAAGAGGTAATATTGAGAATGTATCACCTTCATATTCTCCTACTAACACAGCAAATCCATTCCCTATATAATATCCCGTTTTATAAAGGTGTTGCCACATATATAAAGTTGCAAAGCAGTACTCACATGCTTCATAGTCAACCATATCAAAATATGGCTGTAATTTCTCCTTAGCATCTATATCAATATCTTTAAATATTATGAGCTCTTCTTCCTTTAAGCACATATCTATATTTCTTAAAATCATAAAATCCTCCTAATTTTTATATAATGCATTTATCAAATTATATATAAATAACCTATATTCTTCAATTTTTGTATTAACTAATACTTATTAGTTAAAAATAAATAGTAATATATCTTTTACATGTTTATATTACCCATCTTATATTTTTATAAACATGTAATGAATGAGGTGGTTTTATATATAGTTCTTGCAAAATTTTACTAATAATTATTATAATAACACTTTTATCTAGCTGTGACAAAAAAGATATGCTTGAAATTCACATTATAGATGTAGGTCAAGGTGATAGCATTCTAATACAAACACCATCAAATAAAAAAATTTTAATTGATGCTGGAGATGAAAATAGTGAACATATAATAAAAAGCTATCTAAAGAAGGAAAAAATAACTTCACTAGATATTGCAATAGCTACTCATCCAGATTCAGATCATATAGGAAGCTTAGACTATGTTATTGAAAAATACAATGTTTCAAATATTTATATGCCAAATCAAAGTACTGACACTGCTTGCTATAAAAACCTTATAAACAGTTGCTCAAATAAAGACATAATTCCAAATTTCTTATATAAAAATGATTCCATAACACTCGATGAAGATACTGAAATATTAGTTCTTAGCCCATCTTATATACAAGAAGATAATAACTTAAACTCTATTGTATTAAGTTTAAATTATAAAAATAAATCATTTTTATTTACAGGTGACTGTGAAAAAAGTAATGAGGATGATATGATAAATTCCTTTAACTTAGAAAACATTGACTTTTTAAAAGTAGCTCACCATGGAAGTAGCTCATCATCTTCACCAGAATTTATAAGTGAGGTAAGTCCTGATGTAGCTGTAATTTCTTGTGGCTATAAAAATCAGTATGGTCACCCACACAAATCAACATTAGATACTTTAAATAATAAAAACATTATTACATATCGAACTGATATAAATGGAGATATGATTTTTTATAGCGATGGAAATACTATTTTCACAAAACATAAATATAAAAATTAAAATAGGCTATCTCAAAATAGAGAGTAGCCTTTTATTTTATTACTTAATTAAATCATTAACCACTACAGATGCTATAATTAGTCCCCCTACTGAAGGAACAAAAGATATACTTCCTGGAGTTATTTTTTTCCCATGCATTATTTTAGTTTTTAATTCTATAGGCTGCTCTGTAGAATATACTACCTTAAGTTTCTTAATTTTTCTATCTCTTAATTCTTTTCTAATAACTTTTGCTAATGGACATGTATGCGTTTTATGTATATCTGTAACTTCTATTTTAGTTGGATCTAATTTATTACCCATTCCCATAGAACTAATTATATTAAGTCCTTTTTCTTTACATGTTTCTATTAGCTTTATTTTAGATGTAACCATATCTATTGCATCTACTACATAGTCATACTCTTCACAAAGAATTTCGTCACTTGTTTCAGCATTATATAAATTTTTTACAGCCTTTAAATTTATATCTGGATTTATGTCTAAAATTCTATCTCTCATAACTTCTACCTTACTCTTTCCTACTGTAGAGTGAAGTGCTGGTAATTGTCTATTTATATTAGTTATATCAACTTCATCGAAATCTACAATTGTTAAATTACCAACTCCAGCTCTAGCTATAGCTTCAGCAGCAAAACTACCTACTCCTCCAACTCCAAACACTATAACGTTTGATTTTTTTAATTTTTCTATACCTTCTTCACCTATAATAAGTGAAGTTCTTGTTGTAAAGTTTTTTTCCATAATTAATATTACTCCTCTAACTATTTATTTTATTTTTAATGTAGAATATATTTTTCAATTAAATCCAAAACTATATAAAAGGAGGGTTTAATTGAAAAATTTTATAATTGTACTATTATTGTCACTTTTTATTGCTTTAAGTGTAAAAATACCCACTATATATGCTTTTAATAATATAAGTACTTTAAATTCTAACAATATTTTTAAATACAATAATGATAATTATACTTTAATAGTTAAAATTTTAAAAGATACTAATAAAGATAATCTTATACCTTATGCGGATTTAATAAATATTGAAGTCATTGATAATATACCTAATAGTACTACTAATAATATGGCATATATATTATCTTTACCTCAACAAAGTTCTTTTATTGTTCTGTATACCCCTACAAGCAATAACAATTATGTAATTGACGGTATTATAGATAACGTATCTACCGTAATAAATTTATATTATTATAAAGATTTTATTGCAGTAGAGCAGACTGACTCGTCTTCATCAACGAACTTTACTAAAAGAGAGTTTTTAGAGATATTTTTTAAGAAAAATAAAAGTTATATATCTGTATTTAAAAAGAATATTTATATGGAAAAAATAATAAAAAATTCTAATTGTGATAATAATGATATATTAAAAGAAGTAGAAACATCATCTATTGATTATCTAGAAGGTGACTTTCCTAGAATACTTTGTGTAAATACATTAACTTTATATAATGGTATATTTCTAAATTTAACGAATTCTTATGAATTTATAGAGAATAAGAAAGATACAAAAAAAGAAATTTTTGAATGGTGCCCTGAAATAGAATGTTTTTCAATAAAAAAAGAACTCTAAATTAGAGTTCTTTTTTTATTGGCGGGAATGCGTGGGAAACGAACCCACCTAAGAAGCTATTAAATCCTCATACTAGTTTTTAAGAATAGAGGGAAAACCAGAAACCATCCACCCCCAAATTATATTGATAAATTTATAATATCATACTACTAAATATTTATCAATATATCAACTTTTCTTGTTTTATTATCTCTTTAATTTACAATATATATATCGATAGTTTTTCTTCCCCAATTATATACAGAATCCTCATTATTCATATATATATCTATCTTATTTCCTTTTATAGCTCCTCCACAGTCTTCAGCTATAAATGTCTTATTAAATTGAGGTATATAAACTTTAGTTCCATAAGGTATTATACTTGGATCTACAGCTATAGTCCCCCATTTAGGCGTTGTACCCGTAGCAGTAATTCCATGACCTGTATATGCTGTAGCTACAACTGACATATACTTTCCATTAGAGCTTTGATTGCTCGATGTTGAACTTACAGTATTTGTATGTTTTGTATTTTGTCTTGTACTCTCTCCTCTTGATGAAGCTACTTGAATTTCTTCTACCTTAGTACCCTTCTTTATTACTTTATTTGTAGGCTCAGAAGAAACAACTTCTTCTAAAAATGTTTTTTCAACTTGTTTACCATTATGATAAACTATTTTATAAACTAATTCATTTTCTCCAGTTTTACCTTCTTCCTCAACCTTAGTTTCCCCCTTTAATAAATTATTATCCTCTATAACAGTAATTTCATATGGTACAGATTTACTTTCTTTTACTACTTCTTCTATAACATCAATCACTTCTACTTTCATGCCATCATTTAACTTTGTATCAAGCTTTTGACTTATTATATCATTCTTATCATATTTTATATTTTCCGCATCTAAAAGTTCTTCTACATTTGATTTGAATGTAGATATTTTTCTTTCTTCTCCATTCACAACTAAAGTTATTTCTTTGTTTAATACTGAATATCCTCCTAATATCGTTACCGATATAATACCGGTCAGAAATGCAGTTTTTATTATTTTATTATTTTTTAAATTCATAATTTTTCCTCCTAGATTATCTTTATTAAAAATTATTTATTATATTTTGACTGAATTTTTATTATTTTCGTATCTTATTCATGTCATCGATAAATAAATTGTAACTATTTTGATACTTTTTGTCAACTTGACAAAAAAAGCGAAATATGCCTTTGTAGTTTTTTCAACTATTAAAGCATATTTCGCTTAAGTTACTTTTTTGTTACTTTTTCTATTAAATTTATATATTTGGTATTTGCCAATCTATAGGTTTTTTTCCTATATTAATTAATAACTCATTTATTTTTGAAAAATGTTTACATCCAAAAAAGCCTCTACTTGCTGATAGCGGACTAGGATGAGGAGCTTCTAATATATAATGTCTTTTTTCATCAATAAAATTTTTTTTCTTTCTAGCATTTGCACCCCATAGTACAAATATAACTGGATCTTCTCTTTTATTCAAAATTTTAATTATTTCATCTGTAAAAATTTCCCACCCCTTATTTTTATGAGAATTAGCTTCATGAGCTCTAACAGTCAATGCTGTATTTAATAACAATACACCTTGATCTGCCCAAGGCATCAAGTATCCATTATTAGGTATATAACAACCTAAATCATCTCTTAATTCCTTGTACATATTTAATAATGATGGAGGTATTTTTACTGATGGTTGTACAGAAAAAGCTAACCCATGGGCTTGACCTTCTCCATGATAAGGATCTTGGCCTAATATTAAAACTTTAGTATCTTTATATGAAGTATGCTTTAAAGCTTCAAATATATTGTCTATATTAGGAAAAATTAAATTATTTTTATACTCATCTGTAAGAAACTTCCTTAATTTAAGATAATAATCCTTGTTAAACTCATCTTTTAATAGTTTTTCCCAATCATTATTTAAGTTTACCATAATTGCACCTACTTATCTAAATTTATTATTTAGAGATAATATCTTCTTTATTATTTTTATCTCTACTAGTTTTTATTTTAATCACAACTTTATTTGGCATACATACAATTCTTTCACTTGGCTTATTTATAAATCCACTATGTACACATACTTTATCTTTACATGATGCTTCTACTATCTCTACTCCTCCATCATGCACTTTTATGTGATTATAATTATCTCCCACCCTTACATCCAAATCTTCCTCACTATTAATAGATATAGTTTTATATATTTCATTATTAACATATATTTCTATGGCATCTAATTTCGCTTTGTTTATAATATTATTTACTATAAATAAAGCAATAATCATAAATACAGCACTAATAACTAAAAAAATATCTTTCCTTTTCATTTTTCCCCTCCTGGAAGATTATGTTATAATTAAATATAACATACTTTTTCGGGGGAATCATATATGAATAGAAAAAATTTTACCTTAATATCTATTACATTTTTTTTTATAATCTCAATTTATTTTCTTAATACTTATACATCTGAAAATCAATACACTAGAACATACTATTATTTAGGAACAGTAAATGAAATAACCATATTTGGCTTAGGAAAATATAAAAGCGAAAAACTGCTTGATAGTTGTAATGCTATTTTAAAAGATATAGAAAATAAAATGAGTGATACAATACCTGGAAGTGATGTTTCTAAAATTAATAAAAATGCAGGTAATAACTATGTAAGGGTTTCTGATGACACATTTTTTGTAATAGAAGAAGCTATTAATTATTCTAAAATTTCAGATGGAGTATTTGATGCTACTATAGGTCCTTTATCTGATTTATGGGGAATTGGAACTGATAATGCAAGAGTTCCATCACTAAATGAGATAAATGAAACTTTAAATCTTATTAATTATAAAAATATAATTTTAGATAAATCCACTAACTCTGTAAAGCTTAATAAAAACAATATGAAAATCGATTTAGGTGCTATTGCAAAAGGATATGCTGCTGATATTATTGTTAACTTTTTAAAAGAAAATAATATTAAAAGCGCTATTATAAATCTAGGAGGTAATATATATACTCTAGGATATAAAGATAATAAAGATTCTTTCACAATTGGAATACAAGATCCAACTACATCTAGAGGCAACTCTATTGGAACTATTAAAGTTTCAAATAAATCCATAGTTACATCTGGTATTTACGAAAGATATATTGAAGATGATGGGAAAATATATCATCATATTTTGGATCCATCCTCTGGATACCCTTTTGATAATGAGATTAGTAGTGTAACTATAATCTCTGATAAATCTATTATTTGCGATGCTTTGTCTACCTCTACATTTGGATTAGGACTTTCAAAAGGATTAAATTTTATTGAAAGCATAGATAACGTTGATGCCATTTTTATAACTAAAAACAAGGAAATATATTTAACTTCAAATATAGCTAATAATTTTAATCTTACTGATACAAGCTTTAAAATTATAAAATAAAAAAAGATAAAGATTAAATAAATCTTTATCTTTTTTTATTTTATTTATAAACATCAGTCATTCCTATTGTTAATCTTTCAACATTAGATATATCATTAAATTCTCCTTTAACGTAATCTTTATCTAACTCTAAAGCATTTATATTCAATGTTATAGTGAATTTGGTTCCAATATTAATTTCACTTTCAACTTCTATATCTCCACCAAGTAAGTTAACCATCGATTTAACCATCGATAGTCCAATTCCACTTCCATATACATTACCGATGTATCCTTTATTAATCTCATTAAATCTCTCAAATATATAGCTTAATTTATCTTTAGGTATTCCTATCCCAGTATCTTCTATTATTATTCTTACTATTGAATCTTCATGAGTAATATTAACATATATATCTCCACCAGGATTGGTAAATTTAATAGCATTAGATAATATATTAAGAACTATTCTTTCAATAGCATTTACATCTACTGGCATAACTAAATCTTCTACGTCTGTATCAAAAACTATATTCAATCCATTATTACTTGCGTAATTTACAACTGACATAGTTATATCTTCTACTAATGTAACAATGTTTTTATTCTCAACTCTTAACTTATAAAATCCTGACTCCATTTTAGTAAAATCAATTAAGTCATTTATTATCTTTATTAATCTATAACTATTTTGTATAGTTAAGTCAATATGTTTCCTTACATTGCCATTAAAGTCATATATTTTATTTTTGTTATATAGGTTTTCCATAAGCTGAGCACTTGTAAATATAAGATTTAAAGGTGTTTTTAATTCATGAGACATATTTATAAAAAATTTCATTTTTATACTATCTCTTTGTTCACTTTCAATTATTCTCTTCCTCAAAGATTCTAATTTTCTTATATCATTCATATCCTTAATTATAGTAAGTTTGAATGTTTTCTTATCAATATTAAAAGGTATACTAGCAACTTGTGTATCTATTATATTATTATTCTTATCTAAATATTTAATATTAACATAATCACTACCTTTACCTTTTCTAACTTGGTCAATATTTTCTTTAACTACTTTATCATAATCAGTATGAACACTCATAAGAGTCTCTCTACAAATACCTAAGTCCTCATCAATTAAATCATCTTTATCTATACTAAACATTTCTTTAAACTTTTTATTTATATATACATATTTGTTAGTTTCTATATCTTCTAAATATATTGCTTCTGGTATTCCATCTAATAACGCTTGATATATATTTTTACTTTGATTTATTATTTCTCTTGATTTTACATAATATGTAATATCACTATAACTAACAACTCTATATTTTTTATTACGTTCATAATATATAGTTGTACTACATTCTAGCCATATTATATTACCATCTAAATCAATACTTCTATATCTAAATACTCCATTATCATATAATTCATCATTATTACTAGCGTTATAATTTATATTTATAACCTTATTAAAATACTCAATATCTTCATCATATACTTTATATTTAAGTATAATATCTTCATATGACTTACTATAATTAACATATTTATTATTTTTCATCTAATGACAATTGGACTTTTTATGTTTCTTATTAATTCCTCATACTCTAATTTTAGTTCAATCAAGTTATTTAACATATTTTTTTTTCACTTGATATATTTACTAATATACAAACTATTTCATTTGATTCTTTATACTTAGAATATATACATCTATAATAATCTTTTGTCGTTGATTGAATTTCAATTTCTACAGATTCATTATAATTATCTTCACTAATATCATACATAGCTTTTATGAATTTATCATAATCTTTTATAAAACATTTCAAAGCCTTATTTATATCTTTATATTTTTCATATGAGCACATATTTTTTAGTGATTCATTAAAATACATTATTTCTTTATTCTCATTAAATACTACCCATCCATTTGGAGTTGAAGAAAATAATTTATAAAATAAATCATTCTTATAATTTATTTCTGTTTTTATTTCATTTTGATCATTTAATATATCATTTAATTTTTTAGCAATAAGCTGTTGATTTCGATTCTTTTCTTGAAGATCTTCATTAATCTCAATTTTCATTATATATGGATTAATTAGATTTGAATCTACTGTTATTTTATAAACTAAATATGTTTCTAAAATATTAATACCTTCTATTAAGACATATATATTATTAGTATTTATACTAGTTTTTGATAAAATAAATACACCTACAAAATAAACTATTTTTAGACATATAATATTTCCTATGAGCTTTAATTTTCTAGTGTCTGAGAAATCATTGTTATTTTTTATATGTAAAAAAACCTTTTTAATACTTATAAATAGTAAAATCAAATTAATTAATATGGTTGTACTAAATATATCTAATTTAATATCATAAAACTCAACTAAACTATCACTGTAATTAATCATAAAATACATAATTACTGATAAAAATAAATATAATAAAAAAGTTTCTACTGATTTTTTTTTACTCATTGTCGGTTTCTTATAAATGTTACTAATAACAATAAAAATAGTAACCGACTCTAAAACATTACTATTATAACTGATTCTGATAAATATCTTGAATTTCCAAATGCTAACAAACTGAATATATATATAGCATTAGAAATAATATAGGTTATACCTATAAAGTTAGTATATGTTAATTTAAAAGAATCAAATCCTATAATAAATGTTACTATAAGTATCGTTAATGTTAACCTTGATATAATAACAGATATTCCATATAATTGTTTATTCGTATAACTTATATAGATAAGTAAAGCAAGAACTATTATACTAAACATCTCTAAAAACACAGATGTTTGCTTCTCCCGATTATATATTCTCTCCATCTATACTCTCCATGTCCTTTATTAATAATATATATCTGAAAACTCTATATTTATTTTTTCATCTATATTATATATAGCTTTATTTTCCTTAATTTCTTTATCATTAAACTCATATTTATTTAATACAATAGTAAACTCAGTAAACTCATTTTCTTCACTATCTACAGTTATAGACCCATTATGTAACTCTATTATTTTTTTTACAATAGATAATCCTATTCCACTGCCTTCAGTGTTTCTAGAAAGAGTTTCATCAACTTGAGAAAATTCATCAAATATTATTTTTAATTTATCTTTAGGTATTCCTACACCACTATTTCTTATACTTATGGCAATAGAACTATCAAACTCATAAATATTCATACTTATTGTTTCATTTTCAGGAGTAAACTTAATACAGTTAGATAATAAATTAAGCATAACTCTTTCTATTTCACTTTCATCTATAATCATATTTATTTCCTCTGATTCTGTGTCAAAAACTAAATTTATATTTTTTATTTGTGCGAATCGTTCTATTTTCATGAATAAATCTTCTACTAAGTTAATTATATTAGTTTTAGATAAATTTAACTTATAAAATCCTGACTCGAGCTTAGTCAAATCAATTATGTTATTTATTAACCTTTGTAATCTATATGAATTTTTTTTAACTAATTCTATATGATTATTTATATTTTCATTATAGTCATTCACTTTTCCACTTTTATAAACAGATTCTAGTAATTGATTTGAACTAAAGATAACATTTAATGGTGTTTTTAATTCATGAGACATATTAGTAAAAAATTCAGTCTTTACCTTATCAATCTCAATCTTTTCATATAATTCTTTTTCAACTAACTCGCCTATTCTTTTATCTGTTAAATCCTTTATTATTAACATAACATATCTACTATTACCATCTATTGAGAATGGTAATGCATTTATTTCAACCTCTATATTTCCTAAAGTTTTCGATAAAATTTGTTTATTTAAAAATAACATTGACTTATTATTTTGTATTACAGATTTCAATTTTTTAAAAAATATATTTTCTTCATCTGATGTAAGCTTTATTATTTCTTTTATACCATAGTTATCAAATCCACTTTTCTTATTCATATCTATCATTTTTAACATAGGTTTATTTAAGTAAATAGTCTGGAGATTCTCATCTAATAAGCAAATACCATCTGGGAGTGTATCTATTAAAAGCGAGTATGATTCTTTTCTTCTTTTTAATCTTTCTTCTGCCATTTTTCTCTTAGTAATATCTCTAATAACTATGCTAGTTTTATCTTTATTGTATGTGGAGTAAAGCATTTCAATATAAACTTCTTTTCCATCTATAATATATTTTTCTTCTCTTATATTCTTTTCTCTATTTATAGAAAAATCGATTATATATAATTTATCTTTTAAAATATTATTACATGTCTATTTGAATAAAGTATATTATTTCCTTTTAGAATAATAATTCCTTCACTAATACTTTCTAAGAAATTCTCATATCCTAAGTTTGTATATATTATTTCTTTCTCAAATTCAATTTCTTTTGTACTATTAATAAATATACATAAACAACCTTCACTTTTTTCATTAATCAAAAAAGGAGTAAATATAACTTTATAATATTCATTATCATTACTTTTCATTATACATCTAGTTTCTTTCTTGTTTGATAAAACATAATCTATGCATTTTATAAAATAATTATATTCATCAAATTTATTTTTTATATTGACCTCTAAGCTACAATTCTTCGTAAATTTAAACTCAGAAAATACATATTCATTAGCATACATTACTTCTTTAGAATTTGTAAAAATAATAGTTGGATTCATCGCCTTATTTAATGTATCTCTTAATTTTTTATCTTTTAACTTTAAGTTATTTTTCAACTTTTGTGTTTTCTTCATTTCTGATATTAATCTTTTGTTTTTATAGTTTAATAATTCAGTTTTATTATTTAACTCTTTATTAATATTATTTAGCTCTATATATGGTGTTTTTATATTTACATGAAAAATATACCTATATAAATAGTAAATAGATATATTTGAGATAAATCTAATTATATAGTAACTATTAACTTTACCTATAAATATAAATAATGTAACCATAATAAGTCTAGATACCATAAATAATGATATAATTCTTTTTAAAAACTTTTTCTCTATTTTATCTTGGTTATCGTAATTTAACTTAGTATTTATATTCGAGTAAATTATTAAAATTAATATATTTATACTATACTC
>UWOR01000013.1 GCA_900604495.1 Desulfovibrio sp. Marseille-P6017 | reverse complement strand
AGTATTAACTCTAAAACTTAATATAAGTTAATCGAAAGATTATGTGGTTATTATAGCAAAGAGGATACACCTGTTCCCATTCCGAACACAGAAGTTAAGCTCTTTAGCGCTGATGGTACTCGGAGGGCAACCTCCCGGGAGAGTAAGACGTAGCCACGTAATCTTTTTTATTATATTTAAATAATAAAAATGCTTACTTTTAGAAAACATACAAATACTATTAATAGTTGGATATTAAGATAAATTAATAGGAGTGGTTATGTTGAAAAAACTCGCAATGATTTTAGTTATAATAGGTGCGCTGAACTGGGGTGCAATAGGAGCATTTGGAGTTGATTTATTAGGCAATATATTTGGTGGAACTTATGAAGTTATAAGTAGAATATTATATTTTATAGTAGGTTTAGCTGCTATATATTTAATGATGAATGGAATATTTGAAAATAACAAAATTGATGCTGGATAATAATGTATATAATAGGATAAATAAAAGACCGTAACTATATTGAGTGGCGGTCTTTTATTTTATGTAGAATTATAATAATATATGAAGTATATGTTAATATAGATTTATATAAAATAATAAGTTATTTCAATTAAATAGAGATTAGAGGAGATAGAATGAGTAACTTTATAATAGATGAATTAAGCAAGATTGTATATAATGATTTAGTTTCATTTCATGTACCAGGTCATAAATTAGGTAAGTTATATGATAAATTAAATTATACAGAGATATTAAAAAAATTATACAAAATGGATACAACAGAAATCCCAGGAACAGATAATTTACATTCACCAGAAGATATAATAAAAAAATCACAAGAAAGGGCGTCACAAGCGTTTAAAAGCGATAAAACATATTTCTTGATAAATGGAAGCACATGTGGAATACAAGCCGCCATAATGGCATTATGCCCTCCTAAGAGCAAAATAATTGTTAATAGGGATTGTCATCAGTCAGTAATAAATTCTTGTATATTAGGGGATATAAATCCAGTATATATAAAATCTAGTATTGATAGAGATACAAACATACTTAAAGGTGTAGATATAAATGATGCTATAAAGGTTATAGATAATAATAAAGACGCTAAAGCGCTAATACTCACATACCCAACATATTATGGTATGACATATGATTTAAAAACAATATGTGATTATGCACATAGTTATAATATTGCTGTAATTATTGATGAGGCTCATGGTGCACATTTAGGATTAAGTGATAAATTGCCTAAAACTGCTTTAGAGCAAGGTGCTGATATAGTGATTCAAAGTACACATAAAACTTTACCAGCATTCACACAGTCATCTATGATACATACTAAAGGTCATAGGGTAGATGATAATAAATTAATGTCAATTTTAAAAATAATAGAATCATCAAGCCCATCATATTTACTAATGTCATCTTTAGAATTAGCAGTAGATATATATGATAAATATGGAAAAGACTTGATGTCTAATTTAATTGACAATATTAATAAATTTAAAAATTCATTTAAAGACAGTAAAAGTATAGAGATTTATAATACAAGTGATGTAACTAAAATATTTATATCAACCACAGGTATGGGATTAATAGGTTATGAGCTGGAAACTATACTTAGAGAGGAGTATAATATACAGGTAGAGTTATCTAATTATTATGGATCACTACTAGTATGTACTATAGGAAATGAAGATAAAGATTTCAAATGTTTAGAAACGGCTTTAAACGATATAATTAATAAATACAAAAGTAATAAACAAATTGGTAGAATTGACTATCCTAACGATATACCAGTACAAAAATTAACACCAAGAGAAGCATTCTATAAAGATAAAAAAAGTGTTAAAATATATGAAAGTATAGATAAGGTATGCGGTGAATATATAATACCATATCCTCCAGGAATAAGTTTAACATCACCTGGAGAAGTAATAACAAAAGAAATAATTGACTATATATTGTTCTGTAGTAAAAAAGGAATGAACGTAAGTGGATTAAAAGATTCAACTTTGGGACAAATTCAGATTATAGAGTAATTATCTATGGAGGACAGAGTATGAAAGGTAAATTAATAATCATAGAGAGTGGTTCTGATGCTAGTGGAAAGGCAACTCAAACGAAAAAGTTATTTGATAGATTATCAAGAGAATGTAGTAATGTAAGAAAAGTAGAATATCCTAATTATGATGGTGAATCATCAGCTTTAGTAAAGATGTATTTAAGAGGAGATTTTGGGAAAAATCCTTCAGATGTAGATCCTTATATAGCATCTACATTTTATGCAGCAGATAGATATGCATCATTTAAAACAGAATGGGAAGATTTCTATAATAATGGTGGAATAATTATAGCAGATAGATATACAACATCTAATATGGTACACCAGGCTTCTAAAATGGATGAAGATAGTAGAGATAAATACCTAGATTGGTTGGTTGATTATGAATTTAACATATATAAAATACCAAAACCAGATTGTGTTATATTCTTAGATGTTCCAATAGAGTTTAGTCAAAAACTAATGGAAAATAGAAAAAATAAGATAACAGGTGAAGATAAAAAAGATATACATGAAAGTGATATAGATTATTTAATAAAATGTTATAATAATTCATTATATATAGCAGACAAATATGATTGGAAGAAAATAAATTGTGTTAAAGATGGAGAACTAAGAACAATAGAAGATATACATGAAGAAATATATAATATAGTTAAGGAAAATATATAACCTATTTGGAGAGGTAAATATGTATTTTAAAAATATAATAGGTCAGGAGTTTGCAAAAAAATATATAACAAACTCTATAAAAAATGATAAAGTTAACCATGCATACATGTTTGAAGGTATCGATGGAATAGGTAAGTATTTGTTTGCTAAGGAATTTGGAAATATACTTATTAATGTAGAAAATGCAGAAAATAGTCCTGATTATATAAAAATAGAGCCAACAGGAAATAGTATAAAAATAGCTCAAATAAGAGAGATACAATCAGATATAATTATAAAACCGCATAGCAAATATAAAATGTATATAATTAATCATGCTGAAAAGATGACGATAGAGTCTCAGAATGCATTGTTAAAAACATTAGAAGAACCACCAGAGTATGCTATAATAATTTTGATTACTAATAATAAAGAGTCTTTATTACCAACTATAAAGTCTAGATGTGAGATAATAAAGTTTTTACCAATATCTATTATAGATTTAAAACAATATTTAATGGATAAAGGAATAGAAGAGAATAGAGCGATACTGTTATCTAATTTTTCTAGAGGAAGCATAGAAAAAGCTTTAGAG
The DNA here is from genome assembly GCA_900604495.1 of Desulfovibrio sp. Marseille-P6017. The sequence goes on along the minus strand of UWOR01000013.1, from coordinate 89,000 downwards.
TTATCAGAGTCAGCTGATTTTTCTATAATGAGAGATGATATACAAAAGTACATACAAGACATACTAGATAAAAATATGGTTGAGATTTTAAATATATCAACTGACATGGACAAATATAAGGATAAAGTTATTGTTGTACTTGATATGATGATTAATTACTTTAGAGATATAATGATGTGTATGGGAAGAGTTGATAAAGATATGATCATCAATGGAGATAGAATTACCTTTATACAAAATATGAGTAAAAGAATTACTTATTCGCAAGTCTCTAAAATTATTGATATAATAGAGGAAACTAAAAGAAAGATGAGAAGCAATTGTAACTTTAGTGTAAGTATACAGGTTATGGCTTTAAACATATATGAGGTGATAAAATGATAAAAATAGTGGGTGTTAGGTTCAAAAATGCAGGTAAAATTTACTATTTTGATCCTGTAGATTTTGAGATAGAGCAAAATACAGATGTAGTAGTAGAAACAGCAAGAGGTTTAGAATATGGTACAGTTATAGTTGGACCAAAAGAAATAGATGAAAGTAAATTAGTATCACCATTAAAACCTATAATAAGAATTGCTACTCCTGAAGATACTAATATATATCAGGAAAATAAAGAAAAAGCTAAAGAAACTTTTGAGTTATGTCAGCAAAAAATAAAAGAGCATGACCTTACTATGTTCTTAATAGATTGCGAATATACTTTCGATAGAAATAAATTAATATTTTATTTTACAGCAGAAGGAAGAATAGATTTTAGAGAACTTGTAAAAGATTTAGCATCAATATTTAAAACAAGAATTGAATTAAGACAAATTGGAGTTAGAGATGAAGCAAAATCAATTGGAGGACTTGGACCATGTGGAAGAAGTTTATGCTGTTCTACATGGCTTGGAGATTTCCAACCTGTTTCTATAAAAATGGCAAAAGATCAAAGTTTATCACTAAATCCTACTAAAATATCTGGTATATGCGGAAGATTATTCTGTTGCTTAAAGTATGAACATGATGTATATGTAGAAGCTATAGAAAAAATGCCTAGCGTAGGAGATTTAGTAAAGGTAAGTGGAAATAAAGGTAAAGTAATAGAAGTAAATCCTTTATTAGAACAAGCTAAGATTGAATTTAATGACAAAACTATAAAAATATGTATGAGAGAAGAGATAAAAGTACTACAAGAAGCTAAGAAGTGTGGGGGATGCTGCAAAAACAGAGATGACCAGATAGATGCAGCAACATTAAGAGAGTTAAAGAAATTAGAAGATTAAAATAAGGGGTAGGATTTTCCTACCCTTTAAAAATAAGGAGATATATATGGACATAAAATTAAAAGACACTGAAAGAATAGATGATTTACAATTAAAAGGATTAAAATTAATACAAGATACAACTGGATTTTGTTTTGGAATAGACGCAGTACTTTTAGCTAATTTTGCAAAGGTAAAAAAAGATGCTAATGTAGCTGATTTAGGAACTGGAACAGGCATAATACCAATACTTATAGCAGGAAAAAGTAAGGCAAAAAAAATAGTAGGTGTTGAAATACAAGAAGAAGTATACGAAATGGCTACTCGTTCTGTAAAATTAAATAACTTAGAAGATAGAGTTCAAATAGTAAATGCAGATATAAAGACTATAGATAAAGAATTAGGAGTTCATGAATTCCATGTGGTTACTTCTAACCCTCCGTATATGCATATGGATGGGATAAAAAATCCTAATGATAAAAAAGCAATATCTAGACATGAAGTAAAATGCAATTTAGAGGACGTTATAAGAGCCGCATCAAGATTAGTAATGCCTAGAGGTAAGTTTTATATGATACATAGACCAACTAGACTAGTAGATATAATAGAACTTGGAAGAAAGTACAGACTAGAGCCGAAGGTAGTACAATTTGTTCATCCAAGAGCAAATAAAGCTCCTAATTTACTTTTAGTTGAATTTATAAAAGATGGAAAGCCAGAACTTAAAATATTAGATCCTTTATATGTTTATGGAGAAGATGGGAAATATACAAAAGAAATAAATGATATATACGCAAATGAAGATATAGGAGAGTAAGATATATGAGTGGTAAATTATATATATGTCCAACACCAATAGGCAATTTAGAGGACATAACTTATAGAACTTTAAGAGTTTTAAATGAAGTAGATTTGATAGCTGCAGAGGATACAAGACATAGTATAAGACTTTTAAATCATTTTGATATTACAAAACCATTAACAAGCTATCATGAACACAATAAAGATTCTAAAGGTGGATATTTAATTAATAAATTACTTGAAGGTGAAAATATAGCACTGATAAGTGATGCAGGAATGCCAGGAATCTCTGATCCAGGAGAAGATATAATAAGGGAAGCTATTGAAAATAATATAGAAATAGAAGTTTTGCCAGGAGCAACAGCATTTGTAACTGCATTAGTGGGTTCTGGATTAAATACTAGAAAGTTTGCTTTTGAAGGATTTTTAGATAGAGATAAAAAAACTAGAAGAGAGCAATTAGAGAATGTAAAAGAGGAAACTAGAACCATGATATTTTACGAATCTCCTCATAGATTAAAAGATACATTAAAAGATATGAGTAAAGTATTAGGTAATAGAAAAATTTCTATTAATAGAGAGCTTACAAAAAAATACCAAGAAATAATAAGAGAAGATATAGACAAAGCAATAGAGATATTTAATGAAAGGGAAGTTAAAGGTGAGTTCGTATTAATAGTAGATGGTTTTAAGGGTGAAAAAACTCAAAAAAATAACTATGATGAGCTAACAGAAAGAGAATATGTCATAGAATTAATTAAAAATGGAATTGACAAAAAAGACGCTATAAAAACAGTATGTAAAGAAAGAAAACTTAAAAAAGATGTAGTATATAAACAAGTTTTAGACTTGTAAATTAGAAACATTCGGGGTGATATATATGGAACTAAAAGAAAGTATATTAAAAAGTTTAAGTCTTAAAAATACTAGTAAAGAATTTAAAATTTTAGACAAAAATAAAGAATTAGAAAAGATAGTTCCTAAAATAAATGAAATGAAAGAAGTAGGAGAATGTAAATATCATGTAGTAAATTGCTTTGATCATTCTATAAATGCATTAAGGGAATTTGAAGATATGATAAATAATGAAAACTTCTTTCCAGAACATTTAAAAGATTTAGTGTGGGACTATTTAAACACTAAAATAGAGTCAAATATTAGTAGATTAGAAATATTAAAATTAGGGATATTTATACATGATATTGGAAAACCCGATGCTAAAACAGTAGACGAAACAGGGAGAGTACACTTTAAAGGCCATGAAAAAATTGGGGGAGATATAGCGATAAAGTTAGGAAAAAGATTATCATTAAGTGAAAAATCAATAGATACATTATTTAACTATGTAAGATATCATATGATATTATTAGTATTTTATAAAAAAAATAATTTAACAAAGGAAAATTTATTTGAAGTATTTGATAAAATAGGAGAAGATATAATTGGGATAATGCTTCTAGGATATGCAGATATAGTATCTACAAGAAAATTATTAAATCCAGATGAAAAGGTTGGAACAATAAAAACTTATATGGAATTTATATTAACTAATTATGAATATCGTTATAAAAGAAAGTAAAAAAAGACTATCATAGAATTAAGTTTATTTGAACTAATTTTATGATAGTCTTTTTATATTATAGTATAGACTTCGATTGTATTGGAGTTGATAATATTACGGAAGTCTTAGTAGAACCTATTGTTTTTATAGTATCAATTACATTCTCTAATTCATACATGTCTTTTACAATAACTTTTAAAAGAGAACAGTCATCACCAGTTATATGATGACACTCAACAATTCTATCATCTTTTCTAGCGACTTCTAAAAATTGCTCATAAGCAATTCCACTTGGAAGAGATATATGTATAAATGCCTTTATAACTCGGCCTAAAGCGTCGGGGTTAACTATTGCTTTATATCCTTCGATTACCCCTGACTCCTCTAGTCTTTTGACTCTTTCAGAAACAGCTGGAGAAGTTAATCCAACTATTTTACCTAGATCTTTCATTGAAATTCTACCGTCATCTTGAAGTATTTCTATAATTCTGTAATCAGTAATATCCATATGTAATCCCCTTTAATTTTATGTTATTATTTTTGAAGTACTTTCTCTTCTAATAAACTAGTTTTTAAGTTCCAAAGACACTCAGATAAGTCTACCTTATATGTTTTTGGACATGTAAGCCTTTTATATGTATCCCATAAAGTATCTAGTTCTGATTCTACATATTTTTGGATTTGTGAAATTGATTTAGGTTTAAATTTGCACTCTCCATTTACAAATAAAGGTTTATGAAGTTCTTTAACTGTATATTCTTTAAATATAGTTTCTTTCCAAGTATATGTAGGATGGAATATTTTTAAAGGTTTAGATGTATCTATTTGTTCTTCGTGAAGCATTATTAAATCTGCTTCAGCTTTATTTTCTTTATTGTATATTCTAACAACTTTTTTATACCCTGGATTGTTTATTTTTTCTGCATCTTCAGATATTTTTATCTTAGGAACCATTTTATCACCATCAAATGAAGCAGCTAATTTATATACCCCACCAAGAGAAGGTGAATCAGCAGAAGTTATTAATTTAGTTCCAACTCCCCAGGAGTTAACTGCACAGTCACCAGATTTTAAGGCTGATATAGTATGTTCATCTAAATCATTAGATGCAGTTATAGTTATATCAGAAAATCCTGCATCATTTAGCATTTTTTTAGCTTCAACAGACAAGTATTCTAAATCACCAGAATCTATACGTATACCAACTGGCTTATGACCATTTTCTCTTAATTTTTTAAATACTTTTATAGCATTTGGAACACCGCTATTTAATACATCATAAGTATCAACTAGAAGTAAACATTTATCTGGATAAACATCAGCATAAGCTTCAAAGGCTTCTAGTTCCGTGTCAAATTTTTGAATCCAGCTATGAGCTTGGGTACCAGCAACTGGTATATTAAACATTTTCCCAGCTAATACATTAGCTGTAGCTTTGCAGCCCCCTATTACTGCAGCTCTTGCACCATAGATACCAGCATCTGGTCCTTGTGCACGACGAAGTCCAAACTCTAATACAGGATCACCTTGTGCAGCATAGCATACCTTAGATGCTTTTGTTGCTATAAGTGATTGGAAGTTTACTATAGTAAGTAGAGCAGTTTCTATAAGTTGAGCTTGATATAGAGGTGCTTTAACTGTTACGATTGGCTCATTTGGGAACATAATAGTCCCTTCTTCAACTGAATAAATATCACCAGTAAATTTAAAATCCCTTAAAAAATCTAAGAATTTATCTGAGAATAAGTTTAAACTTTTTAAGTACTTTAAATCTTCTTCTGAGAAATGGAGATTATTTATATATTCAACTAATTGCTCAATTCCACATACTATTGTGTATCCACCCTTGCATGCATTTTTTCTAAAGAACATATCGAACACAACTATATCTTCATGTATATTTTTTTCAAAATACCCATTTAACATAGTAAGTTGATATAAGTCTGTAAGAAGTGTTAAATTTCTCATTATTTTTCTCCTTATAGTACTAAATATTATAAAAAAACCTATACCTATACTAAAACACAATACAACTCAACTTTCAAGTATAAACTAGTCCCTATTATACATAAAATTATTTATAGAGGGGGGGATTAAAATAGGAAAGATATGGTTCTATATGATTGTAATAGGAATAGTAGGAAGTGTATATTTTCAAAATCTAGGTGAGTTAAATACAGTTCTTTTAAATGAGTCATCTAAGGCAATAGAATTTGCAATAAGTCTTGCAGGGGTTATGGCATTTTGGATGGGGATAATGAACATAGCGAGAGACTCTGGCTTAATAGAAAAGATAGGTGAAAAATTAAGTCCCATAATGAAAAAATTATTTCCTTCTGTGCCAAAAGGACATAAAGCAATGTCTTATATGGTTATGAATATGGCATTAAATATGCTTGGAGCTGGAAATGGAGCAACAGCATTTGGACTCAAAGCAATGAACGAGTTACAAAATTTAAATAGAAACAAAGATACGGCAAGTAATGATATGATTATGTTTTTAGTTATAAATATATCTTCTATTCAAATAATACCTTTTACCATGTTAAAGATAAGAGCAGATGCAGGTTCACAATTTCCTAATGAGATAATAATTTCTACACTATTTGCAACTATGATTTCTACTTTTATTGGAATAATAACATGTAAAGTTTTTCAAGGGAGGAATAAAAGATAATGTTGGACATATTTTCTAACTTGATAATACCTATAATAATATTATATATAGTTATTTATGGTAAAAGACAAAAGATAGATATATATGAAAGTTTTGTAAAGGGTGCAATAGATGGACTAAAAACAGCATGGTCAATACTTCCATATATAATAGGCATATTTTTAGCGATAGGTATATTTAAGGCAGGAAGAGGTATTGAAATGTTAGAGTTTATATTTGAACCAATAGCAAATATTATGAGTATACCAAAGGAATTAATTGGGTTAATAATAATAAAACCTTTATCAGGAAGTGGAGCCCTTGGAATGTACAACGAGCTAATACAAAGGGTAGGTATAGATTCATTAGTAGAGAAGATGGGATCAACTATTGTTGGAGCATCAGAAACAATATTTTATACAATGGCAATATATTATGGAAGCTTAAAAATAAAAAATACAAGACATACACTGCTTTGTTCAATGCTAAGCCATATAGCAGGTGTAATAGCATCTGTATTTATATGTTATTTGATATTCACATAGAAACACTAGTTGACAATAATACATAATTTTAATAGAATAAAAAATAATAATGATTTAAAAATTATTACTTGTAGTACAAGACATGTATAATAGTGTATATAGAAGTTAATAATATAAATATAGTATTTATAAAAGCTATGAAAAGAAGAGTAAATAATGATTTTTTCTACAGAGAGCTAGATTAGGTGAAAGCTAGCGTTAAAGGATTTATTGAAGATGGCCTTGGAGCTTTTTATCTGAACTAAAGTAAGATAAAACGGATGGATGCGTTATAGTCTACTAAGATATCTATTAGTCATAGATAAATTAGGGTGGTACCGCGTATATAATCTCGCCCCTATGTAATAATCATAGGAGGCGAGTTTTTTAATTAAAAACAACTTTAAAAGGAGGCAACACAAATGAGCAAACCAACTTTTTATGTTACAACGCCTATATATTATCCAAGTGGAAATTTACATATAGGACATACTTACACAACTGTAGCAGCAGACGCAATAGCTAGGTTTAAACGTTTTTCAGGATTTGATGTAAAATTTTTAACAGGTACTGATGAGCACGGAGAAAAAATACAAAAAACTGCAAGAGAAAAAGGTATGACAGAAATGGAATACTTAGATGGAATGATAGCAGGAATAAAAGATTTATGGAACACAATGGATATATCTTATGACGATTTTATAAGAACAACTCAAGATAGACATAAAGATATTATACAAAAGATATTCACTAAGTTATATGAGCAAGGTGATATATACAAAGGTGCATATGAAGGTAGATATTGTACTCCATGTGAAAGTTTCTGGACAGAGTCTCAGTTAGTTGATGGAGATAAGTGCCCAGACTGTGGAAGAGAAACATACTTAGCTAAAGAAGAAGCTTACTTCTTCAAATTATCTAAATATGAAGACAGATTAAAAGAATTATTTAAAAATGATAAATTCTGCTTCCCAGCAGCAAGAAAGAATGAAATGGTTGCAAACTTCTTAGAAAAAGGTTTAGAAGATTTATGTGTAACTAGAACTACTTTCGACTGGGGTATAAAAGTTCCATTTGATGAGAAACATGTAATATACGTTTGGGTAGATGCTTTATGCAACTATATAACTGCATTAGGATACATGAGTGAAAATGAAGAAGAATTTAAAAAATATTGGCCAGCAAATGTACAAATAGTAGGTAAAGAGATTGTAAGATTCCACACTATAATATGGCCAGCATTATTAATGGCTTTAGATTTACCAGTTCCAGAGCAAGTTTATGGACATGGATGGATATTATTTGCTAATGATAAAATGAGTAAATCAAAAGGAAATATAGTTTATCCAGAGCCTATGATAGAAAGATATGGAATAGATGCATTAAAATACTTCTTATTAAGAGAATTTGCTTTCGGTCAAGATGGAAGCTATACACATAGAAACTTTGTAACTAGAATAAACTCAGACCTTGCAAATGATTTAGGTAACTTAGTAAGTAGAACAGTAGCTATGGTTGAGAAATATAATGGTGGTATAATACCAATGCCAAAAGTAGCAACTGCATTTGATGAAGAGTTAAAATTACAAGCAAAAGCATCTAGAGAAAACTTTGAAGCTGAAATGGATAAAATGCAATTCCATGAAGCATTAGAAAATGTATGGAAGTTAATAAGAAGAACTAACAAGTACATAGATGAAACTATGCCATGGGCTTTAGCTAAAGATGAAGCTAAAAAAGATGAGTTAGATACAGTTTTATATAATTTATGTGAGTCTATAAGAATAGTATCAACTTTAATAAGACCAATGATGGAAACAACTGCTAACAAAATATATGATCAATTAGGAATAGCAGGACAAGAAGAATTAACAAACTGGGAAAGTACAAATACCTTTGGACTTATAGGAGAAAATACTAAAGTACACAAAGGTGAAAGTTTATTCCCAAGATTAGACATAGAGAAAGAGGTAACAGAATTGGAAGAATTATTCTCAGGAAAAGTAGAAACAGTGGAAGAAGTTAAAGAAGAAACTTTAACTCATAAAGAAGAAATAACAATAGATGACTTAGATAAAGTAGAGTTAAGAGTAGGTAAAATAGTAAGTTGTGAAAAGCATCCAAAAGCTGACAGATTATTAGTATCTCAAGTTAAATTAGGACCAGAAACTAGACAAATAGTATCAGGAATAGCTAAATGGTACAAGCCAGAAGAAATGGTTGGAAAAGAAGTTATAGTTGTATGTAACTTAAAGCCAGTTAAGTTAAGAGGAGTAGAATCTCAAGGAATGATACTAGCTGCTGGAGATGATGGAGATGATTTATTAATACCAACAACTACAGGTGCTAAAGACGGATGCGAAGTTAGATAAGGAGATAATAAATATGTTATTTGATTCGCATGCACATCTAAATGATGAAAGATTTGATGAAGATAGAGAAGCTTTAATAGCTTCTCTTAAAGAAAATAAAGTTGATTTAGTTGTAAACCCAGGAGCAGATATAAAAACATCTATTAGTAGTGTTGAACTTGCTAATAAATATGATTTTATATATGCAGCAGTTGGAGTTCACCCACATGATGTAGGAGAACTTGATGATACTGCAATAGATACTTTAAGAAAGTTAGCTACTGAAAATGAAAAAGTAGTTGCTATAGGAGAAATAGGATTAGATTACTATTATGATAATTCTCCAAGAGAAGTACAAAAAGAGTGGTTTAAAAAGCAAATAGAGCTTGCTAATGAATTAAAATTACCAATAATAATACATGATAGAGATGCACATGGTGATACTTTTGAGATTATAAAAAACACTAAGAGTCCTGAAATAGGGTGTGTACTTCATTGTTATAGTGGTAATGTAGAATTAGCAAGAGAATATGTTAAGATGGGATGTTATATTTCTATACCAGGAACAGTTACTTTCAAAAATAATAAAAAAACTAGAGAAGTTGCAAAAGAAATTCCACTAGAATATTTATTAATAGAAACTGATTCACCATATATGGCACCAGAGCCACATAGAGGTAAAAGAAATGATCCATCATTAGTAGCTTTTGTAGCGGATAAGATAGCTCAAGAAAAAGGAATATCTTATGAAGCTGTTTGTAATGCAACTAAGGAAAATGCTAAGAGATTGTTTAATATAAAATAATTACTTATATAATATTAGAAATAAAAGAGCTACCATGAAAATAAATTAAAGTGACTTGAATTTATTTTATGGTAGCTTTTTATGTACTATTTATTAGAATTTATCTTCACGTAAAAGGTATTCATTATTATCTTGATCTTTGAATGTAAATAATTTAGCATACGGCATAGTAACTATATCTGTTACCTCTACACCTTTAGACTTCATTTCTTTATGCGCATTTTCTAAATCTTCAGTACTTAATATAACAGTTTTATAATCTGTATTAGCCGTTGGATATTGACTCTTCATAAGATTTTTATCATATAGAACTATAGTAACCCATTCACTTTCCTTTGGAGCAACTTCTATCCATCTTAATGCTCCTTCAGTTTCATCTATTTTTGTTACAAAGTTTAACTTTTCAGTCCAGAATTTTTTGCGTCATCTTGATTATTTACATAAATTGTTACTTTTGCTATTTTATTTATCATGCTATGTCTCCTACTTAATTGATTAGTTTATTTACATTTTGACTAATATAATAATATCATATAAACTCATACTAGTGCAAAATCTAAAGATCGAAGTTAAATTATTTTAATAATTTCAAGGTTTTATTTTTCTTGATAAAATATTGTAAAAAACGTAAAATATAAAGATGTAAGCTAAGATACGAGATTAAAATAGATAAAAGGTGAAATTATAATGATAAAAGAAGTAATAGTAGTAGAAGGTAGAGATGATGTTACTGCAGTAAAAAGAGCATTAGATGCAGAACTTATAACTACAGGAGGATTTGGATTTCCTAAAGGTGTTATGGAACGTATAAAAGCTGCTCAAAAAAGACGTGGAGTAATAATATTCACTGATCCAGATTTTGCTGGAGAAAAAATAAGAAAAAAAATAGCAGCAGAAGTACCAGGATGCAAACATGCATTTTTACCAAGGGAAGAAGCTAAAAAAGATGGAGACATAGGAATAGAAAATGCCTCTCCACAAAGTATATTAGTAGCTTTAAATAAAGTTAGAACGGAAAGCGTAGAAAAAAGAACTGAATTTACACAAGTTGATTTAATAAGAAATCAGCTTATTGGAAATGAGGATGCATCTTATAGAAGAGATGAAATAGGGAAAATACTTGGAATTGGATACGGAAATGCAAAGCAATTTTTAAGTAGATTAAATAACTATGGCGTAAGTAGAGAAGAGTTTCTTAAAGCAGTAGACACTATTGATAGTGCTAAGTAATTTTTTAATTATAGTAATAAAATAATATTAAAAGACAATAAAGGAGAAAGAATATGGATAGACTTTCATCTCATAAAGCTACCAAAGAAGTAGTTCAAAAGCATAATTTTAAATTTTCAAAATCATTAGGTCAAAACTTTTTAATAGATGATAATGTTATAGACAGAATATTATCAGGAGCTAGATTATCAGAAGGTGATAAAATAATAGAAGTTGGACCAGGAATAGGTACACTTACACGTGAAATGGGTAAAGTAGCTGATCAAGTTATAGCTATAGAAATAGATAAAACATTAATACCAATACTTGAAGAAACTTTATCAGACTTAGATAATGTAGAAGTAATTAATCAAGATATATTAAAGGTAGGTGTAGAAGAATTAGTAAAAGAAAAACTATCGGGAGGACCAGTTAAATTAGTAGCTAACCTTCCATATTATATAACTACACCGATAGTAATGAAATTCTTAGAAGAAAATATACCAGTAACTGATATAGTTGTTATGGTTCAAAAGGAAGTTGCAGATAGAATGAATGCAGGACCAGGAACAAAAGATTATGGAGCATTATCAGTGGCTGTACAATATTACTGTGATACAGAAATAGTAGCAAAAGCACCTAGACATATGTTTGTTCCTCAACCAAATGTAGATTCTACAGTTATAGGTCTTCATGTTAGAGAAGAAAGAAAGTATCCAGTAGATAGCGAAGAGATATTCTTTAAAACAGTTAAAGCATCCTTTGGGCAAAGAAGAAAAACTCTTCTTAATGCATTAGGGACATTAGGATTTTTAACTAAAGAACAAATAAAGGAAGCATTATTAAATGCAAATATAGATGAAAAAAGAAGAGGAGAAACTCTTACAATAGAAGAGTTTGCAACACTTTCAAATGTTATAAACTCAATGGTACCTTCAAAATAGAAGGTACTTTTTTTTATGCCTTAAACATATACTATCTAGAGAACTTATGTAAAGGGGAGGGGAATGAAGTGTCTTCTAATAAAAAATTTAAAAGGGATTATATAATTCTAGAATCAAAAGACATGAACTTCAGATATAAAGAACGTATTTTGCCAAAGGCTTTTGCAAAGATAGAAATAAATGATGATAAATCAATTGTAGCACTATATGTAGAGAACCTTAAATATATGAAGGACGGATACAGGGTTATAGCTATAAGAAGTGACTACGAAACTATAGACTTAGGTAAAATTACTTTAAGTGAGCAAGGAAAGGGAGAATTTGTATTAAATTTAGATGACCCAACTGCAGAGATTAAAGGAATAGCTTTATTATATGAAAAAACTGTACCACTTATAGGATTTAAGGGAAGTAAGATAGAAAATTATGAAGAAATCTTATTTATGGGAGATGAAGATGAATATCCTAATACAGAAGAAGATGATGTATATGAAGAAGTAGAGTATATAGAAGTAGACGACGATGATGATGAATATGAAGAGTATGAAGAAATTGAGTATATTGAAATAGAAGAAGATGATGAAGATAATACCTATGAAGAAATAGAGGAAATAGAGAATATAAATGGAGTAGAAGAAATAGAAGAAGTAAAGCCAATCCAAGAAACTTATATTAGAAATAGTCAATACGAAGATAATATAAATGATTATAAGACTCTAGAATCTGACAAGAAAGCTAAACCACATAGACGAAGTAGAAATGTTCAAACAGCTACAAAGAAAAATACAGAAATAGATAGAAAACAAACTCAACAAAATACCTATCAAGAACATAATAATAAAGTTCCTGGAACTCTATTAATGCCTAGACAAATCAAAAAAGGTTTAAAATATTTTAGAGAAACAAAGCCATTTGTAAATGATTATATAGAAAATGCAAGATGGTGGAAAATAGATATTACTCCTACAACTCTATGTGGTTACACAATGCCTTATCTAGGATATCTTAATACTTTAAATTATACAATGTATAGTGATTGTACAATGCAAGCATATAAATATAGACATTATTTATTTGGAGTTCAATATGATGAATATAATAAGAGAAAGAATTATATTTATGCAGTGCCAGGAAGAAAAGAAGAACAACCAGACCAAGGACATACAGGTTTTAGTGTTTATCAACCATGTGATGATGAAAATGATAATTTGGGATACTGGCTATGTTATATAGATTCAAGAAGTAGAAGAATTCTAAAATAGTCATTAAATTTAGAATCTATTGATAATAATCTAATAATGCTCTAAAATATAATTTAAGATTATAAATTTTGGAGGAGTAAAGATGACAAATAATAAAAGACTTATAGATGAATTTCTTGAATTAGTGCAAATAGACAGTCCAACTTCTAAAGAAGGTAAAATTGCTAAGGTTTTAGTTAACAAATTAGAAGAAATCGGATTAACTGTAGAAATAGACGATGCAGCTGCAAAAACTGGATCAGAAACTGGAAATGTTATAGCAAGATTAAAAGGAACTAAAGAAGGAAAAAAAATATTATTCAGTTCTCACATGGATACTGTTAGTCCAGGGATAGGGGTAAAACCTATAATAGATGAAGACACAGGAATAATAAAAAGTGATGGAACTACAATATTAGGTTCAGATGATAAGGCAGGGATAGCAGCTATATTAGAAGGATTAAGATATATAAAAGAAAATAACATAGATCATACAGATATAACTGTAGTATTTTCTATATGGGAAGAAGGCGGATTATTTGGAGCTAAATCTTTAGACTACTCTAAATTAGATGTAGACTATGGATTTGTATTAGATAGTGGTGGATCACCAGGAGAAATAATAGTAAAGGCTCCAGGACAAGATAGAATAGAAGTTAAAATAATAGGAAAACCAGCACATGCAGGACTTCAACCTGAAGATGGAATAAGTGCAATGATGGTAGCATCAAAAGCTATAAATAATATGAACTTATTAAGAATAGATGAAGAAACTACTGCAAATATAGGAATAGTTAAGGGTGGAGTAGCTACAAATATAGTTATGCCAGAGATGGAGATAATAGCAGAAGCTAGAAGTTTAGATGAATCAAAATTAGATGTTCAAACTAAGCATATGATAGATACTTTTAAAAATGCAGCTGAAGAATTTGGAGCTAAAATTGAGGTTGATACTAAGAGAATGTACTCTCCACTTAATATAGATGATAATGATGATATAGTTGAATTTACAAAAAGAGCATTTGCTAATATAAATATAGAAGGTAAAACAGCTTCTACAGGTGGTGGAAGTGATACTAATATTTTAAATAAAAATGGTATAAAGGCAGTTAATCTGGGTATAGGAATGAAGAAAGCTCATACACTAGATGAATATATAGCAATAGAAGATTTAATTAACTCTGCAAAAGCAGTTGTTGAGATAATTAAGCAAGCATAACAAAATAAAGTTTATATAATTTTGGGCTATCTCAAAATGAATATTAAAAATTCATCTTGAGATATGCCCATTTTTATATTTTTGGAAATTGATAATTAATCTTGAACGTAAAGAGTATGCAATATCATATAAAAGTTATGATTAAAGAATATTGATTAATGGAGGGATTTATGGAAACTAGATACGAAGAATCAAATAAGATAACTAAACAATCAATTGTTTGGAACATATTTTTAACATTTATAAAAATAATTGCAGGTATATTTGGTAAATCAAGTGCAATGGTAGCTGATGGAGTACACTCAGCATCGGATATAATAAGTTCTGTAGGTGTTTTATTAGGAAACTATATTTCAGCAACTCCTGTAGATAAAGAGCATAATTATGGACATGAAAAAGCAGAAACACTGGTATCATTTTTATTATCAATATTATTAATAGTAGTTTCAATATCAATTGGAATAGAAGCACTTAAATCTATAGGAAAAATAGATGAAATTCAAATTCCAACAGAATTGCCATTAGTGGTATCAATTATATCAATATTAATAAAGGAGTATCAATATAGAATAACTATAAAAATAGCAAATAAAATAAATTCACCAGCTTTAAAGGCAGATGCTTGGCACCATAGATCAGACGCTCTTTCATCAGTAGCTGCATTTATTGGTATAGCTGGATCAATGTTAGGCTTCAAGGTACTGGACCCAATAGCATCATTAGTAGTTGCAGTATTTGTAGCAAAGGTTGGAGTTGAAATTTTAGTTGGATCTGCCAATGAACTGATGGATGTTTCAATAGATATAGAACAAGAAAATCAGATAAAAACAATAGCCAAAAATACAAATGGTGTAATGAACTTAGGAGAAATAAGAAGTAGAAAACATGGGGCTATGGCATATATAGACTTAGTTATTTGTGTAGATGGAAAGATTACAGTAACAGAAGGTCATGATATAGCTAATCAACTAGAAAAAGATATAATAAGGGACATGGAATTTGTAAAAGGAATAACTGTACACGTGGAACCTTGTAATTATTGCCGAGGAAATAACTGTTTTAGATAATTATATATTAAAAAAAATATAAAAAAGGTATATAATAAACCTATAACTAGAAATAGTGGGGGTGAAATACGTGGCTAAGACAGGTAGAAAAAAAAGGAAAATCAAAAAAAGTGCAATTTTACCAATTTGTCTAATTATATTTTTTATAGTTTACTTCTTATCATTCTGGTTGTTTTCTAGAGAGCAAGCAAAGTCTCAAGAGGTAGAAGTAAATACACAAAGTCAACAATCAGATAATAGATCGCTACTAACTCAATTAAGATATAAAAATAAAATTTATCTTTCAGATGGGACGGTAAGTAACATAAGAATCGAAGAAGATTACTGGGATGAACTAGATTATATTCTTTCAGAGTTAAAGGAAGTAAGAACTCCAGAATCATACAATGAAGTTTATAGTGGAAATTCAGATGATGGTATTAAATTTTCAACAGATTTAAACTATTTAAGAATTTATACAGTAAGCCAAGAAGCATATTATAAAATTCCAGTAGACTCAAAGGAAGAATTTGAAAATGTACTTAAGAAAAGTATATATACATCATTTGGATTTGTAAGTCAGTATAAAAACTGGGACAGTGTTAAAATAACATATGGTGATAAAACTAAAAAAATTAATAAGTGGAAATTTGATGACTTATCATATAAAATGGCATCGAAAAGAATCGTAGGGAAAGTTCAGCCACAAAAAAGTAAAGAAAGAAGTGAATACAACTTTACTATTAATATAACAATAGAAGGACAGGAAGTTGTAATAGAAACTATGGGAGACGATTATGTAAAAATAACATCCCATAATTTACAATCATACTATGAAGTACACAATGCCTTATATGAATATATTAAGGAAGATATATTTAAAATAAAGTAGAATAAAAAAATCCATGATTTTAGAAGTATATTTATCTGTATATCATGGATTTTTTGTTTGTATTTATTTTTTTTCAACTAGTAAATCTGCAACTTGATACACAGTACCAGCACCGGCAGTTATTACTAGATCATTATGTTCTAGATTCTCACGAAGGTACTCAACAATATCTTCAAATTTACTTATGTAGATAGCATCTACATTGTTATGATATAGTTTTTCGACTAAATCTTTAGCATGTATATCTCCTGGATCATCTTCTCTTGCTGCATATATGTCAGTTATTATAACTTTATCAGCAGAATAGAAAGCTTCAGCAAAGCTATCTAGAAGAGATTTAGTTCTAGTATAAGTATGTGGTTGGAATACACACCATAAATTAGCTTTATTTAATTTTTTTGCTGCAGATAAAGTAGCTTTTAATTCAGTTGGGTGATGAGCATAGTCATCTATAACTAAAACATCTTTGTAATAACCTTTAGTTTCAAACCTTCTACCAACACCTTTGTAAAGAGTTATATTTTCTCTTATAGTGTCTAAAGATATATCAGAGACGAAAGCAGTCATTATAGCAGCAGTTGCATTATATATATTGTGAAGTCCAGGCACAGATAATTCAAACTTACCTAAATCTTTACCTTTGTATTCTAATTCAAATACTCCATAACCATTATCATTAAAGTTTATATTCTTTATGATTACATCATTAGATGTATTTCTACCATATTTTATAACATTAGCTTTCACTTCATGTAAAATATCATTAGTATTAGAATCATCACCATTGATTATAAAATAACCATCAGGAGGTAAAAGCTTACCAAACTTGTTGAAAGAAGCTTTTATTTCATCCAGCCCAGAGAAGTAATCAAGATGATCTTCTTCTATATTTAAAACTATAGAAATTTTAGGGTTAAAGTTAAGGAAGCTATCAACGTACTCACAAGCTTCTGTTATAAAGTGATCTGAAGCACCAATCTTAACGTTACCACCTATTATGTTTAGGTTACCACCAACTAATATTGTTGGATCTAAATTAGCATACTCAAATATAGTAGAAAGCATAGATGTAGTAGAAGTCTTACCATGAGTTCCAGAAACCGCTATAGGGTTTTTGTATTCTCTCATTACTTGTCCTAAGAAAGCTGCTCTATCCATAGTAAGTATATTTTTTTCTTTAGCAGCTATTAATTCTGGATTTTCAGGGTGTATAGCTGCTGTATAAACCACCATATCTATGTTGTTAGATATATTTTCTCTACATTGGCCAACATGTATATTAGCCCCTTGACCTCTTAGTTTATCTAAAAGATAAGATTCATTCATGTCCGACCCAGATACCGTATATCCTTTGTTAAGGCATATTTCTGCTAATGCACTCATACTTATGCCACCAATTCCAATGAAATGTATATTCATAACAAAACCACCTTCCTTTAAAAATTAAGTTCTACAATATGAACTATTTATGTGGTATAATAATACAATGTTCAATATTTTATTAATAATGTACATATACTATATTTATAATAATATATTAAAAAATGTTATAAAACATAACAACTATTATACCATACTAAGAAATGTTATGCATTATTTAGTTTATATATAAATTACAAACACTAGAGGAGGTAACCCGAGTGAAATTCAAGAGAACGGAAAGAATTGGGGCTATAGTTAAAATACTATCTGATAACCCAAATAAAATATATACATTAAGTTATTTTACAGAAAAATTTAACGCTGCAAAGTCTACAATAAGTGAAGACTTATTAGTTGTAAAGAATGTTTTTGAAAAGCTAGAATTAGGTAGAGTTATAACTATTTCAGGAGCTGCTGGAGGAGTTAAGTACATACCAAAAACTTCAAAATCAGAAAATGAAGAATTTTTAATGGATTTATGTAAAAAAATAAGTGATCCATCAAGATTACTTTCTGGAGGTTTCTTATATTTAATAGATTTAATATATGACCCAACAATAGCATCCAAAATAGGTAAAATATTTGCATCGAATATAGACTACTCAGAAGCTGACTATGTAGTAACTATGGAAACTAAGGGAATACCTATGGCACTTATGACAGCTAAAGCTATGAATTTACCATTAGTTATAATAAGAAAGGACATAAAAGTATCAGAAGGTCCAACACTAAGTATGACATATGTAAGTGGTAAATCTAAAGTTGAAAGTATGAGTTTACCAAGAAAAGCACTAAAGCCAAATAGTAAGGTTATTTTAATTGATGACTTTATGAGAGGTGGAGGTACTATAAAAGGTATGATGAACCTTATGAATGAATTTGGGGCAGAAGTAATAGGTTCAGGAGTATTTATATCAACTACTACACCAGAAGATAAGATGGTAGGGGATTACATATCTTTAATCCAATTAGATGTAGATGGAGATAAAATAACTGTAGAACCAAATTTAAAAACTTTCAAAGATGAATATAGAAATATAGATATAGAAGAATTAGAGGGTAACATCGAAGAAGGCGAAAGCTTTTTAGATGAAGAATAATAAATATTTAAGATTTTGCAGAAATATTTAAAAAAATAAAGAAGGAAATTTTTACATAATATAGAATTACTAGTAAGAAAGATAATTTATAAATGTAAAATAATTTTGTCAAAATTAAAAGGGGGATATTGAGGTATGAACATTACTGACGTAAGAGTAAGAAAAATAACTGATGAGGGGAAAATGAAGTGTATAGTTTCTATAACTTTCGATAATTTATTTGTTGTTCATGATATAAAAGTTATCGAAGGTCACAACGGGTTATTCATAGCAATGCCAAGTAGAAAAGTTGGAGAAGGAAACTTTAGAGATATAGCTCATCCAATAAATGCTGAAATGAGACAAGTTTTAGAAGAAGCAGTACTTAAAGCTTACCATGAAGCAGTTGCTCAATTAGAAGTAGCAGCAGAATAATAAACAAATAACTTAATGTATTATTAAAATAGTATGAAAGAGCCGAACAATTCGGTTCTTTTTTATTGGAAAAAACACTTAAATGCTATACTTTTAACATAAAAAGTGGTATATTAATTAGAGAAAAAGTGAAATTGTATACAAAACAAGAACATAAGATATAAAGATAGATAGATTAATTTTAATATAAAAGGAGCCGAGCTTATGAATTTTAAAGCTATAATTCTTGCTGCAGGAAAAGGGACTAGAATGAAGTCTAAATATCCTAAGGTAATACATAAAGTATGTGGAAAAGAAATGGTAAACCACGTTATAAATGTTTCTAAAAAATCAGGAGTAAATGACATAGTTGCTATCTTAGGTCACGAAAGTGAAGTTGTAAAAGAAAGATTACCAAAAGATACTATGATAGCAATGCAAACAGAGCAACTAGGTACTGGACATGCTGTTAAGATGGCTAAAGAATATATAAAAGATGAAGATACTATAGTAGTTTTATGTGGAGATACTCCACTAATAAAGGAAGATACATTAAATAGATTATTCTCATATCACTTAGAAAATGGATATCATGCAACAGTTTTAACAACTAAGGTAGACAATCCAACTGGGTATGGAAGAATAATAAGAGATAGCAATGAAGATTTATTAAAAATAGTAGAACAAAAAGATGCTAATGAAGATGAAAAAGCAGTTAATGAAATAAATTCAGGAATCTACTGCTTCAATGGAAAATCTTTAAGAGAAGCTTTAGATTTAATAGATAATAATAATGCTCAAGGCGAATACTACTTAACAGATACAATATATATAATGAGAGATAAAGGTCAAAAAGTAGGAGCTTACAATGGTTCTACAATAGAAGAACTTATGGGAGTAAACTCTAGAGTTGAATTATCAAAAGCAGAAGCAATAATGAGAAAAAGAATAAATGAAGCTCATATGGTTAATGGTGTAACTATAATAGATACTAACTCTACATACATAGAGTCTGATGTAGAAATAGGAAATGACACTATTATTTATCCAGGGGTAATGTTAAAAGGAAACACTAAAATAGGATGCAACTGTACAATAGAGATGAATTCATCTATAGAAAATTCAACAATTGGAGATAATACAGAAGTAAAAAACTCAACAATAGTTGATAGTATAGTTGGAGAAAATACAACAGTTGGACCATATGCTTATCTTAGACCAAAGAGTAATATAGGGAACCATGTAAAAATAGGTGATTTCGTAGAAGTGAAAAATGCTACTATAGAAGATCACTCAAAGGCTTCACATTTATCTTACATAGGAGATGCACATGTAGGTAAAAATGTAAATATAGGATGTGGAGTAGTATTTGTTAACTATGATGGGAAAAATAAATTTAAATCTGTAGTAAAAGATGGAGCATTTGTTGGTTCAAATTCAAACTTAGTAGCTCCAGTAACAGTTGAAGAAGATGGTTACATAGCTACAGGTTCAACAATAACTAATGATGTGCCAAATGGAGCTTTAGCAATTGCAAGAGAAAGACAAGTTGTTAAAGAAGGTTGGGTAGAAAAGAAAAGAGCTAGAGACAACAAATAAGTTTGATTATTATTTTTAGTTTAGTCTAAAAATTTTAAATATAAATACACAATATATATCAATAGTTTAAATTTTTCGGGAGGATAGGCAATGAATACTAGCGGAAGTGAAATTAAAATAATTTCAGGAAACTCGTCTAAAGAGTTAGCACAAAAGATAGCTGATTATATAGGAGTACCTGTATCAGACTGTCAAGTAGGAACATTCAGTGATGGAGAAATATCTGTAAACATGAATGAGACGGTGAGAGGATGCGATGTTTTCGTAGTTCAATCAACTAACAGTCCAGTTAATGACAACTTAATGGAATTATTAATAATGATAGATGCGCTTAGAAGAGCATCAGCAGGTAGAATAACAGCAGTAATCCCTTACTACGGATATGCAAGACAAGATAGAAAAGCGAAATCTAGAGATCCAATCACAGCTAAGTTAGTTGCGAACTTAATAACAGCTGCAGGTGCAGATAGAGTATTAACAATGGATTTACATGCAGCACAGATACAAGGATACTTTGATATACCACTAGATCACTTATTAGGTGGAAGCATATTAGCTAACTACTTTAATGAGAAGAAAATAGAAGATTTAGTAGTAGTTTCACCTGATTTAGGAAGTGTTACAAGATCTAGAAAATTTGCAACAACATTAGACGGAGATGTTCCATTAGCTATAATCGATAAGAGAAGACCAAAGGCTAATGTCTGTGAAGTTATGAATATAATAGGAGATATTAAAGGAAAGAATGTTATCCTGTTAGATGATATGATAGATACAGCTGGAACAATAACTAATGCAGCTAATGCTCTTAAAGAATTTGGAGCGAAAGATATATATGCTTGTTGTACTCACGGAGTATTATCAGGACCGGCTATAGAAAGAATAGAAAATTCTGCTATAAGTGAGTTAATAGTATTAGATACTATACAACTTCCTGAAGAAAAGAAAATAGATAAGATAAAAGAACTTACTGTAGCTCCTTTATTTGGAGATGCTATAAAGAAGATATTCTCTAACGAATCTATAAGTGTTTTATTTTAATTAAATTAAAAAAGGCTTGTATCCAAAGTTATTTTGGAGCGAGTCTTTTTTTATATAAATTATTATTTAGAATTTAGTAATATTTATACTAAAGTATAAATATGTATTGTTAAAAAGTGGAAAATGGTATATATTTTTTATAGAAAGAAGTTAATAAAAAGTAGAAATCAAAGAAGTATATCTTATATATGGGCACTTTAGGTATACTGAGATAGTAGTGCAACCGGCTATATTATAACAAATTTTGTTTTGATTATAATATGGCCTTTTTTATTACATAAATAGATAGACATAGGGAAAAAATGGTATAATGTATCATGCAAAAGAATAATTTTAATGGTACGAAAGTAGTATATAAATATAGTATTTTACAAAAGAGGTGAATATATGGTTAGTTACACTAAAAGGCGTTTAGGTGATATTTTAGTAGAAGCAGAAAAGATAACATCATATCAACTAGCTCAAGTTTTAAAAGCTCAAAAAACTATGGGTAAAAAATTAGGTGAGATTATAGTCGAGCTTAATATATTAGAAGAAAAAGATATTATTGATGCTATAGAGAAACAAACAGGTATAAAAAAAGTTAATTTGAATGAGATAGAATTTGATAAAAGGGTTATTAAGTTACTTTCTCAAGGATTATGTGAAAAATATACATTAATCCCTTTTGGGATTGAAGAAAATAAATTAAAAATTGCTTTTTCAGATCCACTTAATATATATGCAGTAGATGACATATCTATATCTACAGGATTTGAAGTTGAATCATATATAAGTGATAAAGCGAGTATAAGCAAATTTATTCAAGTTCACTATAGTTCAGAAAAAATGAACTTAGCAGCAGAAGAATTATCAA
The DNA here is from genome assembly GCA_900604495.1 of Desulfovibrio sp. Marseille-P6017. The sequence continues at coordinate 66,096 of UWOR01000013.1, read as the reverse complement.
GAGAAAGTTTAGAATCACAATATATATCTATTAATGTAGAAGATTTAGATGATGTAAAAAGTGCTCCGGCTGTAAAAATGGTAGAGTACTTATTTGCCAATGCAGTTGAAATGAGAGCTTCAGATATACATATTGAACCTTTTGAAAATGAAATAAGAATAAGATATAGAATTGATGGTCAGTTACGTAATATAAATACACTTCCAAAAGAAAGTTTAGGTCCATTAGTTACTAGAATTAAAATATTATCAAATTTAAACATAACTGAAAAAAGAATACCTCAAGATGGTAGAGTAATAGCCAAAATATCTGGAAAAAAGGTTGATTTAAGAATATCTATACTTCCAGTTGTAAATGGAGAAAAAGTAGTTATAAGGGTATTAGATAGAAGTAATTTTAAGGTGGGAAAAGAATACCTAGGAATGGATGATGAAAATATTAAAAGATTAGAGAGAATTATATCAAGTCCGCATGGAATTGTATTAGTTACAGGTCCGACTGGAAGTGGTAAATCTACTACATTATACACTATTTTAAGTGAATTAAATTCATCAGAAGTAAATATTGTTACAATAGAGGACCCTGTAGAGTATACATTAAATGGAATAAATCAAGTAAATGTAAATAATAAAACAAACCTTACTTTTGCTAGTGGATTAAGAAGTATATTAAGACAAGATCCAGATATAGTTATGATAGGGGAAATAAGAGATGAGGAAACAGCTCAAGTTGCAACAAAAGCGGCCATAACAGGACATTTAGTTTTAAGCACATTGCATACTAATGATGCGCCATCTACAATAACTAGATTAATTGATATGAATATAGAACCATACTTAGTATCTACAGCTATTTCTGGGGTAATTGCTCAAAGACTTGTAAAAAAGATATGCCCGCATTGTAAATCACAATATAGTTCAACTACATATGAAAAAAGAATACTAGGTAAGAATGATGATGAGGAACTTTTACTATATAGAGGATTAGGTTGTGGAAATTGCAATTATACAGGATATCTAGGGAGAACTGGTATTTATGAAATTATGGAGATATCAAGAGAACATAGAGATTATATAAATATAAGTAGAGATCCAAATGGTCTTAAAGATATAGCAATTAAAAATGGCATGGAGACATTGGAAGAGAATTGTAAAAAACTAGTTCTTAATGGAATAACAACAGTTAATGAACTTGCTTCGATAACTATGATAAAAAATATATAAGAAAGGGATGATATAAAGTGCCTAAATTTGAATATAGAGCTATAAGCCCTTCAGGAGAAAAGATAACTGGTATACATGAATCAAAATCTAAATTTGAAGTAACGGATATGTTGCGTTCGAATGGGTATTACCCACTAAAAATAGAAGAAAAAATAGAAAGTAAAAATATAGAGATAAATATCTTTCAAAAAATAACTATAAAAGATATAGCTATATTTTGTAGACAGTTTTATACAATGTTAGATGCTGGATTAACAGTAAACTCTGCATTAGAAATATTAGCTCAACAAACTACAAATAAAAAACTTAAAGATATTATAAAAATCGTAGAAGATGATGTTAAGAGGGGGGAAACATTGTCATATGCAATGGGAAAACATTTAGATGCATTTCCAAATTTATTAATAAATATGATTGAAGTTGGCGAAGAAAGTGGAAATCTAGATACAATAATGCTTCGAATGTCAGACCAATATGAAAAAGATAATAAAATAAATAATAAAGTTAGGGTAGCTATGATATATCCAGCAATACTAGCTATAGTGGCAGCATTAGTAGTAGCTATATTAATGATATTTGTAATGCCTTCATTTATTGAAACATTTGAATCTATGGGTACAGAATTACCAGCAATAACAAAATTATTAATGTCTATAAGTGGATTTATAAGTAGTAATATAATATTTATTACATTAGCAATAGTTACACTTTCAGTATTATTTAAGATTTATGCTAAAACAGATCATGGTATGCATACTGTGAGTTACTTGAAGCTAAATATACCGATAATAGACAAATTAAATGAGAAAATAATAGTTTCTAGGTTTACAAGAACGATGTCCCTTTTAATGTCTAGTGGAATACCAATGATAAGAGCGTTAGAGCTAATAGCGGATATAGTTGGAAATAAAATTGCAGAAGAAGTTATATTAAAAATGAGAGAATCTGTAGTTAGAGGTGAAGGAATATATAAACCTATTAGTAACAGTAATATATTTCCTAAAATGATGGCTACGATGGTAAAAATAGGAGAAGAGTCAGGTACATTAGATGACATAATGTATAAAACAGCAGACTTTTATGATGATGAATTAGAAAGTCAAATACAAGCTACTTCAGCAATGATAGAGCCCTTACTTATAGTAGTAATGGGAATTGTAGTAGGATTTATAGTTGTATCTATTATGTTACCTATGACAAGCATGTACGATAGTATATAGTAATTAATAAGTAAAGAGGTGGAGATATTGGAAGCTAAGAAAATAAGTCTAAAAGAGCTTATGAGTATGGATATAAAAGATTTAACAAAAAAGAAAAGAAAAAAAGTTAAAAGTAAGCAACAAAAAGAAAAAGAAATAAAAAATGAGGTAGTTTCATTTGATATTGGAAGTGAGTACACAAAATTAGTAGTAGGCAAATATTATAAAGGAAAATTAATTATAAATAAGTGTCTAGAATTTGAGACACCAAAAAATTGTGTGAAAGATGGATTAATTATAAATGAAAAGATATTAACTGATAAAATTCAAATATTATTTAATGAAAATAAAATAAAATCAAAATATGCAAGTTTCACAACAAACTCAACAACTATTATAAATAGAGAAATCCTAATACCAAAAGTAGAAGAAGATGAAGTTGAGAGTGTAATAAAGTTTGAAATGGAGCAGTACCTTCCAATAAATTTAAATGACTATATTGTTCAGTATATAGAGCAAGATGAAATTAAACAAGATGATAATATAAAGATAAAAGTGTATGTTATAGCATATCCTGAAAAAATGGCTAGAGGGTATTATGATTTGTTAAAAAGTTTAAAGTTAAAGCCTGTATCTTTAGATGTAACATTTAACTCTTTAAGTAAATTAATTACTCGAACAGATTTAATCAATGAAGAATCCTACGACTCTTCTTTAACAAATGTATTCATTGATATAGGATCTAGCTTTACATCAATACATGTTTATAGAAATGGTGTACTAGATTTTACAAGGATAATTAGAAGTAACTATACAGATATATCGTATGATGAAATGATATTTATACAAAACTTATCAGATGAAATAGAAAGAATAATTAGATTCTATAATAATAAGCATATTGGAAATACAGTAGATAATGTTTATATTCTAGGTGGAGTTTCTAGCTTATATGATATTCACGGATATTTAAAAGAAAAAATTGAGGTTCCGATTAGAAAAATAAAAAATATAAAATTTAATGAATTTACTATAGATATTGACAATATAGATAATTATTTAAATGCAATTGGATCTTTGATTAGATAACAAGGGGGAATTATGGCAGATATAAACTTTTTTAAACATTATGAGAATCTAAAAAAAGATACATCAGATAAATATATTTACATTACAGCCGGGTTAGTAGGAGCATTAATAATAGGTAGTGCATCTATAAATATGGCAAAAATATATTTATATAACAAAGAAATAGAGTTATATAATGCTAAATTAGAGTCAGAAGAAATTAAAAGCAAAATAAAAATTTCAGAGGACGTTAATACAAAGTTAGATATATTGTATAAATATGAAAAACAAATAAATGAAGTAACTGAAGCTATAAGTTCAAGAGATATTGTAACTATAAATGTAATTGATAGTATTAGTTCAACTTTACCATCAGACGTATCATTTGAAAGTATGAATATTAATGATAATTTAATAAATATAGAAGCAATATCAAATACAAGAACATCTATAGGTGAAATTGAAAATAGATTGAAAAAGTTAGATATACTTCAGGATGTACATATAGGTACAATATCAGAAAATACATCATTAGAAGGTGTGTATGCATTTAATATAAAATGTACATTAAATGGAGGTAACTAATTATGAAAATAAGCAAAAGAGAAAAAATTATGTTAAGCTCCTTAGGCATTGTATTAGTAGGGGCAATTTACTATCAGTTTGTATACTCAAAGCAAACTCAAAAAGTAGAAGCTCTAGAGATTCAACGAAATGAAGTAGAAGATAAATATAATGAGGTTATAGATACTATTAGAAGTTTAGAACAAAAACAAGATAGAATAAACTCTATGTACTCAACTTTAGATGTAAAAGCATCTAAGTATTACTCTTATATAATTCAAGAAAATTTAATTCTTGATTTAAACAGTATGCTATTAGATAGTGAGCTTACTGGTGACTTAAGTTTTACAGAGCTAGAAGTTAAAAGTGTGGAATCTAGTACCTTTTCAAATATAATGAAACAAAATAGTAGCATCCATCAGTTAGTAGAAAGGTATGAAAATGCTGAGAATTCAACACAAGAAGTAATTAATTCAAATATAGATGAAGAAGTTAGTATAGATACTTCTACTGATGAAAACAATGTTCAAAATGAAAGTACGGAAAATCAAGAAGATAGCTCAGAAATTACAGTTGAACAGATGTCAGCAACATTAACTTATAAAGGTACTTTTTCTCAGTTAAAAACATTTATAAGTAAAATAGAAAAAAGTACTAAAAAAATAGTTATAACAAATTGTAGTATTACAACTGATGCAGACGACAAGGTTTCAGGTAGTATAAATTTAGAATTTTATGCAATACCAAACTTAGGTGATATAAAATCTTATTATGAAAACTGGGATATATCAGAGTTATCAGGAAAAGAAATTCCATTTAATTCAATGAATACATCAGTAGGATTTTCGGGGACAAGCAATGCAGATAGTAAAAGTGATTTTATAATAGAAGTTAACCCAGAGTCATCAGACTTACCAACTGTGACAATTGGTAAGTCAAATGATTCTCAAAGAAGCACATATATAGAAGCTGATAATGTTGGAATAGAAACTATTGAAATAACATTAAAAAATGAAGGAAACAAATATTACTATACATATAGAACTTCAAAAAATTTATATCCAGGGGAAAATAAGGTGGCTGAGTTTAAGCCAAACTCAGAAAATATAAATATCGATATAAATAGTGAACCAAGGCTTAATAGTAATGATAAGTCAGGTATAAAATTAACTGTAAAAAACAACACAAATAAAAAAATAAATGTAAATATAAATAGTGATGATAAAGAGAGGCCAAGAGTAACTGTAGCCGGTGAAGGCTCTAATATAAGTGTTATTAAAAAGTAGGTAAATATGATAAAAAAGGATAAAAAAGGATTCAGCTTAATTGAGATTTTAGTAAGTCTTGCTATTGCATCGATTATAGTATTATCTATAACGCAGCTTATTATAAATATGGTCAAGTTTAATAAAAAAAGTGAAGATAGACAACAAACAACACTTGTAGGGCAACAAATAGTTGAAGAAATAAAAAACTTAGATAGCTCTAATATAAGCTCTTCATTAATTAAAATAAGTGATGATTTAATTTTAAATAGAGTAGAAAATAGTAATGAATATAAAGGAATATTAACTGATAGAAATAATTTATCTAAGACATATGATGTTGCATTAACTTTAAATTATGAAAATCAAGGTATGAATAAAAATAATGAAAAAGTTAATATAGAAAATGCAATAAAATTTAAGTCTGAAGTTATTAATGAGGTATTAATAATTAAAGATGAAAATAATAATGAAGTAGCTAAATTAAGTTTAAATACAAATGAAACACCAAAGTTAATTATAGAAAGACGCACAGAGTTAAATAACAAAGGTAAGATAGATAATACGCTATCAATTAATTTAGAGGATGAAGTTTTCATAGATTTTTCAAATTACAATTTTAATGGAAGTTTAGATGTATATATATACAATTATATAGAATCTGAATTCACAGTATACGCACAAAACCAGATAACCCAAATATAAAATTAAAATCTATATTGGGAATAGTAAGCATCCATAATAATCCATATATGATAGTATTGGATATTTATACAATATAACTGTGAGTATTAAGAAAAATGGAAAGCTTTTATTTGAAGGATATATAAATAAAAATATATCTAATCAAATTTAGATGTTAATAAGGGTGATTAAGTGAAAAAAAACAATAAAGGTTCAAGTTTAATAACAGTAGTAATCGTACTAGCTGTTATATTTACAATGGGAACAGCAATAATCGGTCTATTAAATGTTAATTATAGAATAAGAGTAAAAGAAAATAGAAGACTTCAAAACTTATATGCTTCAGAGGCTGGTATAGATGTAACATATAACATAATTGCAAATACTTTTGAATACGCAGTAGATGAAGCATATAAAAAAGTTCAAAGCGATATTGATATAAGTGAAGAACAAAAAAATGAAAAGTTTAAAGAAGAATTTAAAGCATTTATATCAAATAAATATAATTCTAATTCAGATAATTCAAGTATGTATGATGAATTTAAAAATAACATAACAAATACTAGGTATATTAAATCTATAAATTCAGACGGAATTAGACAGTACGAAGAGGTAATATTTGATTTCTATAAAAGTAATAGCGAGCTAAATAAACCGATATTAATCGTAGAAGATACATCTAACTTAGATGATAAAAATAATAAATATACTTTAGATGTTGTATCTGAATTTTACACAAATGATTCTACTGGAGAGAATAAGAGAATAATTAAATTAACATATGATGTAAAAATTCCAGAGTATGATGATGTAGTACCAAGCATAAGTGATAAAGAGTCTTTAAAAGTTGAACTTCAAGATAAATCTATAGTTACTGATGGGAATATAGTATTTAATAGTGGAGTATCTATACAAGGGAATATATTTGCTCTTGGAAGTAAAGAATCTAATGATTTGGAGTTAAGTAAAAAGTATATTGGTGGAATAAAAGTATCAAATGAGTATAAGAATGATTCAAATACAGTAAGTATTAAAGGTGATATTTCTACAGCGAAAACATTTAATTTAGTAAAAAACACAAATGTTAATATTGATGGAAATTTATATGCAGGAAATATCTATATTGGCAATGGTGAATCAAATGTTTTTGAAGGACATAATAACAATCTTAAAATTGTAAGTTCAACTTTATCAAACCAAGTTATAACGAATAATGATTTAGTTATAAATTCAACCGGTAGTGAGATAAGTATAGATAATTTTTATGGAATAAATGATTTAACTGATAAAACTGATAGCAATGCAATAAAAACGTCTAGTAGTATTATTGTTAATAATAATCCGAATGAAACAACTGAGTATTCAAATCTGACAATCAATAACGAAGCGTATATAATGGGAACAGCATATATTAATGTTAAAAATGGAGAAGATTACTATCAAACTGGAGAGTCTACAGCAGTTAAGGGTAACTATGTAGCTTATACAATACCACTAGATAATGAAAAGTTTAATAATGTTGAGTTTGAATATTATGATATTTTACAACTAGTAGAGAGATATAGTGGAAGTGATTCAAAATTAAGTGGAACACAAAAAAGTGAATACTTTGAAAAATTTGCAAAAAATAATAAAGCTTTGCTTACTCATGGAGGTATAAACTTTTTAAATCCTAATAAAGTAAGTGCTATAGGAGCTATAGTATATAATAAAGGGAATGAAGTGGAAGTACTAAAAGCAAGTTATGCCTTAGAGGATAAGCATATAATTGATTCTAAAAAAGCTGACTATGCTAAAAATGTATTTGGGATAGGAAGTGAAGTAGATTATAGTATAGGAACCCAGAAAACTGTAGAAGGATTGATTAAGAATCATGATAAAAGTTATGTTTCTGTTGAGGAAGAAGACAATCAAGGATTAGAGGATATAGCAATAATAGATTTATGGTCTAATGAGTCTAATAAAAATATAGTTATAACTACTGAGGGCGGAAAAGGAAAAATAACTATAGATAATAGTAATAGTTATTATTATAAAGATGAAAATATCAATGCTGTTATAGTGACAGATTCACCAATTGAAATAAAAGGTGAAGTTAATTTTAAAGGAACTATAATTAGTACTTCAGATATAACTTTTAATAAAGGAAAAACTAGTAAAACAAATATAGTTTATGATAAGAATATTGTAGATAAAATCATTTCAGACAATTATAGTGCTTTTGAAAGTAGCGGAGTCTTAGAAGCTACAAATTCTCAAGATAGTACAACTGAAACAAATATTGAGTATGCTTATGATATAAAAAGATATATAAGTTCAAGAAATTGGAAGTTAGAGAAATAATGGAGGAGTGAAGTGAAACATAATTCAAGAGGAATGACATTAGTAGAAGTTTTAGTAGCTTTAGCTATATTTACCATTGTTTTAAGTATAACATTTGGAATATATATATCTAGTACAAAATCTATATCAAAGACAGAGATAAAAACAATGCTTCAAAGTGAAGCTCAGATGATACAGTATAAGTTAACACCTTTAGCTATGGAATCTAAAGGTGTTAACTCAATAGAATTAGATAACTTAGAAAATGGTAATACTGACAATGATTTTATTAAAATATCTTCAATATCATTTGAAGGTATAGATACTAATAATTATATATTTGAGGTTAATAATAAAGAGCTAAATTTATTAGTAAATGATAAAATTTATAATTTATCTTCTAATATAGATGAATTTAGTATTAAAGTAGAAGAATCTGAATTGAATAATAAATCTATTGAAGATATCATTAAAGAATCTAAATCTATAGAAATAAATATAGTATTAAATAAAAAGCGTGGATTTAGTGATATAACCTATCCTATATCTACAATTATAAATTTTAGAAATAAAAGATAAGAGCCCTATTATACAGATATAAAGATAAAAATATATGTATATATATTGACAAATTTAGAGGGGAGAAAATTAAATGAAAAAGAGTTTTTATAAATACAAATGGTTTATAGTCGCACTATTGGTAATAATCACTATACCGTTTGTTGGCAATGTTGCAGATGCTTTGGAGAAGATTATAAATACTCAAGAAAGAATTTCAAATGAAAAAATTAGGATCCTTGAAGTACAGCCTGGGAACAAATTTACTTTAGGGAGTAGCAATGCAGGATTAGATATAGAATCAAGTGTAAATGTAGATGGAAATACGTATAATGTGCTAATTGATCATATTCCAATGCCTGAGTTCATTGGGAAAATAGATGAATTAAATGGATATTACGATGTGATTGTCATAGGTAGAAATAGTAGTGGATTATCAAATCCATATAGAGATTATACACAAATTAATGATGATGGAAGTGAACTTGGAACTAACCTTAATTATTCAGAAAATGATATAACATCTAGAAAGGCAGATGAAATTATAGATTTTATTAATAAAGGACAATTGGTATATATTAACTCCAATATAGTAAAAAGTAATTCCAATATAAAGAATAGTATGCTGTATAAAAAATTCAATACTAACAATAATAATAACTCATACTTAAAATCTAAATCTAATTTTATAAACTCTAAAAATAGTATTAGATTAAGTGATATATTAAAAAAATACTTAGAGAATGATGCAGATAAGAGAGCTGGTATAGAGGTTATAAATACGAGCAGTGATTCTAGTAATGCTACAGTTGGTAACGTAGATAATAGAAACATGAAATTTAATATAAAATCTAAAAGTAATATTAATGACAATGAAAAAGTAAGTATAAATTTATATTTAGATATAGATGGAGATGGGTTATTTAAAGAGCAAGAATTAGTAAAAAGTGAATCAAATATATATATAGGAAGTTCTTATAATATTACATATAATATGAATTCTAATTTTGTTGGTTTGTTAGAGTGGAAGATAGAGGTAATAAAAAGTAGTGGTATAAAGTCATATGTTAAAGGCAATGTATATCTAAAATCACTAAGTGGAACTGCAAAAAACATTAAAGTTTTACAAATAATCCCAAACGAAGGTAGTAATTTAGATTTGACTTCAAATACAAATTTTAAAAATTTACTAAAAGATGTAAATGATTATAATATAACCGTAGAGAAAAAAACAATTAATCAATTTAATTCACAGATTGATTCTATACAGCTAAACGGTGTATATAATATGATCATACTTGGATTTAGGGATAATGGTTATGGAAAAGTAGATATGAATAACAAGGCAATAGAAAAATTAAAATCATTTATTCAAACAGGACAAAGTGTAATGTTTACACATGATACCATACCAGGATATAAAAATGCTAACAATCAACAATATGCTTCATATAGTCTTTTAAATAATTTTAGGGATTACTTAGGACAATCTAGATTCAAAGATATATATAACTCTAGTGAAATAGATATATACAAAGAATATGATTCGGTAACAGGTAAATATGTTGAAAAAAATATTCCTCATTATTATTTAAGTAGTAATGCAGATATAAAGGGATATACACGATATGATCATAGACTACAAGGAATGAAAAGATCAACATCTGTAAGATTAATAAATAAATCACTAATAACAAGCTATCCATTTAGTATAGAGAATATAAAAGTAGCTCAAACTCATAATCAATATTATCAATTAAATCTAGAAGATGAAGATGTGGTTCCTTGGTATACTATTTCAACAAGTTCATCAAATAATGCAGTAGATGAGTATGATGTAAGAAATAACTATTATACATATTCAAAAGGGAATATCACATTTTCTGGAGCAGGCCATAGTAGTGGATATACAGATGATGAATTAAGATTATTTATAAATACAATCGTAAAAGCTGAAAGAGGAGCTAATCATAATCCAGAAATAGAAAGTAGTATAGATGATGGAATAATTATAGAAGTTCCAGAAGCTCAAGATTATCAATTTAAAACTACCGCTAGGGACTTAGATAATGATAAGGTGAGAGTTACTGTAAAAATTAATGGAAATATAATAGATAATATAAATGAAAAGTTAATTAATCAAGGTGAGTTAATAGATGTAACTATACCAGCAAGTTATTTTTCAACAGGTAAAAATGTAATAGTAACAGTTGAAGCTAAGGATACACAAGATGCTCAAGCAGAATCAAAAACATATACTTTTAAGCCTTCTAAAACACCTCAGCTAGAGTTAAGTGGAGATGTAGTAAATGGATTAATTGGAGATCAAATAGATGGAACAGTTAATATACAAAAACTATATGATGATAATAATAAAATAAATAGTGTATCTATAAAAAAAATAGATTATAATGAGGAATTGCTACAAGTAGAGAGTGAAATTAATAATATTAGTTTTTCTAATAATAATGCACAAGTTAGTATTAAAATAACTTCTAAATATATACTTGAAAATGAACCTATTAAAGTTAATATATCATATAATGTTGGACTTAATGAATATAAGGATATTTCAACATATATATATGTGAGTAGTAAGGAAGGAAAAGTCAATATTGAAGTTAGAGATGAAAGTGGAGAAACACTTACCTTAAGTTATTTAAAGTCTTTAATTAATGAAGATAACAACTTAATTACAAAATCATTAAGGCGTATATCATTATCAAATTTAGAAGCATATATTAGACATAATGGAAATACTTTAAGTCATACAAGTATATCTGAATCTGGAAAAGCTGAATTTAGAAATCTAAAAACTGGAAACTATGAAGTAGATATAAGCTCTCTAGCAGGATTTGATATCAACTGTGATGATAAAAATGTAAATCTTAATTATGATAATAATGAACATACTAAGGTGTTTATAGTGAATTTAAACTCAGGCAATAAGGTTGCGATGACAGTTAAAGATTCATCTGGAACTATAAATAAGGTATATGATTCATCACAAAATTCAAGTAACTACAATATTAAATATGACCATGATGGATATGATGAAACATATAAACTTTATGGAAGATCGAGCGTAGAAATAAACTTCGAGGGACAAGCATTTAACTACTTAGAATATAGATTTGTAAATAAAGATAACAATCAAGGGACTACAGATTGGGTTGGTATGTATGCTGATAGTGATGTACTAGATCAACCAGGTAATCTAACACAGATGCCTTATGATGTATCTGACTTACCAACATTAAGTGGTAACAGCATATGGAGTAATAGAGATCTAGTTTTCAATACTAATAATGCATTTAATTCAGATACGGCGAATATAAGCATGGAAGTGTTCGAAAATGGAAGTGCAATAAATCCATATGTTAGCAGAGTAGAAGTAAATGGACAATTTATAAGATGGCAACCTAAAACTTATTTTGTAAAAGATCATAATGTAGGTGCATATGCAAATAATTATAAAGAAGCAAGAAAAACTTGGGGATATATAAAAGTACCTGAAAGTGGAAACTATAGCTTTGAAACTATTTCAGATGATGGAATATATGCAATGTTAACTGTGAATGGAAATACAAAAGTTATTGCAAATGACTTTACCCCAAGAGGAGCATGGTCTATATATAGTAATGAAAGTATTTATTTAGAAAAGGATAAATATTATCCTATATATATAGAATATTTTAACTGGGGAGGAAGCGCAGCTTTAGAAATAAAATATAAAAAAGATGGAGCAAGCTCATACACTAATATACCATCAGATTGGTTCTATCCATCGAATAGTAAAAACCCTATACAAGGAGGAAATAATACATTTACGGGTGCACAAAATGTAAACTTTCCGGAAGTTACAGGAACATATACTATTGAGTATAGAGTTGGAACTAAAAATAGTGAGTCTGATAAATTTAATATATTAAGAACAGGCTCGTTTGGAGAGTTTGCTATAGAAAATAGATTTAACTTAACTAAGAGTACTGATGTATATCAAGTCAGCGTGGGGGATAATCTTAATATTAATTATGAATTAGATCCTAAGGATATAACTCTTAGAGAGCTATACAAGATAAGCGGAAATGAATTAAAAAATAAAGGTAATATACCAGAATCATTAACTATAAAGGATATTAGATTAAGTGATGTGCTTCCAGATGGACTAGAATATATAAATAGTAATGAAGATTTAGGTGGCGTATTTAGTATTAATTACAGGTTGAATAAAACTGGATCAAAAAGTGAATGGAAGTATGAAGCTGATGTTGTAAATATAAATGTGTCGGTTAAAGCCAAGACAATACAAGAGATTGTATTTGAAGAAAATAGTGGATATATTAATTATGGAGATGTAACACTAGATGAAACATCAGGATATTTATGGAAAAAGGATTATTTTAATGGAACGACAGTAAGTGTCATAGATTCCAGTGAAATAATAGCTCATGGTAAATATGAAAATAATTCTACAATAGGAAGCCAGCAAGTTAATATAATGAAAAATATGTATTATACACTGGGTATAAGTATAGATATAAGGAATGAAAATAATATTCTAAATATATTACTTGATAATGATATAGATGTTAATAGTAGTAGCGTGCTTGTATATAAATGTAATGAAAATGGCGAAATACAAGGTAGAGATAATAATGTGAGTATAACTATAGATCAAGATTCTGGATACATTGAACTTAAAAACTTTAATCCTGGCAAATATATAGTTACATATAGTGTAAAGTCAATATCTGATGGAACTATTCGAGCTAGTTTATTTAATTCAAGCGGGAATATTATAAATAGTAAAGATGTTAAATTAAATTTACAATCACAGGAATTACCTGACTTATTTTAAAAATATAAATTAATTTTTATTGATAAGGTAACTTTTAATTTTAAAAGTTATCTTATTTTATTTTGTAAAATTATAAATAATACAAAAGTATAATTTCGACTTAATAATAAGTATAAAAATGCTTGCTAAAGAATGTAATAAATGATACAATTTTGGTATAAAATGGAATGAGATACGGAGAAACATATTCTTTATTTGGGCACCTGGAATATGTAGAGTAAGTGGTGCAACCGGCTATTAAGATTTTGTTTTAGACAAAGCATAATAGTCATTTTTTATGTTTTCAAAGGGGTTATTCCAGTGAGAAAATTATGATAAATTTTGGAGGGAAATTATGTTAAACAAAAAGAAAAATAATAAAGGTTTCACATTAGTGGAATTATTAGTAGTAATAGCTATTATAGGTATATTAGCAGTAGTAGCAGTACCAGCATTATTCAATAATATACAAAAGGCAAGAATTTCAGAATTAGAATCAGATATAAGTGCTATAAAATCAGCAGCAGCAACAAGTTATGCTGATACAGGAGCGTATCCAACTGATGGAAACTCACCGAAGACTACAGTGGGAACGAATACATCTACAGATGCATTTGCTGGATTAATAGATGATTTAGGAAAGCCACTAGGAGCTTCATATGTTTTATCAGGTGCATCAGCTACACCAAGCGATTTAGTTCTTTCTATAACTACTACGAGCAAAATAAATGCAGCAGGAATAGAAAAGTTAAAGTCTGATTTTGGAAACTTAACAAATGCAGAAGTAGGAACAGCAGATGGGACTACAGCGAAGCCAATAAAAATAGTTTTAATTGACTATAATCAAAATGGAATAGATAAATAATTAATAAAGAACCGAAGGTTTATATTTTACCTTCGGTTCTTTATTAATTAATATGAACTAAATTTTAATATTTTGATTAAAAAATTATTTATTAGGAGAAGAATAACCAATAGATACTTTGATAAGATAATAAGGAGTAATAAATGAATATATTTGACTTATTAAATAAATCAATACAATTAAGATCATCAGATATACACATAACAGTAGGGAGCGTTCCAACTGTAAGAAGTAAAGGAAAATTTATAAAGTTATCTGAATACACATTAACATCAGAAGATACAAAAAACATGGTACAACAAATTACTTCAGAAAAAAACTTCAGAAAAATAGAAGAAGAAGGCGAATGTGATTTTTCAATATCACTAGAAAGTGGAGAACGATTCAGAGTAAATGCCTACAAACAAAAAGGAAACTACGCAATAGCACTAAGAACAATAAGTTCAGAAATACCAAACTTTAACACACTAGGATTACCTCAAACATTAAAAACATTCACAGAAAAACAAAAAGGATTGGTATTAGTAACAGGCCCAACAGGAAGTGGTAAATCTACAACACTAGCAAGCCTTCTAGATATAATAAACACAAATAGACAATCACATATAATAACAATAGAAGATCCAATAGAATACGTACACAACCACAAAAACAGCATAGTAAATCAAAGAGAAATAGGAAATGATACAAAATCATTTAATTCGGCACTTAGAGCAATACTTCGTCAAGATCCAGATGTAATATTAATAGGAGAAATGCGTGATCCGGAAACAATATCAATAGCCCTTACAGCAGCAGAGACAGGACATTTAGTATTCTCAACACTACATACAATAGGGCAGCAAAAACTATAGATAGAATAATAGACAGTTTTCCATCAGAACAACAGCAACAAATTAGAATGCAATTATCAACTGTAATAGAAGGAGTTGTTTCACAACAATTAATACCAACATCAGATGGTGAAGGAAGAGTAGCAGCTCTTGAAGTGATGACAGTAACACCTGCAATAAGAAATCTTATAAGAGAAGGAAAAAACCATCAAATTCAAAGCTCTATACAAACAGGTATGAAATTTGGAATGCAAACTATGGATCAAGATTTAATTAAGTTATATAAAAGTGGAAAAATATCAAGAGAAATGGCTCTTAGTAGATGCAATGATTATGATTTTACTAGTAAATCAATTGGTATAATATACTAATTAATATATTTAAAAATGGAGAAAAATATGGAATTGATACTACAACTTTATATATTTATAATTGGAATAGTTTTTGGAAGTTTTTTTAACGTATGCATATACAGAATTCCAGAAAATGAATCAATAGTAAATCCACCATCAAAATGTCCCACGTGCAACACAAGACTAAAACCTATAGACTTAATACCAATATTAAGCTACTTAATATCAGGTAGAAAATGTAGATATTGCAAAAAAGAAATATCATCTAGATATGCATATGTAGAATTTTTAACTGGAATTTTATTCTTAGTAGTATTTAATACATTTTCAATATCACTAGAAACTATATATTATTTAGTACTAGCATCAATATTAATAATAATAACATTCATAGATATAGACCATTACATAATACCAGATGAGATAATAATATTTGGAATAATATCAGCATTAGTATTAAAGTTATTTGGAATAGGAGTACCTTTAAAAGATAGTATAGTAGGTGCTATAGTATCTGGAGGTGGAATGTTATTAATAATATATATAATAGAATTTATAGTTAAAAAAGAAGTTATGGGTGGAGGAGATATAAAATTCTTTGCCATGACAGGATTTTTCCTAGGACTAAAAGGTGGATTACTGACAGTGTTACTAAGTGTATATGTAGGTGCTATTTATGGGATAATAACAATACTACATAGCAAAATAAAAAATAAAGAATATAACTCGATGATACCATATGGTCCATTTATTTCAGTAGGAGCATTAATAACAATGTTATACGGGAATCATATATTAAATTGGTATTCGAGTTTATTTATATAGTTATAAGGTATCTATAAAGGTACCTTATTTTTTTATGGTTAAAATTACATATAGATATATGTTAACTTAAAATATATAATGGTTTTATTTAAGGATAAATGTTTTATATATGAAATAAAGACAAACTGCTTAGATAAATTGCTATCTGTATCAAGGGGGATTTCAGACAAATATATTTTTTACAACGGAGGATACAGATGAATAATACGATAAATAAAAATAACGGTTTTTATTTAAGTGTAAAAACTAAATTCTTTATAAGTATATTAATAAGTATACTTTGGGTTATATTTTCTTATGAAGTATCAAAATTATGGTTAAATGAATTATCATCAATAACAACACCACTTATAGCATTTATAATAATAGCAGGGGTAGCATATGTACCAGGATTCATGAACGCATTTCTAGTTGGAAGTTTAATATTAGACAAACAACCCAAATTAAAAGTACTAGACCCTAGAGATGAAGTAACCTTGATAATTTCAGCTTATAACGAAGAAATTGGAATATTTGAAACTTTAAGATATGTAAAAAATCAAGATTATAAGGGGAAAATTCATACGATAGTTATAGATAATAATTCTTCAGATAACACAAGTAAAGAAGTTGAAAGAGCTAAAAAAGAATTAAATATGGATATTATGCTACTACATGAATCAAAACCAGGTAAATTTAATGCTCTTAATTATGGATTAAAATATGTGAAAACAAAATATGTAATGACATTAGATGCTGATACTATAATTCATAAAAGCGCAATAAAATATCTAGTTTCTAGAGTTAAAACATCACCAGATGATGTTTGTGCAGTAGCAGGTTCTATGTTAGTTAGAAATAGTAGGGAAAATTTATTAGCGAAAATACAGGAATGGGATTACTTTTTAAGTATAGCATCAGTAAAAAGAATGCAGGGATTATATCAAGGTACTTTAGTAGCACAAGGTGCTTTTTCATTATATAAAACAGAAGTAGTAAAAAATGTAGGTGGATGGTCAGATGCTATAGGTGAAGATATTGTATTAACTTGGAAAATATTAAGTGAAGGAAATAGAGTATATTTTGAGCCTATGGCAGTAGCTTTTACAGATGTTCCAGTTAAATTATCTCACTTTGTTAAGCAACGATCTAGATGGGCGAGAGGCATGATAGAAGGTCTTAGAGAAGTTAAACCTTGGCAACAGCCATCGATGTTTTATAAGTTTTTAACTGGAATAGATTTAATTATTCCATATATGGATTTTAGTTATACTTTCTTTTGGATACCAGGATTAATATTAGCATTATTCTTTAAAAAGTATTATATTGTAGGACCTATGATGTTGTTAGTTTTACCTTTAACATTAGTTAGTTTTTGGATTTTATATCATTATCAAGCCAATGTCGTATTTAAAAATTTAAATCTAAGAGTAAGGAAAAACTTCATAGGATTTGCATTATTTATATTATGTTATCAAATGATAATGTCACCAGTTTCTTTATATGGGTATGTTCAAGAGTTATTTGGTGCAAAAAGGGTATGGAAATAAAAAGAATCTCAAACTTGAGATTCTTTTTATTTATAGTATAAAAAAATCAATATTAATTAAAAATTAAAATATAAAACTAAATCCTACTTACTAATACATAAAAAATAATGTATGATTTATACTATAACGATATCAACAATTTTAGCCTATTTTACAAATAAATATTTACACATAAAAAGCAAAGAAATAAATAAAATTACATATAATACATCTATAATATATTTTCTCACTATATCACTATCTATATTAATTTACCAAAAATACGGATTAACGCCAGATGCTATAAGATACATATTCATAATTCCTTTTTTATTAGTTATATCAATAATTGCCTATCAGAATAGTTATATATATGATATAAGCGTACTTAGTGGTATAATTATTCAAGGTGTAATTTTAATAAGCTCAATGAATATGGAAAAAGATTTTAATACACATATAAGTGCACCATTAATAGGGTTCATAATTTCATTTATTTTAGCTAAAATAACCAAAGGTCTAGGCGATGGAGATATAGGC
The DNA here is from genome assembly GCA_900604495.1 of Desulfovibrio sp. Marseille-P6017. Next base: position 47,449 of record UWOR01000013.1, on the reverse strand, counting down.
CTATTTGTATTATGCTCTCTTACATTAGGTCATAATTATAGCGTATATTTGATATTTTTATCTTACATAGTAGCATTTATATATTGTATATACATGATTTTGACAAAAAAGAAATCAATAAAAGAAAATATACCATTTGCACCATTTATATCATTAGCAACAATATTAATAATACTTACAGGAAATAGCTTATTAATAAGCTATTTTAATATAGTAAATAGAGTATTATAAAAGGAGGATAAAATATGTATGTAGTAGTAGGATTAGGAAATCCAGGAAAACAATATGAGAGAACAAGACATAACGTAGGATTTGATGTTATAGATATTTTAGCGAAGGAATATGGCATAAGTGTATCGAAAATAAAACATAAGGCATTAATAGGAGAAGGAAGAGTTGGAAATGAAAAAGTTCTTCTAGTAAAACCACAAACATATATGAATTTAAGTGGAGAAACTTTAATAGACATCTATAATTACTATAAAGTAGATATGGAAAATATAATAGTAGTATATGATGACATAGATTTAGATGTTGGTAAAATAAGAATAAGAAAAAAAGGAAGTGGTGGAACTCATAATGGAATGAGATCTATTACAAAGTGTTTAGGTTCTAATGATTTCCCAAGAGTAAGAGTGGGTGTATCAAAACCTAGACCAGGTCAAGATTTAGCAGACTTTGTTCTTTCAAGATTTAGAAAAGAAGAAAATGATGATGTAGAATTAGGACTAGAAAAAGCAGCTAAAGCAATAGATGTAATGATAAGAGAAAATATTGATTTAGCTATGAATAAATATAATGGATAAAAAAGGGAGGATCATATATGAATGACGTACTAATTTACCCTTTGCAAAATTCCAATGAATATAAAGATGTAATAAATTGCACAAACAATAACAAAGGCTCATTATTAATTAATGGCCTTTTGTCAGTGCAAAAACCTCATATAACTTACTCTATATATAAAGAATTAAATAAGCCTACGGTATTTGTAGCAAGTACAGATTTAGAGGCAAAAAAAGCTTATGAGGATTTAAGTTTTTATATGAAAGATAAAGTAGTTTATCTTAATCATCAAGATATCTATTTTTATCACTTAGATGCAAAGGATAGAAATGAAGAAGCTAAAAAACTTAAAACATTATTGAGATTAGCTAAAGGAGAAAAAATAGTAGTAGTAACTTCTACAGAAGCTATACTTAGAAAGTATATTCCAAAAGAAGTTTTACTTAATAACACATCAACTTTTAAAATAGGGGATAGAGTAAACCTAGATGAATTAAGTGAAAAATTAGTATCTCTAGGTTATGAAAGAGTATCTAAAATTGAAGGATTTGGGCAGTTTAGTATAAGAGGTGGAATAGTAGATATATTTTCATTAGAATATAATAATCCTATTCGTATGGAACTATTTGATGATGAAATAGATTCTATACGAACTTTTGATGTTTTTTCACAAAAATCTATAGATAAAATTAAGAAATTTTCAATAACACCTTCTAGAGAATTTATTTATCCTGAGAATGTTAACAATGCTGTTGAAAAATTAAAAAAAGAAACTAGTGAATTAACTAATGAAGATGTTTTTTCTAACATAGATAATATAGAGACTAAAACTTATTTTGAAGGAATAGAAAATTATATAGATTATATTTATCCTGAGGAAAACAAGAGTATATTCACTTACCTAAATGATAATGCTGTCATTTTTGTAAATGATATCTCAAGGCTTAAGGAAAGATGTGAAAATTATATTGATGAATTTAAAGAAAATTATAAATTAAACCTTGAAAGAGGATTAGCTCTTAAAAGCCAAGGTAATTTATTATATCACTATAATGATTTAGATTTTATAAAGGGTGATAAAAAATTAATATTAAATACTTTATTACCAAAGCCTGTCAATGATTTTAAGATAAGTAATATAATAAATTTTGAATCTAGAGAAGTTCCAACATTTAATGCTAAATTAGATGTACTAGCAGAAGAATTAAATAGATTAAAGTATAATGGATTTAAGATAATACTAGCCACTAACACTTTAGATAGGGCTAAGAAGTTAAATAAGGAACTATTAGATTTAGGTTTAGAAACCACTGTATCTAAAAGTAGAGATATTGAAATTAAGTCTTCTCAAGTTATTATAACTCCAGCACAAATTAGCAGCGGGTTTGAATATAAATCTATAAAATTTGTAGTAGTTACAGATAACGAGATGATAGGAGTTCACAAAAGGGTATCAAGTTCTAAGAATAAAAAGAAGAAGAAAAAAGGTCAAAAGATAGAATCATTCTTAGATTTGAATGTAGGTGATTATGTTGTTCATGAAAATAGTGGTATAGGTAGATATACTGGCATTGAGCAAATATCTATAAATGGAATAAAGAAAGATTATATGAAGATAATCTACCAAGGTGGAGACAACCTATATGTACCAATAGACCAGATGGATAAGGTACAAAAATATATAGGTGCTGATGCAGAAAAAGTTAAGCTTAATAAACTTGGATCTAGCGAATGGACCAAAGCTAAAGCAAAGGTTAAAAAAGAAATTGAAGATATGACTAAAGACCTTATAGAGCTTTATGCTAAAAGAGAACAAGTAAAAGGATATAAATTCTCTAAAGATACTCCATGGCAACATGAGTTTGAATCATTATTCCCTCATGAGGAGACAGAAGATCAACTAAAAGCTATTAAAGAAACTAAAAAAGATATGGAATCAAGTAAGGTAATGGATAGACTTATATGTGGTGATGTTGGTTATGGAAAAACAGAGGTAGCTATAAGGGCCGTATTTAAAGCTTGTATGGATCAAAAGCAAGTTGCAGTTCTTGTTCCTACAACAATACTTGCACAACAACATTACAATACATTTAAGGAAAGATTTGAAAATTATCCAATAAGGGTAGAAGTTCTTAGTAGATTTAAAACAGCTAAACAACAAAAGGAAATAATAAATGATGCTAAAAAAGGATTAGTAGATGTTTTAATAGGAACTCATAGAATTATTTCCAAGGACATAAATTTACCTAATTTAGGTCTAGTGGTTATAGATGAAGAACAAAGATTTGGAGTTAAGCACAAAGAATCTTTAAAGCAAATTAAATCAACAGTTGATGTACTTACATTATCTGCAACTCCAATACCAAGAACGCTTCATATGTCACTAAGTGGAATAAGAGATATGAGTGTAATAGAAGAACCACCACAAGAGAGACATCCTGTTATTACTTACGTAACAGAATCCAAAGATAGTGTAATTCAAGATGAAATTGAAAGAGAATTAGCTAGGGGTGGTCAAGTATTCTTTGTATATAACAGAGTTGAACATATAGATGAAATGGCTAGTAGAATAAAAAGATTAGTACCAGATGCAAATGTAGCTGTGGCACATGGTAGAATGACATCTAAAGTTTTAGAAGATATAATTCTAGGTTTCTTGAATAAAGAATATGATGTTTTAGTTTGCACCACAATTATTGAGACAGGAATGGATATATCCAATGCAAATACTATGATAGTATATGATGCAGATAAGATGGGACTTGCTCAGCTTTATCAGTTAAGAGGTAGAGTTGGAAGGAGTTCTAGACAAGGTTATGCATATCTTATGTATGAAAAGGACAAGGTATTAAGTGAAATAGCAGAAAAAAGATTAAAAGCCATAAGAGAGTTTACAGAATTTGGATCAGGGTTTAAAATAGCTATGAGGGACCTTGAAATAAGAGGTGCTGGTAACATATTAGGTTCACAGCAACATGGACATATGGCTGTTATAGGGTATGATTTATACGTGAAAATGTTAAATGATGCTATAAGAAAAGTAAAGGGTGAACCTATAGTAGAAGAAATAGATGTAGAAATAGATTTAAGTGTTAATGCATATATACCAGACACTTATATACAAGATGAGCTTACTAAGATAGAGATGTATAAAAAAATAGCATCTATTGAAAGTAAAGAAGATATGCACGAAGTTGAAGAAGAGTTAGAAGATAGATTCTCAGACTTACCAAAATCTGTACAAACTTTACTAAAAATATCATATATAAAATCTCTATGTAAAAAAATGAAAATAGAAAAAGTAAGACAAGTCAAAGATGAAATATGGTTACTTCCTCTAACAAAATATAAAACTAAAGAAAAGGTTGGATATAAAATTGTTACAGAGCTAGAGGAACTTTTAGAAAAAATGTGTGATGTGAAAGAGGAACAATAAAACAAAAAGAGAGGATGTTGTATTTTGAAAAAACTAGGGATGTTAATTATGTCGTCAATCTTAGGATTGAGCATGATAGGGTGTAGCAGTAGTAAAATTGATAAAGAGGAGAATATAGCCACTGTAAATGGAAATGGAATAACTGTAGGAAATTATCAAATAGTATTAGAATTAAATAAGCAATCTATACAAGCTTATTATGGAGATACTATTTGGGATCAAGAAGTTGAAGATGGAGTTACATACAGAGAAAAATTCAAAGAAATGATATTAGACCAAATGGTATATACAGAATCAATATATCAAAAAGCTAAAGATGAAAAATTACTTGCAACAGAAGATGAAGTAAATAAAGCAATCGAAGATTTCAAAACAAGCATAAAAGAAAATGAAGATTATCAAAAAGAATTAGATGAATTGGGAGTAGATGATAATTTCTTAAAATATCAGTTTGAAAGAGATTTAGCAAGTGAAAATTATAAAGCAAACTTTGAAAAAAATATTGATATAACAGAAGATGAAATGAAAACATACTACGACGAAAATAAAGAAGAATTCCATACTGATGAGGTAGAAGCATCACATATACTAATAAAAACAATGGATGATCAGGGAAATGCTTTAAGTGATAAAAAGAAAGCTGAGGCTAAGAAAAAGGCTGAAGAAGTATTGGAGAAATTAAAATCTGGAGAAGAGTTCTCAGCATTAGCTAAAGAATACTCACAAGATGCAGGAACTGCAGAAAATGGAGGAGAATTAGGATTCTTTGCAAAAGGAAAAATGGTAAAAGAATTTGAAGATGCAGCATGGAAATTAAATGTTGGAGAGATATCGGATATAGTAGAAACAAGTTATGGGTATCACATAATAAAAGTTACAGACAAAGTAGATGAACAACAACCGTTTGAAGATGTAAAAGATACGATAAAAACAAACTTAATTAGTGAAAAGTACAATGAACAAGTTGAAAAACTAAAATCAGATTCAAAAGTAGAAATAAACAAAGATATATTAGGTAAAATAGAAATATAAAGTTTTAGAATTTATTTTATCCATCCTAAAAGGATACGTTAATAAGGGATTTGTATCGAAGGTACAAAAAACTATCATCGTATCCTTTTTTGCATATTTTTCTTATGATTGGTAAAAATAAACTTAAAAGTTATCAATGGAGGGATTAAAAATATAATGAGAGCTACAGGAATAGTTAGAAGAATAGATGATCTTGGAAGAGTAGTTATTCCAAAAGAAATAAGAAAGACATTAAGAATAAGAGAAGGAGATCCATTAGAAATATTTACTGCAAAAGATGGAGAAGTAATATTAAAAAAATACTCTCCAATAGGAGAATTAAGTGAATTTTCACAAGAGTATTCGGAGACTTTAGGAGAAGTACTTGGTTGTGGTATAGTAGTAACGGATTTAGACTCAATAATTGCTGTATGTAAATTACCTAAAAAAGATTATAAAGAAAAAAGTATAAGTAAAGAATTAGAGCAATTAATAGAAAATAGAGAAACTAAGTCTCTTAAAGATAATAAAATATTACCGCTATATAAAGATGATTCACTAGATTATACAAATCAGATAATAATGCCTATAGTAAGTACTTCTGGGGATTGTATCGGATCTATAACAGTAGTTTCTAAAGATAATGAAACACTTCCGGAAGGAATAGAAAAAATCTTAAAGATTGCTTCTAATTTCTTAGGAAAACAAGTTCAATAAAAGAGAAAAAGATCCTAATATTAGGATCTTTTCTACTTTGTGGGAATTATTAATGACTAAAATCTTGAATACATTAATAAATATATGATATATTAAAATTTGTTATAAAATTTATGGAGGTTGAGTTATGGAAAGTAACAAAAGTAAAGACTCTTTCCTAAAGGGGGCAATTATACTTGGAGTTGCAGGTATAGTTGTTAAAATAATGGGTGCATTTTTTAGAATACCTCTTGGAAACTTAATAGGGTCAAAGGGTATGGGATATTACCAAGCAGCATATCCAGTTTATACTTTATTTTTGACACTAGCAACAGCGGGTTTCCCAACAGCATTAGCTAAACTAGTATCAGAAAAAACAGCAATAGGTGACCATAAAGGAGCCAATAAAATATTTAAAGTAGCATACACAGTTCTATTAATAACAGGTGTGCTATCATTCTGTTTATTATTCTTTGGAGCAGATTATATAGTAACTGATTTAATGAAAAATCCAGATGCATATTATGCAATGCTAGCAATAGCACCTGCATTATTATTTGTTCCAGCAATGTCTTCTTATAGAGGATACTTCCAAGGAAAAAGAGATATGAGTAAGATTGCTATTTCTCAAGTTACTGAACAGTTTTTCAGAGTTATATTAGGTATAGCAATGGCTTATTACTTTATGCAACAAAGTGGACCTAAAATGGGAGCAGCAGGTGCTATAGCAGGTGCCACAATAGGATCAATAGGATCAATTACATATTTAATAATTGTTTACCTAAAAGAAAGTAAACAACGTAAGGCTGATATAAAAGCTAGTAAAAGATTTAAAGATGAAAGTGTATCTAAAATATTAAAGAAAATATTATTAGTAGCTATACCTATTACAATAGGTGCTTCTGTAATGCCTTTAGTAAACATGATAGATAATATAGTAGTTATAAGACGACTTGTAGAAGGTGGATTTACAAGAACAGAGGCAGTATCGCTATTTGGTCAATTAACAGGTATGGCAATGGCTATAGTAAACTTACCATCGGTTATAACTTCTGCTATAGGAATGAGTTTAGTTCCATCTATATCAGAATCATTTGCCTTAGGTAAAGTAGAGAAAGCTAGAAAAGAAACTAGAAGTGCTATAAAGGTTACTTTATTAGTTGTACTGCCTTGTGCATTTGGTATAGCATCTTTAGCTGGACCTATAATGCAATTATTATATCCTAAAGAACCAGCATCTTTAGGAACTATATTATTTACAATATCACCAGCCATTATATTCTTAGGGTTAATATTCAGTTTAAATGGGATTCTTCAAGGTATGGGAAAACCAATGGTACCAGTACTAGCTCTAAGTGTAGGTATGATATTTAAAATAGCAATAAGTTATACGTTAACTGTAGACCCTGATATTAATGTATTAGGTTCTGGGTTAGGAACAGTTACAGCATATGCAGTAGCTTCATTAATAGAAATACATTTTGTAAAAAAATATATGGGCGTAAAATTCGGTATAAATGAATTTGTAATAAAGCCATTAATAACTGTTGTAACTATGTTCGCAGCGGTTAAATTATCATATGGTCTTATAACTAATAGTGTTGGATTAGGAAACTCTTTAGCTACAGTAATATCAATAGTTATAGGTGCAGTTGTATATGTACTAGTATTATTAGGTATAGGCGGAATAACTAAAGAAGAAATTTTAATTATGCCAAAAGGTGAAAAACTTTATAAAGTTTTAAGAAAACTTCATCTTATAAGATAATAAAAGTATAGATCTGAAAATACAAGGAAATACTTAAAACATAAAAAGTGCTATAGGAGTGGTATTATGGGCAAGATAAGTATCGTAGGGCTTGGACCAGGAGATATATCTCTTATCAGCCAAGGTGCATTAGATATTTTAAAATCAAGTTCTAGAATTTATCTAAGAACTGAAAAACATCCAACTGTAGATAAACTAAAAGAAAATATAACATATACCAACTTAGATTATTTTTATGAAAATGAAGATAATTTTGAAAATGTATATAGAGAAATTGCAGAGTTTATTATAGAAAAATCTAACGAAGGTGACTTAGTATATGCAGTGCCAGGTCATCCAAGAGTTGCAGAAAGAACAGTGAGTCAAATAGAAGAAATTGCAAAGATAAAAAATATAGAAGTTGAAGTAATAGCTTCTATGAGTTTTGTAGATGCAATGTTTAATTACTTAGCAATAGATCCAGCTGATGGATTTAAGTTAGTAGATGCTTTTGAAATAGAAAATTCATATATTGATACAAATACGAGTATGATAATAACTCAAGTCTATGATCAATTTATAGCATCTAATGTTAAGTTGAGATTAATGGAATGTTATGATTATGATCAAGAAGTATGTATAGTAAATGGCGCAGGTGTTAAGACTCTAGAGAGTAAGAAGTATGTACCATTACATGAATTAGACAGAGGAGATAATTTATTTAACTACTTAACTAGTGTATACATACCGAAAAGTTCTAAAAAAATGTATAATACAGTACATGATTTAGAAGAAATAATGTCAGAACTTAGAGGTCCTAATGGTTGTGATTGGGATAAGAAACAAAATCATGAAACTTTAAAAAAATATATCATTGAAGAAGCTTATGAACTTTGTCAAGCTATAGATAATGATAATATAGATGAAATTATTGAAGAATTAGGAGACATTCTTCTACAAGTTATTTTCCATTGTCAAATAGGTAAAGAAACTGGATTCTTTGATCTATCAGAAGTAGTAAATGGTATATGTAATAAGCTTATATATAGACATCCACATGTTTTTAAAAATATTGAAGTAGATATGAATAATTTTGATAAAACTTGGGAAGATTTGAAAAAGAAAGAAAAAGGCGAATCGACAGTAACTGAAGGTTTATCTAGAATTCCAAATCATCTTCCAGCACTTATAAAAGCTGAAAAAATACAAAAAAAAGCGGCACTTGTAGGCTTTGATTGGGATGATATAAGCAATGTATATAAAAAAATTGAAGAAGAATATAAAGAATTACTTGACGAATGTAAAGAAGGAAATATAAAATACATAAAGGAAGAACTAGGAGATTTGCTGTTCTCTATTGTAAACTTAGCAAGATTTTTAAAGGTAGATCCAGAAGAGTCTTTGAATCTTACGAATAATAAATTTATAAAGAGATTTAAATTCATTGAAGATAGTGCAATAAATTTAGATAAAAATCTAGAGGATATGACACTAGAAGAAATGGATAAACTTTGGGAAAAAGCTAAATTACAGTAGTTTAAAGAAGGAAAATCGCCAAATATATAGAATAGTAAAAATATAATAATAAATATTCTATATTATAAACATTTTAGGAGGTAAGAACCGTGAACAAAGCTGAATTAGTAACAAAAATGGCAGAAAAAAGTGAATTAACTAAGAAAGAAGCAGAAGCTGCATTAAACGCATTTATGCAATCAGTAGAAGAAGCTTTAGTTGAAGGTGACAAAGTTCAATTAGTAGGATTTGGTACTTTCGAAACTAGAGAAAGAGCTGCTAGACAAGGTAGAAACCCAAGAAACCCAGAAGAAGTTATAGAAATACCAGCTTCTAAAGCTCCAGTATTCAAAGCTGGAAAATCTTTAAAAGAAGTTATAAACAAGTAATAAATACATAGAAATATGAATTACATAGAAGGTGCCTATAGTTATATAACTGTAGGCATTTTTTAAAATAAATATAAATCGTTTCAGAAGGTTAGAAACAAAGGAGGTATAATATGAGATTAGATAAATACTTAAAGGTATCTAGAATAATAAAAAGAAGAACTGTTGCAAAGGAAGCTTGTGATAAAGGTATCGTAACTATAAATGGAAAATCTGCAAAATCTTCTTCAGAAGTTAATATAGGTGATATATTAGAAATACAATTCGGTGAAAAGAAAATGAAATTTAAGATAAATGAGATTAAAGAGCATGTTTTAAAAAATGATGCTAAAGAAATGTACGATATAATAGAATAAAATCTCATCCCCTTAAGTATATTTATAGTAGTATGAATTGAAATATTACTGGGGGGATAATATGGAACATAGTATAAGCTTGAAAGATAGAAGTAATTTAGTTATTTCTGGGGTAGAGCATATATACTCTTTTAATGACAAGAAAGTAGAAATAAAGACTTCTGCTGGTGAGATGGTTATAGAAGGCGAAGAACTGGATATGAGTAAGTTAAACTTAGAGGAAAGTATAATAAGTATTGATGGAACTATAAATTCAATAGTATATGCAAAACCTAAAAAACCTCAAGAAAATATATTTAAGAAGGTATTTAAATAGATGTTACCTTTCACACAAGATGTAAGCGCCTTTTACGCAACCATTTACGGTGGAATTGTCGTAGGAATATTATTCGATATTTATAGAAGCCTTAGACATAATTTTAAAATAGTAAGAACTCTATCCTTGTTTTTTGATACTTTATTTTGGCTTATTGTTACAATGCTAACATTTATAACAATAAATGCTGTAGAAAATTTTGATTTAAGATATTATCATATTGTAGCCTTATTTATAGGTTTTTTTATATACTATGGAACTATAAGTAAGTTTATTTTAACAGGATTAAATAAGGTAATATATTTTATAACAAATTTAATCAAAAAAACAGTGCATTACATAGTCGATATATTGAGTAATTTGTATTACGTTATAATCTATTCAGTACATCTATTATTTGATATCATATTTTATATACCTAATATGTTTTTAGCTACTAGAAAATTTGTAAAGAGAAAGTCTGTAGGTAGATTAAAGAAGAAAAAAAGGGTGTAAGGATATGAAAATACAAAAGAGATTTTCTGGACAATACTTAGGATTATGTATATTTTTAGGATTTATAGGTCTTACAATGATAGGTGGATTTGGATTTCAACTTGTAAAATATAAGGAGTATAGCTTAAAAATATCAACTCTTAATAAAAAGTTAGAAGATTCTGATAGAGAAATTAATAATCTTAAAGCAATCTCATCTAGTCAAGATGAAAGTGATTTAGAAGATGTAGCAAGAAGAAGATTAAACATGGTTAAGCCTAATGAAATTGTATACATGACAGAAGCTGAGACTGATGATAAATAGAAATTTATCATCAGTCTATTTTTATATGTTTATAGGTTACTATAGAGTGTATAATATATACGATAAGTATGGAATAATATCTTTATATTTAGAATATATTTTAGGAGGTTAGGGATTTTATGAGATTATCAGCTATTGATATTGGAACTAATTCTATGAGACTTTTAGTTTGTGATTATATAGATGGAGAACTTTTTAATAGAAAGAAGTTCGTTAATACTACAAGAATAGGAAAGGGTGTTGATGAAAATGGATTTATTACTGAAGAGGCAATGAAAAGAAATATAGATGCTTTGAAAGAATTTAAGAGTATAAGTGATGAAGAATTGTGTGAACATATTTATTGTATAGGAACATCAGCTCTTAGAGATAGCAAAAATAGTGATGACTTTATAAAAAGAGCAAAAGTAGAAGCTGGGGTAGATGTTGAGATTATAAGTGGGAATGAGGAATCTAATTTAGGATTCTTGGGAGTTATTAAGGGAGCAAATGCAGAGAATAATACATTAGTTATTGATATAGGTGGAGGATCTACAGAATTTATTCTTGGAAATGATAATGGTATTGATTTTGCAAAAAGTGAAAATGTAGGAGCACTAAGAATGACTGAGAAGTTTTTAACAACAGATGTAATTGATGATTATGAATATGATATGATGATTGAGTTTATTGAAAAAGAAATTAACGGAACTATAAGTATTCTAAAATCTAAAGATATAAATAAGCTTGTTGGTATTGGTGGAACAATAACATCTTTATCTGCTATGAATCAAGAATTAGAAGTGTATTCTATGGAAAAAATACATAATAGTATAGTGAATATTAATGATATAGAAAATATTCTACAAAAATTAAAAAAGATGACATTAAATGATAAAAAAACTTTAAAAGGGCTACAAAGTAAGCGTGCTGATATTATAACAGCAGGTGTAGAAATTTTACATATAATAATGAAAAAATTAGAATTAAGTGAGATTATGGTAAGTGAATACGATAATTTGGAAGGCCTAATATGTCTAAAATCAAAAAAGATGTCTTAATTTTTTCATTGACTGATAACTTAATATGACAAAAAAGAAAACTCCTCTTTGTTACAATTTCTTGTATAAACAAATGAGGAGGTTTTGTTATGGAAAAAACTTTAAGTTCTTTAAAGCGAAAACATATGAGTTTGAATAATCTAGGAATAAGTAGATTCGTTGATGCTAATACAATTGTATTTATAATAATGGGGTTTTTACTAAGTCGTTCGATATTAATCGATTCGATAGCTCCTTTAGGTTTAGCATTTTTCATATGTATAAGTAAGTTTGATAGATATAAATATCCAGTTTTTGTGTCTACATTATTAGGAATAATATCATCAGGAAATGATACAGGAAGTATATTTAAATATTCGATTGCCTTAGTAACGGTGTTACTTATAAGTAGCCAGTTAAAAAAAGTTCCGTCTATTTTAAAAGTAAGCATAGTAGGAATGTTTATACTTCTAGCAACTTCTATTGGACAAGCTTTAATCGGTAGCAAATATATTTATGACTTGTTGCTAATAGGTATGGAAGCTGTTCTATTATTTATTTTTATATATACATTTACATTTGGTGTTTCTCTTATTATTAATTGTAATAATCGGGCGTCCGTGAGACTTGAGGAAGCAATATCTATAAGTCTATTAGTCACATTTAGTATAATGGGGATTGGTAGTATATCAGCATTCGGTGTATCAATTAGATCAGTTCTTTCTACCATGTTAATTTTAATAGCAGCTATAGTTGGAGGATCAGCTATGGGTGCTACTAGTGGGGTAGTAGTAGGAGTTGCTTTTATAATAAATAATATAACCTCAGCAGTATACATGGGGATATATTCTTTTGCAGGATTAGTAGGAGGAGCTTTTACTAGGTTAAATAAATATTTTTGTATTTTAGGATATATATTAAGTTGGATAATTATGTACTCTTATACTTCTGGAATAAGTTCAAATATCATGGAAATAAGAGACATATTAATTTCATCTCTAATAGTAATTTTATTACCGAAATCATTCTTTGATAAAATAGATAAGCTTGTAAAAAGTAATATAAGTTCAAATGAAATAGTTTATGATTATATAAATAGAAGTAAGAAACTTACTAATAGTAGACTTATGGATATTCAAAAGACTTATAGTGAGCTTGCTAATACATTCGATAAGATAAGAGAAAGAGATAAAGTTATAGAAGAAAAAGATATAACTAACTTAATAGATATGATACATAATGATGAATGTGCAAACTGTAGTATGAAAAGAATGTGTTGGGAAACTAGATTTAATCATACTTATAAATTAATGTATAGGTTAATTGAAAATATAGAGGATTATGGTGAGGCAACACCTCAAGTTATACCAGATGCATTTAGAAAAGAGTGCATGAAACCTGAAGTAATAGCTAAAGTTGCTAATTATTATTATAAATTATTTGCATTAGATTATGATTGGAATGCTAAGTTTGCAGAAAGTAGAAAATTAATAGCTAATCAAATTAGGAATATATCAAAATCAATAGAGAATTTATCTAAGGATTTGGAAACTAATATAAGTATAGATTTAGAAAAAGAAAAAGGACTTTGTGATGAGTTTGAAAGAAATAATATTGATATAAATAAAATAAATTATTTAACTAAAGGTGATGATTTTGAAATAACTATAGAGAAAAGAACTTGTAGTAATGGATATCTTTGTGATAAAAAACTAAAAAGTATAGTAGAAAATTGTTTAGATGAGAAGTTATCCATTCAAAAGGTTGGATGTCATACTTTAGGTTCAAACTGTACAATTAAATTAACTAAAGCTCAAGTCTATAAAGCAATAACTGAAGTTGCATATATGTCTAGAGATGGGTATGTTCTTTCTGGTGATAATTATACATATATGGAAGTTAGTGATGGAAAATATATAATGGCTATTAGTGATGGTATGGGAAAAGGAAAGAGAGCATATGATGAATCATCGGTTACTATAGACATATTAGAAAAAATGATTGAAGCCAGAATTGAGAATGAAATAGTAATAAATACAATAAATAATATGCTATTACTTAAATCTTCAGATGAGATGTTTTCAACTTTAGATTTAGGTATGATTGATTTGAAAAAAGGTGTAATGGAAACTGTAAAAATGGGAGCTTGCCCTTCTTATATAAAACGAGATAACGGTGATGTTGACTTAATTTCATCTTCATCTCTACCTGTAGGGATATTATCAGATGTAAAAATGGATAGACATAGAACCAAAATTAATAATGGCGATTATATAATTATGGTTTCAGATGGAATTATTGATGCAGGTAAGAGTAATAATTTTGGTGATAACTGGTTAATATACTTCTTACAAAAAATTGATTCTACGAATCCAAAAGAAATAGCTAATAAAATATTAGATAGAGCGTTAGAATTACAGTTAGGAGAAGTGGAAGATGATATGACAGTTTTAGTTACAAGGGTAATTTCGTAGAAATTAAAGTAAAAATATATTAAGTTAAGTAAATGTTAATAAAATGTGGATAACTTATAAAAGTAAGTGTAAATATATATAAATGTTGAAATTCCAAACTTCGACAAACTTCAACAAAATTAAAATAAAAATATTTAGTTTCATTAACTATGAATTTTGGACAATTATCAACAAAATTGCACGATTTTTCGTTGTAATTTGTTGATAAATATTTAAAAAGTGTGAATAAATAAGTAGAAAAGAATAAATAAAATAATTAACTATAAGTATAAATAACTGAAATAACTAACTTATAGAATAAATCATTAACTGTTAATATGTTGATAAGTATGTGGATAAGTTTTGTAGATAAATTTGAATAAATGGTAAACTTTGAATAATATAGCTAAAAGAAGCCATCCTAATATTAAGTATACTTAGTGAAAGGATGGATTTTTATGGGGATAAAGTTTACAAAAATAATTTTAATGTCTTTATTGATGATTTTTTCCAGTGTATTCATAACTAGTGAAGCCGCGCAATCACAAGAAGATAACTATCTTACTGTTATGTATACAAAAGATGAAAAAGATAATGAATCTGAATCAGATAAAACTAAGATTGATTACACAAAGGTAACATGGAATTTAGAATCATTATTCAAAAACGATGAGCAGTGGAAAAGTGAGTTAAAATCTTTTAGAAAAGATATAAAAGAACTTAAAAACTATATAGGCAAAGTAACGAAATCAGAAACGCATCTAGCCTTTGCTTTAGATATAAAAGAAAAGTTAGATATAAGATTAAATAAATTATGCGCTTACCCTAAATTAAAACAAGATACTAATAAGAACTCATATAAATATCTTGATATGAATGAAGAAGTAAATAAAGCGTATAAAGAATATTCATCTATATGCTCTGATTTAGAGCTTGAAATATTAAAGTTATCAGATAAAGATTATGATAAATTTATGAGGAATAATAAGATAAATAAAAAATATGGAATGTATATAAATGATATTAGAAGAAATAAAGATCATTATTTAGAAGATAAAGAGGAAAATTTATTAAATAATGCATCTGCTCTTGCGAGTTTACCAGGTAATGCGTATGAGCTTTTCAAAAATATGGATAAAAAAACTAATCTTACTCCAGGTCAATATGCAACTGAAATAGGTTCTATTAATAGAGAAGAAAGAAAGTCTGCATATAAAAGTGAGTTTATTCCTTATAATGATAATGTAAATACACTATCAGCATTGCTAATAGGACAAGTTAAGAAAAACATTTTTTATTCATCAGCAAGAGGATATAAATCATCATTGGATATGTATTTAAAGTCAGATGATATAGATACAAAGGTATATGATAGTTTAATAGATACAGTAAGTAAAAATACTAAGAGTTTACATAAGTATATAGACTTAAGAAAAAAAGTATTAAACCTAGATAAGGTATACTATTATGATATGTTTGTTCCTATAGTAGAGCCTGTAGATGGTAATATAACTTATGATAAAGCACAAACTATGGTATATTCAGCAATGTCACCATTAGGTGAGGAGTACGCTGATATAGTATACAAAGCATTTAATGAAAGATGGGTAGATGTTTACTCTAATGATAACAAGGTAAGTGGAGGGTATTGCTTATCTGTATATGACAATCATCCTTATGTTTTACTAAATTATAATAACTCATTAGGAGCAGTGTCGACATTATCTCATGAATTAGGACATGCTATATATGAATATCTAAGCTCTAAAAATCAAAATTACTTTAACTCAAGTCCATCTATATTTACCCATGAGGTGGCCTCAACTACAAATGAAGCATTACTTTATGAGGGATTAATAAAAGGTGCAAGAGATGATAAAGAAAAAGCTTATTATATTTCAGAATACTTAGATTTGATAAAGAACACTTTATATACTCAAACTATGTATGCCGAATTTGAAAAGACTATACATGAAATGGTAGAAGATAATAAAAGTGTAAATGCTTTAGTATTAAACGATATATGGGGACAACTTCTTAAAAAATACTATGGAAATAGTTATGAGGTAGATCCGCTATCTATGGTTGGATGGTCTAGAATACCACATTTTTATAATAGTTTTTATGTATATAAGTATGCAACAGGATGTTGTGCAGGTGTTACATTTGCTCAATCCATTTTAAATGAAAATGGAGCTGAAAACTATATGTATTTCTTAAAGAGAGGAAGTTCAGACTATCCTATAAACATATTAAAAGATAGTGGAGTAAATTTAACTAGTACAAAACCAATACAAAGTACTATTAAAAGATTTGATGACTTAGTAGGAGAATTAGAAGATATCTTAGCTAAACAATAAAATTTTATTTAAAAATACAAAGGGCTTGTTTTATTAATATTAAAACAGCCCATTTTAATATGGAGGTATATATAATGTCTGCCCCAAAAATAAGAAAAGCTATAATACCAGCAGCGGGATTAGGAACTAGGTTTTTGCCAGCAACAAAGGCACAACCTAAAGAAATGCTACCTATAGTAGATAAGCCAACGTTACAATATATAATAGAAGAAGCTGTGAGTTCAGGAATAGAAGAAATTTTAATTATAACAGGTAAAAATAAAAAATCTATAGAAGATCACTTTGATAAATCTGTTGAGCTTGAACTAGATTTAGAGAAAAAAGGTAAAACAGAATTATTAGATGTTGTTCAAAATATATCTAATATGAGTAATATTTATTATATTAGACAAAAAGAGCCAAAAGGACTAGGAGATGCTATTTATTGTGCGAAAAGTTTTATTGGAAATGAGCCTTTTGCTGTAATGCTTGGTGATGATATCGTAGATAGTAAAGTTCCGTGTTTAAAGCAAATTATAGATATTTATAATGAATATAGAACTACTGTAATTGGCGTTCAAAAAGTTGATGAACAAGAAGTTAATAAATATGGTATAATATCTGCGAAACATATTGAGGATAGAGTTTATAAAGTTAAGGATTTGGTAGAAAAGCCAGAAAAAGATAAAGCTCCATCAAATATTGGGATTTTAGGTAGATATATAATAACTCCAGAAATTTTTACCATATTAGAGATGTTACCTCCAGGTAAAAACGGAGAAGTGCAATTAACTGATGCTTTAAAAGTATTAAGTAAAAAAGAAGCTATGTATGCGTATGTTTTTGAAGGTAAAAGATATGATGTTGGAGATAAGTTAGGTTTTTTAGAGGCTACTGTAGATTTTGCTTTAAAAAGACCTGAACTTAAAAATGAATTTATGAAATACTTAAGCGATAAATTAAGTGTAGAAAAAAATAAAAGTAAGTAGAACTCTATAAAATATAGTTTTTAGTTAGAGAGGTGGTTTATAGATGTCAGCACAAAAAACTAAAAAAAGAAATAAAATAATAGCAATAACAATAGTAGTGGCTTTAGTATCTACGAGTGTAGTAAGTGTAATAGGTATGATAGCTGGATTCTAGCATTAGTGTTATAAATAACTAAAAGTAGCTATATATATATAATTTTATTTAAATTATATATATATAGCTACTTTTAGTTTGATAAAAATGATTAGTGTGTTATATATTTTAAAAAATTTTAACAATAGTATGACAAAAACAAAGAAAAAATGATGTATATTTACTAAAATATGAATATAATGTATAATTTTTAGTGAATATAACTAAGGAGTGTCGTATTATGGATAGAAATTTGGCGTTGGAGTTAGTAAGAGTAACAGAAGCTGCGGCTTTAGTTTCTTCTAAATTTATGGGAAGAGGAGACAAAAATGGTGCAGATGGTGCAGCTGTTGAAGCTATGAGAAGAGCTTTTGAATCTATAAAAATAAGTGGCGAAGTTGTTATAGGTGAAGGTGAGCTCGATGAAGCACCTATGCTTTATATAGGGGAGAAAGTTGGTTTACAAACTGACGACTGTAAGGAAGTAGATATAGCTGTTGATCCATTGGAGGGAACAACTCTAATAGCTAAGGGGCTTCCTAATGCAATATCGGTAATAGCTATGGGTGCGAAAGGCAGTTTACTAAATGCACCTGATACGTATATGAAAAAGATTATAGTTGGGCCAAGAGCAAAAGGAGCTATAGACTTAAATAAAAGTGCAGAGGAAAATATAATATCTGTTGCAAATGCTTTAGGTAAGAAGACTTCTGAAATGACTATAATAACTCAAGATAGAGAAAGACATGATTATATAGTTCAAGCAGCTAGAAAGTTAGGAGCAAGAATAAAGGTATTTAGTGATGGTGATGTTGCAGCAGGAATAGCAACTTGTTTTGAAGATACAGGAATAGATATGCTTATGGGAATCGGTGGAGGTCCAGAAGGTGTAATAACAGCAGCTGCTGTTAAATGTATGGGAGGAGATATGCAAGGGCAAATATATCCTCTAAGTGATCAAGAAATAAATAGATGTTATGAGATGGGATTCTCTGATGATGATATAAATAGAGTATTATATATAGATGATTTAGCAAAGGGAGATGATTTATTCTTTGCTGCTACAGGTATTACTCAAGGAGATTTATTAAAGGGAGTAACTCCTATAGGTAATAATAAAGCTAAAACTCAATCTGTAGTTATGAGAGGAAAAACAGGTACTATAAGGTTTGTAGATGCAATTCATAACTTAGATAAAAATGATATACTAGTTGATTTAATGAAAAAATATAATATGGACTAAAATTATAGGTTAGGATGTCTTATATAGATATCTTAACCTTTTTAATTTGTAGCATATTTAAGAAAAATAGAATATAATATTATTATGTATTAATTTTAACATGAAGGTAAATAAATAATAAAATTTATTAAAATAGGTATTCTAATATTATTTATTGACCATAATATAACAATAATGATATTATTAATTTAATTATTTTAATGAACTTTTCTTTTTCACACCTTTAATTTCCGATTGAATATAAATTTAAAAAACAAAATGAAATATAAGTTATACATGAGGAGGATTTTTTTAACTTGAATAATTTAACGATAGAAGAATTAAATAGTAAAACTCTAACACAATTAAGAGAGATAGCTAAAGAACTAGATATAAAATCAGTTAGTAAATACAAAAAAGGTGAATTAGTTGAAATTATAAATGAAAATGTAATAAAAGATACAATCAAGAGTGAAAAAAAGGATGAAATTAAGTCTGAATATAAATATACAAATGTAAAGAGTCAAGATACTTCTGAAATAGCAAACAAATCTGAAAAAACTTATGTTAAGCCATATACTAAAGTTGAAAATCAAAGTAGTGGAAGATATGTAGATTCTAAAAATCTAAGAACGGAAAATAGAACTCAAAATAATGAGTATACTAGAGTTCAAGGTGTTGATAATAGACAATCTAGAAGTTATAGCAATAATAAGTCTTACTATACTCCTAAAGTAGTTGAAGAATCAAAGATAATAGATGAATTCAATACATCTAAGGAAGACGAAGTAATGGGAGTACTTGAAATATTACCAGATGGATTTGGATTCTTAAGGGGTTCAAACTATTTATCTACAGAAGATGATGTTTATGTTTCACCATCTCAGATAAGAAGATTTAATATGAAAACGGGAGATAAAGTAAAGGGAATAACTAGACATCCTAAAAGCGGTGAAAAGTTTAGAGCTCTTTTATATGTTCAAAAAATAAATGATGAAAAACCAGAGACTGCTATACAAAGAAAGTCTTTCGAAACTCTAACTCCAATATATCCTGAAGAAAAGCTAACTTTAGAAAAAAGCCAAAGTGAAATAGCAACAAGACTTATAGATTTAATATCACCAATAGGTAAAGGACAAAGAGGATTAATAGTTGCTCCACCAAAGGCTGGTAAAACTATGCTTCTTAAAAATGTAGCAAATAGCATAGTTAAAAATCATCCAAATGTAGAGTTAATAGTTCTTCTTATAGATGAAAGGCCTGAAGAAGTTACAGACATGAAGGAATCAATTAATGGGGATGTTATTTATTCTACTTTTGATCAAGTATCAAGTCATCATGTTAAGGTTGCAGAAATGGTATTAAATAGAGCACAAAGATTAGTCGAGCATGGAAAAGATGTTGTAATATTACTAGATAGTATAACTAGACTTGCTAGAGCATATAACTTAACAATATCTCCTACAGGAAGAACTTTATCAGGAGGTATTGACCCTGGAGCATTACATGGTCCGAAAAAATTCTTTGGTGCAGCAAGAAATATAAGACAAGGTGGTTCATTGACAATACTTGCAACTGCTTTAGTAGAAACTGGATCTAGAATGGATGATGTAATATTTGAAGAATTCAAAGGTACGGGTAATATGGAACTACATTTAGATAGAAAACTTGCTGAGAAGAGAATATTCCCAGCAGTGGATATATACAAGTCAGGAACTAGAAGAGAAGACTTATTACTTACAGAAGAAGAAAAGACAGCTCTTTGGAGATTAAGAAGAGAAATGAGTAATAATTCTGTTATGGAAGTTACAGATAAAGTTATAGAATTACTAAAAAGAACAAAGAATAATGATGAGTTTGTTAAATCAATAAAAGCACTTTAAAGTAATTCAAAAACTCCTTGTACCACAAAAAAACTTGTGTTATAATGGTGTAGTTGATAATGTAAATGAAAAATTAATATAATTAATTTTAAAAATTAAGAGAAGAGGTGACAATGATGCAAAAAGATATACAACCAAAATACGATGTTATCGAAGTAAGCTGTGCATGTGGAAACAAGTTCATGGCTGGTTCAACTAACGATGAAATAAAAGTTGAAATATGTTCAGAATGCCATCCATTCTATACAGGAAAGCAAAAGAATATAGAAAAAGGTGGAAGAATCGACAAATTCAAGAAGAGATTCAAAATGGACTAATTTTTATAAAAATGGAGTTGGGAATAGCCAACTCCTATTTTATTGTAATAGGGGGTTCTAAGAATGTATAGACCGATAAATCATGGTTATATAGAAGCTGTAATTGGACCAATGTACAGCGGGAAAAGTGAAGAGCTTATAAGAAGATTAAAAAGAGCTAGAATAGCAAAACAAAATGTTTTAGTATTTAAACCTAAAATAGATGATAGATATAGCAAAGAAGACGTAGTTTCGCATAGTGGAGAAAGTATAGATGCAACACCTATAAATAAAGCTAGTGAAATTTATGATTATATAGATGATAAAGTTCAAGTTGTAGGAATTGATGAAGTTCAGTTCTTTGATGCAGAAATAGTAAATATAGCTGTAGATTTAGCTAATAAAGGTATTAGAGTTATAGCAGCTGGCTTAGATATGGATTTCAAAGGTGAGCCTTTTGGACCGACTCCAAGATTATTAGCTGTAGCTGAATTTGTTGATAAGATACAAGCTGTATGCTCAGTTTGTGGCCAACCAGCCACTAGATCTCAAAGATTAATAAATGGAGAGCCTGCTAAGTATGATGATCCAATCATTCAAGTTGGAGCAGTTGAAAGTTATGAGGCTAGATGTAGAAAGTGTCACGTAGTATATAAGTAAATACTAATTTAACAATATATCCCTTTAGAGTAATATAAAATTTACTTTAAAGGGTGTTTTTATATTATAATAAATTATAAGAAAAAACTTTAAATTAGTTAAGAGGTGAACTATGAGTAATCAGACTGTTGGGGGTCAAGCTTTAATTGAAGGCGTAATGATGCAATCAAAACAAAAAAGAGCTATAGCTGTTAGAAAAGCAGATGGAGAAATTGTAATAAAGAAAAATAAAATAAAAAGTTGGATAAGTGAAAAAAAAATAGATAAAATTCCATTTATTAGAGGTACATTTATATTGATTGAAAATATGATTGAAGGTATAAATAGTTTAAATTATTCTTCTGAATTTTTTATGGATGAAGATGAAGATGAAGAGGAAGATAAATTTGATTTATTTTTAAAAAGAATATTTAAGGATAAAGTAAATGATGTAATTGTAGGAATATCTATGATATTAGCACTAATATTATCAGTAGGGTTATTTGTATTAACTCCTACATTTTTAGGAGGGTTATTTTCCAATATTATTTCGAATAAGGTTATTTTAAATTTAATAGAGGGAATAATTAGAATACTGATACTGTTTGCTTATATTGTTATAATTTCAAAAAATAAGGATATAGAAAGAACTTTTCAGTATCATGGAGCAGAACATAAGGCTGTATATTGTTATGAGAATAACTTAGAACTTACAGTAGAAAATGCAAGAAAATTTACAACATTACATCCTAGGTGTGGAACTAACTTTTTATTTATAGTGATGTCTACATCGATAATTTTATTTTCATTTTTTGGATGGCCAAATCCATTAATAAGAGTGATTATGAGAATAATATGTATACCAATAGTAGCAGGAATATCTTATGAAATAATAAGATTTCTTGGGAAATATAATAATAAATTAACTAAATTTGTTGCTTATCCAGGAATGATGTTACAAAAATTTACAACAAAAGAACCAGATGATTTACAACTAGAGGTTGCACTTGCGGCATTAAAAGCTGTTGTAAAGTAAGAAGGAGCAGTTATGACAATAAAAGATATAATTATAAAGTACTCAAAGGAATTAGAAACTATAAGTGATACACCTAGACTAGATGTCGAAATATTATTAGAAAAAGCACTTGGTAATGTAGATAATCTTTATATAAGATTAAATTTAAATAAAGAAGTTACTAAAGACGAAGAAGAATTATTTAAAAATCTTGTAGAAGATAGAATAAAAGGAAGACCGATTGCTTATATAGTTGGGAATAGAGAGTTTATGGGATTAGACTTTTATGTAAAAGAAGGAGTGTTAATACCTAGACCAGATACAGAACCATTAGTAGAAGAGTTAATAGAGCTTTGTAGTGATGAAAAACAATTAAACATATTGGATATAGGGACTGGATCTGGTGCAATAACTATAAGTTTAGCTAAATACTTGCCTAGTTCAAATGTCACATCATTTGATATGTATGATGTACCATTAGAGGTTGGAAAGATAAATGCTATAAATAATAATGTTGATGATAGAGTAACATTTATTAAATCAGATTTATTTAGCGCTATAGAAAATACAGATACTCAGTTTGATGTAATCGTATCAAATCCACCATATATACCAAAGAAGGATATAGAAACTCTACATATACAAGTAAAAGACTATGAACCATATACTGCCCTAGAAGGAGGAGAAGATGGTTTAGATTTTTATAGAGAAATAACAGAGCAGTCAAGAAAGTATTTAAAAGAAAATGGGATCCTTGCATATGAGGTAGGGCATGATCAAGCTCAGGCTGTTTCAGAAATTATGAGAGATAATGGGTATAATAAAATATATACAAAGAAAGACTTACAAGGTATCGAGAGAGTTGTTATAGGTTATAAACTATGATATAATGAAAAATTGATATGCTACAATTAAAGAGGTGAAAGTATGTTACAGAAATTAGCAGTACTAGAAGATAAATATAAAGAATTAACTGAAAAGATAAGTGATCCAGAGATAATCAATGATCAAAAAGTTTGGCAAAAGTATATGAAGGAACATTCAGACTTAGAGCCGATTATAATGAAATTCAGAGAGTACCAATCAGTTTTAAACACTATAAAAGAGTCTAAGGAAATATTACAAGAAGAATCAGATGAAGAATTAAGAGAATTAGCTAAAATGGAATTATCAGAGATGGAAGCTCAAGTAGAACCATTAGAAGCTGAATTAAAAATATTATTATTACCTAAGGACCCTAATGATGAAAAGAACGTTATAGTTGAGGTTAGAGGTGGAGCAGGTGGAGATGAGGCAGCTCTATTTGCTGGAGATTTATTCAGAATGTATTCAAGATACGCTGAAAGAAGAAGATGGAAAATTGAATTATTAAGTGCTAGTGATACTGGTGTTGGTGGATATAAAGAAGTATCTTTCTTAATAAAAGGTAAAGGAGCATATTCAAGATTAAAATATGAATCAGGAGTTCATAGAGTTCAAAGAATACCTGCAACTGAATCTGGAGGAAGAATACATACATCAACAGCAACTGTTGCTGTATTACCAGAGGTTGAAACAGTAGAAGTAAATATAAATCCAAATGATTTAAGAATAGACGTGTTCCGTTCATCAGGAAATGGTGGGCAAAGTGTTAATACTACTGACTCTGCAGTTAGAATAACTCATATACCTACAGGTGAAGTAGTATCTTGTCAAGATGGTAAGTCACAATTAAAGAATAAAGAACAAGCTTTAAAAATATTAGTCGCAAGACTTAATGATAAAGCAATAGCTGAACAAAATAAAGAAATATCAGCTGAAAGAAAGAGTCAGGTAGGTACAGGAGACAGATCTGAAAGAATAAGAACTTACAACTTCCCTCAAGGTAGAGTAAGTGATCATAGAATAAATTTAACATTATATAAGTTAGATCAATTCTTAGATGGAGACATAGATGAAATGATAGATGCTCTTATAACAGTTGATCAAACTGAAAAAATGTCTGCAATATAAATCCCTAATATTTAGGGATTTTTCTATAGCTACTTTAGTTATGTTATAGGGGTGTACTGTATATAATTATTATATAACAGTACAAGGGGGATAGAGAATTGATATTAAAAATAACTTTAATTGGTTTACTTGCAGGAGTTATGGGGACTGGCCTTGGTGGTTTAATCTCGGCGATTTTTAAGAAAAAAGTGGACAAATATATAGATTTTTTTATGGGGTTATCTGGTGGAATAATGCTTGCTGTTGTTGTATTTGACCTTATGAAAGAATCTATGGAAGTTATGGGGGTTATTCAAACTGTTATTTTTACATTCTTAGGTGTAATAATAACTATGATAATTAAATCTAAATTAGATGTATCTAGTGATATGAAGTCTGGTTATTTAATCTTTTTTAGTATATTACTACATAACTTACCGGAAGGGTTAGCAATAGGTTCTTCATTTATGTCAAAAGAATCTCTTGGAATGACACTAGCGATTGTTATTGGAATACATAATGTACCAGAAGGATTAGCTACAGCATTGAGTTTGGTTGGAAGTAAAATGAAAATTACAAAGGTGATTTTATTTACTGTAATAGCCGGAATACCTATGGGGGTAGGAAGTTTTTTAGGTGCTTATTTTGGAGGAATATTTAGTTCTCTTATAGGTGTGTTTCTTGCAACAGCAGCAGGTACAATGATGTATGTTGTTTTAGAAGAGATATTTCCTAAATCAAGAAGCCTGTATTGTATAATTGGATTTTTAGTAGGTACACTAATTGTATATTGCATCTAAATTAAGACAAAGGTAGGTATGCTAAATGAAAACTATCATAAGTGAAATTGACGAAAATAATATAGATATTAATGAAATAAGAAAACAAGCAAAATTTTTAAAACAAGGAAAAACAGTAATATTTCCTACAGAGACAGTTTATGGTCTAGGAGCAAATGCATTAGACGATAGTGCTGTAAAAAAAATATATGAAGCAAAAGGAAGACCTAGTGATAATCCTCTTATAGTACATATTTGTGATAAGAAAGATGTATATGATTTAGCGGATAATGTAAGTGAGAAAGCTAAAATAGTAATGGATGCTTTTTGGCCAGGTCCAATAACTATAGTTTTAAATAAGAAGGATATAGTACCTAAAACTACTAGTGGTGGATTAGAAACTGTTGCTATAAGGATGCCATCTCATAAAATAGCTCAAGCTATAATAAAAGAAGCTGGAGTACCGATAGCAGCACCTTCAGCTAATATATCAGGTAGACCATCTCCTACAAAAGGAAATCATGTAAAAGAGGAGATGTATGGTAGAGTAAGTGGGATAATATTAGGAGGAGATTGTGATTTTGGACTAGAATCTACTGTTTTAGATATGACTGAAAGAATACCTATGATTCTTAGACCTGGAAGTATAACAAAAGAAGAATTGGAAAAATTAATTGGAGAAGTAGATTTAGATCCATCTTTAGAAAAGAAAGAAGATAATGATAAAGCGAAAGCTCCAGGAATGAAGTATACTCATTACTCTCCTAATGCAGATGTTTATATAGTGTCAGGAAAAGAAGAAGATGTAGTAAAAAAAATTAACGATTTAATTGAAGAAAACACGAATAATGAATTAAGAACTGGAGTCATGTGTTTAAATAAAAATAAGTCTAAATATAGAGGAATAGTGATAGGTTTAGGTGATAACTTAGATGAGGTTGGAACTAACTTATTTAGTACTTTAATAGAAATGGATAAGAATAATGTAGATAAAATTTATTCTGAAGAATTTCCTAATAGCGGGGTAGGAAGAGCTATCATGAACAGGTTGCTTAAATCAGCCGGATATAAAGTTATAAAAGTATAGTTTCAATATTAAAACTATATGAAAAATACTAGTAAAATTTAGCTTTATTTAATATAATATCATAAGAACAAAAAATGGTGAATGTTTTAAATTTTGAATAAAAATAAATTCGCTATTTTGATACATAATACAAAATATACATAATACATAATGCGGAGGATAATATAACATGAAAATTGGATTAGGGTGTGATCATGGAGGATATAACCTAAAAATAGAAATTAAGAATCATTTAGAATCAAAAGGGATAGAATGTATAGACTATGGCACAAATAATGACACTGAATCAGTAGACTATCCATTCTATGGAGAAGAAGTTGCCAATGCAGTAGTAAATAAAGATGTAGATTATGGAATAGTTTGTTGTGGTACAGGTATAGGAATATCACTAGCGGCAAACAAAGTTCCTGGTATAAGATGTGCAGTTGTATCAGATGTATTTTCAGCAAAAATGTCAAAAGCTCATAACAATGCAAATATGTTATCTTTAGGTGAAAGAGTTTTAGGTAGGGGACTTGCTATAGAAATAGTAGATGCTTGGATTAATACAGAGTTTGAAGGTGATAGACACTCTAGAAGAGTTGATATGATAAATAAGATAGAAGAAAAGCATAATAAATAGGAGGCATTATAAAATGAGTAAAGTAATAGTAACAGATCATCCATTAATACAACATAAATTAACTTTAATGAGAGATGTAAACACAGGGTCAAAGGATTTTAGACAACTTCTAACAGAAATAACAATGCTAATGGGATATGAAATAACAAGAAACTTACCATTAGAAGATGTAGAAGTAGAAACTCCAGTAACTAAAGCTACATTTAAATCTTTACAAGGTAAGAAGTTGGGAATAGTGCCTATACTAAGAGCAGGACTTGGGATGGTAGATGGATTAGTAAGTTTAATGCCAGCAGCTAAGATAGGTCATGTTGGGTTATACAGAGATCCTGAAACTTTACAGCCAGTTGAGTACTACTGTAAACTTCCTCAAGATATAAATGAGAGGGAAATGTTAGTTGTAGATCCTATGCTAGCTACAGGTGGTTCTGCTGTTGCGGCTATAGATGTATTAAAAGCAAAAGGTGCAAATAATATAAAGTTAGTTAACTTAGTTGCAGCTCCAGAAGGTATAGAAGAAGTTAAAAAATATCATCCTGATGTAGACATATATGTAGCAGCTATAGATGAAAAGTTAAATGATCATGGATATATAGTTCCAGGATTAGGTGATGCTGGGGATAGATTATTCGGTACTAAATAATAATTTTAATATATGGGGGAGGTATAAATTAAATTTAAACCTGCCCTTTTTATAGTGTTTTTTATGTGTACTTGTATTATATTAAGTACAATGGATATAAGAGTTTTAAAAATAAAACAAATAAAACAAATTGCTATAAAAAAATAGTTAATTTGCAAAAAGAATTGTATTTTGTAAAAAATATGGTAAAATTAATTTAACGAAAACATTTGCAAAAAAATTAACAAAATGATAATTATACAATTAAAAATCTATTAAATCTTTAAAAGCGATTTTAATTGACTGAGTCAATTGATGAAATTTGATACAAATTGTTAAAGAAATAGTAGAATTGCAATAGTATGTTGATGATGTCAATAATTGTCGTATAATGTTGATAAAGTCAATGGAAATGTGTATTAGAAAGAGGAAGATTTAATGGGTAAGAAAAATACATATATAGAAGTTGCAAAAATGCTATCCTTAATAAGTCAGTTAGGTATTATGATGATAATATCTATATTGGGTACTTTTTTTGTTGGTAGATTTATAGATAACTTAATTAATACCAAACCAATATTTACATTAATATTTTTAGTGATAGGTGTTGGTGGAGCGTTTTTATCTGTATACAAAACAGTTATTGGATACACAAAAAGGAAGTGATCATTTGGATATTAGGTTACAAGAAGAAATAAAAAACATAAATAAAGGAGTTATTATATATGATGTTGTAATAACTATAGGGTTAATACTGACGTCTATGCTTAATGGTAGTATGATGCTTGGTTTGATACTAGGTACTATAGTGGCATTGATGAACTTTACAATGTTAGCAAAAACTATTGAAAAGTCAGTTGAGATGTCTCCTAATGGTGCTAAACTTTATGCATCAAGTCAGTATTTTGTGAGAATGATTATAATAGCAATAGTGCTATTTGTAACAGTAAAGTCTCAAAAATTACATTTAATAGGTGTTCTGTTAGGTCTAATAGGACCAAAGATAGTAATCTTATCAAGGAATATACTATTTAATAAATTAAAAAGAAAGGAGTTATAGGATGAATTATGCAAGATGGATAGAGTTTGGTAACTTCAGAATAAGTACTACAGTTACAACTAGTTGGTTAATAATAGTATTATTAGCTATAACATCATATTTTTTAACTAGAAATCTTAAAAAAGTTCCAACTAGTAAAGTACAAATATTTCTAGAGTATGCCGTTACAACTCTTTTAAACTTAGTAAAGTCTACTATGGGTGAAGAAGCAGTTAGAAAGATGCCTAATATGGTTCCTTACATAGGAAGTTTGTTTATATTTTTTGTATGTTCGAATCTAATAGGTTTGCTAGGATTTAGATCACCTACAACTGATTTAGACACAACAATAGCATTTTCATTAATAACAGTATTTCTAATTTACTATAGTGGAGTTAAGGCAAAAGGAATAGCATATTTCAAGGGATTAGCTGAGCCGGTTGCTATAATGTTACCTATGAACATTGTCAGTGAAATAGCAAGACCTATTTCATTATCATTCCGTCCATTCGGTAATATATTAGGTGGGGCAGTTATAATGTCTCTTGTATATCAATTCTTAGGATTTTTATCAGGTTTAATACCTGGTATAACAATATCAGTGTTCCAATTTGCTATACCAGTTCCACTACATCTGTACTTTGATTTATTCTCAGGTGTATTACAAGCATTCATATTTGTAATGTTAACTATGGTATTTGTTGGAAATGCAGCAGAAGCTTAATTAACAACAATAAAGTTTTATTAAAAAGTTTTATTTAAAAATAAAAAATAATAAAGGATAATTTTAGGAGGTATTTATAATGCAAGATTATACAATGGCACAAGCAATAATAGCAGCAGGGTGTGCAGTAGGTGCAGGTTTAGCTGCTATAGCAGGGATAGGACCAGGGATAGGACAAGGATTCGCAGCTGGTAAAGGTACTGAAGCAGTAGGAAATCAACCAGAAGCAAAAGGTGACATAATGTCTACAATGCTTTTAGGATGTGCGGTAGCAGAGTCTACAGGTATATATGGGCTAGTTATAGCTATAATTCTTATATTTGCTAATCCATGGTTATAAGGTAAATCTTCAAGCAGAAGATATGATTTTACATTTTTAATTAGGAGATGGTTAACCATCTCCTAATTAAAAATTCTGATTAGCAGAAAGGAGGAATTGAAAAATGGCAGATAAGGACTTGATAGGAATAACGAGTGACCTTGTATTTCAACTTATAAATACAGGTTTAGTATTCATCTTATTAAGAAAACTATTATTTAAGCCTGTATTAGGAATAATTGAGGCGAGAGAAAAAGATATACAAGATAATTTAGCAAAAGGTGAATTAGCTAAAAATCAAGGTATAGCTTTAAAAACAGAGTACGAAGAAAAAGTAAGTCGTGCCAAAGATGAAGGTCAAGAAATAATAAGACAAGCAACTTTAAGAGCAGAGCAAAAGTCTACAGAAATAATATATGAAGCTAAATCTGAAGCGACTAGCATAAAAGAGAAGGCTACTAAGGATATTGAACAAGAAAGACAAAAAGTTATGAATGAAATTAAAGATGATATCTCTAACATAGCTTTACTTGCTGCATCTAAAGTTATTGAAAAAGATATAGATAAAAATAAGCATGAAGAGTTAATCAATGATTTTATAAAAGAGGTGGGCGAATCTAAATGATAAATGTAATAGCAAGTAGATATGCTGAAGCCTTATTTCAAGTAGGAGAAGAAGAAAAATTAACAGATAAGCTTTATACAGAATTAAGCGAAATTGTGAATTTATTTGAAAGTAACTCTGAATTATTTTCAATTTTAAAATCTCCTGTAATTTCAAAGAATGAAAAGATAAGTATTATTGAAAATATATTTGAAAATAAAATAAATATCAATGTTAAAAACTTTTTAAAGATACTTGTAGAAAAAAATAGAATTTCATTTGTAAAAGATATAGCTTCTTCGTATAAAGAGCTATTAAATGAAAAGAATAACGTGTTAGAGGGAGTTGCAATAACTGCAATTCAAATGAGTAAAGAAGAAATTAAAAAGCTAGAAGAAAAGCTTTCTCAAAAATATAATAAAAATGTTACTTTAGAGAATCAAGTTGATAAATCTATTTTAGGTGGAGTCTTAGTAAGACTTGGAAATGAAGAAATAGATGGAACTGTAAAAACTCGTTTAAATAAAGTTAAAGAACAACTATCTCAAGTAATATCTTAGGAGGGCGGTGAACCCATGAACTTAAGACCCGAAGAAATAAGTTCTATAATAAAGCAACAAATAAAAAATTATGAAAATAAAATTGAATTAACAGATACAGGTAGCGTATTAAAAGTAGGAGATGGTATCGCAACTGTATATGGATTAGATAAAGTTATGTCAAGTGAACTTTTAGAGTTCCCAGGTCAAGTATATGGTATGGCTCTTAACCTTGAAGAAGGTGTAGTTGGTGCCGTTATATTTGGTGATGATACAGGAATAAAAGAAGGTGACATAGTTAAGAGAACTGGAAAAATAGTTGAAGTTCCAGTTGGTGAAGCTATGATAGGTAGAGTTGTAAGTCCATTAGGATTACCTATAGATGGTAAAGGACCTATAAACACTAATAAAACTAGACCTGTTGAATCTCCAGCTCCTGGTATAATGGAAAGAAAATCAGTTTGTGAACCATTACAAACTGGTATAAAAGCTATAGACTCAATGATACCAATAGGTAGAGGTCAAAGAGAGCTTGTAATAGGAGATAGACAAACAGGTAAAACTTCTATACTTATAGATACAATATTAAATCAAAAAGGTAAAGATGTTATATGTATATACGTAGCAATAGGACAAAAACGTTCTACAGTTGCTCAATTAGTTTCTACTCTTGAAAAAGGTGGAGCTATGGATTATACAATAGTAGTTTCAGCTACAGCATCTGAATCTGCACCACTTCAATACTTAGCACCTTATGCAGGAGCTGCAATGGGTGAAGAGTTCATGTTCAATGGAAAACATGTACTTATAGTATATGATGACTTAAGTAAGCAAGCAGTTGCATATAGAGAAATGTCATTATTACTTAGAAGACCACCAGGTCGTGAAGCTTATCCAGGGGATGTATTCTACTTACATTCAAGACTACTTGAAAGAGCAGCTAAGCTTTCTGATGATTTAGGTGGAGGATCTATGACTGCTTTACCAGTTATAGAAACTCAAGCAGGAGACGTTTCTGCATATATACCAACTAACGTTATATCTATAACAGATGGACAAATATACTTACAACCTGAATTATTCTACTCAGGAATAAGACCAGCAGTTGACCCTGGTATATCTGTTTCAAGGGTTGGTGGTAGTGCACAAATAAAAGCAATGAAAAAAGTTGCAGGTACATTAAAACTTGCATACTCTCAATATAGAGAACTTGCAGCATTCTCTCAATTTGGTTCTGACTTAGATGAAGATACTAAAAAGAGACTTGCTCAAGGTGAAAGAATCGTTGAAGTTCTAAAACAAGGAGAACATGATCCGATAAAGGTTGAACATCAAGTTATGATAATATTTGCTGTTATAAATAACTTCTTAGAAGATATACCAGTAAATAATATATCTAGATTTGAAAAAGAACTATATTCTTTCGTAGATAATAACTACCCAGATGTTTCTACAAAGATATTAGCTGGAGAAGATTTCTCTTCTGACTTAACAAACGCTATAAATCAATTTAAGAAAAAGTTTGTAGTTGAAGCGTAATCCTTTTTTAAAAGGAGGTAATTTAATTGGCAGGAGCAGGTATTAAAGAAATCAAGACTCGTATGATTAGTGTTGGAAGTACTAAGCAAATAACTAAGGCGATGGAACTTGTTGCATCGTCTAAGTTAAGAAAAGCTAAGGAAAGAGCTGAAAGTTCAAGACCGTACTTTACAACATTATATAATACTGTAAAAGATATATCTCAAGGTAGTAGAGGTATAAAAAGTGACTTTTTAAAACAAAGAGACGTTAAAAATAGATGTTATATAGTTGTTGCAGGAGATAGAGGATTAGCTGGAGGATACAATTCAAATGTATTAAAGGCTACAGTTGCTCATATGGATGGCAAACAAGAAAAAGTTATTTCTATAGGAAAAAAATCACATGAATTCTTTGAAAAAAGAGGATATGATTTAGTTTCATCAGTAGGAAGTGTTGAACATTGTGAATATGAAGACGCTTTAAAAATATCAAATAATGTAATGGAATTATATCAAAAAGGAGAAATTGATGAAGTATATATGTCTTATACAGAATTTGTATCTCCTTTAGTTCAAAATGTAAAGATAGTAAAATTACTGCCATTAGTATTTGATAATGAAACAAATGACAAAGAAAAAACTGTAAGAAAAGGTAGTGTACAGTATTTGCCATCAGCAGAAGCTGTTTTAGGCTATATAATACCTAAGTATATCTCTGGAACGATATATGGTGGAGTTATAGAATCTTTTGCATCTGAAAATGGTGCTAGAAGAACGGCAATGGAATCAGCTACAGACAATGCAGATGAAATGCTATCTGATTTAGAGTTGAAATACAACAGAGCGAGACAATCAGCAGTAACTCAAGAAATAACAGAGATAGTAGGTGGAGTTGAAGCTCTAAAATAAGGAGGTTAGGAAATGGCAAATGTAGGTAAAATAGTATCAATCGTAGGGGTTGTACTTGATGTTAAGTTTGATAGTGAAAATAGCCTACCTAACTTATTAAACGCGTTAGTTATAAAGTTAGGAGATAAAGAAATAGTTGCAGAAGTTGCACAACATATAGGTGATGATACAGTTAGATGTATTGCCATGAGTGCTACAGATGGATTAGTAAGAGGTATGGAAGCTGTAGATACAGGAAAACCTATAAGTGTTCCTGTTGGAGATGCTACTTTAGGAAGAATATTCAATGTTTTAGGTCAACCAGTTGATAATAAACCGGCACCAAAAGATGCACCGGAGCTTCCTATACATAGACAAGCGCCAAGCTTTGATGAAATAGAAAGTAGTGCAGAAATACTTGAAACAGGTATAAAAGTTGTTGACTTATTATGCCCATACTTAAAAGGTGGTAAAATAGGTCTGTTCGGAGGAGCTGGAGTTGGTAAAACAGTTCTTATACAAGAGCTTATCAACAATATAGCTAAGCAACACGGTGGTATATCAGTATTCGCAGGTGTTGGAGAAAGAACAAGAGAAGGTAATGACCTTTACCATGAAATGGCTGACTCTGGGGTTATAAATAAAACAGCTCTAGTATTCGGACAAATGAATGAGCCACCAGGAGCAAGAATGAGGGTTGCACTTAGTGGTCTTACAATGGCTGAACACTTTAGAGATGAGCAAGGTCAAGATGTTTTATTATTCGTAGATAATATATTCCGTTTCACACAAGCAGGTTCAGAAGTTTCAGCACTTCTTGGACGTATGCCATCAGCAGTTGGATATCAACCAACACTTGCTACAGAAATGGGTAACTTACAAGAAAGAATAACATCAACTAAGAAGGGGTCTATAACATCTGTTCAAGCAGTTTATGTACCAGCGGATGACTTAACTGACCCAGCACCAGCTACAACATTCACACACTTAGATGCTAAGACAGTTTTATCAAGACAAATAGCATCACTTGGTATATATCCAGCAGTTGATCCATTAGAGTCTACTTCAAGAGTTCTTGATCCAGGTATAGTAGGTAAAGATCATTATGAAGTTGCAAGAGGAGTACAATCAATACTTCAAAGATACAATGAACTTCAAGATATAATAGCGATACTTGGTATGGATGAATTATCTGATGAAGATAAGGTAATAGTTGCTCGTGCTAGAAAGATACAAAGATTCCTTTCTCAATCATTTACGGTTGCAGAGCAATTTACAGGTATACCAGGTACTTATGTACCAGTAAAAGAAACTGTTAGAGGTTTCAAGGAGATACTTGAAGGTAAGCATGATAATTTACCAGAATCAGCATTCTTATTCGTAGGAACTATAGAAGAGGCTGTTGCAAAGGCGAAGGAGAGTAGATAACTATGGCAAGTGAATTTTCACTAGAAGTTGTAACTCCTGAGAAAATATTCTATCATGATAATGTAGAAATGGTTATAACAAGAACTACACAAGGTGATAGAGGGATATTAAAAAATCATAGACCATTTGTAGCAGGATTAGTTGAAGGTACTCTTCGTGTTAAGAAGAATGGAAATTTTAAAGAAGCTAAAATATCAGGTGGATTTATTACAGTAGATAAAGAAAAAACTACTATATTAACTGAATCGGCCGAGTGGTTATAATATAAAGCTACTACTGACATGAGAATTATTACATCCCAGTAAGTTAAATTCTCATAATCAGTAGTAGTTTTTTGTTTTTATAAAAGTATATAATCTTGAACCACACTAATAATAAAACTTATATACTGTGGTTCTTTTTATTTATAAATAAAACAAATATAATTTATCGTATAATGAATGAACGGATTTAAATTTTTAATATAAGTATTTGTATATAATAATATAATCGTAATACAATAATATTAAGATGAGGTTTGGAGGACATTATGAACATATTAGGTATTGGTGTGGATATAGTTGAAATAGATAGAATTAAAGAAGCTATCGATAAGAATGATAAATTCTTAGATAGATTATTTACAGATAAAGAAATAGAGTATTTCAAAAGTAAAAATTTAAAGATGGAAACTATTGCTGGCAATTTTTCAGCTAAGGAAGCAGTAAGTAAATCTATAGGTACTGGAATTAGAAATTTTAAATTTAAAGATATTGAAATAGTTAGAGATTCTTTAGGAAAACCTATAGTAAAAACATATAATAATTTACAGCAGATTTGCATAGATTATAATGTTTTAGAAATAAAAGTATCAATATCTCATAGTGAAAAATATGCAGTGGCAAATGCTATTGTTATAGCTAAGGAGTGATAAGATGAATAATAAAAAAGCAAAAGATATTATGACAACTGATGTAATTGTTGCAAAAAAGGGTGATACTATATCTAAAGTGGCAAATATACTTATATCGGGTAAAATTGGAGGAATGCCAGTAGTTGATGATGATAACAAAGTAATCGGTGTTATTTCTGAGACAGATATAATTAAAAAAGAGAAAAAGGCACACTCTACTCCTTTTATAAACGTATTAGAAGGTATCATCTTTTTAGATAATTTTAATAAGATGGAAAAAGATTTAAAGGAAATTTCAGCATATAAAGTAGAAGATTTAATGTCTACTAATATAATAACTGTAAATGAGGATGATACTTTCGATAATATAGCAAATCTAATGATAAATAAATCTATCAATAGAGTGCCTGTAGTTGATAAAGAAAATAAATTAAAAGGAATAATTTGCAGATACGATATAATAAGAGCCATGTATAATGAATAAACTTTAATAGGAGTGATTTTGTGAGACGCAAATGGATGACATTAATTTTATTAACAGGTTGTGTACTTATAAGTTGCATAGGTTGCCAAGATAAAGAGTATACAAAGGAAGAAATCTATGAGAAGTTTCAAGAGCAAGTTTTAAAGATAGAATCTTATACATGTACAGCTGAACTTAAAGTTGTAGGAAACAAAGGTGAGAGTAGTTATACTATAAAGGAAAGTTATAATAAACCAGATAATTATAGGTTAGAAATAATATCTCCTAAAAATTTGAAAGGCCAAACTATAGAATATAACGATAAAAAAATTACTATTAAAAATGTAGATGTTAATGATTCTATAGATTTTCCAAACAAAAGTAAAAATATGCAATATTTATTTATAGGTGATTTTATAAAAAGTTATTTACAATCTGAAAATAATGAAGAGTTAGCTATTAATATGTCAAATGAGTATTTAGAGTTAGAAAGTAAAATAAAAGGAGACGATAAATACTTTAATAAACAAAAACTTTATATAAATTTAAAGGATAAAAACCCTGATAAAATGGAAATTATAGACAAAGAAGGAAATATTAGATTTACAGTTGAGTATAAAAATTTCGAATATAAAAAATAAGGGGACGAAGGTATGAGTAAACAAACTATTGCCCCTACATGGGCGGAGATAAATCTAGATAACATAAAATTTAACTTAAATAATATAAAAAAAATATTAAATGAAGATACTAAAATTTGTGGAGTAGTTAAAGCTAATGCATATGGTCATGGTGCAGTGGAAGTTGCAAAATTATTACAAAGAGAGAAGGTAGATTACTTAGCGGTTGCTAGATTAGAAGAAGGTATAGAGCTTAGACAAAATGATATAAAGCTACCTATACTTTGCTTAGGATATATTCCAGAAGAGTGTATAGATTTTGCTTTAAAAAATAAAATCTATATGACTGTGTATTCCTTAGATATGGCTAAAAAAATAAATGAGATAGCTAAAAGTATGGATATACAAGCGAACATTCATATAAAGATAGATACGGGTATGTCGCGTATAGGATTTAAACCTGATGAAATATCTATTAGTGAAATCGAATCTATTAGTAAGATGAGGTATATAAGAATAGAAGGAATATATACTCACTTTGCAAAAGCTGATGAAGAAGATAAAGAGTATACTTATCTTCAAGCAAAAAGATATAACTATATTGTAAATGAGCTTGATAAAAGGAATGTAAATATACCTATAAAACATACTTCTAATAGTGCCGCTATAATGGAGTTGCTTGATTTAGAATTTAATATGGTTAGATGTGGAATAATACTATATGGACATTACCCATCTGATGAAGTTAATAAAAAAAATATAGAACTTAAACCATCTATGAAGTTAAAATCTAGAATTGCATATTTGAAAGAAGTGGATTCTGGAGTTGGAATAAGTTACGGATGGAAATATAAAACCAATGGAAAAGAAAAAATAGCAACTATACCTATTGGATATGCCGACGGGTTTACTAGAATACAAAGAAATCCTAAGGTATATATAAAAAATATTGCTTTTGATGTAGTAGGAAGAATATGTATGGATCAATGTATGGTAAAAATAGATAAAGATATAGACATAAAAATTGGTGATGAGGTTATAATATTTGGAGAAGGCGATGCAACGGTAGAAGCAATTGCGAAAGATATAGATACCATAAATTATGAGATTCTATGTATGATATCAAGGCGTATTGAACGTGTATATATGGAAAGAAATGCAATTTTACATTCAACCAGTTATTTGGTAAAATAAAAGGGATAGGATACTCTGGGAGGCGATTTTGTGCATAATAAGAGCAAGGAAAAAATTGTGTTTACTTTACCTGACTCTCTTATATCTGAAGTAGATCATATTGTTCAGATGGAAAATAGTAATAGAGAAGATTTTGCAAAAGCTGCTTTTCAATTCTATATAACTCAAAAGAAAAAAATTGACTTAAAAGAGTGTATGATTAAGGGTTATAAAGAAATGGGTCAAATAAACTTATCATTAGCTGAACTAGGTATGACGAATGAAGTATCTTCTGATGTCGATTCTGAAGGGAATATAGCTAAAGTTGAGTAATTCAAACTTAGAAATAAAAAGAGGAGACTTGTATTATGCAGATTTAAGCCCAGTTGTAGGTTCAGAACAAGGCGGAGTGAGGCCGGTTTTGATAATACAAAATGATATAGGGAATAAATATAGCCCGACAGTTATTATAGCTGCAATTACATCTCAAATCAATAAAGCTAAATTACCGACTCATATAGAGATAAGTGCCAATGAATATGGGCTTAACAAGGACTCTGTAATTCTCTTAGAACAAATAAGAACTATTGATAAAAAGAGAATAAGAGAAAAAATAGGTTGTCTAGATAATAACGTAATGTTAAAAGTAGATAATGGTCTTCAAATAAGTTTAGGGCTATTTAATATTTAAAATTATTGATATTAGTTTAAATATCAATAATTTTTTTTATTTATATGAGATAATTAGTTTTTTAGCACCAAGTAAAAAATAAATTTATTATATAAACATAGATTTTATTTTAAAAATAGAGTAAAAAATTGGTGAGAAGTGGTATAATAATATGAGATTGGTATAAAAATGTTTACAAACCAGGGAGGTAATTACATGAGAGACCATAAAGGATTAAATGAAATTACGCGTAGAATAAGAACAGATATAGTCTCTATGATACACGGAGCAAAATCAGGACATCCAGGAGGATCTTTATCAGCAGTTGAAATATTGACTGCACTTTACTTTGATGAAATGAATATAGATTCAACGAATCCAAAGATGGAAGATAGAGATAGATTTGTTTTATCTAAAGGACACGCTGCTCCAGTTTTATATGCAACTTTAGCTCAAAAAGGATATTTTGATAGAGAAGAGTTAAAGGGTTTAAGAAAAACAGGAAGAATGTTACAAGGACATCCAGATATGAAGGGAACTCCAGGTATTGAAATGTCAACAGGATCATTAGGTCAAGGATTCTCAGTAGCATGTGGAATGGCTATGGCATCTAAATTAGACAATGCTCCATGGAGAGTATATGCATTACTTGGAGATGGGGAGTGTCAAGAAGGGATAATTTGGGAAGCTGCAATGAGTGCTGCTCATTATAAATTAGATAATATGGTAGCCTTTTTAGATTATAATGGACTTCAAATAGATGGAAACACTGATAATGTAATGAGTCTAGGATCTATAGTAGACAAGTTCAAAGCTTTTGGATGGAATGTTATAGAAATAGATGGACACGATTTTGATCAAATATTTGCTGCACTTGATATGGCTAAATCAACTGTAGGTCAACCGACTATGATAGTTGCTAAAACTATAAAAGGAAAAGGTGTATCATTTATGGAGAACCAAGCTGGATGGCATGGAAATGCTCCTAGTGATGAACATTTAAGAATTGCTTTAGAGGAATTAGGAGGTGCTTTCCATGAGTAAGATTGCTACTAGAGATGCATATGGAAAAACATTATTAAAGTTAGGGGAAATATATGATAATGTTGTTGTTTTAGATGCGGATTTATCTAAATCAACAAAGACAAATGATTTTTCTAAAACATTCCCAAATAGATTTTTCAACATGGGGATAGCAGAGCAAAATTTAATAGGAGCAGCTTGTGGTTTAGCTACAGCTGGAAAAATTCCTTTTGCAAGTACATTTGCAATGTTTGCTACAGGTAGAGCATTTGAAGTTATAAGAAACTCAGTATGCTATCCTAAATTAAACGTGAAAATATGTGCTACTCATGCTGGTATAACAGTAGGAGAAGATGGAGCATCTCATGAAAGTATAGAAGATATAGCTATAATGAGAGCAATACCTAATATGACTGTAGTTGTTCCTGCTGATGGAATAGAAACAGAGAAGGTTATATTAGAAGCGGCTAAGTTTAATGGACCAATGTATGTTCGTCTTGGAAGAAGTGCAGTTCCAACTTTATTCAATGAGGATTATAAGTTTGAAATAGGAAAAGGAACAGTTCTTAGAGAAGGAAATGATGCTACAATAATAGCTTGCGGTATTATGGTTAATGAAGCGATATTAGCTCATGAAGAGCTAAAGTCTGAAGGTATAAATGTTAGAGTAATAAATATGTCTACAATTAAACCTATAGATAAAGAATTGATAATATCAGCAGCTAAAGAAACTAAGGCGATAATAACTGCTGAAGAACATAGTATAATGGGTGGATTAGGGTCTGCAGTAAGTGAGGTAGTATCTGAAGAATATCCAGTTAAGGTAAAAAGAGTTGGGGTTAAAGATGTATTTGGAGAGTCTGGAACACCATCTGAATTATTAAAGAAATATGGATTAACATCAAAAGATATAGTAGAATCAGTAAAGGATTCTTTAAAATAATAAAAAAGACTTTGTATATAAAATTATATGCAAAGTCTTTTTTATTGTAAATTTATTATAATAATAATCTTCTAATGCTTGGATTACTTTCATATATTAAAATATATGGGGGTGATATTGTGAATATAAAGTTTAACATGAAGGGTGTAATTATAGGGGTAGTATTATTATTTTTAGTTATTGGAGGCTTTTTAGTTTTACCTAAAATGTTCATGGAAGATTCTACACCAGTAGACTATACTATGCTACAAAGGGATGCTATTCCAGAAAAAATATTAAATATAATGGATAAATATACAAATGAAGAAAGAGCTTTAGCGGTAAAATTGGACAATAAAATATATGTTATAGTAACTAGAGCACAAGGGAAAGAAGAGGGAATACAGATAGATAAAATAAGTATAGTTAAAGAAGAAGATAAAAATATAATGAAGGTTAGTGCAACTTATAAAGACAAGATGAAATCATATCCTTTTGTTATAGCTGAGACGAACTTAACTGACTTGCCAGATAGAATAGAATTAAACTCTCTTGAAGAAGAAAAGTAAATATTACTTACATAGTTTATGAATTAAATAATATGGAATATTAATAAGCGATTGTTTTTAGTGAAAATTATATGAAAACAATCGCTTATTTTGGTTATTTAATAAGAAGTAGGGAAAAATATATTTCAAATATAACTTTGAGGTGAACATATGATAAATATAGATAAATATAAAGTAGATATAGATAAATTAAAGTATAAATGTTGCTTAGATGATATGGATTTTAACACGACAGAAGATGTACAACCAATAGGTGGTATTATAGGACAAGAAAGAGCTGTTAGTTCTATCGAATTTGGACTAAAAATGAAACATAAGGGATATAACATATATATAGCAGGAGATAGTGGAATAGGAAGAACGAGTTATGCAA
Organism: Desulfovibrio sp. Marseille-P6017; assembly: GCA_900604495.1. Next base: position 5,563 of record UWOR01000013.1, on the reverse strand, counting down.
AATCTTTAATAAAAAAAAATGTTAAACTTAATGACAATCTTAAAGATTGGATATATGTAAATAATTTTAAAAATGCGAATGAACCAGTAGCATTATCTTTTAAAGCTGGTATAGGAAGAGAATTTAAGAATGATGTGGATGATATTATTGATAAATTAAAAGTTGAGATACCTAAAATATTTGATTCTAAAGAATATGAAAGCCATAATAGGCTTCTAATGACAGAGCTTGAAAATAATATACATAATATAGTTGAAGAATTAAATGAATTTGCAAAACCGAGAGGATTTAAATTTCAAATAACAGAAAGAGGTTTAATGAGTATTCCTACTAAAGAAGATGGGAGTGTTTTAGATGAATCTGAACTAGGAAACCTTACAGCATCACAAGTACGAGATTTAAGAGAGCGAGGATTAAAATTAAATCAGGATAGTAAAGAATATATAGATAAAATAAAGTTATCTGAAGATATGTATAAAAATAAATGTAATGAACTAGATAGAAATGTTGGGAGAAGCTTAGTTGGATTTTATGGTCAATATTTGTTAGAAAAATATGGAGATGATGAAAAGGTAAGTAATTATATAAATGCTTTATGTAATGATATTGTAAATAATATATCTAAATTTAAAAAGGAGTCTGAAGATGAAAAGAAAAATGCTATGGCTTTATTTGGCATAGTATCAAGTAAAAAGGATGAGAAATTTTTAAATAAGTATAAGGTTAATTTATTTATAGATAATAGTGAGTGTAAAGATTGTAAAATTATAGTAGAAAGTAATCCGACTTATTATAATTTAACTGGTTCTATAGAGTATAAAAATGAAATGGGATCACTAACTACCAGCTTTATGGAGATAAAACCAGGAGCATTACATAAAGCTAATGGTGGATTTTTAATAATAAATGCAAGAGATTTATTATCTAATGCTTTTTCTTGGGAGTGCTTAAAGAGAACACTTAAAACAGGAAAGATAACTATAGAATCTTTAAATAAACAGTATGGATATTTAGTTACATCAACATTGAAACCAGAACCTATAGATTTAGACTTAAAAGTAATATTGATTGGAAATTATTATTACTATAGTATGCTTTATTCATATGAGGATGATTTTAGAAATTTATTTAAAATAATGGCCGATTTTGATGTTGAAATATATAAAAATAAAGAAAATATTTATAAGACTATTCAACTTATATCAAATATATGCAAGGAATCAAATTTAAAACATTTTGATAAATCAGCTGTAGAGAGATTGATAGAATATAGTACAAGGATAAGTGATGATAAAGAAAAACTAAGTGCTAGGTTTAATAAAATAATAGATATGATATATGAATCAGATGCCGTTACAGATGATGATAAACCATATGTAACAAGAGATGATGTAGATAAAGCTATAAATCAAAGAAGATATAGAAACAATAAATATGAAGAAAAATTAAATGAGATGTTTAAAGAAGGAACATTATTAATTGACTTAGAAGGTGAAAAGATTGGTCAGATAAATGGACTTGCAGTAATGGGTACTGGAGAATATTCATTTGGAAAACCTTCTAAAATAACAGCTTCTACATATAGAGGTAGAAGAGGTATTATAAATATAGAGAGAGAAATAAAGAAAAGCGGAAGTATACATGATAAAGGTGTATTAATTTTAAGTGGTTATTTAGGTGCTAGATATGGAAAAGAAAGACCGTTATCAATATCAACATCTATAACATTTGAACAAAACTATAACGGAATAGATGGAGATAGTGCATCTAGTACAGAACTCTATTCTGTAATATCGAGTATAGCAAATATACCAATAAAACAGTATATAGCCGTAACTGGATCAGTTAGTCAAAAAGGTGAGATACAGCCTATAGGTGGGGTTAATGAAAAAATAGAAGGTTTTTTTGATGTTTGTAAAATAAAAGGTCTTACAGGAAAACAAGGGGTAATAATACCTATACAAAATGTAAGAAATTTAGTATTAAAAGATGAAGTAGTAGAAGCTGTAAAAGAAGGTGTATTTAATATATATGCTATTTCAAGTATTGATGAAGGGTTAGAAATACTTACAAATAAAAATAAAGAAGAAATAGATTTAGAAGTTAATAAAGTTTTGGATAAGTATAGAAAATTAGATAAGGAAGAAGAGAATAATAAGGAACGTAAGTATCTAAAAAGTGAAAAAGATAATATAAAACGAGATAAAGTAAATGGTATTTAGTTATTTAGTAAAGCTGTAGTTATATATATCGCTACAGCTTTACTATTTTTAAGTATAAATTAGTTATAAGCTGTTATTATCTTAGATTCTGTTACTATAAAATCTAGTTGAGCATCATGTGGCTCTCTGGGTATTTCATCAAAAATCTGCATATCAAATGCAATACCTATTGTTTTTGCATCTGGTCTTAAATTTTCTAAAAATCTATCATAAAATCCACCTCCATATCCGAGTCTATAACAGTTTTTATCATAAGCAACAGCTGGGACTATAACAATATCTAAGTTTTTAATATCTATAGTAGGGGAATATTCTGGTTTAGGTTCTCTTATATTATAAGCACCAAATTTAATTCCATTTTTTAAATCTGTAATTTGAGCAGGAATTAATTTTCGTTCTTCTTTTAATGTTATAGGAGAAGCTACTGTTTTTCTTAAAGTTATTAACTTATTGATTAAGTCATCTGTTTGTACTTCGTTATTAAAGTCTAAGTAAAGCATAATAGTCTTAGCTTCCTTTATACATTCCATTTGCAATACTTTTTCTGTTATAATTGATGAGTTTTTTGAAATGAATTCTTTTGTTTGATTTTTTCTATCTAATATAACCTTTTTTCGAAAATCTTTTTTCATTAAAATCTACCCCTTTATATTATGGTATAATGTGGATATACAAATTAATATTGTATGCCTACATAAATTCTAGTATATAGATATGGTGTGGGCAACATAATTGATAAATGGGTAATAAAATGGATAGCTAGTCATATAATAAATAGTAGATTATTTAAAGGAGATGCGTTGAATGATATCTAAAAAAAAGGCCATTATAGGTTCTATTGTACTAGTTGTGGTTACGGCTATACTTACATCTACGGTTCAGTTGGCATTAGGAAATAAGGTTGTAATATCTAAAGATTTATATGAAAGTTACAAAAAGTACAATAAGTTGATTGGATTGCAACAAATAGTAGGAGAAGACTTTTATCAAGAAGTTTCAGAAGATGATTTAGTACAAGGTGCTATAAAGGGTATGTTTTCAGGTTTAGACGATATATACTCTCAATATTATACGAAAGAGGAATTCGAACAATTAAAAGAGCAGACAAGTGGGTCATTTGTTGGAATAGGTGTTTACATAAGTGCTACATCTGATGATGATTACATAACAATAATAGCTCCTATTGAAGGTTCTCCGGCAGAAAAGGGTGGAATTAAGTCAGGAGATAAAATTATAAAGGTTGATGACCAAAATGTATATGCTAATGAGTCCGATAAAGCTATTAGTATGATAAAAGGGAAAGCTGGAACTAATGTTAAATTGACTGTGAAAAGAGGAGAAGAAGAGTTCGAATTAACAATTAAAAGAGAAGAAATAGTTTCTAAGAGTGTTGAAAGTAAAGTGTTAGATGATAATATGGGATATTTAAAGATAACATCATTTAATGAAAATACTTATGATGAATTTAAAGAAGATTTAGAATCATTAAAAGAAAAAAATATAAAAGGATTAGTTCTTGATCTTAGAAACAACCCAGGAGGATTATTAGACATATGTGCTGATATAGCAGATGATCTAATTGGAGAAGGAACAATAGTATATACAAAAGATAATAAAGATGATAAAGAATATTTGAAATCTGATAAAAATAAACTAGGTTTACCAATAGCTGTATTGGTTAATGGAGGAAGTGCATCTGCATCAGAGATACTTACAGCAGCAATAGTTGATAATAATGAAGGTATAGCTATAGGAACTACTACATTTGGTAAAGGATTAGTTCAAAGTGTTAGAGAACTAAAAGATGGAACAGGATATAAGTTAACAACAGCTCAATATTTTACTCCAAATGGAGATTATATAAATGGAAAAGGAATTGAGCCTAAAATAGTAGAAGAAGATGAAAGAAAACAATTAGATGTAGCAGTGGAGTGGATAAAACAACAACTTAAGTAAAAGTGAGAATGGCATAATTTATTTATATAGATTATGCCATTTTTTCATAAGAATTTTATAAATTATGTATAAACTTATAATCTATGATAATAATTTTTATTAGAGGTAAAAATATATATAAAATAAATTAAAATTTAATTTTAAAAAAAAGTATATATGAAATATTTTATGCTATTTTGATAAGTAATAATAGAATAGTGAATATATTTAACAAAATTTGTATTAAATTTAGAAGGAAAAGCAGAAAATATATAGAATTATTATTTAGATTAAAATTAAGTAAGTAATATTAATGGGATGTGAGTTTATGAAAGAAAACATAGGTAAGGTTATCGATTTTGTAGAGTATAAAAATAAAAAATCAAATTCTGAGATTAATAGAGTAGAACTTTTGAAACTTATAAAGCAAATTGTAATGACAAAATAGAGAGCACTTAGCTCTCTATTTTATTTTTAAGACATTCTAAGGCCACCAATATAGCTTTTAAATTCAGAAAAATCTTGATCATCATCTAATTCAATTACTTCAGAACTCTCTGTATCAAAGTTTTTTAAATAGACGGTATGATTATTTTGGGCACAGTCGTAGTATATACATCTATATCCGTCTTCGTATAAATCTTTAATATGATTGAATTTGGCCATATTATTCATCTCCTTAAAATACTTATATATATTTTTACAAAATATATCTTTAAGTATTCAAATTTTTATTATTTAACATAGAAAATAAAAAAAGGTATTGACCAATAAAGGATATGATGGTAAAGTATTACTTGTCCAAGAGATAGGGACGAAAAATAAAACGAAAGAAAATGTTGACAAGATTGAAATAACTTGTTAAGATAAGTAAGTCGAAACAATGAACTTTGAAAATTAAACAGTAGGTTAATTTATATAACTAATTCTTATTTAAGAATTAAACACAAACAACCAAGCCAGATATTCAGATAATGATTAGCTGAGCGATGGACAACTTTTGAACATCGGGATATTCTCGTAGAGAATAGACGATGGCGAAATGAACGAAAGTGAATTTTATTTGAGAGTTTGATCCTGGCTCAGGATGAACGCTGGCGGCGTGCCTAACACATGCAAGTCGAGCGAACTTCTTCGGAAGTGAGCGGCGGACGGGTGAGTAACGCGTGGGTAACCTGCCCTATACACACGGATAACGTACCGAAAGGTACGCTAATACGAGATAACATATTTTTATCGCATGGTAGAAATATCAAAGCTCCGGCGGTATAGGATGGATCCGCGTCTGATTAGCTAGTTGGTAAGGTAACGGCTTACCAAGGCGACGATCAGTAGCCGACCTGAGAGGGTGATCGGCCACATTGGAACTGAGACACGGTCCAAACTCCTACGGGAGGCAGCAGTGG
>UWOR01000016.1 GCA_900604495.1 Desulfovibrio sp. Marseille-P6017 | reverse complement strand
CTACAATTATATCAATATTAAAAACTGAGGAGATGAAAATATGAAGATGATTAGAAGAATATTTGTAGAACAACTTTATAGCTTTTTTTATTTATTATTCTGGGGCTTTTATTTTAGCGCTAGCTATTTTTTCTGCAAAACTAAATTTTTTCTAATGGGTTCATATATTCTATAAATATCAATTAAATTATAATTTTTTAATTAATTTAGAATATTCAAAAAGAGCTCATTTGAGCTCTTTTTTTATAAAAAATAATAAAAGGAGTTGAGTAAATGGACTTGTTAGATGATTATAGATTAGAAATAAATAGAATTGACAGAGAAATTACTAAACTTTTTGAACAAAGAATGAATATATCTAAAAAGATTGCTAATTACAAAATAAATAATAATTTAGAAATATATCAAAAAGATAGAGAAGAAAAAGTTATAGATAAAAATATATCTTATTTAGAGGAAAAAAGAGTATGCTCCATTGTTAAGAAGTTTCTATATAAATTTAATGTACTTAAGTAGATTAATACAAAATGAAGAATTGAATAAAATTAGTTTAAGGGAAATATTGAAAGACAATAAAAAATATTTTGATGTAAGAGTTGGGTATCAAGGTGTTGAAGGTTCTTTTAGTGAGGAAGCGATGTATAAACATTTTGATAGAATAAAGTACTCAAAAAGCTATGATAAATTTGAAGATGTATTTTTAGGGTTAAAAAATAACGAGGTTGACTATATTGTAGTACCTATTGAAAACTCATCAACTGGTGGTATATCCAAAGTTTATGATTTATTAAATCAGTATAAATGTTATATAGTAGGAGAGGAATGTATAAAGATAAGTCAACATCTTTTAGGTATTAATGGAGCTAAATTAAGTGATATACAAGAAGTATATTCACATCAACAAGGCTTTGAACAAAGTAATAAAAGTTTACAAAAGTATAAAAATTTAAAACTAATACCATATCTAAATACAGCTATATCTGCTAAGTTAGTTTCAGATTTAAATGATAAAACAAAAGGTGCAATAGCATCAGAGAGAGCGGCTAAAATATATAACTTAGATATCATAGAAAGAAATATAAATGATATTGAAGATAACTATACAAAGTTTGCGATTATAGGAAACAATTTAGAAGTTAACCATGAATGTAATAAATCAAGTGTAGTTTTTTCAATAGAGCATGAAGCAGGAAGTTTATATAATTTGTTAAGATACTTTGATGAGTATAAAATAAATTTAACTAAGATAGAATCTAGGCCAAATAAGCATATACCTTGGAGATATTTATTTTATGTTGATTTTGAAGGAAATATAGATGATAAAATGATCAAAGATGGTATAAAAATTATAGAAAGTGAAAGTAAACATTTTAAGTTTTTAGGAAGTTATAAAAAATGTGATATAAAAAATTAAATTTAAAAGGAGGTAGTTTTATGATTATAGTAATGAGTCAAGGATGTACAAAAGAAGAAGTAAGAGAAATTATTAATCATGTAGAGTCTAAGGGTGTTAAAACTAATGTTTCAGAGGGAGACTCAAAGTGTATTATAGGTCTTATTGGAGATACTACAGTAATTGATCCAGGTGAAATTTTATCATATAGATATGTAGATAGAATACTTAAGGTTCAGGAACCATTTAAAAAAGCAAATAGACTATTTAAACCAGAAGACACTATTGTAGATGTATTAGGTAGTAAGGTAGGTGGTACAAACTTAGGTATAATGGCCGGACCTTGTTCAGTAGAGTCAGGAGAACAAATAATTGAAATTGCTAAAAGTGTAAAATTATCTGGGGCTAATTTTTTAAGAGGTGGAGCATTTAAGCCGAGAACATCACCATATAGTTTTCAAGGAATGGAGTTAGAAGGGTTAGAACTTTTAAAGTTAGCTAAAAAGGAAACTGGACTTCCTATAGTTACAGAATTAATGTCTACTAATTATATAGATAAATTTGTAGAAGATGTAGATGTAATACAGATTGGTGCTAGAAATATGCAAAATTTTGATCTATTAAAGCAAGTTGGTAGAACTAAAAAGCCAGTTCTATTAAAAAGAGGATTGTCAGCAACCATAGAAGAATGGCTTATGAGTGCAGAATATATCATGGCAGGCGGTAATGAAAATGTAATTTTATGTGAAAGAGGAATTAGAACATTTGAAACATATACAAGAAATACATTAGATTTAAGTGCAGTGCCAGTAGTAAAAAGATTATCTCATTTACCAGTTATAGTTGATCCAAGTCATGCATCAGGAGATTGGAGACTTGTTGAACCAATGGCTAAAGCAGCAATACTTGCAGGATGTGACGGTCTTATGATAGAAGTTCATAATAATCCACAACAAGCTTTATGTGATGGAAAACAGTCTATTAAACCTTCTAAATTTGATTCTTTAATGAAATCAGTTAAAGTCCTTGCACAGTTAGAAGGAAAAACTATATGAATATAGTTATAGTTGGCTTAGGTGTTATTGGAGGTTCTTTTGCAATGGCACTTAAAGAAGCTGGATATAATGATGTATATGGTATAGATATAAATGAGCAAACAATTATAAAAGCAAAAGAGATGAATATTATTAAAGATGGCAGTACAAAAGGCTCTAATTTAATAAGACATGCGGATTTAGTAATAATATCTATTTATCCAACATTAATTAAATCATTTATTGAAGAAAATAAATATAACTTTAAAAAGGGATCTATAATAACTGATACAACTGGTATAAAAGGAATGTTTATAGATGAAGTACTGAAGATGCTTCCTAAAGGTGTTGATTTTGTATTTGGCCATCCTATGGCTGGAAGAGAAAAAAAGGGGCTTGATTTTGCAAGTAGTAGCGTGTTTAAAGGTGCAAATTATATATTAATAAATGCAGATCATAACAATGAAGAAAATATAGAGATTGTAGAAAGTTTAATTTATTCTATAGGATTTAAAAATGTAAAAAAAGTAAGTGCAAGTTTCCACGATGAGATAATTTCATTCACATCTCAATTACCACATGCAATAGCCGTTGCACTAATAAATAGTGATGAAGAAGGAAGAGATACAGGGAGTTTTATAGGTGATAGCTATAGAGATTTAACTAGAATTGCTAATATTAATGAAGAGTTATGGTGTGAACTTTTTATGGGGAATAAAGATAACTTCCTTAACTCTATGAATAAATTTTTAGAAGAAATAAATAAAATAAAAATATGTGTAGAAAAAAATGATAATCAAAAATTAGTAGAATATTTTAAAAAGTCATCTATTCGAAGACAACAATTATAGCTTTAATTTATTTATAAAAAAAGGGGAAAACGTTAGATTATAGAATTATAAATATACTATAATTTTCATGGAGGTATATTATGAAAGATAAGGTATTAGAAGTTATTGAAAGAGTAAGACCGCTTCTTCAAAGAGATGGAGGAGATGTAGAACTAGTAGATGTAAATGAAGAAGGAGTAGTATTAGTTAGGTTAAAGGGTGCTTGTCAGGGATGTCCGGGTGCTACTATGACTATAAAAGCAGTTATAGAAAATTTACTAGTTAAAGAAGTACCTGAGGTAAGACAAGTGATTGGAATATAATATGATAATTAAAAAATGAGTATATCAAAAAATTTGATATACTCATTTTTATATTGACATATATATAAGTATAGTTACTTAAATATATAAGTATGAAAATAAGTACTACAGGAGGAAATTATGAATTGGATAGAGTATGGAAAGGATATAAATTTATTTAGTGATTTTATTAAAGATATAAAAATTATGAATAAAAGTGAAAAATATAGAGCAGTTAAGTTATTAATTAATTATTTTTCAAAAGAAAATATTTTGGATATAAGAAACCTACCAGATACTTATAAATCTAGAAGAGATATGTTACACGCACTCTTAGATGTATATCCACCTAAAGAAATTGATCCTGTATATCTAGAACTATTAGAGAGACTTTTAATAAGTGAATCAAAAGAAAAGTTAGTAACAAATATAGATGATATTGATGAAGTGGATAAAAATATAGGTATATTTAAAGGGGACATAACAACTATAAAATCTGATGCGATTGTAAATACAGCAAATAGCAAGCTTTTAGGATGTATGAAACCTCTACATGCATGCGTAGATAACTCAATACATTCATGTGCAGGTCCAAGATTAAGACTGGATTGTAATAAAATAATAGAGAAACAAGGTCATTTAGAATATATAGGATCTGCAAAAATTACTAGAGGCTATTGTTTACCATCTAAATTTGTAATACATACAGTTGGTCCAATTATACTCGATGAAACTCCAACAAAAGAGTAAGAAAAACAATTATCATCATGCTATATATCATGTCTTAATATAGTAAAAGAGATTGATATGATTAAGAATATAGTATTTTGTTGTATTTCAACTGGTGTATTTGGATACCCTAAGGAAGATGCTACTCTATTAGCAGTTAGAACGGTTAAGAAATGGTTAAAAGAAAATCCAGAAAAAGATTTGAAAGTGGTATTTAATGTATTTAAAGATAGTGATGAAGAAATATATAGACAAGCTTTATTAAATGATAATAAATTTGTGTATGAAAAGTAAATTATATAAAAGAGATCTATTTGAATATTTTCATATAGGTCTCTTTTATATAATTTATTATATTTTTATATTAAACTTTAACTAATTATACCTCTTCTAATAAATGCTTGTAGTAAATCTTTAAAAAGGCTAATATAATATATGACTAGGGTATATTAAAGGTTAAAAAATATATTAAGAAGGATGGATGAGATTGAAATTAATATGGTTAGCAGTGGCTATTATATTTGGGGTTGGAGAATTATTGACAACAAGCTTAACTTTGATTTGGTTCAGTATAGGAGCACTAGTAGTATTAGCTCTTAGTAAGATTGTAACTAACATAGTCGTGCAATTACTTATTTTTGCAGTAATATCTATATCTCTTTTGGTTTTAGCAACAAAGAAAATAGTTAAAAATGATAAAAATCACAAGTATGAAACAAATTTACAGGGAATTTTATCTAAAAAAGGAGTTGTAAAAGAAGAGATACTTCCATACAAAACAGGAATAGTTAGTATTGATGGAGAAGATTGGAGTGCTATTGGAATCAATAATGAAAAAATAGAACCTGGTTCAACTGTAGATATTGTAAAAATAGAGGGTGTAAAGTTAATTGTAAAACTTGCAGTTAATGAATAAATTCTAAGAGAAAAGGGAGAGTATATATGTTTAAAGTAATATTAATAATAGTTTTAATATTAGTAGTAGTTTTGATGAGTTTAAGGTATGTCAGAGTAATTAAGCAATCTAAAGTAGGTATAATTATGAGATTAGGTAAGTTTTTAAAAGTAGCTGATACAGGAGTTCACTTTTTAGTACCGTTTTTAGATAATATGGCATATATAATAGATTTAAGGGAAATTGTTATAGATTTTCCACCACAACCTGTTATAACAAAAGATAATGTAACTATGCAAATTGATACGGTAGTTTATTATCAAATAACAGATCCTGTGAGATATGTTTTTGAAATAGCAAATCCAATATCAGCAATTGAAAATTTAACAGCAACAACTTTAAGAAATATAATTGGTGAATTAGATTTAGATGAAACACTTACGTCTAGGGATTTAATTAATACAAAAATGAGATCAATATTAGATGAGGCAACTGATAAATGGGGAATTAAAGTAAATCGTGTTGAACTTAAAAATATAATGCCACCAGAAGATATCCAAGTGGCTATGGAAAAGCAAATGAGAGCAGAAAGAGAAAGAAGAGAATCAATATTACAGGCAGAAGGTAATAAAGCATCATCAATTCTACAGGCAGAAGGTGAGAAGCAATCAGCCATACTTAGAGCAGAGGCAAAGAAAGAAGCTATGATAAGAGAAGCAGAAGGTGAAAAAGAATCAGCTATATTAAAAGCACAGGGTGAAGCTGAATCAATAAGACAAATAGCCATAGCGAAGGCACAAGGAGAGGCTGAAATTATAATGAAAGTTCAAAAGGCTACAGCACAAGGGTTATTAGATGTATTTAAAGCAATGAAAGAATCTGATATAGATGACAATATGTTAGCATTAAAATCTATGGAAGCATTAGAAAAAGTAGCTAAAGGAGAAGCGACAAAAATTGTATTACCTTCAGATGCAGTTAATATTTTAGGAACTTTTAAAGGTATAAAAGAAGTTCTAAATAATGACAATGAAAAATAAGGATATATGCATGTAAATATATAAGCAAATAGAAAAAAGAAGAAATTTGTATAAATTTCTTCTTTTTTCTATTTATAAGAAAAAAGATTATATAAAAAATAATTAAAATAAGTAAAAAAAAAAAAGGAAATTTATATCTTTAGGAGAATTAAAACATAATGCAGATGGCCCATTAAACAAAAAATTAGAGCATATCAATTAGTCATAGCAAAAAATTTATAAAATAACAGTAATATAAAAAGTTTTGAAAAAATTATTAAATAATTACAAATCAGTACAATTTTTTGTAAGATATAACATTTAAGAGGGGGCGTTTTCAATTTCAGTTAAGTATGAAGCAATTATAAAAGAAGACAATATATTAAGTTTTAAGAGTGGGAATTCAGTCGACAGCTATAAATTTATGGGAAGTCATTTGGCAACTCATAAAGGTAAAAAGGGTGTATCTTTTATGGTATGGGCACCAAATGCAAAGAAAGTTTATGTAAGTGGTGAATTTAATAAATGGGAATTAGACACACATCAAATGATAAATCTGTATGATAGTGGAATCTGGAGTATATTTATTGAGGGATTAAAAGAAGGGGATAAATACAAATATAATGTAGTTGGATGTGATGGAATTAGTAGATTAAAGTCAGATCCATATGCAATATTTTCAGAACTAAGACCTAATACAGCATCCATTGTATATGATTTAGAAGACTATGAATGGTCAGATGAAAAATGGCAGCAAGATAAATCTAAAAAAATATGTGATCAAGAGCCTATGAATATATACGAAGTTAATTTAGGTTCATGGAAGAGAAAATGGGATGGCGATTTTTTTACATATGAAGAGCTTTATGAGATGATTGATTATGCAAAAGATATGGGATATACACACATAGAAATTATGCCAATAACAGAATTCCCATTAGATATGTCTTGGGGATATCAAACAGTTGGATACTACAGTCCTACAAGTAGACATGGAGAGCCAAATGGATTTAGAAAATTCGTTGAAAGATGTCATGAGAATCAACTAGGTATAATTTTAGATTTTGCATATAGCCATTTTTGTAGAGATGAGCATGGATTATATAAATTTGATGGATCTCCTCAATTTGAATATTCAGATCCAACAAAAGCAGATAATAATGGATGGGGAACAGCCCATTTTGATTTAGGTAAAGCTGAAGTAAATAGTTTCTTATTATCAAACGTATTGTATTGGTTTAAGGAATTTCATATAGATGGAATAAGAGTAGATGCAGTATCTAGTATGTTATATCTAGATTATGATGGGGGCGATTGGAAACCTAATAAGTATGGTGGAAGAGAAAACTTAGAAGCTATAGATTTTTTAAGAAAATTAAATGAAACTGCATATAAATATATTACAAATCCAATTATAATCGCCGAAGAATCTACAGCATGGCCTATGGTTACAGGACCAACATATAAAGGAGCATTAGGATTTACATATAAGTGGAATATGGGATGGATGAATGATACTCTAAAATACATGGAGATGGACCCTATATATAGAAAATATCACCATGATTTAATAACATTTTCATTCATGTATGCTTTTTCAGAGAATTTTATTTTACCATTATCTCATGATGAAGTTGTTCATGGGAAAAAATCTTTATTAGATAAGATGCCAGGAGATTCATGGCAAAAATTTGCTAATCTTAGGTTATTATATGCATATTATATGATTCATCCAGGAAAGAAACTGTTGTTCATGGGATCAGAGTTTGGTCAAGGATTAGAGTGGAGATATGCATATGGATTGGAATGGGAGTTATTAGAAAGAGAACCTCATAGCAAAATGAAGGACTATGTTAGAGATTTAAATCATATGTATAAAAATGATAAAGCTTTATATGAAATAGATAATGTTTATGATGGATTTGATTTTATAGATCCTCATAATAGTGATCAAAGTGTAATAACATTAATGAGAAAAGGAAAAGATGAGAAAGATTTTACAATAGCAGTAATTAACTTCACACCAGTAGTTTATTATGACTATAAGGTAGGAGTACCATTTAGTGGTGTGTATAAAGAAGTATTTAACTCAGATGACGATAAGTATTGGGGATCTAATCAGACTATGAGTGGAGTAGAAATATTCTCAAATAATGAAAAATGGCATAATAAAAATTATTGTATAAATATAAAAGTACCTCCATTAGGAGCGACTTTTATAAAGTTAAAGAAGTCTAGTAACAATGAAGAAGAGATTATCTTAGAAGAAAAAGAAACTAAACATATTAATTTAAAGGAAACAGTAGCAGAAATTAAAGATGCTTTAGAATCAAGACCTAAAAAAAGTGAAATTGAAAAGAGAGAAAGTATAGAGATTCATAAAAAAGAAGTAAAAATAGATATGATGAAATTAAATAAAATAAAAAAATAAAAATTTTAAAATATATAAATATAAAGTTATCTAAGGGGGAGTCAAATTTAATGAATAAAGAAATGATAGCAATGATATTAGCTGGTGGGCAAGGTTCTAGACTTGGTGTGTTTACAAAGAGTATAGCAAAGCCTGCAGTATCATTTGGGGGAAAATATAGGATAATAGATTTTGTATTAAGCAACTGTTCAAATTCAGGTATAGATACAGTTGGAGTTTTAACACAATACAGACCATTAATATTAAATTCTCATATAGGTATGGGGAGTCATTGGGATTTAGATAGAATTAATGGTGGAGTATACATATTACAACCATATATGAATGAAAAAGAAGGCAACTGGTATGAAGGTACTGCTAATGCAATTTATCAAAATATGAACTTTATAGATGCATATAATCCAGAATATGTTCTTATATTATCAGGAGATCATATATATAAAATGGATTATAGTAAAATGTTAAGTTATCATAAGGAAAAAAATGCAAAGGCTACAATAGCTGTAATAGAGGTACCTTGGGACGAAGCATCTAGATTTGGTATAATGAATACAAAAGAAGATGGCCAAATATATGAATTTGAAGAAAAACCTCAAGAGCCAAAAAGTAATTTAGCTTCAATGGGAGTATATATATTTAACTGGAGTATATTAAGAGATTATTTTATAAAATCTGAAGAAAATAACCTTTGCTTTGATGATTTTGGAAAAAATATAATACCAATGATGTTAGAAGATCAAGAGCAAATGTATGCTTATCCATTTAAAGGATATTGGAGGGATGTTGGAACAATACAAAGTTTATGGGATGCAAATATGGATCTTATAAAATATCCTGATGCAATAGATTTAAATGACTCAAGATGGAGAATATATACAAATACGATGGCAAGCCCTCCACAATATATAGGAAAAGATGCTGATATACGTGAGGCTTTAATAGCAGATGGATGCTCAATATTAGGTGATGTAGAAAACGCAGTTCTTTCTCATGGTGTTCATATAGATGAAAATAGTACAGTAAAAGATTCTGTAATCATGCCTAATGTAAAAATAGGTAAAAACGTAATAATAGAAAAAGCTATGATTGGTGAAGGTGCAGTAATAGAAGATAATTCAATTATAAGAAATGATGAAGATGAAATTAATGTAGTTTCAGAATATGAAACTGTGAAGCCAAAGGAAGTATTACAAGGGGGAATATAATTATGAGAAATGAGTGTATGGGGTTAATAAATTTAGATAAAAAGGGATATCCAAGTGTAAGCAAACTTAGTTATGCTAGGCCGATAGCATCAATTCCAATAGCAGGAAGATATAGAGTTATAGATTTTACACTTTCTAATATGGTAAATTCAAGAATGACAAATGTAGGTATATACGCTAAAGAAAAATATAGGTCATTAACAGACCATTTAGGTAGTGGAAAAGATTGGGATTTGAGTAGGAAGACAGGGGGGCTGTGTATACTTAGTCCAGAAAATACAAAATATCAAAATCAATATGAGGGTAGAAGTGGAGATATATACACAATATTAGCAAACATAGATTATATAGAGAAAAGCGAAGAAGAGTACATATTAATATCACCAAGTTATATGCTTTGTAATATAAACTATGAAGATGTTATAGCACATCACAAAAAATCTAATAATGATATAACTGTAGTTTATAAAAATATAGATAATGCAAATAAAGATTTTAAAGGGTGCTTAACTTTAAACTTAGATAACAATGATAGAGTAATTAACATAGGAAGTAACTTAGGTACTTTCCCAAGAGCAAATATATTTATGGAAATGTATATAATGAGACGTAAAGATTTTATATCGTGCATATATGAAATAGTTAACCTAGGAACATACTCTTATTTCCAAGATTTTATAACACAAGAGATCAATAATATACAAGTTGGTGCATATGAATTTAAAGGGTACCTAAAGTGTATAAATTCAATACAAAGTTATTATGAATTAAGTAAAGATTTACTACTACCAGAAGTATCTAAAGAACTTCTTTACTCAAATAGAAAAATATTAACTAAAGAAAAAAATCAAGCACCTACAATTTATAAAGAAAATTCAAATGTAAAAAACTCATTTATAGCTACAGGTTGTGTTATAGATGGAATAGTAGAAAATAGTATTATATTTAGAAAAGTGCATGTAGGTAAAGATACAGTTATTAAAAATTCAGTAATAATGCAAAATTGTACCATAGAATCAGATGTAGTTTTAAATAATGTTATATTAGATAAGAATATTTCAATATCAGAGGGGAAAGAATTAAGAGGCGATGAAAATTACCCTATGGTTATAGAGAAAAATCTAAGTATATAAGGGGGAAATTTTGGATGAAAGTTTTTTATGTGACATCAGAGTGTTGGCCTTTTGTAAAGACTGGGGGATTAGGTGACGTATCTTATGCGTTACCTAAGGCTTTAAAAAAAGAAGGTGTTGATGTTAGAGTAATACTACCTAAATACTCAACTATACCAACATATTTAAAAGATAAATTAAGAGAAATAGCTGTATTTAATGTCCAATTAGGATGGAGAAATCAATACTGTGGATTATTAGAAATGGAGTATGAAGGAATTAAATTTTACTTTATAGACAATGAATACTATTTTAAAAGAGATGGCGAGTTTGCATATCTTTATGGATATGGTGATGATGCCGAAAGATTTACATTCTTTAGTGAAGCTGTTCTTAAGGTTATGGAAAAAATAGATTTTTATCCAGATGTGATTCATATAAATGACTGGCATACAGGTATGATTCCTTTAATTTTAAAAGATAGATATAGTCACTTAGAGAAATATAGCAATATAAAAACTTTATATACAATTCATAACTTACAATATCAAGGTGTATTTGGTAAAGAAGTATTAGGTGATTTGCTTAATTTATCATATGAATACTATGATAATAAATCTGTAGAATACTACGGTGGTGTAAGTTTTATGAAAGCAGGTATAGTATTTGCAGATAAGGTAACTACTGTAAGTAAGACTTATGTAGATGAAATTCAAACAGAATTCTATGGAGAAGGTCTAGATGGATTATTAAGAGAAAATTCACATAAGCTAGAAGGTATATTAAATGGAATTGACTATGATTTAAATAATCCTATAACAGATCCTAATATTTTCTTTAAATATGATATTAACAGCTTAGAGAATAAAGTTAAGAATAAATTAGAATTACAAAAAATATTAGGTTTAGAAGTTAACCCAGATATTCCTCTAATAGGTATAGTATCTAGATTAGTATCACAAAAAGGATTTGACCTAATATCATATATTATGCCTGAATTAGTAAGAGAAGATCTACAACTAGTTGTATTAGGAACTGGAGAACATCAATATCAATCTATGTTTAATTATTATAGCTCTCGTTATTGCAAAAAGGTTTCAGCTAGAATAACTTTTGATAGTGGTTTAGCACAACAAATATATTCAGGTAGTGATATGTTCTTAATGCCTTCATTGTTTGAACCTTGTGGAATAGGTCAAATGATGGCTATGAGATATGGAACACTGCCTATAGTTAGAGAAACTGGAGGCCTTAAGGATACTGTAAGTCCATATAATAAGTATACTGGAGAAGGTAATGGATTTAGTTTCACAAATTATAATGCACATGAAATGCTTTACTGCATCCAAAAAGGGCTTGAGCTATATAAAGATAAAAATATATGGTATAACTTAGTTAAAAATGCAATGTATACAGATAATAGTTGGAAAAAATCAGCTCAAAAATATATAGAGGTATATCAGGGAATTCTCAATTAAAGGAGAGATTTGATGATCACAATTAGCAAAAGGAAATTTAAACAAAACTTTGAAAGTAAGATGTATAGTTTATATGCACAGCCTATAAATGAAGCTAGCGATGAACAGTTATTAAATGTTCTTGCTGGTGTTTTGAAAGATCTTATTGCTAAAAGATGGGTGGACACAAAAATTGACAAAGAGAAGGAAGTATATTATTTTTCAATTGAATTCTTATTAGGAAGACAGCTAAAATCGAATTTATTAAATTTAGGTGTAGAAAATAATATAAGAGAAGGACTTAAAGAGCTAGGTATTAACCTTGATGATTTAATAAAGTCAGAGGTAGATCCAGCTTTAGGAAATGGCGGACTAGGAAGACTAGCCGCTTGTTTCTTAGATTCTATGGCATCTGTAGGTATGAGCGGTCATGGATATGGGATAAGATATAAATATGGCTTATTTAAACAAAAATTTGTAAATGGTTGCCAGGTAGAAGTTCCTGATAATTGGTTAACTCAAGGAAATTATTTATGGGAAGTTGTTAGGCCAAATAAAGCTATATTAGTTAAGTTTGAAGGTGATGTTTACTTAGAAGAACATCATGGAAGTTTAAAAGTAATTCATAAAAATTATATTCCAGTTATGGCTATGCCTTACGATATACCTATAATCGGTTATGAAAATGACTGTGTAAACACACTTAGATTATGGAAGAGTGAGATACCAAGAAGGGATTTTGGTCAAACAACAGCAAATGCTAGAAACTATTCAGCAAGCTATGAAGAGGCATTAAATTATAAGTATTATACAGAAGAGATTTCTCAAGTTTTATATCCTAATGATTCTAATTATGCAGGTAGATTATTAAGATTAAAACAGGAATACTTTTTTGTAAGTGCAGGAATACAAGATATATACAGAAAGTATAAAAAGCATAAGTTTGATATACATGAGCTACCAAATAAAGTAGCTATTCACATAAATGATACTCATCCAGCATTATGCGTCCCAGAGCTTATGAGAATACTACTAGACATAGAAGGACTTTCATGGGATGAAGCATGGGATATAACTAGAAATACCATATCATATACAAATCATACTATAATGTCTGAAGCTATGGAAAAATGGCCAATAGAAATGGTAAAAAAATTGCTACCAAGAATATATATGATAATTGAAGAAATTGATAGAAGATACAATCTTTATTTAAATAGTAAATATCAAAATAAAGATAAAGTAAATAATATGAGTATCATAAATAATGGAATGGTTAATATGGCTAACTTATGTATTGTTTCTAGCTATAGTGTAAATGGGGTCGCTAAACTTCATACGAACTTATTAGAAAAAGAAGTATTAAAAGATTTTTATGAAGATGAGCCATATAAATTTAATAATAAGACTAATGGTATAGCTCATAGAAGATGGTTAATTAGTGCAAATCCCCAATTAAGTGGATTAATAACTGATTTGATTGGATCTGATTGGAAGACTGAGACATTTAAATTAAAAGAGTTAGAGCTATATAAAAATGATAATAATGTATTAGATAAATTAGATAATATAAAATATGATAATAAGGTTTTATTATCTAACTATATAAAGGAAAAATATAGTATTGATGTAGATCCAAATTCTATATTCGATGTTCAAGTAAAAAGGTTACATGCATATAAACGTCAATTACTGAATTTATTGAATATAATGACTTTATATCATAAGATATTAGAAAATCCTAATATGGATGTACAGCCAAGAACTTTCATATTTGGAGCAAAAGCAGCTCCAGGATATTATTTAGCGAAGTGCATAATAAAAACAATAAACTCAGTTGCAGACTTAATTAATAATGATATTAGAGTAAAAGATAAGCTTAAAGTAGTATTTATAGAGAACTATGGTGTTTCTCTAGCAGAGCTTATAATACCTGCAGCAAATGTAAGTGAACAAATTTCAACAACTACAAAAGAAGCATCAGGAACTAGTAATATGAAGTTTATGATGAATGGTGCACTAACTATGGCAACGTTAGATGGTGCAAATGTTGAAATATGTGAACTAGTTGGTAAAGAAAATATGTTTTTATTTGGTTTAACGGCTGAAGAAGTATTGAATTATAATAAAAATGGAGGATATTCATCTATAGATTTATATCATACAAATTTGAGACTAAAACAAGTTGTAGATGATTTAGTAAATGGATTTATACCTAACTTAGGTAAAGAAGGAAGAGAAGTTTATGACTCTTTAATAACATATAATGATGAATATTTTGTACTAAGGGATGCCAATGATTACGAAAGAGCACAAAGGGAACTAAGTGCTTTATATAAGAAAAAATATGATTGGAACAGAATGTCTTTAATTAATATAGCTAATTCCGGCGTATTTTCTAGTGATAGAACGATAAAAGAATATGGCGATGACATTTGGTTTAAAGGGTGTGAGAAGAATGAGAAAATGTATAAGTTATAATTCTTGGGATGAAGGGTTTAAGGCTCCGTTTGGAGCCTTGAATACTAAGAATGAAGCAATTATAAATGTTATTACAAATAAGGATATAGATGTATATAACATATCTTTAGTAATTTTAGGGGAACATGAAGATTTAACTAATTTTGTATATGATAGAATAGAATTAAAAGAAATACAAAATATAGGGAATGAAAAAACTTTTACTTGTAAAATAAGACCTTTTGAAAAAGCTGGTATATATTTCTATTATTTTGAGGTTGAAGGAAAAATAGATGGTAATAATCAAAAAGTATTTTACGGTAAGAGTAAAAATGATGGTAGAGCTTGTGAATATAAATATGAAAATATAAACAAATATCAAATAACAGTTCATGAAGATATAAAGGTTCCTAATTGGTATAAGGAAGGTATACTTTATCATATATTTGTAGATAGATTTAATAATGGAAATCGAAATGACAAACCAATAAATCCTAAGAAAAATTCATTTATATATGCAAATTGGGATGATACTCCGATGTATATAAAAGATAAAAATGGAGATATAGCTAGATGGGATTTTTATGGTGGTAACTTAAAAGGAATAATAAATAAATTAGGATATTTAAAGAAATTGGGTGTTAGTATTTTATACTTAAGCCCTATATTTGAATCTTCTAGTAATCATAAATATGATACAGGAAACTATAAAAAGATAGATCCGATGTTTGGAGATGAAGAAGTTTTTGCTGAACTTATAGAAAAAGCTAAAGAAAAAGGAATGTCTATAATATTGGATGGTGTATTTAATCATACAGGAGCTGATAGTAAGTACTTTAATCAATATGGTAATTATGATAGCATAGGGGCTTATCAATCACAGGATTCAGAATATTCATCTTGGTATCGATTTGAAGAATTTCCTAATAAATATGATTGCTGGTGGGGAATTAAATCACTGCCTAATATAAATGAATTATCGCCAAGTTATATGAACTACATAATGTATGATGAAGATAGCGTAATAAAAAAATGGACTAAAATGGGAGTCAAGGGATGGAGACTAGATGTAGCTGATGAACTTCCTAAAACTTTTTTAAGTGAATTAAGAAAAGAATTAAAATCAGTTGATAAGGATGCAATACTTACAGGTGAAGTATGGGAAGATGCATCAAATAAGATAAGTTACGGCAAGAGAATGAATTATTTCTCTGGTGACAAATTAGATTCTGTATTAGGTTATCCATTTAGAAAGAATATACTAGCCTTCTTAAAAGGAGAATGTACATCTTTAGAATTAAGAAATAACTATATGGAAATAAAAGAAAACTATCCAAGTGAACTATTTAAGTCCAATTTAAATTTATTAGGAACTCATGATGTTAAAAGGATAAAAACTGAGTTAAATTGTGATAAAGATATGGTAAAATTAGCAGTCATAACACAAATGACTTCTGAAGGTATTCCATATATATATTATGGTGATGAAGCTGGTCTTGAAGGAAACACAGATCCAGATAATAGAAGAACTTATCCATGGAAAAATGAAGATGAAGAGATGATAGATTTTTATAAAAATGCAATAAATACAAGAAAAAAATATCAAACACTTACATATGGAGAAACAAGCTTTATAGATACCAAGAATGACAATGTATTTGGATATTTAAGAGTAAATGATAATTTAAATAGTGAAGATTTACTAATATTAATAAATAGAGATAATACTGTGCAAAATGTATCTTTAGATTTAAATGGTGATGTGCTAGAGGAAGTTTATATTAAATATATTCCTAAGAAGTATGGTGAAATAATAGAAAAAGAAGATGGTGGAGTTTTCAGTAAAGGATTATTCAATATACAAATTGACGAAAAATCTTTTAGAATATTTACACTAAGAAAACATATAGTAGAATAGAGAATAAAAGTGTATCAAGTTATTAATTTGATACACTTTTATTTATTTTAAAATGTAAGTTCTTCATCAGATATATTGGTAGAAGTACTTTCATTAGATTCATTAAATATTTGAGGTGATTCATAGTATTTTTTATCACTAGATTTATTATGATCGAGGAATTTAATTTCATTACCCAAGACCCAAGTTTTATATTTATAAGATCCTTCAGAAGTTTCGTATCTATCAGTTCTAATGGAACCTTCAATAGCTACTAGTTTACCTTTTTGTATATATTGAGCGTAAATTTCTGCTCTTTTGCCCCAAAATTCAATTCTAATAAAATCAGATTCAACTATACCAATTTTATTTTTATAATTTCTACTAACTGCTATTGTAAAACTTGTAACAGCATTATTTGATTCTCCGATAAAGTTTAATTCTGGATTATTTATAAGCCTACCGATTAGAGTAATATTATTCATTAAATCACCTCAAGATAAATTTTATTTTATTTTGATTTTAGACAAATAAATAATATTAAATACAAAAAATAATAAAAAAATTATAGATATAATAAAACACGAAATTTCTTTATTAAAAAGTTTTTACCAGTTCGCATTAAAAAGAATTGTAAAAATGGTGAATATTTTATAAAATAAAGCCAAAACTGATTTCAGGTTAATAAAATAATAAAAAAATCTCTATATCAAAGGTGATAATTAATTTTTTAATGTAATCTATATAAATATAATGTATAATTAAAATATAAGAAAATAAAAAGTTCGAATACGGGGGAATTAAGTATGAAAAAGAAATTAACATTGACGACTAAAATATTACTTGGATTGTTTTTAGGATTCGTGTTTGGTTTAGCACTTAGTAAAGTTCAAGATGGATTTATAAAGAATACACTTTTACTAGATGGAATTTTAAAAGTAGTAGGTACAGGATTTACATCAGCAATAAAAATGATGGTAGTACCATTAGTATTTGTATCTTTAGTATGTGGAACATCATCTATGGGTGATGTAAAAAGGTTAGGACGAATAGGTGGAAAAACTATGTTATTCTACTTAGGTACAACTGCAATAGCAATCATAATATCTTTAGTATTAGGTAGCTTATTAAAGCCTGGTATAGGATTAGATATGAGTAGTATGGTTACAGGAGAAGTTACAATAGGAGAATCTAAGTCACTGGTAGAGATAATATTAAATATAATACCAACAAATCCAATAGCATCGCTGGCTAATGGGGAAATGTTACAAGTGATATTTTTTGCAATGCTTTTAGGAATATCTATGAGTATATTAGGAAAAAAATCGGAACCAGTTAGAGTAGTGTTTGAAAGTGCAAATGAAATATGCATGAAGATGGTAGGTATAATAATGTTAGCAGCTCCATATGGTGTATTTGCCCTGGTATCTACTACATTTGCAACAGTAGGTACTGATGCTATATTTGCTCTATTAAAGTATATAGTAATAGTATTATTAGGTCTTTTAATACATGTAACATTTGTGTATGGAGGTCTATTTAAAATATTTACAAGACAAAAAATAAAACCATTTATAAGTAAATTTAGTGGTGTTGCAGCTATTACATTTTCAACAGCGTCAAGTAATGCATCTGTTCCAGCTAGTTTAGAAATAATGGAAGAATTAGGTGTTAGTAAAGGTGTAAGGTCATTTACTATACCTATGGGTGCTACAATAAATATGGATGGAACAGCTATAATGCAAGGTATAGCAGCATTGTTTATAGCGCAGATATACGGAATTGATTTAGGAATGAATGATATGATTACTATTGTACTTACTGCAACATTAGCATCTATAGGTACAGCAGGTGTACCCGGGGTTGGAATGATAATGTTATCAATGGTATTACAATCAGTAGGGTTACCTCTTGAGGGTATTGGATTGATAATGGGTGTAGAAAGAATAATAGATATGTTTAGAACGACTGTAAATGTTATGGGGGACAATATTTGTACATTAATAATAGCAAATAGCGAAAAGGAATTAGATTTAAAAACTTATAATAGTGAAGACGTTGTAGATAATTTAATATAAATAGGTTAGTAAATATTGATCGGCTAAAGTAAATAGGGTATCTCAACTTGAGATGCCCTATTTTAATATGATAATTATATCCAAATATAATTTGTACAATAAATTATTATTTAGTTATTATAACTAGATATCTTAGCATATAGATAATTATGGACAAAGTTATTTATATGTTAGGAGGATGAACATGCAAGATAAATATAAAGTGAAAGAGATTTTAAAGTTTGCAGGAACATATATATCGGTATGCATAGGTTCAGGGTTTGCAACAGGGCAAGAAATAATGCAATTTTTTTCTGCACATGGAGTACATAAAAGTATTTTTTCTACATTTATTTGTATGATTATAATGTGTTATTGTGGATCAAAGTTATTAGAAATAGGGAAAAGTATTAACTTGAAGTCATCTAATGATATATTCACATATTTATGGGGAGAATCTATTGGAAATTTATTTAAAATGTTTATGCCAGTATTTTTTCTTTGTAGCTTTATAGTGATGGTCTCTGGAGCAGGTGCATCAATAAGTCAATATTATGGCATAGATAGAAATATTGGAAGTACACTTATGGCTGTCTTATCTTTAGTATCGGTATTAATGGGTATAAAAAGAGTTGTAGATATTTTAGGAAATGTTGGACCTATAATCGTAATAGTGTCATTAGCAGTTGGAATTATAACTGTATCGAGAAATTATTCAAGCTTCATCAATAGTGAAAATATAGTTTCAGCACTCAATGTAACTAAGGCAGTAGATAATTGGCACCTTACAGGTATACTATATAGTGGTCTTAATATAATAATGGTTACGACATTTTTAGTAAGTGTAGGACAAACATCTACTAATAAAATTAATTGTAGATGGGGTGGTATTTTAGGTGGGTTAGCTTTTATGTTGGCTTGTTTAGTTATTAATTTAGGGATATTATCAGATATCGAAAATATATGTTTAAATGAAATTCCCACTTTATATATGGCTAAAAAAATAGGACCAATAGTAGGTATTTTATTTTCATTTATACTTATAGCTGGAATATATACAACAGCAGTGCCTTTATTATGGAGTGTATGTAATAGTTTTGCAAAAGAGGGAACGTGGAAATTTAACCTTATAGCATTTTTATGTTCATTAATAGCTTTAATAGGTGGAAGAATTCCATTTTCGGTATTAGTAAACTTTATATATCCTATATCAGGAGCATTGGGAGTACTAATAATAATAGGTTTATTTATAAAAAACATATATGTATAAGATTTAGGTATACTGGTTGAGTAAATATACTTTGTAATAAATACAATTATAAAGTTATGTTAATGTCATACGGAGAAAATACATTTGCCTATATTATTGAAAAAATCTAAAAATTCTGAAAAAAGTAAAGAAATTTATAATAATAAGTGGTATAATCATAAATAAAACTAACAAGAGGTGAGGTTATGGGGGAATATAGTTTTAAATATGGAGATACCACATTAATTACATGTATAAAAGATGAGCATATTATTCATTTGCTTAAACCAAAACATGTAGATTCTATAATAGATATAGAAAAAAAAGTTAATGAAGTTTTAGATAATCCTATTGGAACAGAAGCACTTCGAGATATTATAAAGCCAGGTGAAAAAATATCTATAATAGTAAGTGATATAACCAGAGCTTGGATGCAGAGTAATAAATTTGTAATACATATAGTAAATTATCTTTCATATTTAGGCGTGAAAGATGAAGATATGTTTGTAGTAATAGCTTTAGGTGGACATAGAAAAAGTACAAAAGAAGAATTAATAGCTGTTGTAGGAAAAGAAGTTCTAGATAGAATTAATGTATATGACCATGAATGTGAGGATAAAAATGAACTAGTTTATTTAGGAGAATCAAGTAGAAAGACTCCTATATATTTAAATAAGAGAGTATATGAAGCAGATAGAGTAATATTAACTGGAGGAATAGTATTCCATATATTTGCAGGATTTGGAGGAGGTGCTAAGAGTATACTTCCAGGTGTTGTAGGAATAGATACAATACAAGCAAATCATAGACTTTGTTTTAATCCAGGAAAATCAAGTGGTCTTAATTTAATGGCAGGACCTAATATAGTACAAGGTAATCCACTAAGAGAAGATATGAATGAAGTTTGTAAAATTGTAAATCCAGACTTTTTATTTAATGTTATTCTTGATACAGAAGGAAACTTTATAAAATTTGTAGCGGGACATTTTTATAAAGCATGGTATGAAGGTGGCTTATTTATAAGAAGTCTTTATGGAGTTCCAGTACAAAGTCAAGCAGACATAATAGTGGCATCAGCAGGAGGATTTCCTAAAGATATTAACTTATACCAAACTATAAAGACCATGGATAATGCATTGTATGGCGGAAAAGAGAACAGTGTATTAATATTAGCTAGTGAATGTAGGGATGGATTAGGTGCTGATGAATTTGCAGAATGGTTTAAGTATACTACCTTAGAAGATATGGAAAATGCATTAAAAGAAAACTTTACTGTACCAGGATATGCAGCTTATAAAACAGCCTATACAGCAAATCATAGAAAAGTTATATTTATATCCAATTTAGATGATGATATAGTGAAAGATTTTAATATGATACCATGTCATGATTTAGATGAGGCCATGAAGTTAGCTTATGAAATTTGTGAAATTGAAAATCCAAAAATAACTTTGATGCCATATGGAGGTAATACATTACCTATATCAATGTAAAAAAGAGTTGTATAAAGTACTTAATGTATTTTGTACAACTCTTTTTTACTTTATTATTGTAGTTTTTGATTATTTATAACAAATTTCATTAAAAAAAATATAGGTATAGTAGAAATCACGGGAGCAAGCATTGGTGCAAATACTTTGCTTATTCCTAATATATTAACCATAAATATAATTACTCCCATATTTAATATATACTCAAATATATAAACTAAGAAAGTAAGCAAAAATTTTTTTAATGAAAGTTTACTATTTTTAAATGTATACTTTGAGTTTAGAAAGTAAGAGGCACTTATGCTAATGACACTGACAATAGTATAGGAAACTAAATAATTTATTTTAAATTTTAAAAAAAGCATAAGATAAAAAAACTGAGATATCCAAAAGTTGCTTATTCCAACTATATTAAATTTTATATATTCAATAAACTTAGATTTTAAGTTGCTAAATTGTATAGAAAAGTGTTTAGACATATTAGCGATCTCCTTATAAGTCATAATATAAAATATTATATTATATATTAATAAAATTTATTTGTATATAAGTTATTATTCCAAGAATTATAAAATTAAATTAAAAATATTTGCCTTTGACATAAATATAAAAAAGTCCTACTATTTAGTTAAAAGTAAATGTATAAATATCAAAGGGGGAAAATAAATGTCAAATTGTGGATCTTGTCCATCAAGTAAATCTTGTAATAAAGAACAGTCAAGCTGTGGAGTAAGTAATAATCCTAAAAATAAAATTAATCGAATAATAGGGGTAATGAGTGGAAAAGGTGGAGTTGGAAAATCAACTAGTACTGCTTTAATAGCAAAAAGTTTAAGGAAGAAAGGGTATAAAGTAGGTATATTAGATGCAGATATAACTGGACCTAGTATACCAAGGTTATTAGGGGTTAGCAACTTAAGAGCTAATACAATAGACGGAGAATTACATCCTGTAATAAGTAAAGATCATATAAAAGTAATGTCTTTAAATTTATTAATAGAAGATGAAAATCAACCTGTCATATGGAGAGGTGCAATGATATCAAATGCAGTTAAACAATTCTATACAGATGTTATATGGGGAGATTTAGATTATCTTATTATAGATATGCCACCAGGAACAGGAGATGTGGCATTAACAGTAATGCAATCAATTCCTCTAAATGGAGTAGTTATGATATCAGTTCCACAAGATATGGTCTCAATGATAGTTTCAAAAGCAGTAAATATGGTGAAAAAAATGAATATAGATATAATAGGTGTAGTTGAAAATATGAGCTATATACTATGTCCAGATTGTGGTAAAAAAATTCGAATTTTTAATAGTAATAATAGTAGGGATTTTTTAGATGAAATGAATTTAAATTTATTAGGATCATTACCAATGAACTCTGAAATAGGTAATGTTTCAGTTGGAATATATGAGAGTGATGAAAATTTAGATGATCTATTTAATCCTATAGTAAATAATATGTTAAATTCATTAAATAAAATTGAAAATGAAAAATACATAATCTCTACTATATAATAATGTAATTATCATTAAATCTGGAATCTGGAAAAGTTATAGTATTAGGAGGTTTTGTTATGAAGCAAACTAGAAGTTATGATAGTATAAAGTTTTTTCCAGAAAAAGGATATATTGAATACTGCGTAAAAAATGATGATAATTTACAAGAAATAAAATTAAGTAATGATGAAATGAAGGCAATTAGCTTAAAAGATGTAGAAGGTTATAGTAGTAAAATATGTTCTAAAAAAATGGGAATAACATTAAAAGATTTTGAATCATTAATTAATGAAGCTAGAAAAAAAATAGCAGTAGCACTAGTTGATGGGAAAAATATAAAATTAACGATAAAAGAAAATGATCCTAAAGAAGATGAAGATTTAGATAACAAAAAAGTTTGTAAGTTTAGATGTGCTACATGTGGATATATTTATTATGTAAATTATGAATACCAAGATATAGTATGTCCGAAATGTAAGTCGACAAAAGTTATGTCTAGCGAAGATGCAGGATTTTCAAAAAAGTGGTCTCTTAAGAAATAGATAATAATTGACTAAAGAAAAGCAGTCTGATATTATAACTTTAATGCCATAATCACAGAACTTGAATTCTTTATTCAAAGTTTTGGAATAGAGGAGATGACAAGGTGAAGATATTAGATACTGTAATAATCGGAATTGATTTAATGTTATTTATGTATTTTTATAATGTAGCGATAAATACAACTGATATGACTACAAGACTGATAGCTTGTGCAGCTATGACTTTTGAAGTTTATTTTATTAGAAAACATATAAGAATAATGAGAAGATTAAATGTAAATAAAAAAGAGAATGTAACTAAAGATAAATAATAGTTAATTACAAAAGTACCTACATTTAGGTGCTTTTTTGTTGTAATTTATAAATTTTGGATAAATTATATAATATAAATTAAAATTAATTAGGAGGACATTATGAGTAGACAATTTGAAATAAGTTATTCTTTTGGATATGTGTATGATAAAAGTAAATTAATAGCAATGTATCCAGTAGGTTCAAATGTAATTAGTGAAGATGAATATGAAATGGAAGTAGAAGTGGCATTTTTAGAAGATGGTATAAATGCAGCTTTTAAAGAAGAGGATATTAAGTTCGCAAATGATACTATGAAACCATTGGAAATGTTTTTAATGAAGCCAAATAATATAATACCTTTTGTTGATACAATAAAAGATTTTGATACAAAAGAAGAACTAACTAAGCTTATAACAGAATTTGATAAAGAGTATGAATTAAAGAATGAGTATATACAAAAAGGTTATGAAATAAAAGATTATTATGATGTATTTAAAAATGTTACTAAATACATACCTAATGAGAACTTAGATAATTTAAATATATTAAAAATTGAATCTGAAAAATTTGATATGAATAAATTTTTAAATGATATAAAGGAAAATCTGGATGAAGTAACGGAAGCAAATCCTATATTTATGGGAAAAAGTGAACTTACTCCAAGATTATTTATAAAATCAAAAAGTGCGAATAGTACTAAATGTTTTTATATTCCATTTGCTACATACGGAAGTTCATATGATGATGGAATCGTTTGTGCAAATAAAGAAAGAATTGAAGATATAGATTCAGATATGGGTGATTTAGAGATAACAGTTACAAAAGATGCAGGATACATAATTGAAAATATAAATAATATTTTAACTTTTAAAATAAGTAATTTTAATTCTAAGACAGAAAATAATAATCAAATAACTCAGGTTGTTGATTATGGAGGGATAATTAAGCCAATGATGATAGAATTTTTAAATTCATACATCAAAAATTAAACTTTTAAAAATATATGAGTAGTTTTTATAATATAAATAAGTAGGAGATCTTTTGATATCCTACTTATTTTTTTATTATATAATTAATTTATAAAATTTAGGGGAGATTATTGTGAGTGTATTAAATATAGAGCAAATTAAATATAAATCTAATGAACTAAAACAGTGGATTGTAGACATAAGAAGAGATTTACATAAAACACCAGAACTTGCAATGAATGAAGTTATAACTAAAGGTAAAATTAAGAAATATTTAGATGAGATAGGTATAGAATATAAAGAATTTAATGATAACTATGGAATAATGGCATATATAATTAAGTCAAATGCAAAAAAAACAATAGCTATAAGAGCTGATATTGATGCCTTACCGATTGAAGAAAAAAATGATGTTGAGTATAAGTCTTTAAATAAAGGTATAATGCATGCTTGCGGACATGATGCTCATACTGCAATATTATTAGGCGCATGTAAAATATTATATGAAATAAGAGATAGTCTAAATATTAATATTAAATTCTTATTTCAACCAGCGGAGGAAAATATAGGTGGAGCTAAATATATGATACAAAATAAATGTTTGGAAAATCCAAAGGTTGATTATATATTTGGACTTCATGTCCAACCTTATTTAGAAACATCATTTATAGAATGTAAGTATGATACTCTGAATGCAAGCGCTAATGGATGTAAAATTAGAATAAAAGGTAAAAGGGCTCATGGAGCATATCCTAATAATGGTGTAGACTCACTAATTGCCTCATCTCAACTTATACTTGCTTTACAAAATATAGTTAGTAGAGAAATAGAACCTTCTAATATTAGTGTTATTACATTAGGAAAAATAAATGGAGGAGAAGCTCAAAATATTATTTGTGAAGAAGTGAAGATTGAGGGAACTATAAGGGCGCTTACAATAAAAGATAGAGAATTTATACTCAATAGAGTTTATGATATGGTTGAAAATATATCTAAAGCGCATAGATGCATTGGACATATAGATATTGACCAAAACTGGTATCCTCCAGTAATAAACAATAATTATTTGGTAGATATAGTGAAAGAAAATACACGTAAATTATTAGGTAAAGATAATTTTTTATTAAAAGAATATCCATCTATGGGGGGAGAAGATTTTTCATTTTATACGGATAAATGTAAAGGTGTATTTTTTCATTTAGGATGTGGAAATAAAGATAAAAATATAATTAGTCCACTTCATACAGCAAATTTTAATATAGATGAAGGGTGTTTAACAACTGGAGTTATGATGCATGTAATTAACACATTGTATTTCAATTAAGGATAAAAAGCAAAGTTACTTTAAACTAAGTGACTTTGCTTTTTATTTATATTAAAAACAACATAGATTTTTATATATTGTTAAAAATAATATAAATATATTACGACAATTGATAAGGAGAAAATAGTATGAATAAAAAAAGTGTAAAAATAATCCCTTTAGGAGGTTTGGGAGAAATCGGTAAAAATATTACAGCAATAGAGTATGAAGATGAAATAATAGTTATAGATTGTGGAGTATCTTTCCCAGATGAGGATATGTATGGAGTTGACTTAGTCATACCGAATATAAGTTACTTGATTGATAGACAGGATAAGGTAAAAGGTTTATTTTTAACACATGGTCATGAAGATCAT
This sequence comes from Desulfovibrio sp. Marseille-P6017, assembly GCA_900604495.1. The sequence continues at coordinate 47,684 of UWOR01000016.1, read as the reverse complement.
ATAGGAGCTATACCATATATAATAAAACAATTAAATATGCCTATATATGGTACAAAGTTAACTTTAGGGCTAGTTGAAAATAAGTTAAAGGAGCACAAAATGTTAGACTTATGTACTTTAAATCCGGTTAATGCAGGATATATGGTGAAATTTGATAATATGAGTATAGAATTTATTAGGGCAACACACAGTATAGCAGATTCTTGTTCATTAGCCATATTTACACCAATTGGAACTATAGTACACACTGGAGATTTTAAAATTGATTATACACCTATTGATGGATTAGTTATGGATTTAAATAGATTTTCAACATTAGGGGATGAAGGTGTATTATTACTATTAGCTGATAGCACTAATGTTGAAAGAGAAGGACATTCACTTTCTGAAAAGGTAATAGGAGAAACACTAAATAGAATTTTTAGAAATGCAAAAGGTAGGATAATAGTAGCTACATTTGCATCAAATATACATAGAATGCAACAAATAGCAAATGCATCTATAAAAGAGAATAGAAAGATAGCTTTTAGTGGAAGAAGTATGGAAAATGTATCACAAGTAGCTATGGATTTAGGATATTTACATATACCAGATGAATCTGTTATAGATATTGATGATATTAATAAGTATCCTAATGAAAACATAACTATAATTACAACTGGAAGTCAAGGTGAATCAATGGCAGGTCTTTCAAGGATAGCTCATGGATCACATAAAAAAATTGAAATAGATAAAGATGATTTATTTATAATATCGGCATCTCCAATACCTGGGAATGATAAGATTATTTCAAGAGTTATAAATCAACTATTTAGAAAAGGTGTAGAAGTAATATATGAAGATTTGGAAGATATACATGTATCTGGACATGCATATAGAGAAGAACTAAAGTTAATACATACATTGGTTAAACCTAAATACTTTATGCCTGTTCATGGAGAGTATAGACATTTAAAACATCATAGTGATTTAGCTATAAAACTTGGAATGAGTCCTGAAAATGTATTTACATTAGAAACTGGTCAAGTATTAGAAATATCAGAGAATGAAGCTAATGCAAATCAGAAAATACATACAGGTGTTTTATATGTAGATGGTATAGGAGTAGGAGATGTAGGTAATATAGTTTTAAGAGATAGAAAGTACTTAGCAAATGATGGTATGGTAACAATAGTCTTAGCTATAAATAGAGATACATTTGAGATTGTAGCAGGACCTGATATAATAACAAGAGGATTTATTTATGCTAGAGAATCAGAAGACTTAATAAATGAAATCAAGGATATATCAAGAAATGTAGTAGAACAATGTTTAGAAGAAAAAGTTATAGAATGGCATATTTTAAAAAATAGTATAAAAAAATCTGTTGAGAATCACTTATATACAAAGACAAAGAGAAGACCTAGTGTATTTCCAATAATAATGGAAGTATAAAATTTGATTAAAAAGTAATGTCAAAAATCAAAGTTGTCTCATAGTATAAGCTAGGAGTTAAAAAACTTCAAAAAAATTATATAGGGGGACAACATAATGTTAGACAGATTTTTTGGAGACGATGGATTCTTTGGTGGATGTGGATGGTGGATAATAGTATTATTCTTCTTATTCTTAGCATTCCAAGATGTATGGGTAGATTTTGATATATGTGCATGGATACCATTCTTAATACTATTATTAATAGTATGTGGATGTGGAGACGTTTTTGATGGTGGCTGCTGCTAATCAAATTGATGTAAAAAGTACCGATTAACTTCGGTACTTTTTTATATAAAATAAAAAAATATATACATAAATTTATAGAATATTGAGTGAAAATAATCTTGAAAAATATTGTCTTAAATTGTATAATATAAACTTAGTTAAAAAGAAAAAATAAATATAAACTTTTTAACAAAATACAAATACAAATATATATAAAATACGGTTATCAAGTAAGAAATAAAAATTAAATATTTAGTGAGGTGGCACAATGAAAATAGGATTTGATCATAAGAAATACCTAGAGGAACAGTCAAAATATATACTAGAGAGAGTTAATAATTTTGACAAGTTATATTTAGAATTTGGTGGAAAGTTAATCGGAGACTTACATGCAAAAAGGATATTACCAGGATTTGATGAGAATGCTAAAATCAAAGTATTACAACATATGAAAGATAAATTAGAAGTTGTTATATGTGTTTACGCTGGTGATATAGAAAGAAATAAAGTAAGAGGAGATTATGGGATCACTTATGATATGGAAGTCCTAAGGTTAATCGATGACTTAAGAGCATATGACTTAGATGTTAACAGTGTTGTAATAACAAGATTTGAAGGACAACCTGCAACTACAGTATTCATAAATAAGTTAGAGAGAATGGGGATAAAAGTATATAAGCATGCTCCAACAAAGGGATACCCAACTGATGTTGATACAATAGTTAGTGATGAAGGATATGGTGCAAATCCTTATATAGAAACAACTAAACCTATAGTTGTAGTAACAGCTCCAGGACCAAATAGTGGAAAGTTAGGAACTTGTTTAAGTCAGTTATATCATGAAAATAAAAGAGGAAATAGCGTTGGATACTCTAAATTCGAAACATTCCCAGTTTGGAATTTACCGCTTAAACATCCAGTAAATATAGCTTATGAAGCAGCTACTGTAGATTTAAAGGATGTTAACATGATAGATTCATTCCACCTTGAAAGATATGGTGAAACATCAGTAAACTACAATAGAGACTTAGAATTATTCCCAGTACTTAAGAAAATAATAGAAAAAATAACTGGAAAAGAATCTATATTCCAATCACCAACAGATATGGGCGTTAATAGGGTTGGATTTGGTATAATAGATGATGAAGTAGTTAGAGAAGCTTCTAAGCAAGAAATAATAAGAAGATACTTTAAAACTGCATGTGAGTATAAAAAAGGTCAATTTGATAAAGATGCATTTGACACTATAAAGTTAATAATGGAACAAGTTGGATTAAAGCCTGAAGATAGAAAGGTTGTTACACCATCTAGAGAATACAGTGCGAAGTTAAAAGAAACTGCAGAAAAAACAGATAGTTGCTCAGTTGTAGCATTAGAACTAGTTGATGGAACGATACTTACAGGAAAGAGTTCAAATTTAATGAATGCAAGTGCAGCGGCAATATTAAACGGAATAAAACATTTAGCTAATATATCAGATGATATGCATTTATTATCTCCTGCAATTTTAGAACCAATTGTAAATTTAAAAACTAAAACATTAGCAAGTAGAACTCCAGAATTAAGTTGTGAAGAAATACTAATGGCTTTAAGCGTAAGTGCTGTTACAAATCCAACTGCTCAAGCAGCTGTGGAAAAACTTCCAATGTTAAAGGGATCTCAAGCTCATTCAACTACAATATTAAGTAAAACAGATGAACAAACATTTAGAGAACTTGGCATAGATGTGACTTGTGATCCAGAATATCCATCACAAAACTTATATTACGCTAACTAACAAAATAAAAGTATAGAAAATCAGACCATGCTACAATAGTAGAATGGTCTTTTTTAAATATAAAATACAAAATACAAATAAAAATATACATAAAAATAAATTTACGGTTATCAATAAGGAATAAATACTTAGTTCCTTGGAATACTTATTTTAAATGTTTTTAAGGGATTTTGCAAGAAAAACTTTTAAAAATACAAAAAAAATATTTTATAATAATTATTAACTTGAATTTTTAAGTGGAGGTGATAGTTTGGATGGAAAATAGAAAAATAATTCATATAGATATGGATGCATTTTTTGCATCTGTAGAACAAAGAGATAATCCGTTGTTAAAAGGAAAACCGGTAGTAGTTGGTGGACCTCCAGAAAGTAGGGGAGTTGTTACAACATGTTCATATGAAGCAAGAAAATTTGGAATACATTCAGCTATGCCATCTAAAATAGCTTATAAAAGATGTCCTTATGCAATATTTGTGTATCCTAGATTTGATGAGTATCGTAAAGTATCTAATCAAATAAGAGAAATATTTCATAGATATACAGATTTAGTGGAGCCATTATCATTAGATGAGGCATATTTAGATGTTACAAACAACAAGAAAAATATAAAGTATGCAACAACTATAGCTAAAATGATAAAAAATGATATTTTAAAAGAAACTAATCTAACAGCATCAGCTGGAGTTTCATATAATAAGTTTTTAGCTAAGCTTGCATCAGATTATAAAAAACCTAATGGTTTAACTGTTATAACACAAGAGGATTCTCAGGAATTCTTAGATAAGCTTCCTATAAATAAATTTTTTGGTGTAGGAAAAGTAACTGGAAAAATACTTAAAAATATGGGGATACAAAATGGATATGATTTAAGGCAATTAAATATTTATGAACTAGAAAATATTTTTAAAAATAGGGGATATCTATTTTATCAATTTTCTAGGGGTATTGACTATAGACCCGTAGAGCCTTATAGAGAGAGAAAATATATTGGTTCAGAGACTACTTTAAGCCAAAACTTAAGTATTGATGAAGAAGAGGTTACTAATATATTAAGTGAGTTATGTGAAGATGTTGCATATAGATGTAAATATTCAGATAAGCTAGGAAAAACAGTTACATTAAAGATAAAGTATGAAGATTTTACTCAAATAACTAGAAGTATAAGTTTAGAGCATCCTATAAACACTAAGAAAGATATTAGAATTAATGTATATAATCTGTTAAAAAACCTAGAAGATAATAAAAAGCAGATAAGATTATTAGGAGTTACACTATCTAATTTAGTAGATAAGGAAGTTGAAGCTGGCAATATAACAATATTTGAATATATGAATAATTTAAAAAAATAGTAATTTTAGCTGTTGAAAAATAAAAGTATAGTAAATATAATTAAAGTATAAATATAAATTATTAAGGTGTACAAATGAGTACTTAAAAGGGAATATGGTGAAAGTCCATAACAGCCCCCGCTACTGTAAGAATGACGAACGCTTGAGAGTTTGGAGACTCTAATTCCACTGGTGTATACTGGGAAGGATAAGCTATTAGGTTGAGTTCAAAGTCAGGAGACCTGCCTAAAATTAAGCATTAATCTTTCGGAGGGAGAGAATATGTAATATGAGGGTTATTTTTATATAGATATATTTTAAAGTACATATTATATATTTTGAGAACCGAGAGATATTGGTTCTTTTTTATTTTATATATTTATATTAAAAAAACTATTTAAGAAAAAAATACTTTCTATAACATTAAGCCTAAGCATACATAAAATAAAGTATGCAGTTTAAGTTTAAGGAGGAAGGCTAATGTGTGGAATATCAGGATGGTGTAACCTTAATGACAATATAAAGGATTACACAAATATAGTTGAGAATATGATATCAACCTTAAGATTTAGAGGTCCTAACTCTGAAGGTATAAAGACATATTCACACTCTATTATTGGACACAAAAGATTAGCGATTGTAGATCCAACAGGTGGATTACAACCGATGAGTAAAACTATAGGAGATAGAGAATATACAATTTGCTATAACGGAGAGTTATATAATACTGAAGAGGTTAGAGATAGATTAAAGGAAAGAGGATATACATTTGATTCATATTCAGATACAGAAGTTCTTTTAACAGCATATATAGAGTTCGGTGAATTGTGCTTAGATTATATAAATGGAATTTATGCATTTGGAGTATGGGACGAGTATAAACAAGAATTATTTTTAGCAAGAGACCCACTTGGTGTAAAGCCATTATTTTATTCTTACAAGAATGGGAACTTAGTTTTTGGATCTGAAGAAAAGGCATTACTAACTCATCCATTAATTAGTCATGTTGTTGATCGAGATGGATTTTTAGAGTTAATATCACTAGGACCTGCTAGAATCCTAAATAGTGGTATTTTTAAAGATATAAGAGAAGTTCCACCAGCACATTATTTAAGATTTAATAAATCAGGCATAAAATTAAAAGAGTATTGGAAGCTTCAAGCTAAAGAACATGAGCATAACTTAGAAGAAACTAAGAAATATGTAAGAGATTTATTGATTGAAGCAATAGAGGGTCAACTTGTAAGTGATGTACCTGTGTGTACTTTTTTATCTGGTGGATTAGATTCTAGTATAATATCAAAGGTAGCAGCAGATGCTTTCAATAGACAAGGAAAAGAAACACTTAATACTTTTTCTATAGACTATACAGATAATGAAAAATATTTTAAGAAAAGTTATTTTCAACCAAACTCAGATTCATATTGGGTAAAGGTTATGGCAGAGTATATCGGAAGTAATCATCATGACGTAGTTCTTGATAATGTAGAACTTGCGCATGCTTTAATAGATGCAACTATGGCATCTGATTTACCAGGTATGGCAGATATTGACTCATCCTTAGACCTTTTTTCAAGAGAGGTAAGTAAACACGCTACAGTTGTTTTATCTGGAGAATGTGCAGATGAGGTTTTTGGAGGGTACCCTTGGTATACTAGAGAATATGATTCTATAGAAATTTTCCCTTGGGCTACCACAATTGGTTATAGGAAAAATGTATTAAATGATAGTTTGAAGTTGTTACCAATAGAAGATTATGTAAAGCAAGCATGTAGAGATAGTATAGCTAAGGTGCCTAAGCTTAATGGAGAATCAAAGGAAGATTCAATAATGAGAGAATTATCATACTTAAATCTAAAATGGTTTATGATAACTTTATTAAATAGGAAAGATAGAATGACTATGCATAATAGTTTAGAAGGTAGAGTACCTTTTGCAGATAAAAGATTAGTAGAATATGCATTTAATATGCCTAAGCATATAAAACTGCTAAATGGAAGAGAAAAAGGACTGTTAAGAGAAGCATCTAAAGGAATATTACCAGAAAATATCGTTGAAAGAAAAAAAAGCCCTTATCCTAAAACTCATAATCCAATATACACAAAAGAAGTATGTAAGATGTTAAAGAGAATATTAGATGATAAAAGTTCCCCTATTCATCAAATTATAGATGAAGAATTTGTAAAAGAATTAGTTCAGACTGGTGGTTCAGCATTTAACCAACCTTGGTTTGGACAATTAATGACAGGTCCTCAAGTTATAGCATATTTAATTCAAATAAACACTTGGATGAATCTTTATAATGTAGACTTACAATTATAGATAGAATGCTAAAAATAGCTTAATTTTATACAAATATAAAGTATAAAATTAAGCTATTTTTGTTTTAAGTTAGTCCATCAGAATATCTTCCAAAGCCTCTCTATCTAGTATCTTTATTATGTTTTTTTGATAATCTATTAATCCTTCATCTTTCATGTTAATTAATTCTCTTGAAAGTGAAGGTCTAGGAATTCCAAGTGATTCAGAAAGCTTTTGTTTTGTCATGTTTAATTTTATAAAATTACTTTTTTGGATGTTAGATTCTTGTATTAAAAAGTTGCATAGTTTTTGTTTAATTGTGCTAAATGATAAACCAGTTATAGATTTATTTAAAGTTATTATCTTATTAGTTAATTCATTTAAAAATAACTTCAAGAAACTAGGGTGGCTAGTACAAAAATAAATAAAATCATATTTATCTATAAACATTACCTCGCTATTAGTTGATGAAATAACTGTAGCTGGATAAGAGTTAGCATCAGAGAATGCAATTATTTCTCCGAATAAATAGCCAACACTAAATGAAGAAAGATGAACTACTTTGTTACTAGTTAAAATTCTTTTTATATCTATATTACCACTTAGAACTAATCCAACCTTATTACATGGTGAATTTTCGATAGCAATAATATCATTCTTATCATATTTAACTATACTATAGTTTACATCTCTAAAGAATTCTATTAATTCTTTTTTAGTTTTATTTTTTAGCATTTTATCACCTATATCTTATATATAAAAATTATATATTATTTTATACCCAACTAATATATATAATATCTTAAAAAAATAATTCTATAAAGTAATTAGTTTATATTGAAGATTAAAATATCAAATGATACAATGGATTTACAGGTGTATATACAGATGAAAGGTTAAGGGATTTATTTATGTCAAATGATTTAATAGAGAAAATAAATAAAATAAAGGTAGATAGAAATGCTATTATACTAGCTCATTATTATCAACCACCAGAGATACAAGATTTAGCTGATTATGTAGGAGATTCATATTTTTTAAGTGAAATAGCAAGAGATTGTGATGAAGAAGTAATTGTGTTTTGTGGAGTCAAATTTATGGGGGAGAGTGCAAAAATATTATCTCCAAATAAAAAAGTCTTAATGCCTATAATAGATGCCGGATGTGCTATGGCTGATATGGCAAATGAAAAAGTTATATTAGAACTTAAAAAAAAATATCCAAATGCTATAGTTGTTTGTTATATAAATTCTACAGCAGAAGTAAAATCACATTGTGATGTAGCTGTAACATCTTCAAGCGCAGTTAAAATATTAAATAATATTCATGAAAAACAAGTAATATTTGTACCTGATAAAAATTTAGGTAAATATATATCAGAGGAATTTCCAGAAAAAGAATTTATTCTTTGGGATGGATACTGTAAGTATCATCACAATATAAAGGTATCAGACATAATAGAGTTAAGAATAAGATATAAAAATGCAAAAGTATTAGTGCATCCAGAGTGCCAAAGTGAAATCAGAGATATAGCGGACTATATAGGATCTACATCGGGAATTATAGATTATGCTACAAAAAGTAATTATAAAGACTTTATAGTTGCAACAGAAGAGGGAATACTACATGAATTAACAAAAAAAAATCCTAACAAAAATTTTTACATACCTGGAGATAGTGTATGTTGTGAAGATATGAAGAAAACTACATTAGAAAGTATATATGAAACTTTATTAAAAATGGAAAATGAAATATATATAGAAGAAGAGATAAGAGTTAATGCTTTAAATTGTTTGCTAAATATGCATAGATTTGCAGGTGATAAAAATGAATCTACAGTATGATGTTTTGATTGTTGGTAGTGGAGTTTCGGGCTTATATTGCGCTCTTAACTTAGATAAAAAACTAAACATATTAGTTATTTCAAAAGATAGCATAGAGAATAATAACACATACCTTGCTCAAGGAGGGATTTCTACTGCTAGAGGAAAAGAGGATATAAATTTATTTATAGAAGATACTTTAAGAGCTGGACAATATAAAAATAAAGATGAAGCGGTAGAAGTCTTAGCTATAGAATCTATGAACAATATAGAGTCAATGATTAAACTTGGACTTAATTTAGATAAAGATGATGGAAAAATAGCATTTACAAGAGAAGGTGCACACAGTATAAATAGAATTGTATACAGCAAGGATACTACAGGTAAAGCTGTATTTGAAACTTTAATAAATGAGGTTAAGAATAGAAAAAATATAACTTTATTTGAAAATACATGTCTAATAGATATAATAACTTTTAATAATGAATGTTTAGGTGGAATAGTACTAAAAAAAGATAAAATTAATATATTTTCGAAAGTTGTTGTTTTAGCAACTGGTGGAATAGGAGGACTATTTAAAAGTTCAACTAATCAAAGACATTTAACTGGCGATGGATTGGCTATTGCGCTTAAACATAATATAAAAGTAAAAGATATAGGATATATACAAATACACCCAACGTCTTTTTATGAAGAAAATAGCCATGGTAGAAAGCTATTAATATCAGAATCTGTAAGAGGAGAAGGCGGGAAGTTATTAAATAAAAATAAACAAAGGTTCATAAATGAGTTATTACCAAGAGATATTGTAAGTAAGGCAATTTTTGAGCAAATGAAAATTGATAATAGAAATTATGTTTACTTGGATGTAACACATTTAGATGCAAAATATATAAAAAATAGATTTGCATATATATATAAACAATGTTTATTGAGAGGAATAGATATAACTAAAGAATATATAAAGGTTACTCCAGCACAACATTATTTTATGGGTGGAATTGATGTTGACTTAAATTCATATACATCAATGACTAGATTATATGCAGTGGGTGAGGTAAGTTGTACAGGTGTCCATGGTGCAAATAGATTAGCGAGCAATTCATTATTAGAAGGATTAGTTTTTTCTAAAAGAGCAGCGGACCATATAAATAAAAATATAGATATTATAGAATTTAATATAGTTGAAGATGACAAGTTAAATATAGAACTATGTACACACCTAAATAAATCTATTTTATTAAATAAGATAATCACTATAAGAGAGGATTTAAAAAATGAACTACTTGCTAATTGATAAAATGATAAAAGAGGCTTTAATTGAGGATATACCAAATGAAGATATAAGCACTACCTCAATTATAGGAGTAGATTTAAAATGTGAGGCTGATTTAATATGCAAGGAAGATGGTATACTCGCAGGACTTCCTATATTCAAAAGAGTATTTGATATACTTGGTGAAGTGGAAGTTATATCGCTTAAAAATGATGGAGATAAAATTAAAAAATACGATAAAATAGCCTTATTGAGAGGTAGTACTAGAAATATATTATCTGGGGAAAGAGTAGCATTGAACTATTTACAGCGTATGAGTGGAATAGCTACGAAAACAAATAAATTTGTAGATAAATTAAAAGATAGTAATATGAAATTACTAGATACTAGAAAAACTATTCCAAACTTAAGAATTTTAGATAAATATTCTGTAAAAATTGGTGGTGGAATAAATCATAGATTTAACTTGTCTGATGGAATAATGATTAAAGATAATCATATAGAAGCTGCTGGTGGAATAAAAAAAGCGGTTGAGTTATTGAGGGAAAATACACCTTTTGTTAGAAAGATAGAAGTTGAAGTAGAAAATTTAGATATGGTTAAAGAAGCTGTTGAAGTTGGAGTGGATATAATAATGCTCGATAATATGGATATAGATACAGCTAGGGAAGCATTGAAAATAATTGATAGAAAAGCATTGGTTGAATTTTCAGGTAATGTTACTTTAGAAAGAATGGAAGAGATAAGTAAAATAGGTGTAGACTATATATCTGTTGGTGAGTTAACTCACTCAGTAAAAGCTTTAGACTTAAGTTTAAAGAATTTAAGAAATATATAAATTTATGTAGTTAAGCAAATAAAATGACTATCTAAAAATAATGAAATTTATTTCTAGACAGTCATTTTTTATATTTATTATCATATATTTTATATAACTAATAATTTATATAAAAGGAGATGATTCGATATAAATTATTATGAAGAATTCGAGATAGATAATAGACTAAAACAGGTCGGTATAGAAAGTGAAAAACTAGACCTAATATATGAATTAGTAAATGAAATAATAAATGCTAAAGATAAAGCTCTTAATATTATAGTAGGATTATATAGATATAAAGGGATCGAATTTAATGATGAAGAAAAGCTAGAACTATCTAGAGAACTCACAACTCAAATTAAAGATAAAGTAATAGAATATGTTTACTCAAATGATAGTACATCATATAGTGAAGCTATGATAGTAATTAATTATTTCTTATTACAAATATATAGGGGCATTGGATTGAGGGTTGAAGAAGTTACTCAAGATCCATATAAAAGTCAGTTTATGATAGAGTTTGAATTATATGAATCTGGAGGAGAGGAAAGTAAGAGAGTTAAGTTATACAATGATTTAGCTAATCCAATAAAAGATGCAGTAGATACTCTTATAAAGTTTATAAAAAGTATTTATAAAACTAACAACTTAGTATTTAAAGAAGAAGAAGAAAAAACTGTTTATGAAAGCTTAATTTATGAGCTATCTGACATTATAGTTCACTATATTTATAGTGATGAAGAAGCTAATTATAAAAACTCTATAGAGAAAATAAATGAATATATGGTTGAATTTATTGGAAGATTCATAAAAGTAAGAGATAATAAAGAGTAAGATGTATTAAAAGGTGTATACATAATAAGTATACACCTTTAATTATTTGAATTTTAAGTTTAATATTGTGAAAAATAGTTTTAATAGGGTATAAGTAAGTTAAATTAGTTAATAAAAAGGAGCAAAATATGAATTATAATAAAGTTGTAAAGGCAAAATTTATAGAAAGGCCAAATAGATTTATAGCTTACTGTGAAATAAATGGAAATATAGAAAAGGTTCATGTTAAAAATACAGGTAGATGTCGAGAACTTTTAACTCCCAAATGTAGTGTTTATTTAGAAGAAAGCGATAATCCTAATAGAAAAACAAGGTACTCTTTGATTGCAGTTGAAAAAGAAGATAGACTTATAAATATGGATTCTCAAGTTCCAAATAAAGTTATATATGAGGCTTTAAAAAATGGAAAAATAACATTACCAGGAATAGATGAAAAGGTTACTTTAATTAAGCCAGAAAAAACTTATGGAAATTCAAGATTTGATATATATTTAGAAGCTGGAGATAAAAAAGCATTTATAGAAATTAAAGGGGTTACCTTAGAAGAAGAAAATATAGTTAAATTTCCAGATGCAAAAACTGAGAGAGGAGTAAAACATATAAGGGAACTTATAGAAGCTAGAAAAGAAGGTTATTATTGCTATATAATATTTTTAGTACAAATGGATAATGTACTTTATTTTACTCCTAATAATAAAATGCATAAAGAGTTAGGGGATGCATTAATAGAAGCTAAGAATAATGGAGTTGAAGTTTTAGCATATGATAGTTTAGTTACTAAAAACTCAATAGATATAAATAAAGATATTGAAGTTAAATTATAAAATATGTTGCAACTAACGATAGTATTAGCTACTATTTAAGTGTACATATAGTGTAAATTTATTTTAGGAAGGATGTCACATACACCTTCTTATTTTTTTACGAAAAAATAAAGTTTTATTTTAATTATTCAAAATATTAGATGAAATATGTAAGTATTTATAAAATATTAATGGTATAATATTTATTGAGAAAATATATTTATACGATAAAATATGAAAGGAATACATTAATATGAAAAACGAATTATCGATGAAAGATTTACTAGATGAGCAAGAAAAGGCTTTTAATGAAGTAAAGGTAGGTAAAACTATAACTGCTAAAATAATTAAAGTTGCCCATGATGAAGTTGTATTAGACTTAGAATATGGATTTGATGGAATAATACCAGTAGGAGAATTAAATATAGAGGGTAATAAAAGTATAGAAGAAGTATATAATGTAGGAGATGAAGTAACTGCAGTTATACAAAGGGTTTCGGAAAAAGATGGAACAATAAGACTGTCTAAATTACAAGCAGATAAAAGAAATGATCTAGCAGAGATAACTAAAGCATATGAAGATCATAGAATAATAACTGTAAATGTTGAAAAAGCTATAGAAAGAGGAGTATTTGCAAAATATAAATCAATAGATGTATTTATGCCAATATCTCAAATAGATACTAAGTTTGTAAAAGAAACTAAAGAATATATTGGAGCAAATTTAGAGTGTTATCTAATAGAATTAGATGCTAAGAGAAATAGATTTGTGGTAAGTCATAGAGAGGTATTACAAGAAAGAATAAACATAGAAAGAGAAGAAAGAAGAGCTAGAATACAAGCTGAAAAAGAAGCTGAGAGAGCTAGAATTAAAGCTGAAAGAGATGCAGAAAGAACTAGAATAAAGCAAGAAAAAGAAGATCTGTTTAACTCTTTACAAGTAGGACAAAAAAGACATGGTAAAGTAACTAAGATAATGTCTTATGGTGCATTTGTAGATATTGGAGGGCTAGAAGGTTTAGTTCATTTAAATAATCTATCTTGGAAAAGAGTAGAATCTGTTGAAGATATGTTACAAGAAGGACAAGAAGTAGACGTTTATGTTTTAGATGTTAATATGGAAACTAGAAAAATAGCGCTAGCATTAAAAGATATAAATAATGACCCATGGCAACTAATATCTGAAGATGTATATGTTGATGATATAATAACAGGTAAGGTTGTTAGAATAATTGATAGAGGAGCATTCCTTGAAATTAGAGAAGGTGTAGAAGCATTTTTACCAATATCTGAGTTAAGTGAAGATAGAGTTGTAAAAGTGACTAACGTAGTAAATATTGATGATGAAGTTAAGGTAAAGGTTCTTAACTTTAATCCAGAAAATAGAAGAATGTTAGTATCTAAAAAAGAAGCTGAAAGAGAGCCTGAAGAAGATTACACAGAATATTTAGAAGTGGAAGATTCTTTAGGAACTCTTGGAGATTTATTTAAAGATAAATTTAAAAATTTACAAAAATAATAAGTCAAGGATATCTCAAATAGTTTGAGGTATCCTATATTTATATGATTAATAAGAGGAGGTATTTATGAAATCAATTTTAGATTTACATACACATACTATAGTAAGTGGACATGCATTTAGTACTATAAAAGAGAATATAGAATTTGCTGTAAGGCGTCAGATTAAATATCTTGGTATATCAGATCATTCATCTAATATGCCAGCATCACCACATAAATACTATTTTCAAAATTTAAAGGTAATTCCTAGAGAAGTTGATGGAGTCAAAATTCTTAGAGGTATAGAAGGAAATATACTTGATTTTGAAGGAAACTTAGATATAGATGAAGATTTATATTCAGGATTAGATTATGTAATAGCAAGTCTTCATCCACCTTGTGTTAAATTTGGTTCTATAGAAGAGAATACTAGAGCAATACTTAATGTAATGGATATAGAAAAAGTTAGAATAATAGGTCATCCAGATGATAGTAGATATGCACTTGATTATGAAGCAGTAGTATTAAAAGCAAAAGAAAAAAATATATTATTGGAAATTAATAACTCTTCACTAAATCCAAATTCATTTAGAGAAGGTGCAAAAGAAAATTTATCAAAAATGTTAGAGCTTTGTAAGGAGCACAATGTAAGAGTAATAATGGGAACGGACTCTCATATTTGCTATGATATAGGGAGATTCGATAATTGTGAAAAATTAATTAAAGAAGTTGATTTTCCAAAAGAATTAGTTATAAATTATCATGAAGATCAAATAATAGAATTTTTTAATTTAGATTTTATGAAGAGGTAACATAAGTAATATATATGTATAAATTTAACTATATAATTGACAAATAAAAAGTAAAATAATACTATAACTAATAAACAATTTAAAATAAAAGGCGTTGATTAGGAGTAGTAGAAATGATGAAGCTTACAGAGAGCCAAAGGATGGTGTGATTTGGCAGTGGATAAATTCGAACTTGTCTATGAGCTGTTGCAATTTGCAAACCGATTAATCTAGGTTATAGGATATATAATGATTTATCATTATTATAAAGTAGGCTTTATAGCCAAATCGAGTGGTACCGCGAGCTAAACTCGTCTCTAATTTTTTAGAGGCGAGTTTTTTTATTGGAAAAAAGATTTTAAATATATAGGAGGACTATTATGAACCATGAGAAATATTCTAGATTTAAAAAGATTACCATGAAAAATAGAAAATGTCCAGATAATGAGATTATAAAATCACCTATATGGTACAGTGTTGACCTAAGAGATGCTAACCAAGTTTTACTAAATCTTATGAATGTAGATGAGAAAATTAAGATGTTTAATATGTTGGTAGGTATTGGTTTTAAGCAAATAGAGGTAGGATTTCCATCTGCATCAGATACAGAATATAAGTTTATAAGAAAATTAATTGATGAAAATCTAATACCAGAAGATGTTACTCTTCAGGTGATAACTTAAGCAAGAGAGCATTTAATATTAAAAACTTTTGAAGCATTAAAAGTATGTAAGGAAGTAATTGTTCATATTTATAATTCAATATCAACACTTCAAAGAAATGTTGTATTTGATAAAACTAAAGAAGAGATAATTGAAATAGCTGTAAAAGGAGCGAAGCTTGTAAAAGATGAAGCTGAAAAATATCCAGAAACTAAATTTAAATAGAGAATCTAATAGCAAAGATAAAGCTGTTGAAAAAGTATTGAGTAAAGGATATAAGACAGAGGATATTTATGACGGATATGGTATAAAAGTTACCACGAAAGAAATTGGAGATTTAATTTCTAATCATAAATATTACAAATAAATTTTGAGATAATATTAAAAAGTAAACTATTAAGGTAAATAATAAATTTTATTTTAAATGTAAATCTATATTTTTATTAAAAAATGTAGAACTTAAATAAAAAAAATAAATATTATATAATAAAGAAACTATAAAATTGACATATTTATTTAGAAAACATACTATAGATATTAAAATATTAAAAATTTAAATAATAATAATTTTTAAGAAAGGAGGCTTATTATGAGCAAAAGGTTATTTATTCCTGGACCTATAGATGTAAATAAAGATGTCCTAGAATATATGTCTACTCAAGTAATCAGTCATAGAGGAAAAGAAGCATCTAGGATACAATATGATATAAGTAAAAAGTTGCAAAGTTTATTTTATACAAATAGCGAAATACTTTTATCTACATCATCCGGTAGTGGATTAATGGAAGGTTCCATTCGATCCTGTACATCTAAAAGGGCAGTTGTATTCTCCTGTGGATCCTTTGGAAAAAGATGGTATAAAATGGGAGTGTCAAACATGGTACCCGTGGATTTATTTGAAGTAGAATTAGGGAAGGCGATAAGTCCTGAAATGGTTGATAAGGTACTTTCTACCGGTAAGTATGATTTAATAACTATAACTCATAATGAGACTTCAACAGGCATAACAAACCCAATAGAGGCTATTGGAGAGGTTATTAAAAAATATGAAGATATAATTTACTGTGTAGATGCAGTAAGTTCGGCGGGTGGAATAAAAATAGAAGTTGACAAAATTGGAATAGATATATGTATAACATCGGTGCAAAAAGCACTTGGATTACCACCTGGTATGTCAATCTGTACATTTTCTAACAAAGCAGTTCAACGAGCTAAAAAAGTACCTTATAGAGGAACGTATTTTGATTTATTAGCAATGTATGAATACATAGTTAATAAGAATTACCAGTACCCTTCAACACCATCCCTTTCACATATGTTCGCTTTAGACTTCCAATTAAACCAAATCTTAAAAGAAGGCCTAGAAAATAGATTTTTAAGACATGGAGAAATGGCTAATATAGTTAGATCTTGGGCTAAAGAACACTTCCAAATTTTTACCGATGAAAATTACTTATCTAATACTCTTACCGTAGTGAAAAATACAAAAGGTATAAGTATATCTAAATTGAATGATCAATTAAAAGAGAGAAACCTTGAAATTGCCAATGGATATGGGGAACTTAAAGAAAAGACATTTAGAATATCTCATATGGGAGATTATTCAGTAGATGATGTAAAAGATTTATTAAATAATATTGATGAAATATTAGGATTTGAAAAAAATTAAATTCAATATAAGGCGGTAAAAAAAGGTTAAATTTGGAGGTATAAATATGTTTAATATATTAATAACTGATGGTGTGAATAAGGATGAAATAGAAAGATTAAGAAAGTCAAACTTTAATGTTATAAATGAATTCTTTGATGGATTAGGATTAGGGGAAAAATTAAAAGATATGGATGCTTTAGTAATAAGATCTAAAAATAAAATAACTAAAGAAATAATAGATAAAGCCTGTGAGGGTAATAGATTAAAACTAATAATAAGATCTGGCGTAGGTTTGGATAATATAGAGGTAGATTATGCTGAGAGTAAGGGTATAAAAATAATGAATACACCTTGTGGAAGTACAGTTTCAGTAGCAGAGCTTACAATATGCCAAATAATAAATATAGCAAGATTTGTAAATATATCAAATGTAAGAATGAGAGAAGGTAAATGGGAAAAGAAACATTATATAGGAACTGAAATTTACGGAAAAACATTAGGTATAATTGGTATGGGAAGAATAGGAAAAGAAGTAGCTAAAAGAGCTTGTGCTATGGGCATGAATATTATATACTATGACATTTTGGGTAAGATGGATGTGCCTAATAAATATAGATTTTGTGAATTTGAAGAAGTATTAGCAAACTCAGATTTTTTAACTATTCATATACCTTACGATAAAGAAAAGGGATATTTAATAACTAAAAAAGAAATAGAAAAAATGAAAGATAGAGTATACTTGATAAATCACGCTAGAGGTGGACTGGTTTGTGAAAAGGATTTAATAAATGCATTAGATAATGGAAAAATTGAGGCAGTAGCATTAGATGTTTTTGAAAGTGAGCCAAAATTTAATTTAGAATTAGTAAATCATCCCATGGTATCTCCTACACCTCATATAGGAGCTTCAACGGTAGAAGCACAAAAAAGGATAAGTGCTGAGATAGTAGAAATTATAACTGAATATTTTCAAAGTGAAGAAGGTCGTAAAAATATAAGGCTAGCGCTATAAGAGCATATAAATAAGGGGGATGAATATGGCAGTAATAAAACCATTTAGAGCAATTAGACCATCTAAAGAATATGTAGATAAGGTAGCTGAATTACCATATGATGTTATGAGTAGAGATGAAGCTAAAAATATGGCGTATAACAATAAGTATTCATTTTTACACATAGATCGTGCAGAGATCGATTTACCAGATTATATAGATGAGTATGATGAAAAAGTATATTTAAAAGCAAAAGAAAATTTAAATAAATTTAAAAAGGAAAATATTTTAATTCAAGATGAGAGTGAATGTATATATATTTATAGAGAAATAATGGATAATAGAGCTCAAATAGGTATAGTTGCATGTGTATCTGTAGATGATAGTTTGAATGGTATTATAAAGAAACATGAATATACTAAACCAGACAAGGAACTAGATAGAACAAATCATATAAGGTATTGTAATGCAAATACAGGTACTATATTAATAACCTATAAAAATAAAAAAGAAATAGATGATATAATAAATAGCTATACAAAAGAAGAACACTTATATGATTTTATATCAAATGACAATATAAGACATACTGTTTGGAGAGTAAGTGAAAGTAAGGCTATAAATAAAATAGTAGATGAATTTAAAAGTATACAGTATTTATATATAGCAGATGGACACCATAGAGCAGCTTCAGCAGAGAATATTGCAAAAGAAATGAGAATTAAAAATTCTAGTTATACAGGAAAAGAAGAATTTAATTACTATTTAGCAATGATTGCACCAGAAAAAGACTTATTAGTACTAGATTATAATAGAGTAGTTAAAGATTTAAACAATTTAAATGAAATAGAGTTTATGAATAAAGTTAGAGAAAACTTTAAAATAATTAATTTAAAAGAAGATGGCTATAAACCTAAAGAAAAAGGAACGTTTGGAATGTATTTAAATAATAAATGGTATAAACTTCAATTTAAAAAGTTATCAGAAGTAGAAAATGATACAATAAGATCATTAGACGTTAGCATACTACATGATTATTTAATAGAACCTATTTTAGGAATAAAAAATCCTAGAAGTGATAAACGTATAGAATTTGTAGGAGGGATTAAAGGAATTAAAGAACTTGAAAATAGGGTTAATAAAGATATGAGGGTAGCCTTTTCTTTATATCCAACTAAAATAAAAGAATTAATGAAGGTGGCGGATGAAAATAAAATTATGCCAGCTAAATCAACTTGGTTTGAACCAAAAGTTAGATGTGGATTATTTTTGCATGAAGTATAAAAGCTATATAAAAAGATGATTACTTAATCTGAGTAGTCATTTTTTTATATAATTTTTAATTGATTAATTAATATAATTTTACTCTATGCTAAGTGTGAAAATGATAGTATACTAATACTTGCGTGAATATATGAATAAAATATAAAATCATAAAACTTAATAAATCGAGGTGGCATCATGGAAGTTATATTATCTCAATTGAACCATATAACTGTGGTAATATCAAATGTAATATGGCCAATATTTATACCATTTTTATTACTTATGGGAATTTACATTTGTGCTCAAGTAATACTAAACATAAGATCATTGACAACTGAAAAAAGAGAGTTTAGTATAATGCATTTAATACCTCAAGCATCAGTATCTCTAGGTGCTATGATGGGAACTGGAATTATAATTGGCTTTTTAAGCGCATTAAGTAACTTGTATGTAGGTGGTCAAGTATATGTAGAATCGGTAGCTTTATGGGCATTAATAGGATCATTAGTATTAATACCAATATCATATTGTGAAACATTAATAGCTAAAATTGTAAATATGGATCCTAGAGACTACATAGAAAAATTTGTATCTAAAGGTGCAGCAAAGATTTATGTTATAGCATTAATTTTATTATATGTATTTGCTATAGGTGGTGTTCAATTTAGTGGAATGGATGCTATTATAATAACGAGTTTGGATAAGATATCTGGAATTAAACTTACTCAAATGCAACAATATTTATTTGTAATAATACCCATTATATTTATTTTATTTGTAGTTGTATTGAAAAATAGACAAGATATATTTATCAAATCTATGGTAAGTATGATTTTAGTTGCTGCAGGCGCTTACTTTGTGTTTTTTGGAATATTTTTAATAAAAACACATACATATGTGCCAGCATTTATCGAAAGGATGCTTATAGGATTTAAAAATCCAGTAAGTATGTTGTTTGGAATTCCTTTAGGTCTTATATTTGGTATGCAAAGAGTAATTCAAATTGCAGAACCTGGATTAGGGACATTGCCACTAGCAGCAGTTAAAACAAATTCTAGTCCAAGAGTAGCTGCGTCTATATCAGCTATTATGACTACATTCCTTGTTGTAATATCAGTATTAGTTACATCTTATATAGCTTCATATGGAGTTGATCAAAATATTATATCGTTTACAGAAAATAGTGCTCAAAGATTAGTATCTTATTTTGAAACTGTAATAAGTGTAACAGGTATATTGGGATTAGCAATATTATTTATATTTATAATATTGTCGGGAATGACGACTTTACTAGGTTCATATTATCTTTTAAGTTTATCTAGCAAGATTAATATAAAGAATAGAAATATTATGTATCTAAGCATGTTATTAATATCAGGCATTTTATCAATATTTAAATTTGAAATATTATTTAATTTATTAAATATATTACTTTTTGTAGCAACATCTTTAAATATTGGTGCATTAGCTATGTTTGTGGAATTTGAATGGAGCAAATATAAGTTAAATAAAAATAATAAAAAGCAAGTTGCATAAAAAAATCGAGATAATTATCTCGATTTTTTTATGCGTATAATATCTACATATTTCTATAAATTACATATATAACCATGATTATTTTTAGATGTATATTATTTTTTATGATATAATTATAGGTCAGAGTTGAAAAATAAGTTTCATACTATAATAAAAAGGATATAATAAATCTTATTATAAATTAAGCAGGTGATTATCATGGAAAATAAATTTTTACCAATATGTAAACAAGATATGATAGATAGAGGTTGGGAACAGCTAGATTTTGTATTAGTTACAGGAGATGCGTATGTTGACCATCATAGTTTTGGTACAGCTATAATTTCTAGAGTATTAGAAAATGCAGGATATAAGGTTGGTATAATAGCCCAACCAAATTGGAAGTCTACAGAAGACTTTATGAAGTTAGGAAGACCAAGACTTGGATTCTTAGTTAATTCAGGGAATATGGATTCTATGGTTAACCATTATTCAGTAAGCAAAAAACAAAGAGAAAAAGATCTATACTCTCCAGGGGGAAAAATGGGATGTAGACCAGATAGAGCAGTAATAGTTTATTGTAACAAAATAAGAGAAGCATACAAAGATATACCAGTAATAATAGGTGGTATAGAAGCAAGTTTAAGAAGATTTGCGCACTATGATTATTGGGCTAATAAAGTTAGAAAATCAATATTAGTAGATAGTGGTGCAGATTTACTAGTTTATGGAATGAGTGAAAAGCAAATAGTAGAAGTTGCAGATGCTCTTAATAATGGATTTGATCCGAAGTATATAAGACATATAAATGGAACATGTTATATGGTAGATAGTTTAGATGAAGTATATGAAGATTATGTATTACTTCCATCATATAAAGAAATATGTGAAGATAAAGTAAAATATGCACAATCATTTAAATTACAGTATGATGAGCAGGATCCATATAGAGGAAAAGCTATAGTTGAACCATATGGAGATAAGTTCTTAGTTCAAAATAAACCAGAGAAGCCTTTAAATAGAGAAGAACTAGATGATGTATATGCCTTACCATATCAAAAAACGTATCATCCTATATATAAAGAAATGGGTGGCATTCCGGCAATAGAAGAGGTTAAATTTAGTATAGTGAGTTCAAGAGGATGTTTTGGAAGTTGTTCATTCTGTGCAATAACATTCCATCAAGGTAGAGCTGTACAAAGTAGAAGTCATGATTCAATCGTGGATGAAGCAAAATATATAACTACACTTCCAGACTTTAAAGGTTATATACATGATGTTGGTGGTCCTACAGCAAACTTTAGACAAGAGGCTTGTAAAAAACAAATAACAAAAGGTGCTTGTAAGCATAGACAATGCTTGCATCCAGAACCATGTAAAAATCTAAAAGTAGATCATACAGATTTTATAGATTTATTAAGAAAGGTAAGAAGTTTACCAGGAATAAAAAAAGTATTTGTACGTTCTGGAATAAGATATGATTATGTCATGGCAGATAAAGATAATAAGTTCTTAAAAGAATTAATAAAGCACCATGTAAGTGGTCAATTAAAGGTTGCTCCAGAGCATGTTGCAAGCGAGGTATTACATCATATGCAAAAGCCAGCTGGAAATACTTATGATAGATTTAGACAAAAATTCTTTGCTATAAATGAACAATTAGGCATGAAACAGTACTTAATACCGTATTTAATGTCAAGTCATCCAGGTTCAACATTAAATTCAGCAATAGAACTTGCTGAGTATTTAAGAGATACAAACTATCAACCAGAACAAGTACAAGACTTTTATCCAACTCCAGGAACATTATCTACAACAATGTTCTATACAGGACTAGATCCACTTACTATGCAAGAAGTGTATGTGCCTAAGACTAAGCAAGAAAAAGCAATGCAAAGAGCTTTATTACAATATAGAGCCCCTAGAAATTATGAACTAGTTCATGCGGCCCTTGAAGAAGCAGATAGAGAAGATTTAATAGGGTATGGTCCTAAGTGTTTAATAAAGCCTAGAGAAGGTAGAGGATTTGGACATAGAGGTAATTCTAATAACAAAAATTCTAGAGGTAAGAATAATCAAAGAGATAACTCAATAAGAGTTTCTAAAAATAATAAAGACTCTAGAAATAAAAAAAATACTAAAAGTAAGAACTCAAGAAGTAACAAAGTAGAAAATATTAAAGTGGAAAAGAGTTCTAATAATAGAAGAAAAAAAAGATAATAATAAAGGATATGAAATTAATTCATATCCTTATATTATTTTCAGAATAAAATAATATAAGGAAGTCAATAAATAGGATAATTATAGAAAAAAACGACTTATATTGACAATTATTTTATTTGCATTTATACTAAAATTTGCGTGAATTTTAATAATTAATATGAAGATAAAAATTAAAATAGAGAGGATAATGTAAATGAATAAGAAGTTATCAATAAAAACGATAGTTTCTATAGGAATAGGAGCGGCAGTTTTTATGGTATTAGGAAGATTCGGGTCTATTCCTACATTTATTCCAAATACTAATATAGAGACATCTTATGCATATTTGGCATTAATGTCTGTAGTATATGGTCCTATGGCAGGATTCCTTATAGGACTTATAGGACATGGATTAAAAGATTTAGTATTTTATGGATCACCATGGTTTAGTTGGGTAATAGCATCAGGAGTAGTTGGATTAGTAATCGGAATTGCTTCAAAAAAATTAGATTTAGAAGATGATTTTAATATAAAACAAATAATACTATTTAACATAACTCAAGTTATAGCAAACGCATTAGCGTGGTTTTTAGTAGCACCTGGATTAGATATAATAATATACCTAGAACCTGCAAATAAAGTATTTTTACAAGGAATCATAGGTGGTATATCTAATATGGTAACAGTTGGAGTTTTAGGAACATTAATATTATCGGCTTACTCTAAGACAAAAATAAAGAGCGGAAGTTTAAGAATGGAAGAGTAATACTAAAGGAGATAGGAATGAAAAGAAAGATAATAGAGTTTAAAGACTATAGTTTTCGATATAGAGTGCAAGCAGAGCCTACTCTTAAAAATATAAATTTAACTATATATGAAGGAGAAAAAGTACTTATAGTGGGACCTTCTGGCTCTGGTAAAAGTACTTTAGCTCATTGTCTTAACGGATTAGTTCCATTTTATTATAGTGGGAAAACATCTGGAGAGCTATTAATTGATGGTGAAAATGTTCAAAATAAAAATATATTTGAATTATCTAAAATAATAGGTACAGTACTTCAAGATCCAGATAGTCAATTTATAGGTTTAACAGTAGGTGAAGATATAGCGTTTAAGCTTGAAAATGACTGTGTAGAGCAAGAAAAAATGAAGAAGATAGTTAGTGATTCAGCAAAATTAGTGGATATAGATAAGGAATTAGAATCCTCACCATATAAGTTATCTGGAGGTCAAAAGCAAAGAGTTACTCTTGCTGGTGTTACTGTAGATGATGTAAAGATTCTATTATTTGATGAGCCATTAGCGAGTTTAGATCCATTGACAGGTAAAAGTGCAATAGAATTAATTGATAATATAAAAAATAAAAATAACAAGACTATGATAATTGTAGAACATAGATTAGAGGATGTACTACATAAGGATTTAGATAGAATTATTGTTATGAATAAAGGTGAAATAGTAGCAGACACTACTCCGAACGAACTTCTCTCAACTAATATATTAAAGGAAGTTGGAGTTAGGGAGCCACTATATTTATCAGCTTTAAAATATGCTAATTGTGATATAAATCCTGGGATGAATCCTGAAAGAATAGAAAAAATAGATTTAATAAATTGTAAAGAAAAATTAAAAGCTTGGTACTCAAGTATAGATGAGGATGTTTGTAATGAAAATACTTATCCTATACTTGAAGTTGAAGACTTAAGTTTTTCATATAGTATAGAAAAACAAATATTAAATAATGTTTCGTTTAAAATAAATAAAGGTGATATGGTAAGTATTGTTGGAAAAAATGGTGCAGGAAAATCTACTATATCAAAACTAATTTGCGGTTTTTATAAACCAACATCAGGAAAAATAATATTTGATGGAGAAGATATAGCAAATCAAACTATAAAAGAACGTTCGGAAAAAATAGGATTTGTAATGCAAAATCCAAATCAAATGATATCTAAATCTATGATTTTTGATGAAGTTGCATTTGGACTTAGAGTTAGAGGATATTCTGAAAGTGAAGTTCAAGAGAGGGTTTATAATACTCTTAAGATATGTGGCCTTTATCCACTTAGAAATTGGCCAATATCAGCGCTAAGTTTTGGACAAAAGAAAAGAGTTACAATAGCATCTATACTTGTACTAAATCCAAATATAATAATCTTAGATGAGCCTACAGCAGGCCAAGATTTCAAACATTACTCAGAAATAATGGAGTTTTTAGTAGATCTTAATAAACAAGGAATTACTATAATAATGATTACTCATGATATGCATCTAATGCTAGAGTATACAAATAATGTAATTGTTTTATCAGAAGGTGAAAAAATAGCAGATGATACTGCTATAAATATATTAACTAATTATGATGTTATAGAAAAAGCAAACTTGAAAGAAACATCATTATATGAACTAGCTCAAAAATGTGGAATAAAAGATGAGAGAAGTTTTATTAAAAGATTTATAGATTATGATAGGAGGGTTAGATAAATATGAACTCAGAAATGTTATCATATATAAAGAAAGATTCTCCTATACATAAGTTAACAGGAGCTACAAAACTGATAATTTTTTTATTATGGTCCATAGCCTCTATGATAACTTATGATACTAGATTACTAGTAGGAATGCTTATAATAGGTATTATATCTTTTAAGATATCTAAAATAGAATTTAGAGAAGTTTCATTTATACTTTATTTTATAATGATATTTTTACTTTTAAATGCTGTTATGATATTTGTATTTGCACCAGAACAAGGTGTTCAAATATATGGTAGTAGAACAGTTTTAATACACTTAATAGGTCCATATACTATAACCTTAGAACAATTATTCTATGAACTTAATGTTGTGTTAAAATATTTTGCTGCAATACCTATGGCCCTTTTATTTATATTAACAACAGATCCAAGTGAATTTGCTGCATCATTAAATAAAATTGGTATTAGTTATAAGGCTGCATATTCTATATCAATAGCTTTAAGGTATATACCAGATATCCAAAAAGATTATAAGGATATAGCTTTTGCTCAGCAAGCTAGAGGAATTGATTTATCTAATAAGGAAAAGTTCTTTAAGAGAATCAAAAACGCAGCATCAATACTTATGCCACTTATTTTCTCGAGTTTAGAGAGAATTGATAAAATAAGTATAGCCATGGAGTTAAGAGCTTTTGGAAATCAAAAAAAGCGTACATGGTATAAAAGAAAAGATTTCACTAAAAATGATTATATATCAATATTATTATGTACTTTATTAGTTTTAGTATCAATAATACTAATTAAAGTAGATGGAGGAAGATTCTATAATCCGTTTATATAATATTAAGCCGTGCTAATTTAGCATGGCTTTTTTTATTTAATATATGTGTTAAGAAAGATTAGAAATGTAAAATTAAATATAGTACTAAAATTTAATTATTGTGGAACAATAATTAAAAGAAAGGAGTGTAGATATGAAAAAAGTGAATCAAAGTAAAAGAATATTAAATGAGCCGACAGAATTAACTAATTTAGTTAATCATGGTCACACATATAATGAAATTAAAAATATAATTGAAGATGAGGATGAAGAAGTTGTAAGAAAATCTCATAAAAAGGGGAATTTAAAAGCTCCATCATATGATGAAGCACATAACCATAATAAGCTAAAGTAATAAAGTTATTTATTTTAGATAAAAAAGATGTACTTTTAAAGTACATCTTTTTTTATTAAATAATTAAGCTACATCATCTAATCTATTATCGAAACCTTCTTTTTTAGCCATATAGCTATATACAGGTAAACCTATAAGTGTTATTATAACTCCACCAATTGACATTAAAGTATTTGTCATTCCAGCAAAGAATAATTGATTTAATACTACAAATAATCCACCAGCTATAGCTACGAATGGTATAAATGGATATAAAGGAACTTTATAAGGTCTATGCATATCTGGATGAGTCTTTCTTAATTTTATAACACCAACAAATGTTAATACATAGAATGACCATACAGCAAACATAGATAAATCACTTAGTAAGTTGAATTGTCCAGATAGTGCATATAACGCAGATATAAAAGCCATTATCATTGTTGCATTAGCAGGAACATCATTTTTATTTAGTGCACCTATAAATTTATATCCTGGTAAAGTTTTTTGTTGAGCTAATGTATAAAGTATTCTTGGTCCAGTCAATAAGTAACCGTTAATACATCCGAATACAGATATTAGTATACCAATAGTTATTATTTGACCACCAACTCTACCAAATAATACTTCTGCAACAGCTGAAGCTGGTGAAGCAAATTGAGCAAGTTGATCAGCTGGTAATACAAATAAATAAGCTATGTTTATTATAACATATACAGCCATAACTAATGATAAGCCACCAACTATTGCTTTTGGTAAATCTTTTCCTGGATCTTTCATTTCTCCAGCTATAGCACCAACATTTATCCATCCATCATATGCAAATAATATTGCTATTAATAATTGTCCGAATACTCCTCCAGGACTAACACCTTTTCCTACAAGAGGCGTGAATACTGGGCTAGATGCATTTCCTTTGAATAATCCAAATCCTATTATTAAAATAAGTGGAACTAATTTACATATTGTAGAAATTGTTTGTATCATACCACTTGTTTTAGAACCAAATGAGTTTATAAAACCTATAAATAATATTACACCTGCAGTTAAAAGTATAACTAATGTTTGATTATTTCCGTTTCCAAGTAATATTGCAGATTGTTGACCGAACATTACTGATATTGCAGCTATAGTAGCTGGGAAAAATAAAACACATTGCATCCATCCTGTTAAGAAACCTAATTTCTTACCATATATTTCTTCGATATAAACCATCATACCACCAGTTTTAGGTATCGCAGCCGAAATTTCTGCAGCTGTAAGACCAGCAGTTATTGTTACTATACCTGCAACGATCCAAGCTATCATCCCAAGACCAGGTGCTCCACCTGTTAATGTAAATACTGCTTGTGGCTTAAAGAATACACCGCCACCAATTACCATACCAACAACAGTTGATAGAGCTGCAGCAAATCCAAGATTTTTTTGAAGACTCTTGTTTTCCATATTATTATTCCTTTCTTTTATTAGAAAAATTATTATATAAAATTAGTGCTTTTTTTAGCGACAAGAACCATTATAATACTTTTAAAAATAAAACAATGTTTTCTTTAAAATTTCCTTTCAAAATTCGACAAAAAAATTGGTAAATATTAAATTAAATGTAACATTTGGTAAAATATTGAAATATATTTACTTTATCTTTAAATAGTTTATTATTATATTTTTATCTAAGATAAAAAATATATAAGTAAATTATATAGGTAATATGTGGGATTGAATTTTAAAAGACACTATTATTGTTATATAGTATTTTAATAATAAATTTTTAATAAATTTTATAGAATAATAAACTAAATTAAATTTAAGAATAAATAATAAAGTATAAATTTTATTATATGTAAGGAGAAGTGTTATGTTTTATAAAAGAACATATGAAGATGTAATGTCAAATTTAAACTCTAGTCTACAGGGATTATCCGAAGATCAAGTTAATGAACTATTAAAATCTAAAGGGTACAATGAATTAAAAGAAAAAGATAAGATACCTACATATAAATTATTTTTAGAATCCTTTAAAGATCCTTTAGTAATAATATTACTTATTGCTGCAATAGTCCAAATTATATTAGGTGAAGTTGTAGAATCTATAATAATATTTGCGGTTGTAATAATAAATTCAGTATTAGGAGTTGTACAGACTAAAAAGGCGGAGGGGTCATTAGAAAGTTTAAAGAAACTATCTGCACCTCAAGCTAAGGTTATAAGAAATAATAAAAAGGTAACCTTAGAATCTAGACAATTAGTGCCAGGAGATATAGTAGTATTAGAAGCTGGTGACTATGTTCCTGCAGATGGAAGACTTATAGAAGCGGAAACATTGAAGGTTGTAGAAGGAATGCTAACTGGAGAATCAGAACCTGTATTAAAGTATACTGATGTAATAAATGAAGAAGTTGGGCTAGGAGATCAGAAAAATATGGTATTTAGTGGGTCTATAGTCGTATATGGTAGAGGGATGTTTATAGTAACTGACACTGGTATGAATACAGAAATGGGTAAAATAGCAGGTCTTTTAGAATCTTCAGAAAATAAGTTAACTCCTCTTCAACAGAAGCTAGAGGAGTTTAGTAAAAAATTAGGTATTGGAATAACTATACTTGCTTTAGTAATTTTTATAATAGAGGTTGCAAGAGCATACTTTACTAGAAATACAACAAATATGATAGGTGTAGCCTTAGATAGTTTTATGTTCGCAGTGGCCGTGGCGGTAGCAGCGATTCCGGAAGCTTTATCATCAATTGTAACTATAGTTTTAGCTGTAGGAACTAATAATATGGCAAAACGACAAGTTATAATAAGAAAGCTACCAGCAGTTGAGACTTTAGGATCTGCAAGTATTATATGTACAGATAAAACTGGTACTCTTACACAAAATAAGATGACAGTTGTAGATTATTATATGTATGGAAATGATGATGATGTATTTGAAAAAGGAAATGTACATTATAATTATCAAGCTAAACTACTGACAATGATATCAACTCTATGTAATGATTCTCATATTACTGAGGAAGGAAATGAGATAGGAGATCCAACAGAAGTTGCACTAATTACTTATTCAAATAAAAATGATTTAAATTATAGTACTTTACGAGGAAAGTATGTAAGAAAAGGGGAAATACCATTTGATTCAGATAGAAAATTAATGTCTACTGTAAATGATATTTACGGTGATGCAGTAATGTATACAAAAGGAGCCCCGGATGTATTATTTAATAGATGTAAATATGCTTTGAATAATGGTGAAGTAGTTGAAATAAATGATGAAATCTTAAATGAGTATAGAAAAGTTAATGAAGAGTTTTCAAAAAATGCATTAAGAGTTTTAGCTTTTGCGATGAAAGATGTACCAGATAAAGATTTTGTTCCTAGTGTAGAAGATGAAATTGACATGATATTGGTAGGCTTAATGGCAATGATAGACCCTCCTAGGGAATCAGTATATAGCGCGGTTAAGGAAGCTAAAGAAGCTGGTATAAAAACAATTATGATAACTGGGGATCATAAAACTACAGCTCAAGCAATAGCTAAACAAATAGGCATAATGGATGAAAGTGAATTAGCACTTACAGGTCAAGAATTAGATGCTTTAACTGATGAGCAATTAGATAAGGAATTAGAAAAAATAAGTGTTTATGCTAGGGTTTCACCTGAGAATAAAATACGTATAGTTAAAGCATGGCAAAGAAAAGGTAAGATAACTGCGATGACAGGTGATGGAGTAAATGATGCACCATCATTAAAACAGGCAGATATTGGAATCGGTATGGGGAGTGGAACTGATGTATCAAAGGATGCATCAGCAATGATACTAGTAGATGATAATTTTTCAAGCATAATAAGTGCAGTTGAAGTAGGTAGAAGTGTTTATGATAATATAAAAAAGGCAATTACTTATTTATTTGCTGGAAACTTAGGAGCGATAGTAGCAATATTGTTTGCTGTATTTGCAGATTGGAATAATCCGTTTACTGCACTGCAATTATTATTTATAAATCTAGTAAATGACTCATTACCTGCTATTGCATTAGGTCTTGAACCGCCTGAAAAAAGTATAATGAAACATAGTCCAAGAGACCCAAATGAGAGTATATTAGCAGGAGGTACGCTAAAAAGAGTAGTCTTTAGAGGGATAGTTATAGGGATTGTAACTATATTTGCTCAGTATATAGGTAATTTAACATCAGAGTACTTAGGAGTAGCTATGGCATTCTCTACATTAATAATATCTAGGATTCTTCAAACATTACCAGCAAGATCTAATGAAAGTACATTAATTCAGTTGGGGATTTTTTCTAATAAATTTGCATTAGGAGCTGTAGTAGTTTGCTTTATACTATATAGTATAACTTTAGTACCAGGTGTTAGAGAATTATTTTTAATACCAAATTCATTTGGTATTAGTCAATTTAGTATTTGTCTAGGTCTAGCGTTAATTTCAACATTTATCATGGAAATTGCAAAAATAATAAAAAAATAGATGGAATATATTATATAATTGTAAAATAGATAAATAAACAATTAGGAGAGACAGTATGACAAGAATAATAGACGCAATAGAAATGTGTGAAGGAAAAATACAAAAATTTAAAGAAGAAATTACAAAAATTGAAAAAATTATAAACAAGCAGCCTGAATTTATAATAATAAATGCATCTGACGATGAGGGAAATGCAAGGTATATAAAAGGAAAAATAACTGAGGGTGAGAAAGCAGGTCTTAAAGTAAATGCAATAAAATTAGAAGAAAATTGTACAAATGAAGATGTGAAAAATATAATTGATAAATGTAATGCAGAAAAAATTCCAGTAATACTTCAATTACCGACATTTAAGCATTTAGATACAGATAATCTAATGAAGTCGATAGATTATAGTGTTGATGCAGATGGATTTGCAAAAGAATGGATAGGAGAGATAAATTTAGGTAATGATAAAATATTAGCCCCAGCAACTCCAAAAGGCGTAATATCATTATTAGAGTATAATGATGTTGAAATACAAGGTAAAGTTGCGTTAGTTATAGGAAAATCTAATCATGTTGGTAAACCCCTATGTTCTATGCTTATGAATAGAGGTGCAACATTGATAAATGCGAATAGTAAGACAAAAGACTTGTCATCTTTAGTCCAAATTGCAGATATAATTATTTCTTGTGTAGGAAGACAAAATCTTATTAACTCGAAAGATATTAAAGAGGATGCTGTTGTAATTGGTGTTGGTTTTACTTATGTTGGTAGAAAACAGATATTAGACTTTGATGTAGATGAAGTTGTAAGTATAGGAAAAGCTAGTATGGTATCAAATAGAATAAACTGCACAGGTAAAGCTACAATAAATTCACTTATTGAAAATGTTATTGAACTGTATAAAATTAATTTTAATATATAAATAATATTATTTATGTTAATAAAAACATCAAAATAAAAGGATATCATAAAGTTAAATTACTTATACTTTGACTTTAGATATCCTTTTTATATTGTATCAACTTATATATATATATAACATAATATAATATATACATTGTCTAGTGGAGGGAGAGTATGAAAATAAAAGAACAATTTACAGGTTTAATACTTTCTATTATGTCAGGATTGTTAATAAGTTATATTCCAATTATATGTTCGGATAAATTAGAAGTTATTACAATATTAAATATAATACCAGTATATATTATAAGCAGAAAATCACCTAGTATAGACACATCATATATATTTACGTTTTATTAATTGAGTATCTAATCAAGTTGAGTCCATAAGGTTTTTATTTATTAATGGGTTATTAGGACTTTTTCTTGGTATGTTTAGTTATTATATAAGAAAAAAACTCTTGATGAGTTTATTTACAGGAATAATATTATATATTTCTATAAATGGAATCTATAATTTAATTAACTTAATATTAATATTATATATGGTTTACATCTTAATGGATTAGCTATCCAATGTATAATAATATTACTCTGTATATTATATAGTTCAATTGTATTAATGATATGTGATTATCTATATAAAAATATGATTTATATTTTAATATCATTACTATATAAAACTTAAAATAGTAAGTTTTATAAAAATAAGAAATATATATAAATACGAAAAAAATGTCTAAAAATGTTGAACAATTGCATATTTAGAGGTTATAATAGAAAAGCATAAAATAAAAATATACAATAGAAGAGGAATGAGTAAAACAAATGGAAATCTTATTAAACGTAATTGGTATAGTTGTTTTACTAGGTGCATTATTCTTATTCTCAACGGATAAGAAAGCTATCGATAAAAAAATGATAATAAAAGCACTAGTAATACAATTTATACTAGCATTTTTATTAGTAAAATTCCCTCTAGGTCAAATGGCCTTAGAAAAAGTATCTGACTTTGTAACTGCAGTTCTGGGTTATGGTGCAGAGGGATTATCGTTTATGTTTGGAACACTTGCAGATTCATCAGCGCCAACGGGAAGTATATTTGCAATAAGTGTATTAGGAAACATAATATTTGTTTCTGCATTAGTTGCAGTTTTATATTATTTAGGTGTTATAAGTGCTATAGTTACAGCAATAGGTGGAATAGTAGGAAAGGTTCTTGGAACATCTAAAGTTGAAAGCTTTGTAGCTGTTGCTAACATGTTCT
This sequence comes from Desulfovibrio sp. Marseille-P6017, assembly GCA_900604495.1. The sequence continues at coordinate 14,172 of UWOR01000016.1, read as the reverse complement.
TAGGACAAACTGAATCTCCAGTATTAGTAAGTAAGTACTTAAAATCTATGACTGAAAGTGAAATAATGTTAGTTCTAATATCAGGTATGGGTAGTATGTCTGCTACAGTACTTATGGGATATGCTGGTATGGGAATACCTATGCAATATTTACTTTTAGGAGGAGCATTAGTTCCATTTGGAAGTATATTAGTTTCTAAAATGTTACTGCCAGAAGATTTAAGTTTAGTTGGTAAAAGTGAAGTTAAAGATATTAAGATTGATAATAAAGGAGATAATCCGAATCTTATATCTGCAATATCTCAAGGTGCTTCAGATGGGCTTCAAATGGTTTTAGGAATAGGTGCAGCTCTTATAGCTATAACTGGTTTAGTTGCATTAGTTAATGGAGGGCTTGGAATATTTGGACTATCTTTAGAAAAGATATTATCAGTAGTTTTTGCGCCTATAGGATTTTTAATGGGATTAAAACCAGATGAAATATCTCTAGCAGGGCAATTACTAGGAAGTAAATTAGTTCTTAATGAGTTTGTTGCATTTGGTCAACTAGGAGATGTTATAAAGACATTAGAACCAAGAACTGCCATGGTGTTATCTGTATCTTTATGTGGATTTGCCAATATATCAAGTATGGGTATATGTATATCAGGAATATCAGTATTCTGCCCCGAAAAAAGAAATCAATTATCAAAACTAGCATTTAGAGGTATGATAGGTGGATTCTTAGTAAGTATATTAAGTGCATTAGTTGTAGGTCTAATCGCTGCTTTATAAAATTAATAGAATTATATTTAATCAAAAACCACTTTAAAATAAGTTAATTATTTTAAAGTGGTTTTTTTTAAAAGGAATAATATATAGATTAACATAATTATAAATATAAGGTTATGGGTAAAATGAATATAGAATATTATTCTAATTTAAAAATAATATATTAATTATTTGACATTAAGTATATAATATAAAAAAATAGAAAATAAAGACTAGAGGGGGTATACATATGATAAAAAATAGAATTGAAAAATTAAGAAAACTAATGAGTCAAAAAGAAATTTATGCCTATATAATACCATCTTCAGACTTTCATCAAAGTGAGTATGTTGGAGAGTATTTTAAAAGTAGAGAATATATATCTGGATTTACAGGGTCGGCAGGTACTATAGTAATAACTAAAGATGATGGTGGATTATGGACTGATGGAAGGTACTTCTTACAAGCTGAAACTGAACTTAAAGATAGTGGCATAAAACTATATAAGTCTGGAATGGAAGGGGTTCCTACTATTGAAGATTATTTATATGATAATATGCCGGAAAATTCAACGTTAGGATTTGATGGAAGAGTGATATCTGTTGATGAAGGAGAAAAATTAAAACATCGATTAAAAAGTAAAAATATAAAAATTTCTTACGAAGATGATTTAATTGATTATATATGGGAAGATAGATCATCGATGTCATCAGAAATAGGATTTTTATTAGATATAAAATATACAGGAGAAGATTTTTTAAGTAAATTAAATAAAGTAAGAAAATCTATAAAAGAAAATAATGCAACAATGCATATAATTGCATCATTAGATGATATAGCATGGTTATTTAATATAAGAGGTAGAGATGTAAAGTATAATCCTGTACTTCTTTCATATGCAATAATAACTTTAGATAAAGTTTATTTATTTGTTGATGATAATAAACTTACAATTGAAATGAAAGAAGAGTTAAATAAGGCAGATACAATTATAAAACCATATTTTGAAATATACGATTTTATAAAAAACATAGATAAAGATCAAGTTGTATTACTAGATAAATCTAAGATAAATTATGCAATTTATAACAATATTTCGAGTGAAATAGAAAAAGTAAGTGTACAAAACCCTACTGTATTACTTAAAGCTATAAAAAATGAAGTAGAGTTAAATAATATAAGAAAATGTCATATAAGAGATGGCGTTGCTATGACTAAGTTTATGTATTGGTTAAAAAATAATGTAGGAAAAATTGAAATGGATGAAGTTAGTATAGATGAGCAATTGCTAAAGTTTAGACAAGAGCAAGAAAACTTTATTGAGCCTAGTTTTAACACAATAGCAGGATATAAAGAGCATGGGGCAATAATTCATTATAGTGCTACAAAAGAAAGCGCATATAAATTATACCCAGAAGGATTATTGTTAGTAGATTCTGGGGGACAATATTTTGATGGAACCACAGATATAACTAGAGTATATGTATTAGGTGATATTCCTGAAGTTCAAAAAACACATTTTACAGCTGTAGTTAGAGGTATGGTAAAATTATCAATGGCTAAGTTCATGTATGGATGTAGAGGGTACAACTTAGATATACTAGCAAGAGGTCCAATTTGGGATTTAGGTATAGATTATAGAACAGGTACAGGACATGGTATAGGATTTGTTTTAAATGTACATGAGGCTCCAAATGGATTTAGATGGAGAATAGTACCTGAAAGGAATGATAGTTGTGTATTAGAAGCTGGTATGGTTACTACTAATGAACCAGGTATTTATATAGATGGATCTCATGGTATAAGAATAGAGAATGAGCTTATAACAGTTAAGAGTGATGTAAATGAATATGGACAATTTATGGAATTTGAAGCTGTTACACTTGTTCCTATAGACTTAGATGGAATTAATCCGATGTTAATGGAAAAAGCAGAAATTGATTACTTAAATGATTATCATAAGAAAGTTTATAATGAGATTTCTCCATACTTAAATGAAGAAGAAAAGGAATGGTTAAAGAAATATACTAGGGCTATATAATGAAATAAAAAGGTGTATCCTAAATTATATGGATACATCTTTTATTTTATAAAATAATTAGATAGTAAAATATATAAAAAGGGATGAGATATAACATGTCAAAATCAAAAGTAAAAACTAATGCAATGAGAATACTTGATTCGAATGATATTAAATACAATATATATTCTTATGATATTGGAAAAAAATATGTGGATGGAATTGAAGTTGCAAGTAAAATAGGTAAGGATATTAAAGTGGTGTATAAGACATTGGTAGCACAAGGTTTAAGTAAAGAATACTATGTATATGTTATACCAGTTAATGAAAATTTGGATTTAAAGAAGGCGGCAAAAGCTTCTAAAGAAAAGAATATAGAAATGATACATGTTAAAGATATTAATAAAGTTACTGGATATGTAAGGGGAGGGTGTTCACCTATAGGTATGAAAAAGTTGTATAAAACTTTTGTAAATATAAGTGCTAAAGAATTAAATGAAATTATTGTAAGTGCAGGTAAAATAGGATATCAAATTGAAATATCTCCTACTGATTTACAAAAACTAGTTAAATTTGAATTTGAAGACATTATAAAATAGACTGAGTAAAATACTCAGTCTATTTTATAATCTACTTAATATAAGTGCCTTTTGAATCTTGAGTTATGACACCTTTTTTCATAAGAATACCTAAAGCACGTTTAAAGTTTTTCTTACTAGAATTAAACACAGTGGCAATTTCTTCTGGCGTAGATTTATCATTAAATCTCATAAATCCATCATTACCCTCTAAGTAACTAATAATAGAAGATTCTAAAGTATCTAGTTCATCTTTTCTACCCTGTCTAGGAGAAAGTCCTAGTTTTCCATCTTCATATATTTTTATAACTTTTAAAGTTAACTCCTGCCCATGTTTTAACTCAGTGAAATATTCATTATGTAGTATTACCCCAGCATACTTATTATCAACTACAACCATAGCTGAATTATTCGTTTGGAATCCATATACAACTCCATTAACTGTATCTCCAATATTATATTCATGATCAGTAGTTAAGTATGAATCTATATCAGTAGTAGCTGCTAATCTTTCGCTTTTATCTACATATATATAGAATGGATATCTTTCTCCTTTTTCTAAATCATAAGTTCTAGCCTTAAAAGGAACTAGTATATCTTTAGGAAGACCGATATCTATGAAACTTCCTATTTTCGTATGAGCAACAACTTTTAACATAGAAATTTCACCAACTTTAGCTTTAGGGGCTATTAAAGTTGCAGATAGTCTATCTTCTGAATCCTTAAAAATAAAAGCTTCAACTTCATCTCCTATTTCTATACTGTTTTTTCCAAGTAATCTATTATGTAATAATATATCATCTTTAGTTTGATTAGTTTTACCATCTAAGAAATAACCAAAATCAGCTTTCCTTTTAACTTTTAATTTATTAAAATCACCTATTTTTATCAAATTAAGCATCTCCTTACTAAATTATTATTTATAATTGTGCATTTCTATATAATATCATATATTATGTGAGTTATATAAAATATTTTTTACAAAATACTAATAAATTATTGAAATAGTTAGGAAAATAAAATGAATTAATTATTAAAAGGTAATAATATAATAAAATTAGATGATTTTCTCATTAAATTTTAATACTTCATTAATACGCCTCTAATTTAAAAAATATATAATACAATTAAAGATTGGAGGTAGCTAATTATGAATATGAATGAAAATAAGAAAGAAGAAAAAGTGAATAAATTAGATATAATAGAAAAGATAAAATTAAAGAAGAAAAAAATAAAGAAAAGTATAATAATGATATTAATTTTTTCTATAATAGGAATTGGAAGTGTTGGCATAGGAGTGTTTTCATATGCAGAATCTAAAGTAAATTATACAGAAGATCAGTTAAAAGAAATTGCATTAAGTAAAATTCCAGGTGATATTATTAAAGTTGAAAAAGATTTTGATGATGATAGTTTTACCTTCGAATATGAATTTAAAATAAAGGATGAGAATAATCTACTTAGAGAAGTTACTGTTAACAGCAATAGTGGAGCTATAATAGATCTAGATGATAATTTTAGAAATAGCTATAAATATGATTAAATAATTAATATAGTAAAGTGGGGATATAATTAATATATTCCTATTTTTGTATAATAAATATAAACAAGAAAGGAATATGTTTATGAAAAAAATATTAGTCATAGAAGACGAGAAAAATATATCTTCTTTTGTAAAAATGGAATTACAATTTGAAGGATATAATGTAGTTATAAAAGAGGATGGTAAGAGTGGATTGTATGAAGCAATTAAAGAAAGTTATGATTTAATCTTATTAGACTTGATGTTGCCAGAGCTTAATGGGCTAGAAGTTTGTAGAAGATTAAAAAGAGAAAAAGATACACCAATAATTATGTTGAGTGCAAGAGATAGTGTTATGGATAAAGTTACTGGACTTCAAACTGGAGCTGATGATTATATAGCTAAGCCGTTTGCAATAGAAGAATTATTAGCAAGAATTCAAGTTGTATTTAGAAGACAAGGAGAAGCAAATTTAAAAGAAATAAAAATAAAAGATATAAAAGTTTGTAAAGAGTCTAGAATAGTAAAAAAGGGTGATAAAGAAATTAACCTTACAAATAAGGAGTATGAGCTCTTGCTATACTTAATAGAAAATAAGGATAAGGTAATTTCTAGATATTCACTTTTAGAAAATATATGGGGTTACGATTATGAAGCAGAGACTAATGTAGTAGATGTTTATATAAGATATTTAAGAAATAAATTGGATAGTGAAAATAAAGAAGAATATATTCAGACAGTCAGATCAGTTGGATATGTTATGAGGTCTTAGATATGAAATTAAAAAAGAAATTATCAGTATCTAAGGAGTTTAGTCTTGTTTCTTTGGCTATTATAGTTGCAATACTTACAATTTATACAATAATACAAGTTATAAGTTTTACTGCATTTAGCATAGAACATCAATGTGAATTGATAGACAAAACATATAATCAGTTAAGATATATGATTACTAGAGAAGGTGAAGAAAGTTATAAAGATTTAACTAATTTTATAAGTAATTTAACTGAAGATGAGTATGTTAGGGTTTATAAAAATGGAAAATCTATTTTCCAAACAAATTCAGACATATGGGATAAAATAAGTGTTAAAAATAATATAAAATATAAATTAAAGATAATAGAATATAGACCATATATATTATTAGATAAAGATATAAATAATACTTATCAAGTTCAAATTTTACAAAAAATAGATATATTAACTGATTTTTTAGAAAATTATATTTTTATATTTATAGGAGCTATTATACTTAGTATAGTACTTAGTATTTTTGGATCATTATACTTATCAAAGCGATTTGTAAATAGGCTAAAAGTTTTAACTAATACAATGAAAAATATTAAAGAAAATAATATTGATTTAAGAGTTCCTTTGTTAAATACTAATGATGAATTTGATAAAATGAATATTTTATTTAATTCTATGATGGATGAGATAGAAGATGCTTTTAACAATCAAAGTCAATTTGTATCAGATGCATCTCATGAATTAAGAACTCCTTTAACTGTTCTTCAAGGTCATTTGAAGATGTTAAATAGGTGGGGAAAAGAAGATAAGGATGTCTTAAATAATTCAATAAATGTATGCTTAGATGAAGTTAATAGAATGATAAAAATGGTTAATGATTTACTTTCATTATCAAGGGCGGATAAAGAAATTATAGATTTAAATAAAGTAGAATTAATTTATCCTAAGGATATTATCTTAGACACTATAGATAATTATAAGTTTTTAAATGAATCTATAGATTTTAAAGTTGATATAGATAGTAATATTAAAATAAAAATAACAAAAGAACATTTAAAACAATTGTTATTGATAATTATTGATAATGCTATAAAGTATAATAATAAAGATAATATAAGAATAGAATTATCTGTTTATATAGAAAATGAAAATATGTGTATATCAATAAAGGACAATGGTATGGGTATTGATAAAAAACATATCAAAAAAGTTACCGAACGATTTTATAAAGCAGATGAGGCTAGAGTTAAAAATAACTCCTTTGGCTTAGGTCTTTCAATAGCTAAAAGAATTATATTAATGTATAAAGGTGAAATAAAAATATATAGTGAAGTTAATAAGTATACAAATATCATATTGAAACTTAAAAATTCTCATTAAATTTTAATATTTTATTAAGAAATATTTAACCTCTTATATTTAAAATAAATATAACAAAGTCGATTTGATTATATTTAAAAAGAGGTGGATTTATGGATATAAATACTTTAGTGATAAATTTCATGAATCAGTATGGGCTAATAAGTATTTTTATTATTATAACTTTAGAGTATGCAAATTTTCCTTTGCCTAGTGAAGTTGTGTTGCCACTAGTAGGAATAATGATTTCTAAAGGTGATTTTAATTTTTTAGTGGTTCTTATAATATCTATATTAGCTGGTATAACTGGAAGTATTACAAATTACTTAATTGGATTAAAGTTTGGAAAATCATTAATGAAATATTTATTAAAGAAGTATCCGAAGATAAAAAAATCAATGAATGTATCAGTTTGGTGGTTAAATAAATATGGAAAAGTATCAGTTATGATATCAAGGGTAATTCCAGTAGCTAGAACTTTTATATCTATACCTGCAGGTATAAATAAAATGAATATGTACTCATTTATATGCTACTCATCTATAGGTATAGGTGTATGGAATTCTGGACTAATTGGATTGGGATATATTTTAGGTGATAATTTATCTGAAATAGGATACATAATGAAAAACTATTCTATATTAATTTTTATTTTGATATTAATTATAATAGTTACTTTGTTCTTAAGAAAAGATAGGTACATAAAAAATAATTGCTAAATATATATACTCTAAAAAGCCTCTTGAAGAAATTTAAGAGGCTTTTTAGAGTATATATATGTAATATTGAGAAAATATAAAGATAGGATAAAATATAAAAGGTTTATAAAATTATTTAATAATTAAATTAGATATAAAGTAAGGTAAAGGTATTAAAAAATTAGGCATACTAAACTTTATAAATATTAATATAAACTTAATATACAAAGTAAATAATAAAAACATTAAAAATACTAGGTTTTGACAGTTAGGAAAAAATAAAAAATAGTTAAAAAACTATTGAATAAAATCTTAAAATTTTATATAATAACTTTTGTTGTTTAGAAATTTTAAACTCAATGTTTAGTCATTATAACAAAACGAGGAGGTGTAAATATGGATATAGGTGAGAAAATTAAAAGGATGAGAATTGAAAAACAATTGACCCAAGAAGAACTTGCAAATAGATGTGAGTTATCAAAAGGATTTATATCTCAAGTTGAGAATAACCTTACGTCGCCATCCATAGCTACTCTTATAGATATATTGGAAATCTTAGGAACGAACTTAAGAGAATTTTTTAATGAAATAGATGATGAAAGAATATCTTTTACAAAAGATGATATGTTTGAAACTGAAGATGAAGAATTAAAATATAAATTAAAATGGTTAATTCCGAATTCTCAAAAAAATCAAATGGAACCTATAATAATAACATTATATCCAGGCGGTCAATATAAAGAAGAAAAGCCTCATGAAGGAGAAGAATTTGGATATGTTCTTGCAGGTTCAATATATGTACATATAGGAGATAAAAAAAGCAAGGTTAAAAAAGGAGAAAGTTTTTATTTTAAACCTAGAGCAAATCATTATATATCAAATGTAGGAAAAAAAGAAGCTAGAGTGGTTTGGGTAAGTACTCCACCATCATTTTAGGAAAGAGGTGCTATATAATTGACAGATAACATAATAAGTTTACAAGGTATATCTAAAACTTATGAAGATAATAAAGTTTTAGATGGTCTAAATTTAGACATTAAAAAGAATGAATTTTTAACATTACTAGGTCCAAGTGGATGTGGAAAAACGACTACGTTAAAAATAATAGCTGGGTTTGAATATGCAGATGATGGAAAGGTATTATTTGAAAATAAAGATTTGAATAATATACCGCCTTATGAAAGGCCTGTAAATACAGTATTTCAAAAATATGCTTTATTCCCACATATGAATATTTATGAAAATATAGCATTTGGGCTAAAAATAAAGAAAATGCCTAAGGATGAAATAGATAGAAAAGTAAGAGAAATGCTAAAGCTTGTTGCACTTGAAGGATTTGAAAAAAGAAGTATAGATTCTTTAAGTGGTGGCCAACAACAAAGAATCGCTATAGCGAGAGCATTAGTAAATGAACCTAAGGTTTTATTATTAGATGAGCCACTAGGAGCACTAGATTTAAAATTAAGACAAGAGATGCAAACTGAGTTAAAAAAGATACAACAAAAGCTTGGGATAACATTTATATTTGTAACACATGATCAAGAAGAAGCATTAACTATGTCAGATACAATAGTAGTAATGAATAAAGGTAAAATACAACAAATGGGTAGTCCTGAAGATATATACAATGAGCCTAAAAATGCTTTTGTTGCTAGATTTATAGGTGAAAGTAATATATTTGACGGAGTTATGCATGATGATTATAAAGTTGAATTCTGTGGAAAGCACTTTGAATGTGTAGATAAAGGATTCAAAAAAGATGAAGTTATAGATGTTGTAATAAGGCCAGAAGATATAAAGATGACAAGTGCGAATGAAGGAATGTTAAGAGGTATAGTTACATCAGTTGTTTTCAAAGGTGTACATTATGAGATAGAAGTTGAAGAAAATAGTAGGAAATGGATAATTCATAATACGCAAAATGCCAAGGTAGGAGAAGAACTTGGTATGAATATATATCCAGAAGATATACACATTATGAAAAAGGTAAGTGAAGTATAATGAAAAGAAAAACTAACTCATATTTAGCTTCTCCTTATGCAATATGGAGTATGATATTTATAGTCATTCCTTTATTATTAATAGTATTTTTTGGATTTACTAAGGAAGTTGATGGTAGATATATACTATCGTTAGAAAACTTCCAAAGATTAATGGATCCTATATTTTTCAAGGTATTTGCTCGTTCACTATGGCTTGCTCTAATATCAACATTACTATGTATATTAATTGGATATCCAACAGCATATATTATTTCTAAGGCAAAAGTAAGTAGACAAGGGATATTAATAATGTTATTTATATTACCAATGTGGATGAACTTTTTATTAAGAACTTATGCATGGATGTCAATATTAGGTAAGAATGGCTTTATAAACACAATTCTTACATCATTAGGATTTGAGCCCGCTAATATATTATACACAAATACAGCAGTACTATTAGGTATGGTATATAACTTTTTACCATTTATGGTACTTCCGATATACACAATACTTTCAAAAATGGATCAAGACTTGATTAATGCAGCAAAGGACTTAGGAGCAAATAGTTTTCAAGTGTTTACTAAAGTTATTTTCCCTTTAAGTATACCGGGTGTTGCATCAGGTACAACAATGGTATTTATGCCAGCGGTATCTACATTTGTAATTTCTAAGTTACTTGGTGGTGGTAAAATAATGCTAGTTGGTAACTTAATTGAGCAGCAATTTATGGCAGTTGGAGATTGGCACTTTGGATCAGCAGTATCTATATTTATGATGATATTAATTCTACTGTCAATGGCATTTATGAATAAATTTGAAAATGAATCTAGCAAAGAAGGCGGTGGATTACTATTATAAAGAAACTAACGTCTAATATATACTTAACGTTGGTGTTCATATTTTTATATGCACCAATAATGGCTCTAGCTGTTTTCTCATTTAATGATTCTAAGTCTATGGGGAAATGGGAAGGTTTTACGTTTAAATGGTATCAAAGTTTATTTCAAGATGAACGAATAATGACGGCTTTATTTTATACTATAGTAATAGCAGTTGTAGCATCATTAGTAGCTACAATAATCGGTACGATTACAGCAATTGGTATACATAATATGAAGAGGGGTAAATTAAAAAAAGTAATATTAAATGTAAATAATTTGCCGATATTAAATCCAGATGTTGTAACTGGAGTATCTTTAATGACACTATTTGTATTTTTAAATGTTGAATTTGGATTTAAAACTATATTACTTTCTCATATAGTATTTAATATTCCATATGTAATACTTTCTGTTTTACCAAAACTAAAACAATTACCTCCTAATATTGAGGATGCTGCAATGGATTTAGGCGCTACACCTATGTATGCACTTAAAAAAGTTGTAATACCTCAAATAAAGCCAGGTATAATATCAGGTATGTTAATAGCATTTACTATGTCTATAGATGATTTTGTAATAAGCTTCTTTACAGCAGGTAATGGAGTGACAAATTTATCAATAGAGATATACTCAATGACAAGAAGAGGAATTAGTCCAGAGATAAATGCATTATCTACAATAATGTTTGTTGTTGTTTTAATACTATTAATATTATCTAATGTAAGTGGTAAAAAACAGCCAGTATTAAATAAAGAATAATAAATGTTCTTGAGGAGGGTAAATATGAAGTCTAAAAAAATTATATGCTTAGCTACTATATTTGCACTAGCCTCTACATTATTAGTTGGATGTGGTAGTTCGAAGCCATCTAATCAAGTTCTTAACATATATAATGTCGGAGATTATATAGATGAAGACTTATTGACTAAGTTTGAAGAGGAAACTGGAATAAAAGTAGTTTATGAAACATATGACACAAATGAGTCTATGTATCAGAAGGTAAAAAGTGGAAGTTCAAAGTATGATCTGGTATTCCCATCAGATTATATGGTTGAAAAAATGATAAATGAAGATATGTTAGAAGAAATTGATTATAACAATATACCTAACTATAAATATATAGATGAAGAATTTAAAAATGTGCCATATGATAAAGGTGATAAGCACAGTGTGCCTTATATGTGGGGAACATTTGGAATTGTATATAATAAAAATATTGTAGATGAAGAAGATGTTAAAACTTGGGATGTACTTTGGAATGAAAAGTATACAGGTGAAATTCAAATGCTAGATTCTGTTAGAGATAGTATGGGAATATCATTAAAAAGGTTAGGATACTCAATGAATTCTACAAATCAAAATGAAATAGAAGAAGCTAAACAACAACTTATGATTCAAAAACCTATAGTACAGTCTTATGTTAATGATGATGGTAAAGATAGACTTGTAGCAGGTGAAGCAGCTATGGGTATAGTTTATTCTGGTGATGCGATTGTTTTACTTGAAAGTAACGAGGATTTAGCGTATTCAATTCCAGAGGAAGGAACTAACAGATGGATTGATGCAATGTGTATACCAAAAACTGCAGAAAATAAAGAATACGCAGAGCAGTTTATAAACTTTATGTTAGACCCTGAAAACTCAGCTCAAAATGTTGAGTATATATGGTATTCAACACCGAATACTGGTGCTATAGAAATTTTAGGAGAAGATTATACTGAAGATCCTATAATGAATCCTTCTAAAGAAGTTATAGAAAAAACTGAAGTTTTCTCTGATTTAAGTATGGATGTACTAAAACTATATGATAATGCATGGATAGAAGTTAAATGCGAATAAGAAATAAAAAGGTCTGATTGAATTCAATCAGACCTTTTTATTTTTTATTGATTTTTAATACTATTAAATTTACACTTATTAAAGTATATGATTAATATACTTGTAAGAGTAGATTCGATTATTATATTATAAAATATTAATTTTATATCATGTAATGAATTTAATATTCGTATAAATAGATTATCGATTGGTGTAATTTAAATAAAATTTATACATAATAAAGGCGATTAGTAAGAATATAGTATAATATATAAGTAATAAAGATAAGGAGGGGTTATGGGGAAGAAAAAGATAAAACATCTAAAAAGAAGAAAAATAAGAAAGAAAAAAGTAAAAAAAATTATCTCTATAGTTATTAGTTTAATTTTTATAATCGTATTGGTTGTAGGACTAAAGTATGCAATTGAGATGTTTAAAGCTAAAAATATAGAAGACTCTAAAATTGAATTTTACATGGATGTAGCAGATGAAGCAGGCAAACAAGAAACTCAAATTAATTGGAAAGAGCTTCTGGCTATTGATATGGTGATATATAATAATGATTTAAGTAAGGTAAAGAAAAGTGAAGTCTTAAATAGGGCTAAAAAGTTTTTAAATAAATCTAAAGATGAAAATGGTAATTATACTTATACATTGAAGTCTATAAAAGAAGTTCTAAATGAATTAAACTTTGATGAGAAGCAAAAATCAAAAGTAGAAAAAAATCTAAAAAGTTTAGAATATTTATGCTTAGGTAATATAAAGTTTACTGAAAATAGTCCAGAAATTATATTTATAAACAAAATAGAGGATATTGCTATAAAAAATTATAATGAATATAAAATACTACCGTCTATAACTATAAGTCAATGTATACTAGAGTCTGGGTGGGGAAACTCTGAACTTGCTAAACAAGGAAATAATTTATTTGGAATAAAAGCAGATTCATCTTGGGATGGAGAAAAAATAAGCATGGAAACATCTGAAAATTATGATGATAAAATAATAGCAACCTTCAGGGTGTATCCGTCTGTTGATCAGTCTATAAAAGATCATGGTAAGTTCTTAAAGGAAAATCCTAGATATGAAAAAAATGGTCTTTTTGAAGCTAAACACTATACTACTCAAGCTCAGGCTTTAGAGGATGCTGGATATAGTACTAAAGAAAATGAATATGGTGAAAAGATATATGCAGATATGTTGATTAAACTTATTAGAAAGTATAACTTACAGTTGGTTGATTCTAAATTATATAGATAAAAAATATTTTGATATTGAATGCAGTAATTAGATACATACTAATGGATAAATAAGTCTAGTTTTAAATAGGCTTATTTATCCAAATTAATATAATAATTTTTAGTATGAATAAATAAGGAAAAATGATATATAATATTAAAGCAAGGTAAAAAATATAATAAATTAAAAAAATATTAAAAAACTATTGACTAAAAAATACAAAAATGATAAAGTATAACTTGTCTGAAAGATAAGAAGACAAAATTAAGAACTTTGAAAATTAAACAGTAGGTTAATTTATATAACTAATTCTTATTTAAGAATTAAAACACAAACAACCAAGCCAGATATTCAGATAATGATTAGCTGAGCGATGGACAACTTTTGAGCATCGGGATATTCTCGTAGAGAATAGACGATGGCGAAATGAACGAAAGTGAATTTTATTTGAGAGTTTGATCCTGGCTCAGGATGAACGCTGGCGGCGTGCCTAACACATGCAAGTCGAGCGAACTTCTTCGGAAGTGAGCGGCGGACGGGTGAGTAACGCGTGGGTAACCTGCCCTATACACA
>UWOR01000023.1 GCA_900604495.1 Desulfovibrio sp. Marseille-P6017 | reverse complement strand
ATATATACATAGTCATTTTTTAATATAGCAATTTCTACAAATGGAATTGCTCCTTCATATATAAATTCTAGTACATTACCTAATAATATTAAAATACTTAAAATCCCTATATTTAAAGGATTTCTTTTATCAACCTTTTTTTGTACAAATTTTTTATCATAAAAATACCCTAATACTATAGATATAATAATTGTACTTATAAAGAATATCATTGATACTGTTGAAAGCTTTGGATATAAATTAGACCATCCTAAGTTATACAATACTAAAATCAACGATAAACTTATCGAGTATAAATAATACGGGTTTAATGATACGCTAAAATTCATTCTATACCCCCTCCAATTTTAATTTTAGAATTTTACGCTTAAAATATTAAAGATGATAAAATACTTATCATCTTTAATAGGCTCATTATTTATTTGAATACATTTTTTCGTAATAATCAGCATATTCACCTGATAGTATATTTTCCCACCAAGCTTTATTATCTAAATACCATTGAATAGTCATAGCTATACCAGTATCAAAGTTATACTTTGGTTTCCATCCTAATTCTTGCTCTAACTTAGTTGGATCTATAGCATATCTTAAGTCATGTCCTGGTCTATCTGTTACGTAAGATATTAAGCTTTCCGGCTTATCTAAAGCATTTAATATAGTTTTTACAACTTGTAAGTTAGTTCTTTCATTATGTCCACCTACGTTGTAAACTTCTCCGACTTTACCTTTGTGTATTATTAAATCTATCGCTGAACAGTGATCTTCAACATGTAACCAGTCTCTTACGTTCTCTCCGTTCCCGTAAACTGGAAGGCTTTCATCATTTAAAGCTCTTGATATCATAAGAGGTATTAACTTCTCTGGGAAATGATATGGTCCATAGTTATTAGAACATCTTGATATTGTAGCTGGAAGTCCAAATGTTCTTTGGTAAGCATGTACTAAGAAGTCTGAACTAGCCTTAGATGCTGAGTATGGAGAACTTGGGTTAAGTGGTGTACTTTCTGTGAAGAATAAGTCTGGTCTATCAAGTGGTAAATCTCCATAAACTTCATCAGTAGAAACTTGATGATATCTTTCAACACCAAATTCTTTAGATGCATCTAATAATACTTGTGTTCCTATAACATTAGTTTTAACGAATATTCCTGGATCTTCCACAGATCTATCAACATGTGATTCAGCTGCAAAGTTAACAACTATATCAAACTTTTCTTCTTCAAATAGATTAAATATGAATTCTCTATCTGCTATATCCCCTTTTACAAACTTGTAATTAGGCTTTCCTTCTACAGGTTTTAATGTTTCTAAATTTCCTGCATAAGTTAAAGCATCTAAGTTTACTATCATATATTCTGGGTACTTATTAACCATATAGTGAACAAAATTTCCACCTATGAAACCAGCACCACCAGTAACTAATATCTTTTTCATAATCTTTACTCTCCTTTATATTCAAACGGTAAATCTAATTCTTTTAATGTCTTTTGTTTTTTATCTTTTTCAGATAATAATAATTCTTCTATACCTTCTAATGGCCACTCTATACCTACATCTGGGTCATTCCATAAAAGTCCACTATCATATTCTGGAGCATAGAAATCTGTGCATTTGTAGTTGAATACTGCTTCATCAGATACAACTAAGAATCCATGAGCAAAACCTTCTGGAACATAGAATTGCTTTTTATTTTCAGCAGAAAGAAGTATTCCTTCCCACTGACCATAAGTTGGTGATCCTTTTCTTAGATCTACTGCAACATCATATACTGCCCCCTGAGTTACCCTTACTAGCTTTCCTTGAGTGTGCTTTGTTTGGAAATGCATTCCTCTTAAAACACCTTTTCTAGATTTTGATTCATTATCTTGAACAAATACCATATCAAGGCCAGCTTCTACAAAAGCTTCTCTATTATAACTTTCCATAAAGTATCCTCTCTCATCTCCGAATACTTTAGGTTCTATTATATATAAATCTTTTATTTTAGTTTCTATAAAATTGAAGTTACCCATTATTTCACCTCTTCAGATACTTTTACTAAATATTGTCCATACTCAGTTTTCATAAGTGGTTTAGCAAGTTCTAATAATTGTTCTTTTGTTATATAACCTTGTCTATATGCTATTTCTTCTAAACAAGCTATATATAAACCTTGTCTAGTTTGAACAGCTTCAACATAGTTAGATGCTTCTAGTAACCCTCTATGAGTTCCTGTATCTAGCCAAGCCATTCCTCTTCCAAATAATTCAACCTTTAAGTTCCCTCTTCTTAGATATTCATTATTAACAGCAGTTATTTCTAACTCTCCTCTTTCAGAAGGTTTTACATTCTTAGCTATTTCTATTACATCATTATCATAGAAGTATAATCCTGGGACAGCATAATTTGACTTAGGCACTTCTGGCTTTTCTTCTATTGATAATACATTAAAGTTTTCATCAAATTCAACAACTCCAAAAGCTTTTGGATCTGCTACTTGGTATCCAAATATAGTTGCTTCATCTCTTTCTACAGCTCTTCTTAATCTTTCTGTAAATCCATATCCGTAGAATATGTTATCTCCAAGAACTAATGCAACTTTATCATCACCTATAAACTCTTCACCTATTATAAATGCTTCTGCAAGTCCATTTGGATGCTCTTGTACAGCATATTCTATATTTAATCCTAATTCACTACCATTTCCAAATAATTCTTTGAATATACTTATATCTCTTGGTGTAGATATTATTAATATATCTCTTATTCCTGATAACATAAGCACTGACATTGGGTAATATATCATTGGCTTATCATATATTGGTAAAGCTTGCTTTGATACACATTTTGTTATTGGGTATAATCTTGTTCCAGATCCCCCAGCTAATATAATACCTTTCATTGTTTATCTCCTCGTATGAAATTAATATTTTGTCTTATTTTTCTAAATATTCTTTTAAAGATTCTTCCCAGTTTCTAAATGTATTTAAGTTTACTAGTTTTAACATAAAGTTATCTAAAACAGAGTATGCTGGTCTTGGTGCAGGTCTCTTGAATTCTTCACTAGTAACTGGATTAACTTTTATATCTATATTTTTTATTTCAAATATCTTCTTAGCGAAATCATACCAACTACATTGTCCTTCACATGTTCCATGATATGTTCCATAATATTCAGTTCCAATTAAGTCTATTATAGCCTTAGCTAAATCTACTGTACTAGTTGGACTCCCAACTTGATCATCTACAACGTTAAGTTCTTTGTTAGTTTCCGCTAATTTTATCATAGTTCTTACGAAGTTATTTCCTTCTCCATATAACCATGCAGTTCTAACTATAAAGTATTTTAAGCAGAATTGTTTAGTAAATTCTTCACCCATTAATTTACTTGTTCCATATATTGAATTAGGGCATGTAGCATCATCTTCTCTATATGGTCTAGTTCCACTTCCATCAAATACATAATCAGTTGACACTTGTACAAACTTTGCCCCTACCTTTTCACAAGCAATTGCTAAGTTTCTAGGTCCTAATGCATTTATTTTATATGCATTTTCTACATCTGTTTCACATAAATCTACAGCTGTATGTGCTGCACAGTTTATAACTGCATAAGGATTTTCTTTACTTATAAATTCAGATACTTGATTTGCATCTAATATATTTAATTCATCTCTATCTGTAGCGATGATTTCATACTCACTATAATTTGCTAATTGCTTGCTTAATTCTAAACCAAGTTGTCCTTTAGCTCCAGTTATTACTACTTTCATAAGTTGCCCCTCCTATTATATGTTTTTATTTTTTTAATTTAAGTTTAGCTTTAACCATATCAATTATATATGTTATTTCACTTATTTTAAACAGTATAACGAGAACTCCATATACTATAGCTCCTACTAATACGGATGTACCTAGAGAAATCACTTGACCTATTGTATCACTGCTTAAATGCATAGCTAAATATTTATTACTCATATATGCAGCAAATCCCATTATTAAAGATGCTACTAAACTTTTTATAAATGTAATTATTATTTTTCTTTGCCCAAAATCTTTTATCTTCTTTTTTAATGCTATAAAAAGTACTATAACTATTGATATATTAGCTACACTTGTTGCAAATGCTAATCCTGCATGTTTTAAATATTTTATTAATGCAAAGTTTAGACATATATTTATAACAACAGCTAATATAGCTGATTTCATAGGTGTCTTAGTATCTTTTAAAGCATAAAATATTTTAGTTAGTATATCATTTAGTCCACTTCCAATTAATCCAATAGCATAGAATGATAGGGCTACTGCTGTGATCTTTGTATCTTGTGCTGTAAATTCCCCACGTTCAAACAAAAGCCTAACTATAGGTTGAGAAAGAACTATTGCTCCTACAGATACAGGTAATACTAATAGTGTTATGCTATTTACTGACCTAACTACAACTTGTGCAAAGTCTTCTTTTGAGTTTTCTACAGATAGTCTTGAAATAAGTGGGTATACAACTGCAGTTATAGACACTATAAATATAGAAATTACAAATGAATTTAACTTACTAGCAAAGTTAAGTGCTGCTACACTTCCTAATGGTAATGTAGATGCTAAACTTTTATCCACCATTGTATTTATTTGATTAACAGCTATTCCTACAAATATAGGCGCTATTAATATTACAAGCTTTTTCATTTTTGCATCTTTAAGATCTAAAAATGGCTTATATTTATATCCATTTTTAGCTGCAAATGGCACTTGGAATAAAAACTCAGATGCTATCCCTAATAATGTTCCTATAGCTATTATTACAGAATTATATTTTGCACTTAAGAATATTGAAACTATAATAATAATATTTTTAGGTAAACTACCTAAACCTGGAACTGTAAAATTATTATGAACTTGTAAGTAGCCATTCATTATAAAGCTTAACCCTATAAATGGAATAGACATAATTAATATTCTTGTATATTGTACTGTTAGTTTTAATCTTTCTCCATCAAACCCTATTGCAAAAAGTTTAACTAATGGTTCTGTAAAAATAATCCCTAATATAGATAATATAGTACATATAATTACAATTACATTTACTATATTATTGGTAAATTTTAATGTAGCTTTTTTACCTATCTCATTTTCAACTTCATAATATATAGGTATATATGTAGTAGCTATAGCTGACCCTGCTGCTGCAAAAATTATGGTTGGTATTGAAAAGGCAACTACAAATGCTTCTGATATAGCATTAGTTCCATATACATATGATAATGCCATTTCTCTTCCAAACCCTAATATTTTTGTCAATAAAGTCGCTAACATTAACCAAGTTGCTGCTTTAGCTAATTTCGACATTCTTATATTCTCCTAACCTTTTTGTATTTATATAAACATAAATATTACATTATTATATTTTAACCATTATAATAGCTTTAATTTATTTTATTCTATAAGCTATTACCTTTTTATATATAATAATATTTTATTTATATGAAATATCTAAGTTTAGACTGTTTTAGCCATATTATTCTATATTATGACTATGAAATTATAACATACTTTATTTATTAAATAAAGTAAAATGGATGAACTTTAGTAGGCTCATCCATTTTAATAACAAATTATTTATATTTTAAAATTTAATATCATTATTTATTATCAAAATAAAATGAATGCATACTCATTTTTTTAACAAGACCTATTGGCATTTTATAATAAATTTGACCTAATTTATATCCTATAAATCTAAATCCACTATCTACTATTAAGTGTGGTATTAAAAGATATTTGTTATTTGCCATTAAGTGTTTTATAGCTGATTTTACAAACTTAACACCTTCTGACTCCGATTTTATACCGTGGAAGTATTCCTTACTATCAGTGAATACCACTCCAACGTCAAAATTTCTTTTGAATTGTTGCATATAAGTATAATTATGAGAGTGAACCACCGATGCGTTGGCTGCATATAAAACCTTCTTGTCTGAGAATATTAATTTTGATGCTATTATCATATCTTCATTCATAATTGTTTTTTCTGGAAATCCATCAACTTCCCAAAACTCCTTAGTTAAAAAGGCTGAACAAACATTTGTAAAGAAGAATGTTTTAACTCCTAATCTGTCTATATCCTCTTTTGATTTTATTATATTAGTATCACCGTAATTAAACTTTCTTGCAAACTTTTCTATTTCATTTGCATCTTCTCTAGGCTTTTGTCTTCCATAACTTGCAACAATATCATTTTTACCTAGATCTTTAGTTAATTCTTCTATAAAGAATTCATTTTCTGGATAAGCATCTTGAGTCATAAATACTAATATATCCCCTGTAGCTTCTCTTGCTGCTCTATTTCTAGTTCCACCATGGTCAAATTCACCATTATTAATCGGCATGAATTTAACGATGTCATATTTTTCACATATACTTCTAGTGTTATCACTTGATGCTGTATCTATTATTATTATTTCTTTAACTTTTCTACTTTGATTTGTAAGTTTTTCCAATAGATTTTTTATATATATCTCTGCGTTTCTTGTAGGAATTATTACACTTATCTCCAAACTTTTCACCTCTTTTATGCTTTTACCTAGCACCTTCTCTTTTAACCACTTTTATTGCTGTCATAAATATTATATATATATCTAATAAGGTATTTCTTCTAATTATATATTCCATATCTAACTCAACTCTTTCATCATAAGTTGTATCACTTCTACCACTTACTTGCCATAATCCAGTTAAGCCAGGCTTTATACTCATAAAATACCCTGCATATTCTCCGTAAAAATCTAATTCCTTTGTTACTATAGGTCTAGGTCCCACTATACTCATTTCACCTTTAAGTATGTTAAAAAGCTGTGGTAATTCATCTAAACTAGTTTTTCTTATAAAGTTTCCTACCTTTGTTATTCTAGGATCATTTTTAAGTTTAAACGTTTCACTATATTCTTTCTTTTGCTCTGGACTTAATGTTTTTAATACTTCTTCAGCATTATGCACCATAGATCTAAACTTCCAACATTTAAATTGTTTTCCATTTAATCCAACTCTCTTATGCCCAAATATTATACTTCCCTTTGGATCTTCTATTTTTATAGCTAGTGCAACTATTAAAAATATTGGCGATAATATAACTATACCTAATAACGAACCTACTATATCTATAGTTCTCTTTATAAAATTATAAATAAAGCTCTTGTTTATATTATCTTCTATTGTTGAAAAGTATAAATTAGAATTCTTCACACATTCTGCATAAATCTTTTTTTCCACCATTAATTATCCTCCTATTTTCAATTACACGCCCTATATAATATGCATTCTATGAATAATCATAAAATTTTAATACATTTTATTATAATTCATATTCGACATAATATCAATATTTTTAGATATTATTCACTTTTTTCACTCAAAATCTGATGTCTAAAATTTGTAAAAATATTATTTAAAAATTTAAATAATGTACTATATATAAATTTCCCGATAAGCTTTTAATTTACTATGTATTTAATTTCACTCTTACCTTGTTTTACATAGTAAAAAAATAAAAAAAATAGTAAAAAGGATTATTTTATAACCCTTCTTACTATTTTACTAAATTATCCCAATTTTATTTAATATTTTATTTATAGAATCTTCAATCCCATTTATCTTGCTATCAGATTCGTCTTCATCATTTCCTTTTACAGCTATATAAAACTTAAGCTTAGGTTCTGTTCCAGATGGTCTAATTGCTATCCAAGAACCATCATTTAAGAAATATTTCAGCACATTAGATTTTGGAAGTCCATCTATGCCATCTTTATAATCTTTCTTTTCTATTATAGATACATTATTTACTTCATCAATTTCATTTTCTCTAAAGTATTTTATAATCTCTTGTATTTTAGCTAAACCATCTATTCCTTTTAATGTTAAAGATATAGTTTTTTCTTTAAAATATCCATATTTTTTATATAACTCTTGTAAACCTTCATATAAACTCATACCTTTAGAATAATAATATGCTGCCATCTCAGAAATTAAAATTGCAGCTACAACCCCATCTTTATCTCTAGCATGAGTTCCTACTAAATAACCATAGCTCTCCTCGTATCCAAATAAATATGAATTTTTATTTGTTTCTTCAAATGATTTTATTTTTTCACCTATAAACTTAAATCCTGTAAGTACATTCATAACTTCTATATCATTTTCTCTAGCTATATCAGCTCCAAACTCTGAAGTAACTATAGTTTTTATTAATACAGAATCATCTTTAAGTTTATTGGTTTCCTTTAGACCTTCTATTATATAGTTAGTTAACATTCCACCTATTTGATTTCCTGTAAGCAGCTCATATTCTCCTAAAGAAGTTCTAACAGCTATACCTACTCTATCGCAGTCTGGATCTGTGGCTATAACCAAATCTGACTCATTTTCTTTAGCTAATTGAATTCCTCTATTTAAAGCTTTAGCTTCCTCTGGATTAGGATATTCTATACCTGCAAAATTTGAATCAGGTTGTTCTTCTTCTTCAACTACAATTATGTTTTCAAATCCAACCTCTTTTAATGCTCTTCTTATTGGAACATTTCCAGTTCCACATAAAGGAGTATATACTATTTTAAATTCTTTCCCTACATTAGTTATTACATCTTGTCTTATAACTTGAGACTTTACAGCTTCTATAAAATTAGTATCTTGTATTTCATCCAACATTACTATTAGAGATTTATTTTCTTCATTTATAGTTGGTATTAAACTATAATCTTCTATGCTATTTATTTCATTAGTTATTGCATCAGCTATATGAGGCATAACTTGAGCTCCATCTTCCCAGTATACTTTATATCCATTGTACTCTGGAGGATTGTGACTGGCAGTTATTACTACACCTGCTATACAGTTTAAACTTCTAACTGCAAATGATAATTCTGGCGTAGTTCTCAAGCTATCGAATATATACGCTTTTATGCCACATGCAGCTAATGTGTTTGCTGTTTCTATACAAAACTCTCTAGACATATGTCTATTATCATGTGCTATAACCACACCTCTATTAGCATCTTCTTTACTAGTATTTTTTAATATATAATTTGCTAATCCAAAAGTTGCTCTTCTTACTGTATATATATTTATTCTATTCGTACCAGCAGCTATAACACCTCTTAATCCCGCTGTTCCAAATTCTAAATTTTTATAAAATCTATCTTCTATTTCTTTTTTATCATTTATAATATTTCTAAGTTCTTGCTTAGTATCCTCATCGAAGTATTGATTACTTAACCATTCTTCATACTGTTTCATGTATTCCATAATTTTATAACCTTTCTACTTGCTAGTTGCCTTAGTTTTTAAAAACTCTATAAAATCATCTCTAAGTTCTGGTCTCTTAAGAGCAAAATCAACAGTTGCTTCTAAGAACCCTAATTTATCTCCAACATCATATCTTCTACCTTCAAAGTTATATGCATATATAGCTTCTTTAGTCGCTAAAGTTTGAAGAGCATCTGTAAGTTGTATTTCTCCACCTTTACCTGGCTCCTGATTTTCAAGTATATTAAATATTTCAGGAGTTATTATATACCTTCCAAGTATAGCTATATTAGATGGTGCATCTTCTATATTTGGTTTTTCCACCATGTCTTTTACTTTATATACTCTATTTTCTATATGCTTAACATCTAGTATTCCATATTTGTTAGTGTTTTCTCTTTCTACTTCTTGAACACCTAAAACTGTTGTTTTGTATTCATCATAAGTATCTATTAATTGTTTTAAACAAGGAACTTCTGCATCTACTATGTCATCACCTAAAAGTACTGCAAATGGCTCATCACCTATAAAACTTTTAGCACAATGTATAGCATGTCCTAATCCCTTTGGCTCTTTTTGTCTTATATAATGTATATTAACCATATTAGATATATCTTGAACCATTTTTAACATTTCAGTCTTTCCTTTTTGTTCAAGTTCAAGTTCTAATTCTACTGATCTATCAAAGTGATCTTCTATACTTTTTTTACTTCTTCCTGTAACTATTAAAATCTCTTCTATTCCAGATTCTATAGCCTCTTCTATTATATATTGTAAAGTAGGCTTATCTACTATTGGTAACATTTCTTTTGGTTGTGACTTTGTAGCTGGAAGGAATCTTGTCCCTAATCCTGCAGCTGGTATTATGGCTTTTCTGACTTTTTTATTCATTTTATCCTCCAAATAATCATTTATTATATAATTAACTAATATTTTATTTATTAGATACTCCCGCTATACTCTTATAAACTCCTATATTATAACAAAGTTATTTAATTTATGATATATAAAATTGATTAAATAGATCTTATTAATCACAAAAATTAATGGGATTTTTATATTACTCATATAAATTACTAACATTAGTTCTAACTACATGTAAATTTATCCTGGTACTATTTAATTAAATAAGGGACAAACCTTATAAAAAATTTAAGGAGGTAAACATTATGGCTACAGAAATGAAAAGTGCTTCATCATTAAAACTACAATTTAATAAAGGACTTGGTACAGATGGAAAGGAGATAACAGGTAGTAAAACTTTCTCTAACTTAAAAGAAGATGCTTCTCCAGAAGATGTGCTAGCAGTTGCAAATGCTTTTGGTGGACTTCAAAAACATGACTTATATAACATTGTAAAAATAGACTATACATCAATATCTGAATAAATAAAAATAAAAAATAAAATTTGGGAGGTAATTTATTATGGATAGTACTTTAAAATTAATAATGACTTTTAAATCTGAGGGAGATAAAAATGTTAACTTTACAATTGATGATCCTAGGTCAAATTTAAGTGAGGATGATGTTATTGAGGCTATGAACTTAATACTTGAAAAGAATATATTCTGTCCTGGTGAGGTTGATTTAAAAGAAGCTGTTAAAGCTAAAGTAGTTCAAACTGAAACTACTGAATATAACCTTCAGGCATAAGGACTAAATTATGGATGGTGAATTTTTATCTGTCATAAGTAATGTTGGATTTCCTATAGCCTTATCTATATATCTTTTAGTAAGGATAGAAGGAAAACTTCAATGCTTGTCTGATAGTATAAATGAATTATCTAAGGCTTTGCTTACTTTTAATAAGTAAAAGTCGAAAAACAAGTGTCATAGTGAAAAATCTATTAGTCAAGCAATTGAAAAACATTGCAAATAACTAATAGATTTTTTCACTTATGCCACTTTTTGTTTAATTCTTTTTTACTATAATCAGCGAAGCTAGATTATAAATAGGCCTTAGCCTACCTTATATGTCTATGTATATATAATCTATTCTTCACTTTTACCGTATATAAACTCATGCCAAGCTTTTAAGTTAGGTTCTTTTTCCCATTCTATAACCCAACCTTTTTGCTTACTTACAATATGACCATTTCTGTACTCTGCAAGTGGGAATTGGAATTGGTCTATGTTAGTGTCATTTATTTTAAGAGCTGTAAATCCTAAGTTTATCATTTCCATAGGACTTATATTTGTTTTAGTATTTTCTAAAATTATTTCTGCTGCTCTTTTATATTCGTTAGTTTCGCTGTTTAAAAATTCTTTGTATACACTTTCTGCAACTTCTCTATGTCTATTGTCTCTTGCATAAGCACTGTCTGTGTATCTTATTCTACTGAATGCAAGTGCTTGATACCCATTTAATCTTTGTTTTCCTGATTCTTTTACGTATTCTTTTTCTATTTCATCTTTTCTATCATAGTAATAGTCGTAACAAGCATCAATATATTTATTAACTTCTGCTACATCTTTTTCTTCTACATTAACTTCGACCCCACCGATTTCATCTATTATATCCATAAATGAGACAAAGTTAACTGCTATGTACTTATCGATTTTTATATCAAAGTTTACTTCAAATACTTCTCGTAATAAATCAATTCCTCCATATGCATAGGCATGAGTTAATTTT
This sequence comes from Desulfovibrio sp. Marseille-P6017, assembly GCA_900604495.1. The sequence continues at coordinate 16,805 of UWOR01000023.1, read as the reverse complement.
TCAGTTGAATGCCCTGGTATATCAACATAAGTATCTCTTGCTATAGAGCTTATTTTTATATCTTTATTATTAGTATCTATTGTTACTAACATTACAGAGTCCGATCTGTTAGTTTTTTCTATGTTTGCACCATCAGTTCCTACTAATAATATGTTTGTTACTCCTTCAACGATAGTTCCTTCTTCACTTTCTTCTCTTTCTGCTGCATCAACCTTTGTAGTATTATCCTTTTCGTATATTTTATTTAAATTAAAATACACAATTCCAAATACAGATATTCCCCCTACTAAAATTATTCCTAATAATGCTAATAGTATTTTCTTTAATTTTTTCATATTTACTCACCTTTTTATAGTATACTTTTTAATACTGTAAAATTATACCACTAGCATCATTTTCTATCAATATTAGTCAATTACTAATTAAGTATTACTATATTTTGTATATAAAACTTAATGCCCCTACCCTATGTGTATTTCCACGCTTATTATTAAGCTATAATAACCCCTATTTAAATTTTATATTATGCTTAGAATACTTAGTAAGATCTATATTTACTTTAGAAAATTCATTATTAATACATAAATCTCGTAAATAAATCTTATACATATACAATATTACTTTTAAGGGTATTTATTATACTACCTTGATAAATAATGTACATTCATTACATAATAACAGTTTTTATTATTTTAACTACCTACTATAAAGAGAGCATATCAATACATGTATAATATTCTTATTTAGTAAATCCTGCTGGATTTTTGCTATGCCAATTCCAGGCATCTACTATTATTTTTTCTAAAGAGTCAAACTTAGGCTTCCATCCAAGAATAGTTTTTGCCTTATCACTAGATGCAATAAGTATAGCTGGGTCTCCAGCTCTTCTTGGCTCCTCAACTGCAGGTATATCAAAATCAGTTACTCTTCTAGCAACGTCTATAACCTCTTTAACAGAGTATCCATTACCATTCCCTAAGTTAAATATATCACTATCATTTCCTTTTCTTAAATACTCAAGAGCTAAATAATGAGCGCTTGCTAAGTCCATTACATGTATGTAATCTCTTATACATGTACCATCTTCAGTATTATAATCATTTCCAAATATACTTATATGACTTCTCTTTCCTAGAGGAACTTGAAGTATTAATGGAATTAAATGAGTCTCTGTCTTATGATCTTCACCTATGCTTCCATCAAAATAAGCTCCAGCTGCATTAAAATAACGAAGAGATACATACTTTGTATTATAAGCTTTATCAAACCACTTCATCATTTTTTCCATTGCAAGCTTTGTTTCTCCATACGTATTAGTTGGGTTAGTTTCATCACTTTCAACGATTGGTATATTCTTTGGTTCACCATAAGTTGCTGCTGTTGATGAGAATACTATTTTATCAACATTATTTTCTTTCATAACATCTAGTAAGCACATCATTCCATACACATTGTTATGGTAGTATTCATATGGCTTTATCATACTTTCACCTACTAATGAATTTGCAGCAAAATGTATTACAGCTTCTATATTATTTTCTTTGAACACTTTATCTAATGCTTCTTTATCTCTTATATCACACTTATAAAATTTATTAGTTAATAAAGCTTCTTCATGACCTGTAAGTAAGTTATCAACTATTATCACATCTTCATTTTTTTCTAAGAAGTATTTCACTGTATGCGAACCTATATATCCTGCTCCACCTACTATTAATATACTCATATTTCATTCTCCTTTTATAATTTTTCTGATGTAAATGCTACTTCATTTAATATCTCTTTATCTTCTTTTGTAGATTCTAATAAATTAGTTTTTATTTTTAAAAACTCCATAAAATCATCTCTAAGTTCTGGTCTCTTTAAAGCAAAATCAACAGTCGCTTCTAAGAATCCTAACTTATCTCCAACATCATATCTTCTTCCTTCGAAATTATAAGCATATATAGCTTCCTTAGTAGCTAAAGTTTGAAGAGCATCAGTTAACTGTATCTCTCCACCCTTACCTGGTTCTTGATTTTCAAGAATATTAAATATCTCAGGAGTTATTATATATCTTCCAAGAATAGCAATATTAGAAGGAGCATCCTCAACATTTGGCTTTTCGACCATATCCTTTACCTTATATACTCTGTCTTCTATATGCTTAACATCAAGTATTCCATACTTATTAGTATCTTCCTTAGCAACCTCTTGTACTCCAAGTACACTAGTTTTATACTCATCATACGTATTTATTAATTGCTTTAAGCAAGGAACCTCTGCATCAACTATATCATCACCTAAAAGTACTGCAAATGGCTCATCTCCTATAAAACTCTTTGCACAATGTATAGCATGTCCAAGTCCCTTTGGCTCTTTTTGTCTTATATAATGTATATTTACCATATTTGATATATCTTGAACCATCTTAAGCATTTCCTTCTTACCTTTTTGCTCAAGTTCAAGCTCAAGTTCAACACTTCTATCAAAATGATCTTCTATACTTTTCTTACTTCTTCCTGTAACTATTAGTATTTCTTCTATACCAGATTCAATAGCTTCTTCTATTATATATTGTAAAGTTGGTTTATCTACTATTGGTAGCATTTCCTTTGGTTGTGATTTTGTAGCGGGTAAAAATCTTGTTCCAAGTCCTGCTGCTGGTATTATTGCTTTTCTTACTGTTTTCTTCATTTTATCCTCCAAATAATTCTTCCTTATTATATTATATGCAGTGCTAATCCGGATACTATGATCCCTGCCATAGCATTTCCAATAAATATGCCCATAAGAGCATCTTTTATCCTCATTTTAAATATTGATGCTAAAGCTGCTGCACTCCAAGATCCAGTTGTAGGTAGTGGTACCCCTACAAACAATATAAGACCTATTATACTCGCTGACTTTAGCTTCTTTGCTCTACCATCTATTTTATTATCTATCCATCTTACTATTTTGTTAAAGTATTTTCTATGTCTTAAGTAATCTATTACTTGTCTAAATACTAAAACTATAGGAACTGCAACTATTGTTGATACTAGTAAGCAGAATAAATATAAATAAACTGGATGTAAATCCATTGCTATTCCTAATGGTATAGCGCCTCTTAACTCTATTACTGGCACCATAGAGAAAAACATTAATTTTATGTATTCCAATACATAATTCCTCCAAATATTTATACTTTATTAAACATCATACTTTTTCTATTATACCTTTTTTTAAAATAAAATTTTGTCGTTTATTGTATTTTTAACTTATTTTTTATATAAAATAAAAGAATACTATCTAAAAATATAGATAGTATTCTTTACTTATTATAACGCTTCACTAGGATTAGAATATCCATTAGGATTATTACTTTGCCATCTCCAAGCATCTTCACACATCTCTTTTATTCCATACTGAGCTTTCCATCCAAGCTCTACATTAGCTTTTTTAGGATCAGCATAACACATCGCGACATCACCTGGTCTTCTATCAACTATTTTATAAGCCACTTCTCTACCACTAGCTTCACTAAATGCTTTTACCATATCTAAAACACTATATCCATTTCCTGTTCCTAGATTATAAGTTACAAGACCACAATTAGTATCTAATCTATCAAGAGCATTTAAGTGTCCATTTGCCAAATCAACTACATGTATATAGTCTCTAACGCCAGTTCCATCAGGTGTATTATAGTCATTTCCAAATACACTTAATTCTTTTAATTTACCTACTGCTACTTGCGATACATATGGCATTAAATTATTAGGTATATCATTAGGGTCCTCCCCTATTAAACCACTACTATGTGCACCAACTGGATTAAAGTATCTAAGTATAGCTACATTAAAACTTGCATCAGCCTTTGCAATATCTCTTAGCATATCTTCTATCATTAATTTAGTTGCTCCATATGGATTTGTTGTACTTAATGGAAAATCTTCTGTTATTGGACATGTATGAGGATCTCCATATACTGTTGCAGATGAACTAAATACAAATTTTTTCACATCATATTTTTTCATTAAATTTAATACGCTTAATGTATTTATTATATTATTAGTATAGTATTCTAATGGTTTTGCAACGGATTCTCCTACTGCTTTATATGCTGCAAAATGTATCACAGAATCTATATCATTTTCTTTGAATACTACTTCTAGATTTTCTTGATTAGTTGTGTCTATTTCATAAAATTTAAAATCTTTATTTGTTATTTGTTTTATTCTATCTAGAACTATAGGATTACTATTTGAAAAATTATCAACTATTATTACATCTTTATTACTTTCTAAAAGCTGAATTACTGTATGACTCCCTATATATCCAGCTCCTCCTGTTACTAATACTGACATATTTACTCTCCTTTTATTAATAAACTCCCATAATAAGTTAAAAATCTTTTTTATTATACTTTATCAGCAAGGAGAAAATTGTCATTTTTTGTAATATATCATTATTTATTTTAATTAATATGTTAAAAAATTAGTTATAAATTTATACACTAAATAATATTTATATAGAAACCTATAAGGAGATTATTATGAAAAATAAGAATGATATAAAAATCAAACTACTTAGTATACTATGTATGACTCTACTAACAATCATACTTTTATTTATATCTTGCAGAATATTCTTTGCTATTATAAACGTATTTATATACTTCACTGGGCTAGTTACTATATTCTTATATACTTTATTCATTATTGGAATCATAACCTACCTCATATTTAAGATAATTATAAAATCCAATAAATTTAATAGAAATGACTTAACCATAGTAGAAATTTTAGATATATGTATATCCATTCATTTAAAATTTAACTTAAGCTTATTATTAATAAACTTAATATTACTAACTATCTATACATACTTATAAAAAATAACGAGTGAAATTTATCACTCGTTTTTTATTATAAGAACATTGAATTCTATATAGTTTAAATTTTAAATCACTTAATCTTAAACAACCTACTACTAACAACACGACAATACCTCTCATAAAGCTCAGGATCTTCCTCCCTAAGCCTCTTAGAATCAAAACTACTCCTAGAACTCTTCTTCCAAGTAACCTTCCTCTCCTTAACAAAAGCAGTCTCACTTTCCTTCATAACACCCATCAATGTATGCTCAATCTTATCCTTCTCCAACTTCAACCTAGAAATATCCGCCACAATCTCATCATACCTACAAATACTCTCATACAAATCATCATCCAAAACCTTAGTCTCACTCACAACATCACTATATAACTCCTTAACAAGCCTACCATACTCAGCACTACCAATAGGAGCTGTAATCTTAACTTCCTTAGATCTTCCCTTTAAAATCTTCTTCATAATAATCCCCCTCAAATATTTATCTACTATTTATAATTCTTCTCAAATGACCCTCACTAATTCTATAAGCCTTAGAAAAAGACTTATAATCTCCACTAAAAGTTTCCCTAAGTATCCTATCCCTAACATTTCTAGTAACACGATACTCAACAGGAATATAAATACTCATACCACCAGCATATCTAATCAACTTCCTATAAGCATCAAGACCTATAACCTCTGCCAAATCTCTAAACTGCTCTGGTATATCCTCCAACTTCAACTTATCTAACATACATATCCTCCCATATTCTCCTTTAACTCCTCAAAATAAAGTCTAGATCCATTATAAGCAAAATACTTAAACTTCTTCTCGCCGTCCCTACACTTTGCAACTATAACTTCTACTAACTTTATTCCATTTTGCTTAGCATTTAATATACTATCCTTACTTCTTCCCAATTTTCTAGCAGCCTCTTCTAAATCACCTTCACTTGGCTCATGAATATAAAGCACATTATTACTATCATGAAACAAAGCCTTTGACTCTCTCATAGGTCTCTCTCCCATTGGTCTAAAATCTTTCATCTCATCATTTAACTGACTAAGTTGAATTACACTCATATTAAAATCTAATGTAATATTTTTTAAATCTCTAGATATTCCAGCTACTTCTCTTTCTCTATTTGATAAGTTATTACTTGGAGTCATTAATTGAACATAATCTACTATTAGTAAATCTGGTTTGATTTGTCTTATACGTTTTCTGATTTGTGCTACGGTGTGGATTTTATCGTTGATAAAGATTAAATTATCTTTATTCATATGTGATAGGACTTCGACTATTAACTTCCATTCCTCGGCACCAATATTGCCTGATTTCATTTTATTAGTATTTATTCCTGTCTTTTTAGTTAAATTTCTCATAAGTATTTGTTCTTTTGACATTTCTCGGGTAATAAACAAAACTTTCTTACCTTGTTTTAAAACATTAAGCATTATTTGAAGTGCTAAAGAAGTTTTTCTTACACTAGACTTTGCAGCTATAGTAGTTAACTCTCCTTTATATATTCCACCTATCACCTCATCTAAAAACTTAATACCAAACTTTATATTAGATATATTTCCACCTTCTAATAAATCCATTATTGATTGACTTATAGAAGATATATCATCCTTATATGTATCTTCATAAAACACATTCTTAGTTTCATTTTCAAACTTAAAAATCGTTGAATCTAAATCTTCATCTGACATAATTTTATTTAAAGTTACTTGAAACTTCTCAGCCCAAGTTCTTCTTACATACTTTTCTTTTAAAGTATGTACATATGAATCTATACTATAAGTTTTACAAATAGAAGTTAAATCTACTAAATAAGATAACTCTAAATTTACTTTCTTCATCTTAAGCTTTTCTGCTACATTTACTAAATCTATACTAAGCCCATCAGATTTAAGCTCTATCATAGACTTAAATATTGCTCTTGTATATTCATTAGAAAAATAATCTTCACTTACTTCTTCTAATTTATAATCAAAACTATTATCTAATAATATACATCCTAAAAAAGACTGCTCAGTTTGAACTGAAACTAATAAACTAGACATAATATTTTCTCCCTACTATCCTAATCATAATTAAACGATGGATTCCAAGGACTATTACTATCAACTTCAGGGGTTGGTGATTTGTGCTCATTTAAATAATCTTCAAACTTTGTACCAAATAAAGTACGAGGTCTTAAAAATATATCCATACTACTATCTTTCCATTGAGCACATTTTGTATCTATAACTTTATAAAAATCTTCTACAGTGAATTTTTCCAAGAGTCTTGCATTGATGTGTGATTGAGTTTTTTGTGATGTTGGTTTAAAATTCTTATTAGCTCTTTCATTTAATCTATTAATAACAAGCCTATATATATCTTTTCTTTTTAAAACTTCTTTTTTTAATGTATCAGTAACTGTTTCATCTACTTGTTCATTTTGACTTTTATCATTAGGTCTTAATTCATTGAAATCACTTAGTTGTATTCCATTATCTACCGGTTCACTAACCGTTTCAGATACCGTTTCATTGCAATAGTCAAAAATGTACTCATATATTGATGCCTCTGTAATACTTTTGCTTTTTTTAACACATTTAATTATATTTAATGATTCAAATTCTTTTGTTAGTCTATGTACTGTACTATTACTTAAATTTAATGCTTCTGCTACCACTCTACTTGTAATCTTAAAATAACCTCTTGGTAACTCTCCTTTTAACCTTTCTATATTCTCTGCTCTTATTATTAAATGATGAAACCCTAACTTTTTTGTGTCTGATACATCAAACTTTAGTACATTCCCACTGATACAATAATATGACATTACATAATCCCCCTCTTAATTACATAATTTTTTAATTTAAATTCCCATTGCTTAATATAAATGTATACGTTTTCATTTCTAGTGTCAACTGTAATTTTAAATAAATTACATGTAAACAAGAACATTAGTTCAATTTCTTATTATCCTTTTAATTTTGATAGTTTTTGATATTAAATTATATTTTTCATACTTTTATGTGCTATACTTTTATTAAGAATTGTATACAAAGGGGCTAAATTATGAAGTTAGATGATAAATACACTCATCCAGGGGAGTTTTTAAAAGAGAATAGATTAAGTAAGAAGTTATCTCTTAGAGGTTTGTCTAGTATTGCGGGTATTAGTCATACGGAGATTTCTAAAATAGAAAATGGTGAAAGGGAGCATCCTAGTTCTTCTACTCTATTTAAAATTTGTAATGCTTTAGAATTGGATTATTATAGTATTGCTGATTTATTTGGGATTAATCCTGTTCATGTTGATAGCAATAGTGATAATAAAGCTATGAATAAGGCTAAATCTAGAGATTTGGAGTATTATGGTTTGGTTAAAATTTGTGAAGAAATTTCTAATAAGTACGGTATAGATGTTACTCCTGATAAGTTAACTCTTAAGCATAGAGTTGGTGGTAAGTGTGTTTTAGATTATGTTTATTTTGGAGATAAGGATCTTGTTATTGGAATTGATGTTAAGGTTGTTTCTAGTTCTACTCATCCTTATTTATTTAAACTTGTTAAGAGTAATTTTGCTGATTTTTATTTTAGTTTTTCAGGCCATCGTGATGTTGATGATTTGGATTATTTTGTTGTTTTTGTTTGTGAAGATGAGTTTGTTTTTAGTGAGATTCATGAGGTTTATAAAGCTGAGCTTTATAGATTTGGTCCTGTTCTTAGTAGTAGGATTTATCTTGGTGAGTGATTTTTTGCATAAAGAAAGACTAACATTTTACTTATGTTAGCCTTATCTTTTAATAAAAAATATATAAAAAAATTAATCAAATATCATCTAAATTTATACATAACTTTTTAGTAGTTCTATATCTCCATTTATAGTGTAATCAACACCTTTTGGTATATACACAGTGTCTTCTTTTACTAATTCTATAACTTGATCATCACTCACAATACTTCCATTACCACCTATAACTGTATATGAATGAAAATCATGATTAACACTATCCTTATAATTTTTATCTACACATATTTTTTCAACTGTAAAATAAGGAGTTTCTAACTTACTAAAGTTTTCTATCTTTCCACCCTTATTCTTACCTTCATAATCAATTACTTCTAGAGACTTTTCAATATGTAATTCTCTACCTCTTCCCCAGTCATACATTCTATAAGTAACATCACTACTTTGTTGAACTTCAACTAACTTAAATCCGCCCTCTATAGCATGTACTGTTCCAACTGGTATATATATCATATCTCCAACTTTTACACTTATTCTTTCTAAGTTATCTTCTATATTACCATCTTCTATAACTTTATAGAAACTCTCTTTATTATGACCTTCTTTTATACCGCATATTAAAGATGCATCTTCCTTTGCTTCTAACACATACCAGCACTCAGTCTTACCATTATCATTTTCATGTTTTTGTGAAAATTCATCATCTGGATGTACTTGTACTGATAAAGTATCATTTGCCTTAATTACCTTTATAAGTATTGGTAGCTCACTTTCTACTCTTTCTAATAAAGTTTCTTCACTATTTTCTATAGTACAATGTCCATTTTTATGGGTAGATAAACTCCAATTTTCATAACCCCATATCTTCTCACTATAGTACGGATTCAATTTTAATATTTTACTCATTTTTACTCCCTCAATTTAAGTAGTCTATTTATTATTTATTATTAAATGGACTACTTTATCTATATCATTTGTATACTCGCCAAGCTTTTTATAATCTATATTATTCCTTAACTGCTCTTTTATTTTTAAAATATCTATAGTCCCTAATGTATCTTCTTTCATAGATATTCCAAGTTTTCTTTTCTTTATATTATCTATACTAAAGCTATCTTCTCTAGCACTATCTCTTTCTATAAGCACCATAGGAGTATGACCTATAAGACATTCACCTATAGTTCCCCATCCAGCCTTAGTTATTACTAAACTACTTGCAGCTATATAGTTTTGCGTATCTTTTACATCAAGTGGTAGTCTTATAATATCTGCTCCTTCAGTATTATTTATATCTATACCTGAAGTGGTGAAAATAGTTCCATTAAAGTTTTCTATATTTATACTCTTTAAATTTGCTGATTTACCACAAGTTATAAATATACTCTCACCATATTTTGACTGTATATCTGCAACTTTAGATTTATTAATCTTCCTACATATAAATCCTACGTCTTCTATGTCCTTACAAACTACACTATCTATTGGTAAACATAAATCGTATTTTATTAATTTATTTACATAGGAATAAGCACCTCTAAAAAATGAGATGATATTTTTATCTATATTTAAATATTCATATTGTTCTACCCATGTAAAATTACTTATTAATATTGTTTCTAATTCTAATATTTTTCCTACTAAACATCCTATTGGGCTTATATCTGTTATTATTGACTTTACTTTTAAATTCTTTAATGTCTTAATTTCATCTAATACAACTTCATCCCACGTTTTTATGAAATTCATTAGTTCTTCTTCTAATTTATCTTTATCTACTTCAAGACTATCGTTTTTATTTACCAACCCTACATCAGTTTTTATATCTCTGTATATTATTCTTTCTTTATACTTTTCTAGATAACTTCTTGCAAAACCATTTTGAGGTTTATCACATGCTATGTATATTTTATAATCTGTGACACTTAATATATTTTCTATTATTGATAAGCATCTAGTCATATGACCAAATCCATGTGATGATATATAAAAAGCTATATACATTTTACTTCCTCCAAAAACTTTTTATAATCTCTTATATAGTCACTTTCATCATAACTATTAGATGATATTATAAGTACAACACAATCGTCAGAGTGATTATATGTAGTCCTCCATACTTTAGGATCTATGTATATTCCTTGTGATGGATTATCTAGCTTATATACAGATTCTTTAATTCCATCAAAGCACCTTACTTCAACACTTCCACTAACACATATTAAAACTTGTTTTGTTTTAAAATATGCATGATTACCTCTAGATTCATTATTTGGTACCTTATATGTATAAAACACTCTTTTTATTTCAAATAGTATATTAAAATCTTCTTCTAAAGGTACTAATATCCCATTATTTTCTTTTTTATTTAAATTAAACTTATAACTACTTTTCATGTATTCTCCTTAGCTAAACTTAATACTTTTCTATTTTACTTTATTAATAAAGCAAATTTTGTCATATCTTGTAGCTATGAGTAATTTTTTACTTGTTTTTTGTATTTTCTTTTAATTGATTTTATTTTTTATATGATTTAGAAAAAAGGCATAAAGAAAGGCTAACATTCCGCTCCTGTTAGTCTTAACTTTACAATAAAAATTTATATAAAATTCGCTTTGCTCATATCACCAACGACTCTTTCCGTTGCTAAAAAAAGAATTGATAAATAAAAATAAAATTAAGAATTATATTTTAATCTTTAACAAGAATAATAAATTTAATACATGTATTTTATGTTTTTAATTTATAAATACCTTATATGTGAATTAATCTATTGTTATAATTAAAACTATATATCAAGTAAACTATTTTTTTTAAATAATCCCTTATAAATATTTTAATTTAAAGTAATTGTATTAAAGTTCTAAATTATCTATACTATTTATTTTATTATTCATGAAATATACTATATATAATTCAATGGTATATATTTTAGATAAAATGAAATACTTAATATGATATTTCTATTCTAATTCAGTTTTTATCTTTGAGTAAAATAGAAAAAAGACTAACACTTACTTCATATTAGTCTCTTCCTATGCAATAATATTTAACAATATCATGCAACTTTATTTAACTTATTCTTCATTATATTGGTTACGATATTAACTTCATCAACTTTTAAAACTATAACTAATACTCCATATGTAATAACTCCAATCCCTACAGATACAGCTAATGATATAGCTTCATTTAAAAATCCTATACCTAATATATTACTTATCATACTATATGTAAAATAAGTTATAAGCCCCATAATAGCTGATGATATAATAGACTTAACCGTAGTTTTTATTATCTTATCCTGTCCGAAATATCCAATCTTCTTCTTAAGGCTTCCAAATAATAAAAATATACATACTATAGCCGATATACTCGTAGCAAGAGCTAATCCTGCTAATTGCAAATAATTAACTAATATTATATTAAGTACTATATTCATCCCCATAGCAATCATACCATTTACCATAGGTGTTTTAGTATCCTGCAATGCATAAAATACTTTCCCTAATATATCTCTAAGTCCAAATGCTACCATACCGATTGAATACATTATAAGAGCTATAGATGTCATACTTGTTGCTCTAGAATCAAATTCTCCTCTTTCAAATAATAACTTTACAATAGGAGTAGCCAAAACCATAGCACCAACTGATATAGGTATAACTAATAGTATTACACTGTTAATACTTTGTACCATAGAACTTACAAACTTTTCATTATCATTTTCACTTGATAATTTTGATAACATTGGATATATAACAGCAGCAACAGATGTTATAAATAATGCCATTACAAATCCATTTAATTTATTTGCATAGTTAAGTGCAGATATACTTCCTTCTACTAGCGTAGATGCTAGTGTTCTATCTACCATAGTATTTATCTGATTAACTGCAACTCCTATTAACACAGGGAGTATTAGCCAAGACATCTTTTTTATATATTTATCTTTTATATTTACATATAGTTGATATTTATATCCACTTTTTATTGCGAATGGCAATTGAAATATAAATTCTATTGCTATACCAATTAATGTTCCCCATATCATTATATATGGATTATACTTAACGCTAAGTATTATAGCAGTTATTATTATTATATTTTTAGGTACACTTATAAGCCCTGGAATAGTAAAGTTATTCTTAATATGAAGATAAGCAGTCATAACATAACTTAATCCTGTAAATACTATTCCTATTATAGTTATTCTTGTAAAATTAATTGCCACATTAAGAGTTTCCCCTTCAAATCCCATAGCAAATATTTTTACTAATGGCTCTGTAAATATAAAACCTAGTATAGCTAGAAAAATACATACAGCTATTACTATGTTAAATACATTGTTGGTAAAACTTAATGCTTTCCTATCCCCTAAATCATTTTTCACTTCAAAATACATTGGTATAATAACTGTTCCTAATGTGGTTCCTATGACAGCAAATATAACTATCGGTATATTCATAGCTGTAATATACGCATCACTATACATAGATGCACCATATGTTGAAGCTAAAACTAATTCTCTTCCAAACCCAAGCACTTTAGCTATTATAGTAGCTATCATAAGTCCTATAGTTGATTTTGCTATATTACTCATTTTTATGTCTCCTAATATAAATTACTGTTAATTTATTTTTAATATTACTTTTTTACATAACCCAACGAATATTATACTTTTTAATTAATATAGGGTTACCTCCTAATATAACATTCTCTTGTTTTGCATAATTTCTATTTATAACTGAATTCGCGGCTATTACTGTATTGTTATCAATTTCAGAACCTTTAAGTATAGTGCATCTACATCCAATCCAAATATTATCTCCTATTATAATCTCTCTATCATTATTTACTTTTCTTTCAGAGTCTATATCTAATATACTATGTCTATCTGTATCTATAAATATGTTATCCCAAGATATTAAATTATTATTACCAAACTTAATTTTTTCTCTAGACCAAATTTGGCTATTTGCATTTATTACAAAATTATCACTAAATATTATTTTTCCTTTTTTTCGATCTATACAAATCTTACTACCACTTCCTATTGACGCTGATCCTTTAAACACAATAGTTCCATTAACGCTCCAAACTGTTCTTTGTTTTTATAGTCAAATATCCCGGGAGTTGAAAATCCTATTTTTATCATTCCGGTTTTAATATTACCATCTAATACAACTTTACCCTTAATTGTTTCTAGGAAAACTCTATGTGATACTGATACAGGTAATTTTATAGCTTTTTTAGTGGTAATTGCTTAAAATTAAAATATATAGTTTTTGGTATAGATAATATATAATCAATTATTTTATAAAGCTTTTTCATATTTTTATATCCTTTATATACTAAGCTATATCTGAATCATAAACAGACAGTTTATTTATTTTTTCATTATTATTTTGTTTTATTTTATTATGTACTAAACTTACTATATATCCAACTACACAAGATGTTACTATCGTAACTATAGAGTAACACCATGATGTAACTTCTGGATGATTATACTTTAAATTTATTACAATAAATGCTGATGCTATGAATCCTGAATAAGCTCCTATACTAGTTGCGTTTTTTACAAATACTCCTAGTACAAATATACCTGCTAATACCCCTAATACTAACCCCATAAAGCTGTTAAACCATTCATATGCTGATTTTATTTCACTATTAGCCATAACTATTGATACAGTTATTGTAACTATACCTACTCCAAGAGATATATATTTTGCAATTTTAGTCTGTTTTTCCAATGGCATATCTTTATTTATTGAACTTCGTATATCTAATGTCCAGCTTGTTGCAACTGAGTTGAGACCTGTTGATAAAGTTGATTGTGCTGCTGCATAAATAGCCGCTAATACAAGTCCTGATAATCCAACTGGTAGTTGATTAACTATATATGTTCCAAAAATTTGATCTTGTTGTGCATTTTGTAATAACTCTGGATTTTGGTTGTAGAATACAAATAATGCAGAACCTACTAAATATAGTACTGTAGCTGTTCCTATTGATAATACTCCATTTCCATATGTCATTTTCTTTAATTGTTTAATATCTGTTGTTGTTGTAAATCTTTGAACTACATCTTGACTCGATATATATGAAGAAAAAGTATTTATGCCTGATCCAACTAAAATTATAAATACACTACTATTTAATATATTAGGATCAAATAAAACTTCTGATTCTGATATAAATTTACCATTTTGTAAAGTTTTAAATACTTCACCTATTCCACCATCTATTGAAAATGCTAAGAATATTAGGGTAAATACTACTCCTGATATTAACACTACTCCTTGTATAAAATCTGTCCATAATACAGACTTTAATCCTCCACTATAAGAGTAAATTATTGCTATTATACCCATTACTATTATTAAAGCATTTACACTAATACCTATAAGGCTTGATAATACGATTGAAGGTAAATACATTATAATAGACATTCTACCTATTTGGTAAACTATAAACATTAAAGCTCCTAATATTCTAAGACCTTTATCATTGTATCTAACTTCTAAGTAATGATATGCTGTATCTATTCCTAACCTACTATATATAGGTAGGAAAAATTTTATTGTTAATGGAACTGCTATAAATATTCCTAATTGTGCAAACCATAATAACCAAGTCCCATTAAAAGAATTTCCTGCAATTGATAAGAAAGATATAGGGCTTAATAATGTTGCAAATATAGATACTGATGTTACCCACCATGGTATCGTCCCATCACCTTTAAAATATTCTTTTCCTTTTAAATTTTTTTTAGAAAATGCCATTCCCGCAAATAGTACTAATCCTAAATATGCAACTAATACTATCATATCAATAGTTGTAAATTTACTCATTTTTCTCTCCTATTCCAGAAGCCTAAAAAAGTACATAGGCTTTAATTATATAATATTTTTTTAAAAAAATCAACCATTCCTATCTATTTTTTAGCAAAATTTCTGCTATATGTACATCAAGCATTTCATCTATATCTACATCATAATTCTCATCCATTATATAGGTTAATTTATTATCATTTAAACTTGTTTCTAAATTTAAATTTTCATTTATTTTATTTATATATATAGCACCATTTACTTTATAAAACTCTGGGAAGTCTTGTCTTCTCACTGTACTTGATACATTTAATAAGTTTTTACAGTAACCATCTTCATCAATAGTCCTCATTAAAACTGGATGTTCTTTTACTTTTGAAATACTAACTAATGCTTCTTCATCTTTTTCTAATATAAGTTCTATAGCTTCATCTATATGGAATGCTTCCCTCATTGGTTGTGTTGGCTGTAATAAAACCATATAGTCATACTCTTCACCTAATTTTTTAACTTCATCTATGCAATGCATAACTGTATCTATTGTTTTTGATTTATCGGATGCCAAGTAACTTGGTCTAATAAATGGAACTTCTGCTCCATATTTTTTTGATACTGAAGCTATTTTCTGTCCATCAGTTGTCACTACTACTTTATCTATATACTTAGATTTAAGAGCAGCTTCTATGGAGTATGCTATTAATGGTTTACCATTTATACTGATAATATTTTTATCTTTAATTCCTTTACTTCCTGCTCTAGCTGGTATTATAGCTAGAAATTTCTTGTTGTATTTCATACTAATTCTCCCTTTTTTAAATTAAGTATAAGAAGTATAGCTATAAACTTCTTATACTTAAAGATTTAATCCATTTTTAACTTCTTTCTAAAAAGATTAATTACTATAAATGTTTTATTAACCTTTAATAAAATAATCATTAAACTATAATATATATCATCTCTATTAATTAGAAGTCCTAAAGTTACTACTTTACATATAATTTATTATTCTTAGGTCATATTTTCTTTATTAATTTATATAATTTTGATTTTATAATTCTTATATAAAGTGTACTTTTCTCTTATTTATTTTTACATAATACTAAAATCCTCTATTATCCCCTGTTCCCTTAATTTTTTAAATATTGATATTCTTGTATTTATTTTCACATTATATTTACATTCTAGTAAATTCGCATATGTTTTTATTTTTATATCATTTCTAATATAATGTGCATTTATTAATGTAGTCGAAGTATCGGATATAATTTCACTTATATTTTCATTAAATACTAATTCATCAGATGTTAGGTTTGAATCATTTATAATATATATATATTTATCATAGTTACTAAGTAACTTTTTTATATCTTTAGAATATTTTTC
>UWOR01000021.1 GCA_900604495.1 Desulfovibrio sp. Marseille-P6017 | reverse complement strand
TTTTAAATTCAAATAATTTATAATTATTCATAATATAATAGATTTAGAATAGTTTCTATTAAATTTTAATATAATTTTTTAATCCCAAAGATATATTCTAAATTAAGAATAAAATTTATTTAGACTCAAATAATAAATAAATAAATTTATTTATTATTTAGGAGGTATTTATGTCAAATTTAAAATGTGCAGCTGAAGATTGTAGATATAATAATAGCGGAGATTGCTATGCTGGCGGTATAATAATAGATGGTAAAAATGCAACTACTACTATTAACACTAGTTGTATATCATATGAACCTAAAACAAAAACTTCAATGGAAAATTCTCTTAATGCTACTAATATAGTAGGTACTCTAAATATAGAATGTAGAGCTATAAAATGCCAATACAATAAATCAAAAAAATGTAATGCTAATTTAGTAAAAATAAATTCATCTAATGAAAGTTGTGAAACTTTTTCATGTCATTAAAATAATAAATGCAAAGATAAAGTTTACTTTATCTTTGCATTTATTATTTTATCTTTCCTATTTCTCCTTAATTAATTTTATACCTTCATGGAATGCTCGTATATTTATATCTATAAAATTTTCTTTGATATTTTTTCTTATTATATCTTCCCAATTTATATCATTTAAATTTAGTAATTCTACAACAACTCCTAGTAAAATCAAATTCATAACCTTTATATTACCTATTTCATTTGCTTTACTCTCAGCATCTACAGTAATTGCATGTAATATATTAAGTTCTTTATCAATATCTTCTTCAGGATAATTTACTTTTCCTATCAATACTGGAAGAGGTCTTATTTTATAGTTATTTACGATTATCTTTCCTTTCGGATTAAGATATTTTAAGTATCTAATTGCCTCCATCTTTTCAAATGATACTAACAAGTCTGCCCCACCTCTTTCTATTACAGGCGAATAAATCTTATTCCCATATCTAATATGGGTAGATACTGTACCTCCTCTTTGACTCATGCCATGTATCTCACTCGTTTTTATATCGTATCCAAATTCCATAAGCCCTATTGTAAGAATATTACTTACTAGTATAGTTCCCTGTCCCCCGACTCCAGCTAAAAGAATACTTTTTGTCATTTATTCTTCCTCCTTAAGTATGGCATTTTTAGGACACACTTGTGAGCAAACTCCACAACCAACACATTGTTGATTATCTATATAAGCTTTTTTTATTTTTTTATCAAAGGATATAGCCGGGCATCCTATGTTCGTACACATCTTACATCCTATACAGCAATCCATATTTACTTTTAACTTACTCTTAAATGGGTTATTAAACTCTTTTATATCTTGACATGATAGTTGTTTAAGAACACATGGCCATCTAGTAATTATTACTGATGGACCATCTTCATTAGATAGTGCCCAGTCAAGGGCATCATTGACCTCATCTAGTTTATTGGGATTAATTAATTTTATATTTTCTACTCCACAGGCTTTTACTAATAAATATATATCAATTTCTTTAGTTTTATCATTTTGCAAAGTATATCCTGTTCCCGGATTTTGTTGATAACCTGTCATTCCAGTTATTCTATTATCTAATATAACGGTTATTGAATCTCCTTTATTGTATACAGTATTTAATAAACTAGTTATGCCACTATGAAAAAATGTAGAATCTCCTATTACATTTACAACCTTAGTTTTATTACATTGTTTCATATTAAATATTGTTTGAGCACCATGACCTGCGCTAACACTAGCTCCCATACATATTATAAAATCTGTAGCATTATAAGGTTGTGCAAATGCTAAAGAGTAACATCCAATATCTCCTGCTATTACTAAGTTATTTCTTTTTCCTAATTCATAAAAAAATCCTCTATGTGGACATCCTGCACAAAATCCTGCAGGTCTAGAGGTTGCTAAATTTTCATTGCATTTTATAGTTTCTTTTTCTTCTTTTAATATAGATTTTCTTATTACTTCCGGAGTCAATTCACCGTAGGCTGGAATTATTTCTTTTCCTATACAATTTATATTATTTGCTTTTAATTGTTCCTCTATTATTGAATCATTTTCTTCTATTACATAAATCTTTTCTACCTTTGATGCAAATTCTTTTATCTTATTTATTGGAAGCGGATTTGTAAACCCTAACTTCATATATGATGCATTTTCAAAAAACACTTCTTTTGCAAAATTTACACACATTCCCGATGCTACAATTCCAATTTTGTTACTATTAATCTCATAATAATTTAAGTTAGTAGAATTAGAAAATTCTTTTAGTATTTGTATCCTTTTTTCAACCTCTATTCTTTTCACTCTACCATATATAGGAACAGTAAGGTTTTTTGCTACATTTTTTCTATACGGTTTAATTTCAACTTCATTTCTATCTAAACATTCTACAATACCTTTAGAGTGACATACCCTTGTGGTTACTCTAATTAAAACAGGGGTATCAAATCTTTCACTTATATCAAATGCTATTTTTACCATATCTTTTGCTTCTTGACTTGTTGATGGTTCTAGCAATGGTATTTTTGAAAATATGGCATAATTTCTATTATCTTGTTCATTTTGAGATGAGTGCATTCCTGGTTCATCTGCACTAACTATAACAGTTCCTCCATTTACACCAATATATGAATAAGTAAATAGTGGATCCGCTGCTACATTTAAACCAACTTGCTTCATAGTAGCTATGCTTCTAGCTCCTGCTATTGATGCACCTATAACAGACTCTACAGCTACCTTTTCATTTACAGACCACTCAGCTTTAATACTATCCTTATATTTAGCTATATTTTCTAGTATTTCTGTACTAGGAGTACCTGGATATCCTGCAGCAAACTTAACACCAGCTTCATAAGCTCCTCTTGCTATAGCTTCATTCCCTGTCATCAATTGCTTCATCTTATTAATTCCCCCTAAAAATAAACTTATTATTAAGTATAGAGATTACATAAGCTATGATATTATAGTTTAAAACGTTACAATTATATTTATGATATTTTAATATAAAAATATCATATAAAAGTATACCTTTATACTTTTATAGGATATTTCATTATTATACTATACAATTTTCTATTTGGATTATATAATCTCCACAATTTTTACATATTATTATACTTACTATATAACTATCATCTACCTTATTTGATTTAGATAGTTTATTAAAAGATAGACCTTCATACTCTTTGCAAACATCATTTATTATATATTCTTGATTCTTTGTAAATATATAAAAATGATATTCTAAAAATGGGAAGAATTTTTCTTTTTCTTTTACACCTGCTAAACATTCTGGACAAGCTTCTTGATAATATTCCACATCAAAATCAGCATCTTCATTATCATTTAAAATATCTAATATATTCTCTATATTTATACCTTTAACTGGCTTGTCTTCATCATTTATTAAACCACTGCAATTATTTTCATTTAATAAATATTCTTTTTCATCAAAGCTAAGTTTATATTCGCTCATACTACACCTCTTTATTCTATTTCTGATTTAAAAGGAACATTCTCTTTTACAGCATTTTTATATTCCTCATCTGTAATATACCTTAATTCATGCATTTTGTACAATATTGTTTCTTGTCTTTTTTTTGCTTGACCATGATCTATATACTTTGCTGGGTTATTAGTTATTCCTACAAGCATAGCACATTGAGCTAATGTCAAGTCCTCAACATTTTTACCAAAATAAACTTGAGATGCTTTGGCAACTCCATATGATGATTTTCCAAAATAAACATTATTTAAATAAGTTCCTAAAATTTCTTCTTTTGACATTATCTTATCCATTTGTAATGCATTATACATATCTGTAATTTTTCTTTTTATACTTTTATCATCATTTGTCAATAAATTTTTAGAAATTTGCATTTCTATGGTACTTCCACCTTGAGTACTATCTGAGAATACATTATGTATAACTGATCTTAAAAGAGATTTATAATCAACTCCATTATGCTCATAAAATCTTTCATCCTCAATAGACACTAATGCATTCTTTAAATTGTTTGGTATTTTATCAACACTAACAACTTGGCTACTTATATAGTTATCTTCTATAAGATCCCTTGTAACCTTTGGTGAATCCTTTAATGCTGAAATAGTAAACATCATTCCTATAGATGAAGTAATAATTAACATAATTAAAAATAGTATTGATACTCCTTTTAATAATTTTTTATTTTTACTAGTTTTGCGTTTTTTTAAATTACCTTTTCTATGTGATTTATAACTATTTCTATTTTCTTCTCTCTTTATATTATTAATATTTACTTTGCTTTCTATAGATTTATTACTTTCTGCCTTTTTTGATAAATAGTCATTTGAACTTATTTTTCTTCTTCTTATTTTATTTGTATTTTCATTATAATAGTCCATCTTTACCTCCTTATCTATAAATTTATTATAACCTCCCTATAATAATAAATCAAAGAACAAAATTGTAAGATTCATATTACATAAAATTCTATAAGAATACAAAAAAATAATTTTTTATTAATATTTTTTTAATTTTTTTGTGGAATTTTTGAAATTTTAGGGTATAATGTAAATGAAGTTAGTGTTAGGAGGTAAATATTATGGCATATCAAATAAACGATGCTTGTATAAGCTGTGGTGCTTGTGAAGCTGAATGTCCAATGAGCTGTATATCAGCTGGAGATGATAAATACGTTATAGATGCTGACGTATGTATAGAATGTGGTGCTTGTAACAGTGTTTGTCCTGTAGACGCTCCACAACCTGAGTAATAAAAAAACTGTTCTATTTTATATAGAACAGTTTTTTTATTTAAGTATTTCATCTGTTGTCACTAAATTTAATTTTATATTTTCACTTTTATTATACAAAGCAACCCCAACCTTTATATCTTTAATTTCACCCTTATTAACAGTTCCTATGAATCCTTTTACATCATCATCTGATGTTTTTACAAAGTACTTAGTTTCTCTATTACCTTGATAAGGATAAATATCTATAGTACATAATTCAATATCATAAAGTCCTTTATTCTCTACACTCATAGTAACTATAGCATAAAAATCATATATATCTCCTATATCTATTCGGGCGGTAAACATAGACACATCTTTTACCATTACTTCTATATTCTCATTATTTAAATTATTTATAAATACATTATTATATTCAGTAATTTTATTATTATCTTCATTCATAGAAATAGAAACATTGGATAAACTAATTGTAGTAAAAATTATTAATAAACAAATTAAAGTCTTTTTAAGCATATGTTCCTCCTATTATTTTTTATTAGTTTATCCAAATAGTAATTTTTTATTTAATATTAATAAATATTTCCATTTAACTCATATATTTTTTATTTTAATAAGTAAAAAAAAATAATTTTTTTCGACAAAACTATTGCGCTTTTTGTCGAAATTTGTTATTATTAATTCAAGGTTATTCCCCTAATAACCGATTATTTTACTCCCCAAATAAAATATATTCCCTAATAAACCCCTTTTTATAATATATTTTACCCCTTTTATAACCCTACTTGATCGGATTAAAGTAGGGTTATTTTTTTTTCATATTAATAATTTTACGTATTAATCTATATCCATGTGCTTTAGTATCTATAAAGTTAAGATTTTCATTCTCATCATATAAATTATGCTTAATATTCCAATATCCTAAATCTCTATATAAAGATATATACTTTCCATTAACACTCCATAAATATTGATCTTTATCTATTTTTTTGTATCTCCAATCTAAATTTTCTTCTATCTTAGATAAATCATTCATTATTTCTAATACATTATCATATCTTTCATCTTTATTAACTTTTAAACACTTCTCTATAATTAATATCATAGACTTTGGAACATGAGGAAGATATTTTTTTCTTACTGGAAATTTTCCATTTGCACATGCTATCTTTAAACTATTTAAATCCTTATATCTTTTAACTTGCTTATTATATTCTTCATTACCATTACACATTCTATACAAGGTTGTTCCTATTTGATATATATCAATCTTCTTATTTATAGTAGAGCTAATACATTGTTCTGGAGCGATATGTTTATAATATACATTTTTTAATTTTGCATTACCTTCTATATCTAAATAAAGCGATGATCCAAAATCAGTTAATACAGCTCTATTTTCGTCACTTATAAGTATATTATTTGGCTTTATATCACAATGTACCATGTTATTGTTATGAATATAGTACACGGCTTGTAGGAAATCTAGTGCATATTTAATTATTTCTCTTATAGTTAAATTCTCATTTTGCATCAAATTATATAATGAACCATTCCTAAAGTATGGCATTACTATATAGATGTAATCATCATCATATGATGCATGGTTTATAGTAATTATGTTTGGATGTCTTAACTTATATATTTTTTTAGATTCATCAAAATATCTTCCAAATTCTTTTAAATTTTTTTTATCAATTTGCTTTAATATAAATCTTGAACCTAGTTGAGTATCTTCAACTATATATAAAGCTGAGTTTACACCTTCTGAGTTTATTTTTTCAAGTATTTTCAAATTTATATTTGTATTTATTTGCATATCTCTACCCCACAACTTGAAAACAATTCTTCTAGTATTCCTTCTACTTTAACGGCTTCTATTATTTCAATACCAATATCTTCTTCTATATACATATAAGCTTTCCTTACACTATACTCTTTAATTAATACATTAATAATCTTCCTTATATAACTTAATCTTTCCCCTATACTAAAAGACTTTGGTATTATAATTTCATCCTCTAAGATAGGCTTTGTCTTATCATTTATCATTTTATATATTCCAAACTCTATTCTATTAATAAAGATACTAATATTCATAAATCCCATACTCATTCCCCCTAGGAAATATTAGTTTATTGTTATATAGTATGATTTATTATTTGTATAAAATGCTAAAATAAAAAAAATAAGCGTGAATTCACGCTTATTTATACTTCGTCTTTTATTTTTAAAAATAATTTAGCTGTTGCAAGTGTATCACTATAGGCTCTATGAGCATTTTTATTTTCTATATTATAGTATTCACAAGCAGTCTCTAACTTTTTATTTTTACCCTTATATGATTTGTTATTCTTTAATAATTCTAATGTACATATATGATTTTCTATTGGATCTAGATTTAATTGTTTTAAATAGTAATTTAAAAACTTTAAATCAAACTTGGCATTATGAGCTATTATTGTTCTATCGCCAATATATTTTCTAAATCTCGGTAATACATATTCTATACATTCTTCATTTTCTACCATTTCATTACTTATATTAGTTATCTCTGTTATAAAATTTGGTATTTCTTTTTTAGGCTTAACAAACCTGGAATAGTTTCTAACGATTTCGTTATTAATTATTTCTGTTATACCTATTTCAATAATCTCACAACCTTTATAAGGATCTAATCCTGTAGTTTCTAAGTCAACAACTACATATTCTTCCATATATTCTCTCCTTAGATTTTAATAAATATATATACATTTTATATTTATAATAAAGGATAATCAATATGTAACTTTTATAAGTAATTCATAGGATTTGTATGTCTACCATTTACCCTTATTTCAAAATGTAAATGTGGTCCTGTAGACCTACCTGTTGAACCTATTTTAGCTACAACTTGTCCTTTTTGAACAGTTTGTCCTACAGAAACATTTAATGCACTATTATGAGCATATAAAGTTACTTTTCCATCATTATGCCTTATCATAACTGTGTTTCCGTATGTTCCTTGAACGCCTGAGTAAATTACAGTTCCCGAATCATAAGCAGTTACAGGTGTTCCAGTTGGCGCTGGTATATCTATCCCTGTATGAATTGATGATGCTCCTGTAACAGGATGAATTCTATATCCATATGGAGAACTTATTCTACTATATCCCGGAACTGGCCACGATCCACTTGTAACAACTGCATTTGACGATGATCCTGACGATGTATTTGAAGATGAGCTTTGTTGTTTTTGTGCTTCCGCTTCAGCCTGAGCTTTAGCTGCTGCAGCTTCTTCCTCAGCTATTATTTTAGCAATTTGATTTTCTAATTCTTCCTCTTCTTTAGCTAATTGATTTTTTAACTCCTCAACTTCAGCTTTATCTGATTCTAATTTATTATTATCTGATTCAAGAGAGGATTTTAAAAGCTCTTGTTCTTTAACTTTATCTTCTAGTGACTTTTTCTTTTCTTCAACAAGAGATTTATTTTCATCTAATTCTTTTAATAAGTCTCTATCTTGTTGTATAACTTCTTTAACCATATATATATTGTTAAAGAAATCCGATAATGAATTACTGCTTAAAATTACTTTTATATAAGCCATAGAATAGTTGTTATTTATTACTTTTAGTCTTTCACCTAACGCATCTTCATTATCCTTTATTTTATTTTCTAAATCTTGTATTTCTTTTTTAGCTTCTTCAGTTTCATCGTTAAGACTTGATATTTTTTCTTCAGTTGATTTTATATTCTCTTCTATTTCTTTTATTTGAGAATCTAAATTTTTAATTTTATCATCTAATTCAACTTGTTCTTCTTTATTCTTACTTAACTTATTATTTAAGCTAGACTTAGTTTCTTCTGCATATACAGTAGATGAATTAATTAATGATGCATTAACTAATATAGATCCTACCGCTATTAATGACACTACTTTTTTCACTCAATCTTCCCCCATTTCTTCTACACTTTTAAATGTTTTCTAACTGATACTATACTTCCTAAAACACCTATAGCTATACCTGTAGCAAATAATATTAATATAAGTGAAATAGATATACTATTTAATGGTACAACCATATTTCCCATCATATTACTTAATGCTCCACTAATTTTTTCAACCATATATCCGTACATACTAGTACATACTGCTACAGATAAAACTGATCCAAGTAAACCTATTATAAATCCTTCTACTATAAATGGACTTACAACAAAGCCGTTACTTGCTCCTACATATTTTATTATTTCAATTTCTTCCTTTTTGCTGTAAACTCTACTTTTTATTGTATTAGATATTATTATTAAACATATTAATAATAATGCTATTATTAATATCCCTCCAAATTTCTTTACAGTATTAGATAAGTTTAAGAAATTTTTAATTATATCTTGATGATATTTTACCTCTTTTACGTTTACAACTGTTTCTATTTCTTTAGCTACAGTATCTATATTATCTGAATCTTTTAATGTAACTGTATATGTATCATCTAAAGGATTTTTTATTCCTTCTAACAGATATCCATCATCGCCCCAATCTTCTTTCATAGAATTGAAAGAATCTTCTTTTGACTTGTATGTAACAGTTTTTACACCTTCTATTTTCTCTAAGATTTCTTTAACTTCTTTACTTTGACTTTCATCTAAATTATCAACTACAGAAACTTTAACTTCATTTACTTGGTCTTTTGTTACTTCTATAAACTGATTTATATTTAAAACTATTGTTATGATTATACCTAAGATAATTAACGCTGATGAAACAGATATTACTGAGATAAGACTCATAGTTTTATTTTTAACTAGACCATTCAAACCTTGTTTTAGATTATAAATAAAATTAGATAATATCTTCATAACAATCCCTCTTTACGTCTTTTTTTGTATCTTCTATTATTTTTCCTGCATCTATTGCTATAATTCTTTTTTTATATTGCTTTAGTATTTCTATATCATGAGTTGCCATTACTATAGTTACACCTTCTTCATTTATATTTTCTAATAAATCTACTATTTTTCTAGAATTTTCTATATCTAGGTTTCCTGTACATTCATCTGCTATTATTATAGAAGGCTTATTAACAATTGCTCTTGCTATTCCAACTCTTTGACATTCTCCACCAGATAACTCATCTGGATATTTATTACACTTATGATATATACCTACTTTTTGTAGTACTTCCATTACCCTTGGTTTTATTTCATTAGGAGCAGCACCTACAACCCTCATTGCAAGTTCTACATTTTCATATACAGTTTTATCCTTTAATAACTTAAAGTCTTGAAATATAATCCCTATATTTCTTCTATACTTATGTATTTTATTAACCTTTATATTTGTTATATCACTACCTAATACTGATACACTACCTTTTGAGGTTTTTTCTTCTCTTGTTATTAATTTTAATAAAGTAGATTTTCCTGCACCTGACCTACCTACTAAAAATACAAACTCACCCTTGTCAATTTTTAAGTTTATATTTTTTAAGGTTTTATTACCGTCAGGATATGTTTTATCTACACATGTAAACTTAATCATAATATCACTCCATTTTAATCTATTTTGTATGCTAAGTAATTCTTCCTTTTTTATATAAATTTATCATTTTTTGTAACTTTATTGTAACATCTTATTATATATTATCTAAAATTTTGGTTTTAGTCAAATCTTAATAATATCCATACATAAATTAAGTGCATATTATAGTTTAAAAATCAACTATAATATGCACTCTTGATATTTTAATATTTTATTTTTTTTGTTATTTTTTCTTCTTTTAAATAAATTAATCCATTTCCCTGTACTGTTCTTGAATAATCTAATGTTCTTGTGTGTTTAATTAATTGTGCGTATAATTCTTGCTCAGTTAAGTCTCTTTGGAATTCTTGTCTAGACCAATTTTTTAATAAAGCTAAACTTCCACTTACGTATGGTGCTGCCATACTAGTTCCACTGAGACTAGCATAAGTGTTATTAGGATAAGTTGATACTATTTCAACTCCTGGTGCTACCAAATCTATAACAAGGTTTGCATTGCTAAAATAAGCAGGATTTCCCTTTTTATCAACTGCACCTACAGATACAACTTCTACATAAGATGCCGGATAGGAATATTGGAATTCTTCTGAATTTCCATCACCTTCATTACCTGCCGCACAAACCACTAGTATATTCTTGCTAGAAGCTTCTTTAACTGCTCTTTGTAGCTTCTCACTATTTTCTGACATACCTAATGACATAGATATAATATCTACTTTTTTTTCTATAGCATAATATATTGCATTAATAACCCAGCTCAGTTTACCACTTCCACTTCTATTAATGGATTTAAGAATATATATATTTGATTTCGGTGCTACTCCTACGATATTATGTTTGCCTTGTGCTGCAATTATTCCTGTAACATGAGTTCCATGACCTACTCTATCAGTTACAATATTTGGATTTTTATTATCTTCATCAGTAAAGTTTCTCACACCAACTATACACTCTTTTAAATCTTCATGGTATATGTCACATCCAGAATCTATTATTGCTATATTTACACCTTCACCCATAGATGATTGTTGCCAAAAGTTTTTTGCTTGTATCATATTTATTCCATAATTTAAAAATGATGAACTACTTCTTATTTCATCATTTTTTATATAAGGAATTAGTTTTACAGTAAAATCACCATTATTATCTTTATTTTTCATAATATCACTCCAAATTTTGCATTATACTTAATTATATAAACTTGTAGCATTTAATGTGATTTTATCATTACAATCTTTTGACAAATAATCATGTATATTCTCTATTAACTTAATATCACTATCATTTTCTATAGAAATATTATAAATGTACTTATCATCTTTATCTTTACACTTATAAATACCTTCTTTTATTACATTATTCTCTATTATAACTTCTATATACGATCCATCTAAAAGATAATACGTTCCTATTTTATATTTTTCATCATTATCCCATTCACCTATATATTTATATATCTCACATTCATAGGTTCCAATCCCACTCTTTTTACCATTTTTAAAATCGCCTTCATATATACTACCATCTTTATAGGTATACTTTCCTATACCATTAAATAAATCATCCTTAAATTCTCCATAATAGGATTCACCATTTCTATACTTAAGCTTACCATTACCTTTTTTTAATCCGTATTTATAATTACCTTCATATATATTTCCATCTATATCAGTATAACATCCATATCCATGATATACATTGTTCTTAAACTCTCCAATATAAACCCTTCCATCATTATATTTATAGGTTCCCTTACCATTAAATTTATCACCTTCAAATTCTCCATCATACAAATCTCCACTAGAATTCAAAAACTTTCCTTTACCTGACTTTTGATCATCCTTAAACATTCCTACATACTTACTTCCATCCCTATAGTATAATGCCCCTTTTCCATTTTTATGATTATTTGCATACTCACCCTTATAAATATCTTTATTTGTGTATGTATATACACCAACACCATCTATTAAACCACTTTTAAAATCTCCCATATAGTAAGAACCATCACTAAAAGTATACTTTCCTACCCCATCCATTTTGTCATTTCTCCAGAGCCCTTCATACTTCTCTTTATTTGAAAAAATACATATACCAAACCCATTTTTCTTACTTTCTAAGAATTCACCTATATATATATCTCCATTATTATATTTTAATATTTCTTCTCCTTTTAACTTTGTATTAATACCTGTTTCCTTATATACAACTGTTTCATTTTGTTTTAATGAATGCTCCATCTTGCTTATATTTTTAAAAATCTTTTTATTCATGCCATACTTCCGATTAAGCATGCTCTTTCTTTTTTTACTATGCTTTTTATCTACTATATATCTTAAAAGTAAAAATAAAATATATATTGAGGATAGGCATGCGAACACAGATAGTACAGTTAAAATATATTTGGTAATACCATTCACAATATAACATCCCCTTTTATAAAGTTATTATATTTATATATATTTTAAAATAAGTGAAATTATAATTTAATATAAAAATGATTCCATTTTATTTGGAATCACTTTATATATATATCTATATTCTCTTCTTTTAAATCTTCATCAAATAACTCAATTATTGTCATTATCTCATATTTATATTCTGATATACTTAACTTATACAGCATTAAATCATCTATTAAATCTTTTATATCTAAACATAAATTTTCTAGTACATAAAAGTAACCATCTTTTATATTGTATAATTTCTCGATTGTAATAATTTTCTTGCTTATATCTTTTATTATATCTATATTATATATATCTATATTTGATAAAGATAAGATATATTTTCTTATAACATTTATTATTTCTATTGATATAGAGTTTATATCATAATTTCTATCATTTTTATAAAAATAATTCTTATACTTTTCAAATTTTTCATCTAATTCTTCATCTATTATATTAAATGGAGGTTTTATCATATCTTTTATTATAAGTAATTCTCTTATACTTTCATTATCATCTAAAACTGAATCTAGCAAAAATAAATTATATGCATCATCTAATGGATCATGAACTTCTCCACTAAATTCAACATTTGCTATACTAAGTAAATTTTTTAAAGATATATAATTCACACACCTTATTCCACAGTCTAAATATTTATCTTTTATATCTACAAATAAACTTCTTATGTTATTTAAAAACCTTGGATGCTTATTTTTTTGAGAACTTATTTTATCAATATTATTAAAACATACCAAGTCTAAATTTCCAAAGGTATAAATTCCTTTTATATCAGAAAACGTACCTAACCAACTTTTAAAATCCCTCATTACATTTTCATATGTAGGTGCCTTATATAAATCTTCTGACGTTATTTTAGTTAATTCTTCTATATGTGGATATACTTCTTTGGTTATCATTGGTTTTATCAGGGATTTAAATTTTTCTATTTTTCCAGTATGCTCATCATACTTAACTGCGCCAATAGCTATTATATCTGCATTTAGTGTGTCCCTTTTACCTTTATTATTTGGCATGTTCATTTCAAAATCTATATATATCTTTTTCAAGATAAACTCCCCTCTCTAAATATGTCTATATATATTCTATCATTTTATAATAAAATAAAAAACCGTTAACTAATTATTAATGCATTAGTCAACGGTTTTTTATTTATTCATATTTTTCTAAGAATGAATGTTTTACTCCATCTTGTTGCCATCCTAAAACAGAATCTATATTTACATTTTCAGCTGCTTTAAATATAGATTTTTCTACATCTTTAAAGTTTTCCCCTAAATTTTTTATAAGGTCTTTTATTTCATATCTTTTATTTCCAGTTTTTTTTGCTGCAACCATACAAGCGCAATTTAATGGCCATATACCACTATTTTGTATAAACCTTATTATATGTTCTTCTCTTATATAGTAAAGAGGTCTTATTATCTGTATTCCGTCAAAATTCGTAGAATCTAATTTAGGTAACATTGTTTTAAAGTTACCAGCACATAATAAATTTAACATTGTAGTTTCTATAACATCATCATAATGATGTCCTAAAGCCAGCTTATTACATCCTAACTCTTCAGCTTTTGAGTATAAAGCACCTCTTCTCATTCTAGCACACATATAGCACGGATAATCCTTCGCTATTTCATCTGCTATTTCAAATATTCTTGAATCGAATAAATGTATTGGTATATCTAAATACTCACAGTTATCTATTAGTAACTGCCTTATATCTTTATGATATCCTGGGTCCATAGCTATAAATTCAACTTCAAAATTAACTTGCCCATGTCTTTTTAATTCTTGAAACATTTTTGCCATAAGAAGACTATCTTTACCTCCAGAGATAGCAACACCTATTTTATCTCCTTCTTCAACTAAATTATAATCTCTTATAGCTTTTATAAATTTCGACCATAAATGCTTTCTATATTTCTTAATAATACTTCTTTCTATATCTTTTAATGGTTGTCTTTCATCAAAAGGTACTATTATTTCACAACCTTTTCCTGCTAAATTACTCATTAAATCACCTCATTTTTATGTGAACATGAAATTTATTTTATCATAAATTATATTAGTAATTCAAGACATACTATAAGCTATATTCATGAAAAATTTTACTATCTGTATTTAATAGTATATTTATTTCAAATTTCTATCATCTTTATATGTAACATTTTAAACACTGATAAATATAATATTAGTACATAGCTTGGCTATAGATTTTGACAAGGAGGTTTTTCATCAATGGAAAAGAATAACAGAGGAGTTGTACAGAACTGTGGTTGTGAACTAGCTAGACCTTATGTAAATGATCAAGTTCTTACAAAAGTCTATAATCTTCCCACTGCATTAAAAAACGGTACTTTATTTCCAGAACTATTCTTAATAGACTCTGATATGTATAATGCAGATTTATATAAAAATCCTAAAAATAGAGTTAGGGGGAGAAGATAATGAGACAATCCTGCGATAGAAGTGAATTATTGCAAAAAGTTCAAGAAACAAGTTTTGCATGTGTAGAATTGAATTTATATCTAGATACACATCCAGAAGATAAAAATGCTATAAATATGTATAATTATTTAGTTTGTCAATTTAAGCAAGCTAAAGCTGCTTATGAATCTAAATTTGGTCCTTTAACTAATTTTGGTTATGCTCAAAGCCAATATCCATGGCAATGGATATGTGACCCTTGGCCATGGGACAGAGAATTCAATCAATAAAGTATACTAGGGGGTAAAATTTATGTGGATATATCAAAAAACTTTAGAATTTCCAGTCAATTTAAGATGTAAAAACTTGAGCATGGCTAAGTACATCATGACACAATTAGGTGGACCAAACGGAGAACTAGCTGCTGCTATTAGATATTTACAACAAAGATACACTATGCCTACAGGAAAATCACGCGCACTTTTAACAGACATAGGTACTGAAGAACTAGCTCATGTTGAAATAATTTCTACTATGTTGTATCAATTGACTGAAGATGCAACTCCAGAAGAATTAAAAGCAGCTGGACTCGGGTCACATTATTCAGTTTGGGGACACGGTACATTCCCTTCTGATCCAAACGGAGTACCTTGGACTGCAGCATATATAAATGTTTTTGGTGACTCAGTTACTAACTTACATGAAGATATGGCTGCTGAACAAAAAGCTTTAGCAACATATTATCAACTTATCAATTTAACTGATGATGTAGATATAATAAATGTTTTAAGATTTTTAGGAGAAAGAGAAATAGTTCATTATCAAAGATTTGGCGAAGCATTAATGGATGTATATGACTATACTGACTGCAAAAAAATTTTTTAATATAGATTATTTTATTTGATATAATAAATGGGCTATTTTCAAAACTACATTGATAAAATCAAGTTATTGAGATAGCCCTATTTATTATAAATTAGATAAAACTCTAACTTTTATATCTTCGTTTAATCCAGAAAAAGATGATATACCATCTATATCAGATATTGAAAAATATTGAATATAATCACTTAATATCTTAAGTGGTTCATATTCACTTCTATTATGAAAATAATAACATAGATTTTGCATATACTTTAAATAGCATTTATTAATTCTAATCTCTACATAAGGTAAATCACTTTCCATCCTTGAATCATGAAATAATTCTTTTAATCTCATATATGCACATTCTGAGTCTTTACTTAAATGTAGATCGCTTAATCGTTCTTCTAATGCTTTTTCTATATAAAAAAGAGCTGTTCTGTTTATAAGTAATTCTACATAGAAATTGTTACGACTATATTTAAATTGGTAAAAATCAGTTACAACAGTCATACTATCGCCCCTTATATGTTATTTAATAGTATTGGTTCTATAGTATATATTATTTTCATTATTAATGATTATTTATACATTAAGTTTAAAATATTTACAATACTCTTCTTGCGTTAACAAAAGCATTTGTATAATAATTACTATTAAAATCAGATATAACTACTTCATCTTTACTTGATGAAGCATGTATGAATTGTCCATTACCTATATATATACCTACGTGACTCACATTTCCATCATTAGATCCATTAGTATCAAAAAATACTAAATCTCCTTTTTTAACACTACTTCTACTCACATAAGTACCATATTTACTTTGATCTTTAGATACTCTTGGAATTGTGATTCCTGCACTTTGCTTAAATACATAATAAGTAAATCCTGAACAGTCAAAAGAGTTTGGGCCTTCTGCTCCCCAAGAATAATCTTTACCTAATAATGTTTTCGCAAAGCTTATTAACTTATCAACCTTAGAATTAGTTGCAGATGAATCATTTGATCCTTCCGACTTATTACTTAAGTATTGACTAGATACGTAACCAGTTTTTCCATTATACTTTATTTTAGACCAACCATTAGATTCTGATATTACTCCTACTTCAGCTCCATAACTTATAGTTGTTATCTTTGAATAACTTGTTCCTGGTCCACTTCTAACATTAAGTGTCGTTGCAGTAACTATTTTATAACTTGTAATAGATTCTGAGCTTGATCCGGAATTATCTTTAGATACTATATAATCACTGCTTACATATCCATTAGTTCCTTTATAGTTTATTTTAGCCCATCCATTTGATTCTGATATAACTGAAACTTCATCTCCTTTTGATAATGTTCCTATTTTGGAATAATTCGTTCCTGCTCCACTTCTAACATTAAGTGTCGTTGCAGTAACTATTTTATAACTTATAATAGATTCTGAGCTTGATCCGGAATTATTTTTAGATACTATATAATCGTTACTTACATATCCATTAGTTCCTTTATAGTTTATTTTAGCCCATCCATTTGATTCTGATATAACTGAAACTTCATCTCCTTTTGATAATGTTCCTATTTTGGAATAATTCGTTCCTGCTCCACTTCTAACATTAAGTGTCGTTGCTGTAACTACTTTAGTTATAGTTTGATTCGAACTACCAGGTGAACTTACGTAGTCACTATGTACATAACCAACTTCTCCATTATAACTTACATTAATCCAAGTTCCACTAGTTCCTATATACTCTACTGTATCACCTTTATTTAACTTTTTCATAGATGAATAGTTTGTTCCAGGACCTGTTCTAAAATTAACGGAATTTGCAGTTATTGTTCTATATTCAATTGTATCTGCATTAGATATAGTACTACATAATGGTATAGCTACAGATGTTGCTATTACTCCCGAAAGTATATATTTTTTACTAATATTCATAAATATCAATTATAGTTTTAATTAACTATAATCTTGATCAACTCCTCTCCCTATAAACAAGTGTATATAACACTTGAAGGTTTGTTTTCTAAATGTACATTTTTATATAAATTTAGACTACTTCTTGATAATATTATTACAAATATGTAACTTTATGTCTATAAAAATCGCTATTTACCAATATTTTCTACACATATTATTTAGTACTAAGTTGAATTTTTATAGAATATTATTTATTAAATGGATTACTGTCTTACTCTACGTTGGGAGGATTTTATATGAATAATAACTTTAATCAAATCAACTTGTTGCCCATCCCTTGGATGAAACAGAAATTAGAAAGTATTTATGAAAAAAAATTTTGTGGTGACCTATTTTTATTTTTTAGTAACTTAAGATCTAGTACAAAAGTAAATCCTAAAACTATTACTGATTTATTGGATAATTTAAATATCGTTATAGATAACACTCATCCTATATATTTTTATTTTCCTACTGAGGTTAATGATTTTATAAACGACTTAATTATTACATTAAAATCTTTATTCCCAAATAATGCTTATATAATTCTTTGTGGATTCAAAGAAATCTATATAAGTTCAAATAATATGGACTATATTGCTAACTTATGTGATTTTTATCCACACTTAAGAAATAAAATTGATGGATGTTGTCTTATAGATAGTAGTAAGTCATTTGAAATATTTACATCTTTATCAGATACCCAAAGAATCAATATACTTCCTAATTCATCCTGCACAATTTCTTGTCCAATCTTAGATTATAAATTCTATAATATTAATATTTGTAATTTAAATCATGTTTGCTTTGTTGAATTGATTGAAGATAAATCATCAAATTTTACAAATTATTATATAAAAGGTTTAACTAATAAAAATAATAATTTTAATTTTAATTTCTAGACTGCCTTGCAGTCTTTTCTTTTTATATGATAATATAAATAGTATTTGAAGGAGGTTTATATGAAACTTATACTTGCAGAAAAACCCTCAGTTGCTAAAACCATAGCAACTTTTTTAGGTGCAAAAACTAGAAATGATGGGTATTTTGAAGGAAATGATTATATAGTTACTTATGCTGTTGGTCACCTTGTATCTTTATATGATATGAAAGACTACGATAAAGATAAATACTCTGGTTCTTGGAAAATGGATAACTTCCCATTTATACCTAGTGATAAATTCAAATTTAAAGTAGATGATTCTAAGAAAAAACAATTTGAAACAGTAAAGAAGCTTTTACATAGAGATGATATAGAATATATAATTAATGCTACAGATAATGATCGAGAAGGAGAACTTATATCATTTTTAATATTTTTATTGGCAAAAAATAAAAAACCTGTAAAAAGAATACTTGTAAATGAATGGACTCCCGAAGATATAACTCGAGGACTTAATAATTTAAAAGATAATTCTGATATGTTAAATTTACAAGCAGCTGGATATACTAGACTTCTCACTGACTGGTTAATAGGAATTAATTTTACTTCTGTTGCTACATTAAAATATGGAAATGGTAAATTACTTAATATAGGTCGTGTAATACTTCCTACTGTTAAATTAGTTTATGATAGAGATATGGAGATTTCAAACTTTATTCCTAAAAATTATTTTGAAATTGAAGGAAATTTTAAAAGTTCAAATGGGGAGTATAAAGGAAAATATATAAAAGGCAAAGAAAGTAAATTTGATACTATTGATGATGCTAATAAAATTATAAATACTATTACTTCTAGTAATGGACAAATAACTGATAAGAAAGTAACAACTTCTAAAGAATATGCTCCAAAACTATTTAGTTTAACTTCTTTACAAGGTTTTATAACTTCAAAGTATTCAAATTTTACTTCAGACAAGGTTTTAAGCGTATGTCAGTCTCTTTATGAGGGAAAAGGTAAAGGTGGATATATAACTTATCCTAGAACTGATTCTATTTATTTAGAAGAAAGTTTAGTCCCTAAAGTTTCTCAGACACTAGATAAATTAAAAGTCGGTCTTCCTTATGAAAATAAAATATCTTTTACAAAAAGTAAAAGAATATTTGACTCTTCAAAGGTTGATAGCCATAGTGCTATAATTCCTACTTATATAATACCTACAAACCTTACACCTGATGAAAAAATTGTCTATGATGCTATAAAAGATAGATTCATAGCAAACTTTATGCCCCCTGCTGAATATGAAAATACAGAAATAAAAACTGAAGTTGATAAACATGTATTCTTAACCAAAGGAAAAGTCTTAAAAGTTAAGGGATACTTAGAAGTATATAATAAAGAAGAAAAAGATGACTTACTTCCTATGGTTAATAAATCTGAAATTGTTGATGTATTAGATATAAAAACCTTAACTAAACAAACTACTCCACCTAAACCGTATACTGAAGATACTTTACTTAAAGCTATGAAAAACTGCGGTAAAAATGTATCAGATGATGATACGACAGTTTTATCAGGGTACTCAATAGGAACTTCTGCAACACGTGCAGATGTTTTGAAAAAAATAGGTCAAGTTGGTTATGTGAAAAAGAAAGGTAAGTCATACTCTATAACTGATTTAGGTAAAAATCTAGTTGAAATTTTTCCTGTAACAGATCTATTTGATGTAGACTATACTGGTAAATTAGAGAAAAGTTTAAGTGATATTCAAAAAGGACAATTTACTAGAAAAGAATATCTAACTAATATTATGAACTTTATTTATCAAAATGTTAATTTAATAAAAAGAGATAGCAATAAAAGTATAAATACTGAAAATTATACTTACAACCCTAAGACAAAAAAATATATTAAAGAGTCTTCTGCTACAATAAAAAACTCTACGAAATCAAAATCCACTACTAAAACTGTAAAGTCTGAAAAAAATGACTCTTTAGGAAAATGTCCAATATGTCAAAATGATGTGGTTGAATTTGAAAAAGGATATTTATGCACTAACTATAGTAACTGTAAATTCGGAATTTGGAAAAATGACAAATATTTAGAATACTATAATAAAAAACCAAATAAAACTATGGTTAAAAGCATATTAAAAAATGGTCAAGCTAAAGTTAAATCTTTAACATCAAAAAAAGGTACTAAATTTGATGCATTGCTAAAATATACAAAAAAAGAAAATGGTTATTGGGGATGGACTATGGAAGTAGATAATTCTTCTAAATAAATAAGGTTAGCTGGTGATTACACCAACTAACCTTATTTATCATCATAAAATACTTCATCTATTTTATTTCTTGCTAATCTCATCAGTTCATTTAATTTATACCCTCTTAACTTACATCCACATTTAGGGCAATATTCTAATTTTTTAGAAACTAAAGCTCTGCAATTAGGCTCTGGACATCTTATTTTTTCATTAACTTCCGAAACTTTTAATCCACATCTAGGGCAAATTGTACCAGGTCTTGATGAAACTTCTTTCCCACATCTTGGACACTTGACCATATTATATCCCTCCATAAAATTAACTTAAAAATACTCCTTTATTATTTATATGCAAAGTATACTTAATAAGTTTCTTTTACATAATTATAAAGGAGCATTGTAATAACTAATTTATGTTAAGTTTAATTTATACAACTAGACATATTTTTTTAATTTTAAGGTGAAATTAATTATTTATCTTTAATTTTAAATGTGTTTATTCCATTTTCTTTCATTAAGTCTATAATTATGCCTGCAGTTTCTTCTATTGCTTTATTAGAAACATCTATAACAGGACATCCTAGCTTTTTCATTACAGTATCTGAGTAATCTAGTTCTTGCAATATTCTTTCAAGGTTTGCATAATTTGCATTACTTGATAAACCTAATGCTTTTAATCTTTCTTGTCTTATTTTATTTAATTTTTCAGGTGTATTCGTAAGCCCTATTATTTTCTTAGGATTTATGTCATTTAACTCTTTAGGTAATGGTATTTCAGGTACTAATGGAACATTAGCAACCTTTATATTCTTATTGGCTAAATACATACTAAGAGGTGTTTTTGATGTTCTTGATATACCAACTAAAACTATATCTGATTTTAAAACTCCTCTTGGATCTTTCCCATCATCATACTTAACTGCAAATTCTATAGCTTCTACTCTTTTAAAGTAACTTTCATCTAGCTTTCTTATGATACCAGGCTCTCTCTTTGGCTTTCTTTCAGTTTTCTTTGCTATTTCACTTAGTATTGGAGACATTAAGTCTATATTGCTTAATCCCTCTTCCATACAATATTCTCTAGTTAAATTAGATAAGTTCTCATCTACTAAAGTATATATGATTATAGCTTCTTCATTTTTTCCGCTATTTAGTATTTCCATAAGAAATTTTTTATCTGCTACATAAGGAAATCTTCTAATCTCATAATTGTCATTTATTGAAAATTGAGATAAGGCAGCTTTTGCAACTTGTTGAGCTGTTTCTCCCACAGAATCTGATATCACATATATGATCAAATTTTCCATATACTCCCCTCCTTAATTGTCTATCATCTCTAAAAATAGCTTTGTTATATTCGTTTTCGATATTCTTCCAACTATTTTTACCTTCAACCCATCCTCACTTGTTTCTACAACTGGTAAAGAATCTACCTCATGTTCTATAATCTTTCTAACTATTAGTAAAATTTCTTCATCTCTACTAGTAGTTATTACATTGGGAGTTCTAGTCATAATCATACCTATAGGAATTCTGTTTATATCAGACCCTCCTATAGTAGCTTTTAATAAATCCTTTCTAGAAACTACACCACATAGGTTTTCATTATCATCTGTTATGAATATACTTCCTACATCAGATAAAAACATATTAACTATTACTTCATATATACTTATATCTTGTTTTACTATTACTGGCATACTCATTATATCTTCTGCCTTTTTATCTTTTATGCTATTACCAACTAGATTTAAATCACTAACTCCAGAATAAAAGTATCCTACCTTAGGTCTTGCATCTAAAATTCCTGTCATAGTTAATATTGCTAAGTCTGATCTTAGTGTGGCACGTGTCACATTTAAGCTAGCAGCTATGCTTTCACTAGTTATTGGTTCATTAGCTTTGACAATGTCGATTATTTTTAGCTGTCTTTGATTAAGTTGAATAATAATCACCTTCCTCTTTAATGTGATACACTTTTTAATCAGAAATCCATTATATAGTATAATATTATATATCTATATATGACATTCTGTAAATGTTTTTTATTATCTTATAGTATATTATTAATTTTAATACGTCTATTTTTTAACATATTCATATAAAAAATTTATTAAAATACTATAAACTTTATTTATTGTTCAATTTATTTTAACATTATAATATATATTTTTAAATACAAAATTTAAGTTTATTTAAATTTAATTTCTTTTAATTAATTCAAATAAGGATAAAATCTATTAATATATATATAAAGCTATGCTTTATCATATACACCTTGATTTCACCCCTTATTTTAGTATCTATTATCTACGTGTATTTATTCTTATTATTTATAAACTATCTTAGATAAATCACATATGCTAAGCATTGTGTCACAAATTTGCTTTAATAAAGCTAATCTATTATTTTTTATATCTTCATCCTTATCCATTACCATAACATTATCAAACATATTATCAACTAATGGTCTTAATGACGCAAACGCATCTAAAGCTTCACTATATTTTTTATCTTTTAATAATTCATTAACTTTTACTTTGATTTCTTTAAATCTATTGTATAACTTAATTTCAGCATCTTCTTTAAGTAAACTTTCATTTAATTCTGATGAAGTAGCTTTCTGAGCTAAAGTAGAAACTCTATTAAATGCAGTTAACATTTCAACTAACCCTTCAGTAGACAACCAATTATTAAGTTCTACAGCTCTTGTATGCATATCTGATATATCATTTATTTCTGAACTTAATACTGCTTCTATTACATCGTATCTTATTCCTAAATCTCTAAATAAATTTTTAATTCTCTCTTTGAAGAATTCCATTATTTGAGCACAAACTTCATCTTTATCAAATTCTAAACTACTATAGTTATTTAATGCATGGCTAATTAAATCTTTTAAATTTATATCTAGTTTCTTATCCATTAATATGCTTAATACACCTAATGCTTGACGTCTTAATGCATATGGATCTTGAGACCCTGTTGGCTGAATTCCTATAGCAAAAAATCCTGCAATTGAATCTAATTTATCAGCTATAGCTAATGCCATACCTGCTTTAGTTGATGGAAGTATATCTCCTGCAAATCTTGGTAAATAATGTTCGAATATAGCTTCGCTAACAACTTCATTTTCTCCACCAACTTTAGCATATTCTCTACCCATTATACCTTGTAGTTCAGTGAATTCAAATACCATATTCGTAACTAAATCTGCTTTACATAACTTAGCAGCTCTTGATGTATCTTCTTTTATATCACCTAAATTTAATGAATCTAATATATCTAAACTTAACTTTTCTATTCTTAATGTTTTATCGTATACTGTTCCTAGTTTAGCTTGGAACACAACAGTTTTTAATTTTTCTATATAACTCTCTAAGTTCTTCTTAATATCTTCATTATAGAAGAATAAAGCATCTTCAAGTCTAGCAACTAAAACTTTTTCATTTCCAGCTTTTACAACATCTATTTTATAATCATTACCATTTCTAACTGCTATAAAGTTGGGTAGTAATTTACCATCTTTAATTACAGGGAAGTATCTTTGATGCTCTTTCATAGGAGTTGTAACAACTTCTTTAGGAAGATTTGCATAAGCTTTATCAAATTCTCCATAGAATGCTGTTGGATATTCTACTAAATAAGTTATTTCATCTAATAAATCTTCATCAAACTCAACTTCTCCCCCTAATGAGTTTGCAACTTCTATACATTGTTGTTTTATTAAGTCTTTTCTTTTATTTTGATCTAAAATTACATAATTAGATTCTAATTTAGCAAGGTAGTCTTCTAATGAATTAACTTCAAACTCCTTTTCACCTAGGAATCTATGCCCTTTTGTAACATTTGATGATACTATACCTTCTAAATTTATTTCTAGTACTTCATCATTTAATAAAGTAACCATCCATCTTATAGGTCTAGCAAATCTCATATTTTTTCCACCCCAACGCATAGCTTTAGGGAAAGTAACCGCTTTAACTGCTTCTGGTAATACAGTTTTTAAAACTTCACTAGTCTCTATACCTTCTTGTTTTATAGTACCAAATATGTACTCATCTTTTCCAACTTGCTTAAAGTATATATCTTCTTCTTTTAAACCTTTACTTTTTATAAATCCTAAAGCTGGTTTAGTAAAGTTTCCATCTGCATCTACTGCTATTTTCTTAGAAGGTCCTTTAACTTCTTCTTCTAAATTACTTTGTCTATCACTTATACCTTTTACAACAAAAGTTAATCTTCTTGGTGTTCCATAAGTTTCTATATTGTCAAATACTATTCTATTTTCATTAAATAATTTTGTTAAATTGTTTTTTATTTGTTCTAAAGTACTACTAACAAATCTTGATGGTAATTCTTCCACACCTACTTCAAATAAAAGATAATTATTCATTATTTGTCACCTTCCTTTAAAAGAGGATATCCCATTTCTTCTCTTTGCTTAACATATAAGGAAGAAACTGCTCTAGCCATATTTCTAACTCTTCCTATAAATGATGCTCTTTGGCTAACTCCTATAGCTCCTCTTGCATCTAGTGTATTAAATGTATGAGAGCATTTTAATACATAATCATATGAAGGTATTACTAGTCCTCTTTCTATAAGCTTTAAAGCTTCTTTTTCATATGTATCAAATAAATTAAATAACATATCTGCATCACATTCTTCAAATGCATACACAGAGTTTTCATATTCAGATTGCTTAAATACATCTCCGTATGTTATTTTATCATTCCATTTTAAGTCATATACGCTATCAACTTCTTGTATGTACATAGCAAGTCTCTCTAAACCATATGTAATTTCTCCAGTCTCAAGCTCACATTCTATACCTCCAACTTGTTGGAAATATGTAAACTGAGTTATTTCCATACCGTCTAGCCATACTTCCCATCCAAGTCCCCAAGCACCGACCGTAGTTGATTCCCAGTTATCTTCAACGAATCTTATATCGTGTTCTAAAGGATTTATTCCTATAGCTTCTAAGCTTCCTAAATATAATTCTTGTATATTATCTGGAGATGGTTTTAATATAACTTGGAATTGATGATGTTGATATAATCTATTTGGATTTTCTCCATATCTACCATCTGCAGGTCTTCTAGATGGTTCCACATAACATACGCTCCAAGGTTCTGGTCCTAATGATCTTAAAAGAGTATTTGGATTCATAGTACCTGCACCCTTCTCAACATCATAAGGTTGCATCATGATACATCCTTGTTTTGACCAGTAATTTTGTAAAGCCAGTATCATCTCTTGAAAATTCATAAGAATACCTCCTGTTAATTTAAATTTCTATTTAATAAACATTGACGTTTAATAATAACAACAAAGCCTTTCGTCTACACGAAAGGCCCTTTTAGAGTTCTTTTATAACTTTTAGAATATCAAATCATTCAAATTTTGTCAATATAGATAGGTAATATCTACTATTCTTCTTTATTTTCATTTTTTTGATTTTCAGTTTCTTTTATAAGTTCATCTGTTATGTCTTTATTATCTTTATTTTTTTCAGAAACTACATCCTTCATTTCTTTAGCTGCATTCGTTATCATATCTTTTAACATATTTAATTTTTCTTCAGTTAGTTCACCTAAATCTATAGTTGTACCATCATCTTCATTTTGAACTTTTATATTATATTTTCCTATTACAGCAGCTGAAAGACCTATCATTGCAGGTATTGTTGCAAATGCTAAACCAACTACGCCTACTGTTAAAGGTATATTAATTATAGTTTTGCCATCTTTATCTATTATAACTCTTATTACACTACTTTTTCTAAGAAGTTCTTTTAATTGATATTTTATTTGTTCTCCATCTTTTCCTAACACTTCTTCTACAGTTTTCTTAACTTTTTTTGTAGAGTTTGATCCTTTTTTAGATTCTAATAAGATAATAGCTTCCACTACATCTCCATCACAAACTTGTAGAGCTTCTTTAGCTTGTGCATAAGTTACATTTGGAATTCTTTGATATACAGCATCTATACTTTCTATAGTTATTTTATTACTCACCCTTATCCACTCCCTTTTCGTTTTCTAATTCATGTAATAAGTGTAGCGATTTAAAATTAACATTGTCAATATAAATCATTAAGTATTGCTTTAAAATTCTTTGTAGTTCATAAGTTATATATTTAGATACTTTTGCTTTACTACATCTTAATATATCATTACTTAATATATATTCCATAAGCCTTATAGTTGTTATATCTATTTTCATGTTTTCTGTAAAATTTGTACTACATTCCTTGCATAATATACCACCTTCATATACATTAAATACATATTCATCAGAGTTTCGTTCTCCACAATTACTACATCTGCTTACAACAGGTCTAAGCCCAATATAATCTAAGAATTTTAACTCAAATGCTCTTGTAATAAACTTTTTATCTATATTTTCTTGAGTATATAAATATAAGGTCTGAGCAAGTAATACAAACAATCTATTATTTGTTTGATTTTCCAGTGTTGAAGATTCTACTAATTTTGTTATATATGTAGCATATGAAAATGCTTCTAAATCATAGGATAAGTCATAAAAGCTCTTAATTATATAACTTTGACTTATTCTATACATATTTCCTTGTTTTTTTAAAGTGTAATTAGCATAAGAAAATAGTTGAGCTGAGGAAAGCAAGGTACTTTTATTTTTCTTTGCTCCCTTAGCCATTGCAACTATCTTCCCTAATTTCCTGGTAAATATAGTTAATATTACGTCATTTTCTTTATACCTCACGGCTTTAAGAACTATCCCTTGGGTATTCAAGATTATCATAGTTGCTATCTATCTCCCTCGTTTGATTATTTTCTTCGTCTATTTTCTTTAAATCATTTAAGTATAAAAAGGCTTCTATACTTCCAGTCTTTTC
This sequence comes from Desulfovibrio sp. Marseille-P6017, assembly GCA_900604495.1. The sequence continues at coordinate 6,890 of UWOR01000021.1, read as the reverse complement.
AAAAATATTCCAATACAAATTGTCCATTTTTAAAAACCCCCTTCTTACGACTATATCTATATTTTTAGTAAGAAAGGGGTAAATAATACATTAAAATTATTAAAAGTTATTATGCAATTTTTGACAATACAAGCGAAGTTATTACAAAATACACAGTAACACCTGTAATATCAAGTATTGTAGATATTAAAGGTGCTGATATTATTGATGGATCTACATCTAATCTCTTCAATAAAGCAGGCATAAATGCGCCTATCATTGATCCAACTGTCATATTTATAAATAATGATAGTGATACAGCTAAAACTATACTAATATCCTTTATAAATATAAACGATGCTCCTCCTATTATGACACTACATAGTATACCTGTAATAAGTCCTACAGCACCTTCTTTTAATACATTTGTATAATCTAAGTTTTTATTAGATAACGTCATTACAGTTAGTGCAGACGATTGTGTTCCTATGTTTCCACCCATACCAATTACTACTGGTATAAAAAATATTAACGGTGTATACTTTGGATTTGTTATAAAATCTAAATTAGAAATTATAGCTGTAGAAATTAGGCCTCCTATTAGAGTTATAATAAGCCATGTTATTCTAGATCTAACAGAAGAAAGTATTTGTTCCTTAGGCGTAGTGTTTACCTTTTCAATAAGGTCAACTTCATGCTCAGAAGATCCTGCAAATTTATACATATCCTCAGTAGCCTCTTCTTCCATTACATCAATTATATCATCGACAGTTATTATACCTTTTAATCGTTTTTGTCTATCTATAACAGGAATCGCAACTAAGTTATACTTAGAAACTAACCTAACCGCTTCCTCTCTATCTTCATCAACATAAACAGATATAATATTTTCGCTCATTAGTTCTTCTACTATATTAGAATTTCTAGCAGTTATTAATTCTCTTAATGATATTACCCCAACTAATCTCTCTTCGTTATCAACTACATATATATAATATATAGTTTCGGCATCTAAAGCATTCTTCCTTAAATGTTCTATAGCATCTTTAGCTGTCATATCTTTATTCACTTCTATATATCCTGTGGTCATAATCCCGCCAGCAGATTCTTCTTCATAAATTAATAACTCTTTTACATCATCGGCATCTTCTTGACTTAATAGCTCCATAACGCCTTCTCTTTCTTCTTCTTCTAGTTGGCTTAAAATATCTGCCATATCATCAAGAGACATTAATTCTAATATATTCTTACGATGATCTATATCTATTTTAGATAATATAGTTTTAAAAAATTCTACATCACATTCTTCTAATATTGAAGCGGACATATCTATTGGAAGGACTTCAAATAACTTAACCTTCATATTTTCATCTAAGTACTCCATAATATCGAATATATCTATTATATGGTACTCTTCAAGCAATTCCCTTAACTCCAATATTTTATTGTTATCAATTAAAGATTTAACTTCATTTAACAAATCTTTGGAAATATCCTGTTTCCTATCCATGTAATCCACCCTTATTTATCAGTATACCCAAAATTACTTACATAATTTTGTAAATTTCTCCAATTCTCTTTAACTTTAACCCATAGTTGAAGATTTATTTGAGATCCTAAAAGTAGCTCGATATCTTCTCTTGCAGCCTTACCTATTCCCTTTAATTTTCTACCATTTTTACCTATAATTATACCTTTATGAGAATCTCTTTCGCAGTATATTACAGCTGAAATATCTACAATTGCTTTATCATTTCTTGACTTCATTTTTTCTATCTCTACTGCAACACCGTGAGGTATTTCATCATGAACATAGTGAAGAACTTTTTCTCTTATTAATTCTGATACTAAAACTCTTTCTGGTTGATCTGTTATCATATAATCAGGGAAATACTTTGGTCCCTCTTGTAAATATTTTTGTACGACCTTAAGTAATTCTTTTGTATTTCTTCCTTTTAAAGCTGAAATAGGAACTATTTCTTTAAATACACCTTCCGCATGGTACATTTTCATTAAATCAAATAATTCACTCTCTTCCATTTGGTCCATTTTATTTAAAACTAAGATAACAGGAGCTTTAACACCTCTTAAATCTTCTATTATCATTCTATCTCCAGGACCTATTTTTTTAGATTCATCCACTACATATAATACTACATCTACATTTTTAAATGCATCTGTAGCTGATTTAACCATATATTCACCTAGTTTAGTTTTAGGCTTATGTATACCTGGTGTATCTAAAAATACCATTTGGCATTCTTCATCTGTATAAACTGCTTGAATTGTATTTCTTGTAGTTTGAGGTTTGTCACTCATTATCGCTATCTTTTCTCCAACTACATTATTCATAAGTGTAGATTTCCCAACATTTGGTCTACCTACTATACTAACAAATCCTGATTTGAACATTTATGTGTCTCCTACCTTTTGTCTAAAATTATTTTATTATTCTTATATCCGTTCTAAATTTTATAATTAAATATATCAGTATTTTTCTGGATACTTATGCTAATTACATATATTTTTTATTATTAGCATTTTCTTTAGTATCTTACATTATAACATAAAAAAGAAGTCTTGCAGACTTCTTTTTTATGTTAGCCTACTTGATAATTTTTAAATATATTCAAGTATTTTTTAATAAAAATTAATTATCTTAATTTGGAAAACTAACATTCCAATTAGAATACCTAATAGTGCACCAGCAATAGTTTCCCAAAAAGTATGTATTTTTCCTTCTATCCTACTTTGTGCAACAAGTATAGCCATTATATATGCAAGAGTTGCAGCAACTGGTCTTTCCGTCATCATAGTTATGGATGTAGCCATTGCAAATGCTAAAGCTGCATGCCCACTAGGCATCCCTCCTTTTAAAGGAGTTCCTGTTGATGTTAATGCCTTAACTACAACTACTGATATAAGTACTAAAACTATACATATTAAAGTTACATGAGGATCAGATTTTCGTATTGTAAATATAAGCGATTTAGACATATCTGTTATTTGATTATAAAATAACATATATCCAACTACAACTGAGTTAAGAGCTGCAATTACAACTGCTCCAGCAGCAACATCCTTTGCTATTTTAGCAAGAGGATGATATTCATCAGTTACCATATCTATAGCATTTTCTATTGCTGTGTTAAACATTTCAGTTATAATTACTAAACTTATAGAAAATAGTAATATCAATGTTTCTACTTTTGTTAAATCAAAGAATAAACTTCCTATTAGCACTATTGCAGCTAAACAATAATGTATTTTCATATTACGTTCACATTTAAATGTATATATTATACCTTCTATGGCTGCATTAAAAGCTTTTATTATTCCTTGTCGAGTTTTTTTTACTTTCATAAAACTACTCCCTTGTTATGCTTAGCTTGTTTAATATATAATCTTCTTTTTCTCTCATTTCTTTAGTATTTTCTTCAGTATCATGATCATAACCTAAAAGATGGAACATACTATGGCAAACTAAAAAGCATACTTCCCTTTCAAAACTATGATTATAATCTATACTTTGTTCAAAAGCTCTTTCTAGTGAAATAACTATATCACCTAAGGATTTTTCTTCTAATTCAATATCAAAATCAAATTCTTCATCTATCATTGGAAATGATAAAACATCTGTAGGTCTATCTATACCTCTAAATGTCTTATTTAGTTCATGTATTTCTTTATTATCTACAAAAGATAAACTTATATCATAATCATCGTCATATCCTTCATAATCTAAACATTCTAGTATTATATCCTTTATTTTTTCTAATAACTCTTCATTCACTTGAAGTTTATTTTGTCTGTCATCTATTATAAGTTCCATTGTCACACCTATCTCTTTCTTAAAAGTCTATTTATTCTTAGAAGAAATTCTCTCTTGTATTTTATTTCTTCTAACTTCTTCTTCTTTGTCAAATTTATTATAAGCTCTTATTATTCTTTGAACTAATTCATGTCTTACAACATCTTTATCACTTAACTCTATGCTTCCTATGCCTGGAACATCTTTTAATATCTTTGTAGCCTGAATTAATCCACTTTTATTTTTATTAGGTAGGTCAGTTTGAGTTAAATCTCCTGTTACTACAGCCTTTGAACCAAATCCAAGCCTAGTTAAGAACATTTTCATTTGTTCTGGAGTTGTATTTTGAGCTTCATCTAGTATAATAAAAGCATTATCTAATGTTCTACCTCTCATAAAAGCTAATGGTGCTACTTCTATAGTACCTCTTTCTAAATATTTATTAAACTTATCAGGTCCTATCATATCAAATAGAGCATCATATAATGGTCTTAAATATGGATCTACTTTGTCTTTTAAATCTCCAGGTAAAAATCCTAAACTTTCTCCAGCTTCTACTGCCGGTCTAGTAAGAATTATCCTACTAACTTCATCCTTTTTAAAAGCTTTAACTGCCATAGCTACAGCTAGGTATGTTTTTCCAGTACCTGCAGGTCCAACACCAAAAGTAATATCATTATTTTGAATTAACTTTACATAGTCTTTTTGACCTAATGTTTTTGGCTGAACAGATTTCCCCTTTTGAGTAATTACTATTGTATCTTCTAATTCCTTTATTCTACTCTCACTACCTTCTAATAATAGTGATAATGAATATGATATATTTTGTTTATCTAAAGTTTTTCCATTTGATACAGCTTGATGAAGTTCATTCATAAGTTTTAATGATGAGTCTACATTCTTTTCTTCTCCCATTAAAACTATATTTCCTTCCCTTAATATAACATCTATACTTAATGCTTCCTCAATTAATTTAACATTTTCATCAAAGTTTCCAAATAACTCTCTCTCAAATCTTTCTTCAGATACTAAAAATTTCTTTTGTATTATCAATTGATTTATTCCTCCTTGAGTATTTTAATTTCAGTTATTAGAATTTTCATTCTCATCACTTTCATCATTACCTTCTTGAATTTCATTCCTTATGTCATTTATCAAACGTCTGCTTGGATCTGATGGAACAACTTCTCCTGATTCTTCTTTACTTTTGTTCTCATCAATTATTAATTGTTCTGCTTCAGATTTACTAAGTGGATAAACTTTTGCTATGTTTTCACTAGTATATACTGTTACTATGTATTCTAACACATTTTTATTAATTTTATATTTATCTTTTACATCTGTATACTTAGCAGAAGCTGGTATTATGTAATCTAATTCTTTTAAAGCTTGCTCTTTTAATTCTTTTTTCAATTCATTTTCATCTTTTTCTATTTTTGTAGTTTCTACTTCATAAAAAGTACTTACTTTTATTTTTATAGGAAAAGTGTAATTACCTATTTTTAATTTTAGTTCTTTATTTTCTATTATATAATCCTTATACTTTATGTTTTTCCTTATATTAAAAATTTTATCATAGAAACTTATGGTATATACATTTTTACTTTTACCTGTTTTTTCCTTTTTATTTTCTATATAGCTTGCACTTTTTTTAACTTCGTAAAAAGTAGTTGCCCAAACTTCTGGTAAGGATTTAGTATTTGATCCACTTACAAGTAGGTCTCCACTTTGTACTATATCTCCTTCTGCAACTACTGAATTTCCACTTCTAGGTATTACTTTTTCTATTATACCATTTTTTTCTGCAATTATATTACAATAATTTGATTCCTCTTTTGATGACAGTGTTTCTGCTTTTTTTGTTATAGTTACAAAAACATTTGTACCTTTTACATTTAAAGATATGTATGCTACATCTTCAAATGTTACCATAATACTATCTCTAATTTTTTTTCTATCTATATTTTTTTTATATATACCTGGTTTTAATCCTAATTTATAAATCTCAGTTCTAACCTCTTCTTGTTTTATTCCCTCTGGACAGTCTATATATATATCTGTTACAAATTGAGATGTGGTCATTAAAATTGTTAAGGATATTATAGCGCAAATCCACATACCTTTATACTTATATATTCTCTTTAAAACAAAAGGTATCCCAGTCTTTTGTTTTACTTTAATTTGAAAGTTACTTCCTCTATATGCCTTTTTAAAATCACTTATATCTTTTCTATCTACGCAAAACTGTATCTTGGTATTACTTATTCGATTTACATTATATACATTGATATTATTTCTTATAAGATAATTTAAAAACCGTTCCGTACCAACACCTTCTACAGTTATAACATAGTACCCCCTTATATAACTTATCACTTGTATCTCCTCCTAATCTATATATTCCACATTGTATATCAATCCTTTTATTCCAATTTCCCCATCAGTTATATATTTTAATAGAAGTTTTTCACCAGATATTTTTATCGTTTTAACTTTTGTCTTTATTTTTATTAAATCAGTATCATAGGTTACTATTGATAAATAATTTTCTATACTTACAAATGTATTACCAACAATAGTTATTGTTGGTTGAGTTACTTGTAGATCAGTTGATATATCAATCATTAGCATACCTCCTTAATATATTCTATGTTCATAATTTAGTTAAATTACTTGTATTTACTTTGTAAACTTATATTTATATTAAGAATAATGTATTTATATATAACTTTATTCTTAATAAGAAAGGAGAAATTATATGAAAAAAGACTTAGCCGACATAGTTCAAAAATGCGTTTATTGTAATTTCATTATAAGTGATCTTATAAAATATAATGATTCATCAACAAAAACTCTATTTATAACTATTAAAAATGAAAATCTAATAAATATTAAAACTCTGTGTTATTTATATGAATATTTATACCAAGATGTGCTAATACTACAAAACGTAAACGATGTTGATTTAAATAAAGATTTTAATAAAAACATTAAATATTTATTTAAGCTTTTCTTCGAAATAATTTCTGATTTAAAAACTTTATTTTCTCGGATAAAAGACCGATACTGTAAACAATATATAAATAGGTTAATATTTAGT
>UWOR01000015.1 GCA_900604495.1 Desulfovibrio sp. Marseille-P6017 | reverse complement strand
GGAGTAAGATCTACATAAGCATATTCAAAAGATACAATTTAATAAGAATAATCAGAAATCGATAAAATAGTAAATAAAAAGACTAGAAAAATATGAAACTTAAAACAGGGAACAATGACGTATTAAAATAAGTTCTATAAATATTAAAGAAAAGAAAGATAGTAGTTGCCGATATTATAAATGAATATTTGCTATGAATTATAGCTCTTAATTAATAGTAGTAAGTGTTTATGGATTGAATATATTTTATAATATCATTAATTTATCAATCATTAAAGTGAGTTATAGGATCTGCATCAAAATTAAGTACAATAGATTCATTAAATCTATTTAATTTAATCAAGTTTGTATTTTGTTGATATAAAATATAATGAAGACAGATCTATAGACTTATTAAATAAGACTTTGGGTTGAAAGTTTATAAACCAGTTAAATGCTTTATTCTTTATTTTAAGTGATTATATCATTTACAGTTACAATGAGGGATTTATTTTAGTTAGTAGCTAAAATAGTGGTAATATAGATACGAAACAAACGTTTTCTATAAATTAGATATGGTCATTTATGAATAGAATAATTTTAGGTCCATTTATATTGATACAATCTAATAGTGAAAAATTATTAACTTTAGTATGAGGTCAATTAGCACAAGTATATTTTGTTGAATATAGTTTATTAATTGTAACTATATTAATAGAACCTACTATAAAGGTATTCTTAACAATACAAAAATATTTCGTTGTCGTATTATAGGATACAACAAATAAAATAGAGTGCTCATATGGAAATAATCATATTAACACCTTTATGAGGGAGAGGTAGGGAGATTATGAAATTTAAATATGAAAAGCCGCAAAACGGATATCCTGAGTGGAATAATAATCCACAGATAATATCTTTAAATATGAATAAGCCTCATAATGATTTTGTAAATTATGAAACCAAATTACAAGCTATAGAAGGAGTAAAAGAAAATTCTTCGAGATATATATCTCTAAATGGAAGGTGGAAATTCAATTTCTGTAAAGATATAAAAAATATACCGGAGGATTTTTATAAAATAAATTATAATAATGAGCCATGGGATGAAATAGAGGTTCCATCGAATTGGCAAATAAAAGGGTATGGAATACCGCAATACACAAATGTTATATATCCATGGACTGGAAGGGAAGATATAAAACCACCATTTGCTCCTGTTAAAATAAATGAAGCAGGATGCTATGTAAGGTATATTGATATAACTAAAGAACAATTAAATAAAAAAGTATTAATAAATTTCCAAGGTGTAGAGTCATGCTTTTATCTATATGTAAATGGAGAAATAGTAGGGTTTAGTAAAGATTCATTCTCACCATCTGAGTTTGATATAACTGATTACTTAGTAGAAGGTAAAAATAAAATAGGAGTAAAAGTATACAGATGGTGTGATGCAAGTTGGTTAGAAGATCAAGACTTTTGGAGATTAAGTGGTATATTTAGAGATGTTTACTTAGAAATAAAAAATAAAACTCATATAGTGGATTTTAGAGTAGACTCAAATCTTACAGATGATTATAAAGATGGTACTTTTAGTACTAAAGTAGAAGTAATTGGAATAGGAAATTACAATATAAAATTAGAATTGTATGATAAAGAAAATATAATATATTCTAGTAAAAAAGAATTTACTGTAGACGGTGAAGTAAATCTACATTTTCAAACTATAATAGATAATCCAAGAAAATGGAGTGCAGAACAACCTAATTTATATAAAGTAATAATAAGTTTAGAAAATGAAAATAATGAAGCAATAGAGTATGTAAGTTGTGATACAGGATTTAGACGATTTGAAATAAAAGAAAATGTAATGTACATAAATGGAAAACGTATACTATTTAATGGTGTTAATAGACATGAATTTGACAGTGAAATGGGAAGAGCTATAAATAAAGATGTAATGGAAAAAGATATAAAAATAATGAAGCAGTTTAATGTTAATGCTTTAAGAACTTCTCATTATCCAAATAATCCATATATGTATGATTTATGTGATAAATATGGATTATATGTAATAGATGAAGTAAACTTAGAAACTCATGGTACATGGAAGTATGGACAAAAAGAAGAAGAAGGTGCAATTCCAGGAAGTAAATCAGAATGGACAGATGCCGTATTATCAAGATGTAAATCTATGTTTGAAAGAGATAAAAACCATCCATCCATAATAATATGGTCATTAGGAAATGAGTCTTTTGGAGGAGAAAACTTCAGAAAAATGTACAGATTCTTTAAAGATAATGATAAATCTAGAATAGTACATTATGAAGGAATATTTCATCATAGAATATATGAAGATGTATCAGATATAGAAAGTCAAATGTACACAAGACCTTGGGAAATAGAAGAATATGCAAAAAATAATCCTAAAAAACCCCATATAATGTGTGAGTATACACATTCTATGGGAAATTCAAATGGTAATATAGATGCATATTATAAATTATTTAGGAAATATGATGTGTTACAAGGTGGATTTGTATGGGACTTCAAAGACCAAGCAATCCTTAAAAAAGAAGAAGATATAAGTTATTTAGCTTATGGAGGAGATTTTGGAGATTTCCCAAATGATTATGATTTTAGTGGAAATGGATTAGTATTTGCTAATGGAGAAGTAACACCTAAATTCTATGAGATTAAATATTGGTATGCAGATGTATTATTTGAAGATATAAAGGAAGGTTTAGTTAATATAAAAAATGATTATTTATTTAATAATTTAAATAAATACGACATATTTATAACTACAACTAAAAATGGTGAGTTTGTAGATGAAAAATGTATAACAATAGACTTAGAGCCTGGTGAAACTTATGAACTACAATATGATGTAGTAGAAAAAAGATACAAGGATGAGGAATATATAGTAACATTTACAGTTAAAGAAAAACATGAAACTATGTATGCAGCTAAGGGTCATGAAATAAAACATCACCAAGTCGTATTAAAACCAAATACATTAAAAATAGAAAGAGAAGAAAATACTAATATAGTTAATATAAATGAAGACGACAAATTAATAACACTATCTACTGAAAAAGTAAAAGTATCTATATCAAAGAAAAATGGTCTTTTATCGGAGTATATTGTAGGTGGTGAGAATATACTAAAAGAAGAAACAAAGCCATATTTCTGGAGATCAAGCACAAATAACGATAGAGGATTTAAAAATGAAATAGATGCAGTTACTTGGAGAAATCCAAATATGAATTTAGTAAATATTAAAATAGTAAATTATGATAAAATAGTTAATTTAATAGTAGATATAGAGTTAGATAATAAGAGTACTGTAACATATGTATATTCATTAGATTGTAACTCTAAATTAAAAGTGCAACAAATATTAAATCCGAACAGAGATTTAGCTAAAATACCTGCAATAAGTGATATGTTTATACTAAAAGAAGATTTTAAAAATATAACTTATTATGGAAGAGGTGAGATAGAAAATTACTGGGATAAATACAAGAGTGCTAAAATAGGGTTATATAATGATATTATAACAGATAAAATGGTAAACTATCTTCAACCTCAAGAAAATGGGGCTAAAACTGATGTAAGATATTTAGAAATAAAAAATGAAAAAGGGGAAGGTATAAAAATAAGTGGAAATCCTACTTTTGAGTTTAATGTATCTAAATATCATCCAGAAGATATAGAAGTAGCCGATCATTTTTATAAATTAAAGCCATTAGATGCGACGGTATTAAGAGTAATATACAAGCAAATGGGAGTAGGAGGAGATGATAGTTGGAAAGCATTACCTCATTCAGAGTATATTTTAAATCCTAATAAAATATATACTTTAATATATGAAATAAAACCAATGTAATTAATCAGTAAAATATACATGTAATCTCAACTAAATAGAATATGTATTTTAGTTAATATAAAACCTTGAAATGTCAATTTAAACTAGGGAAATTATATATGATTTATTAAGCAACTGGAAGTAAACTTCCAAGTCCAGTTGCTTTCTTCATAATTTCACTTTGGGTATAACAGTATAATACTTATACTCAAATTATGATGCTTAATAAATAATTTTACCAGGGTTAATAGAAAATATTTCCTGATATGTTTTTATAAATTTATAAAAGGGGAATAAAAATATGGAGGAGAAAGATGAGTAAGTTAACATTTAGAGAGAAGTATTCTTATGGAGTAGGTGCTTTAGGAAAAGATTTAGTATATGCAATAGTAGCAACATATTTAATGGTTTATTTTACTGATGTAGTTAAACTAAATCCGGCATTCGTAGGAACGCTATTTTTAGTTGCAAGACTTTGGGATGCAATAAATGACCCAGCAATGGGGATGATAGTTGATAATACTAGAAGTAAATTTGGCAAGTTTAGACCATGGATATTTATAGGAACAGTAATAAACGCAGTTGTTTTAATATTCTTATTTAGAAAGCCAGACTTAGAAGGCTTACCACTATACGCATATTTCTCGATTGTATATATATTATGGGGAATGACATACACAATAATGGATATACCTTACTGGTCTATGATACCAGCATTAACTAGTGACAAAGAAGAAAGAGAACAAATATCAGTAATACCTAGAGTATTCGCAAGTACCGCTTCGCTGATAGTAGGAACATTTGGACTTTGGATAGTCAAAACACTAGGGAATGGAGATATTACAAAAGGATACTCGGTATTTGCAGTTGCTATAGCTGTAGTATTTGTAATAACTACAATAATAACTTGTCTAAATGTTAAGGAAAAAGTAGAAACACCTAAAAATGCTGAAAAAGTAAACTTTAAACAAACAATTAATATAATAAGAAAAAATGATCAACTAGTAGTATTTATAGGAATAGTTTTAGCAATGAATCTAACTATGCAGATATCTGGAAGTATGGCTATATACTACTTTACATATGTTGTTGGAAAAGAAAGTTTATTTTCTGTGTATCAGGCATTTGCTGGAATAGCAGAAATATCAGGACTTGTATTATTACCTATATTAACGAAGAGAATTGGTAGAGAATATGTATTTAAACTAGGAAGTATATTGCCAATAGTTGGATTCTTACTATTATTTGTAATAGGAATTTTAGCACCTCAAAATGCTGTATTAATAGCAATAGCAGGAGCTGTATTAAAATTAGGTAGTGGATTTTTAGTAGGTTCTACAACTATAATGCTTGCGGATGTAGTTGATTATGGTCAATATAAATTAGGTACGAGAAATGAAAGTATAGTATTCTCTGTGCAAACGTTATTAGTTAAAGGGGCATCTGCAGTAGCTGGATGGTTAGTTGGTGTTGGATTATCCTTAGTAGGATATGTAGCTGGAGAAGCTCAAAGTTCAACAACTATATTTGGAATGAGAGTAATAATGATATGGATACCTATAGTTTGTGCAATAGTAATGTATGCTATATACAAATCTAAGTATAAAATAAATGGTAAATTCCATGATGAAATGTTGATAGAATTAGAAGAAAGAAAAAAAATTAATGATGTTATGTAGATAAAAATAAGCTGTCTCAAAATAAAATCTAGTAGTTATCCTACTAAATATTTTACTTTGAGATAGCTTTTTTAACTTTAAGAATATTATATTGAATTTAAACTTCTGTAAAGCTCACGTATAATAGGAATAAGTATGGAATATATAAAAGTGCAAAAGCATATATAGAATACTACTGAATAACTTCAAAGAATTTTTTATATAGAAACTGTTGAGAGTTAGAAAAAATATGTGAACATATAGCTGATTTAGTTCGAAAATCTTTAAAATGTAAAAATATATTTTATTATTACATAAAATATAAGGGTTTATAATGTAATCAGTAATAGTTTATGGATTTTCATGTAAAAGTAAGTTTTGCAGTAAATACTGAATAAAATATTCACTAGGATGTGTAGATAAACAAATTATAAATATGATAAAATTAAAGCATAGATAAACTTTTAGAATTATTTAAATATTATAGAACAACTCCTTTTGATATAAGAGTTATTGATTATTATATTGCTGGACTGGGTACTAGCTTTATAGGTGATATGTTATTTTCTTTACTAAATATGTTAATGTCTTTAATAGTAAAAAATAATATGATATCGTTATTAATAAGCTTAAGTATGTATTATGCTCCAACATTTATTGGAAGTTTTATTCATATAGATTCTATAGGTAGAATTTTAGATAAATAAATTTAGCAGAAGCTATAAGAGTAGAAAGTATGTTTAGAGATGTGAGTACTTATAATGTTTTGGAAATCCAGTATTATATTCGACTGTATTAATAAGTCTAGTTATTGTATCTACACCAGTTGTGGATATATTTAATAAAATATTTCGGAAAAAAACAGGCCATATAAGTAGATAATAAATTAATTCAAGACTTATTTATAATCGTAGTCGGAACAATTGATTTATTTGAGAATCGTATTGAGGGAATAAATTGATTATGACTATAAATGAACTTAGGGTAAATACATTAGATATAAGTTAATAAACAAAACGTAATAAATAATATTATAAATATATATTATAATTTTGAATCTATATTAAATAGCTATCCTACTAGATAGGAATATAAAAATTGGAAAATGGAGATGTTGGTATAAATGCTAACATCTCTTTTTTAATGCAAAACATTAAAGGAGGAAGTAAATATGATTAACTTATGGAAGAAAGAAGATTTAAATTTATTATCAGAATATCCAAAGGAAGTAGTTAAAAATGTGAATAACGTTATCAATATTCTTGATGAAAACTATGGACATAACAGAAAACTAACAGATGATGGTGGATATGTGTGTGTAATTGAGGATATTAAAGAAGTGGATTATTTAAAAGTAAATATATTAAAAGGATTATTTGAAGAATTTAGTGATGTAATATATGAAGATTGTATAGATAAATACAATTCAACGTTATACTTATTATCTAGTGATTATTCAATAACTATAATTACAAAAAATTAGGTTACTAAAGAGTTATTAAAATAAGTATAAACTAATATAGATGATAGATTATAATTATTATTTAATAAAATCAAGCTAGACTATATAAGGAAACAATGAGGTAAAATATATGGCTAAAAGAGAAAAAGAAGAGTTATTTGAAAAGGAAACAAGGTACTGTAAGATAATAAGGAGTATTGAATTAAAAGATGGTGAAGAACTATTTACACTTTAAAAAAAAATATATATAAGAATTAGAAAGGTATGAGATAATAATGTGTTTATATCTTGACTGCAATGATAGAGCTAGGAAATTAATTCCTAGGCAAGTTGACATTTCACAAGATAAGTTTATAGATTTAATTGCCCTTGGATTTACAACAGGTATACTAGATAAAGATTTTAAAAATCAATTAAAAAGTATTATTGATTAAAATAAATCAAAAAATAGTAAATTGTTATGTTATTTTAGTAAAAATTAGTCAGATTATTTTTCTATAATCTGATTAAAGACCGAAAGCCCGTAAAACAAAGAGTACATATAAATAATAGGAGAAGATAGATATGTTTAAAAAAGAAAATAGGTATATGACAAGAAACATTGTAGATTAAATACCATTAGAAATATGTAGACTATTATGGAATCTAATAGATGAATTAAAAATAGAAAAAGATTATTTACAAATATTTGAATTAAACCCGATAGGAGAAGGTATAGTTGAAATCATTCATAAGCAAGAAGTACCAGAATATGAAGCAAGTATATACATATACAACGAAGTGATTAAAGAAAATAAAAAGATATATGCTATAGATAGTGTAGAATATAGTACTTTAATGTTTTCATATGAGTACTAATTCAATATAGAATTAGGAAAAGTTTGATGTTAGAGAATGAACTAAAATTTAAATAAAGCAAGTCTGATTAATACAAATCTATTTATAAAAATAATAAAAATCGTAACTAAGAAGTAATAATTTAAATCTAAATTAAAGTCTGAAAGCCCGAAAAAATAAATATATAATTAAAAAATAAATGAAAAGTAGAATATGACTATGATAAATAATAAATCTGAAATAATTAATAAATTATTCTTTAATGAATTGAAAGAAATAATTAATAAATATAACAACATAGATCAAGAAACAATAATTGTTATAGAAAGAATAGATAATGAAATAGAAGATAAATATATAAAAGAATACATATTAAATGAGAGTAATAAGTTAAATGAAATAGTAATTGAATACGAAAATACAAATAACTTAGATATAGATAAGGTAATATTATTTGCGTAATACAACTTAAATATAGAAGAGATAAGTATGAAGTATATAAGTAACTGCTACAATGAATTAAATTCTTAAAATTACAATGAGAATGATAATTACTTAATATATACAAATGAAAATGATTTAAGGAAATATGTAAGAAACGAATTAGATTATATGTTAGATATGGAACATCACATAGATAGGTTATTTTGTAAAGATAAGATAATAGATATGTGGTTAAATAATACAACTAGAGAAGAATTACTAGAGAAAATAACGTTAAATGATGATGTTGAAGATATACTAGATTTTCATACTGATTAAGTATTTATATTAACAGATGTAAGAGAATATGTTTTTTTAATTAAAGAATAACAAATGATTAATAGAACTAAAAAATAACGGGGTTTCGGGATTTTTACAAAGAATAAAGCAAGGAACTTTTTAAGAGATAATCTCAAAGAAACTTTCTATAGAAATAGTTATTATTAGTTTGTATAAGAAAAGTAGGTGAAGAATGAAAATCGTAAAAAGTAATTTTAAAGAGATCTATGCAGAAATCTTAGGAGAAGAAATAGTAAGAATAGTACATAAGTATTATAAAGGTCAGCAGATTAATTTGCCAATGAAACTATACTCTAATGAATATGTGTGAAAGTATATAGTTAATAATTATGGAAAAAGAGTGTAAGAGAAATGGCTAGAGAGTTAGGATATTCTGATAAGTGGGTAAGTCGGCTAACTAAAAATGTAAATTTGAAAGAAGAAAATATTGTATAAAAAATAGAAAAGGATGGTTAATAATGTGGGTATATTTGATAATTTATTAAAAAGTATAAAAGAAGAGACTATAAGGTCTAATAAACAATAAAAAAATGCAGGTAGAAGAAATCAAGCAGAAGATACTTATAATCATTTTATGAAAACATTAGAAAAGTCAAGTGGAATAAAAAAGAAGATATTATAAGTATGAAAGTAAATAGCGTAGAAAGAAATAAAATAATAGTAAGAAAAAATAATAAAAAGAAAAAAATGTAAAAAAGTAATTTTTACTATGGAAATTATTTACATATAATGGTAATATTTAAATATAAACAACAAGAAACGACATAAAATTGAAAATTAGTGGGAATTGACATAATAAAATATTGAAATTTAAAGGATAATTTAAAAAAATATTCTTTATAATTAACATATATAAAATTAATTTATTTTATTAGATAAGTTATTTAATAAAAAATAACACCCCAAAACCCAAATAAAAAAGACTGGTCTTTTAAAGCACAGTCTTTTTATATTGGAAAAGTTAGATTAGGAGAGCAATTATATGTATAGCAAAGAATTGTTGGAACAACTTTTAGATTTAATACCAGACTATATATTTTATAGGGATATAGATGGAAAAAATATATATTGTAATAAAAGTTATGCAGATAACTTAATTGGATTACCAAAATCACTTATTTATGGAAAAACATATGATGAATTACCTGTACTTAGAAAAATTCATAAGATGGGCAAAATTAAAGATTTAGAAGTGATTGAAAGTAAACAATCGGTATCTTATGAGCAAACTGTTGTAAGACATAATGGCGATATACAGGAAGTTGAGGTAAGTAAGTATCCATCATTTGATGAAAAAGGAAATATACATGGAATATTAGGTGTAATTAGGGATATTTCATATAAAAATGAACTAGATAAATTAAGAGAAGGATTCTTTTCTAACATAGGGCATGAATTTAGAACACCTTTAAATATGATATTTAGCAATATACAGTTATTAGAGTATAAATGTTCTAAGTGTTATAAAAGAGATGAAAAGCATAGTTGTAATGAATGCTTTATACAAAATATAAAGCAAATAAATAATAATAGTTTAAGAATACTTAAATTATCAAATAATTTAATTGACTTAACCAATTTAAAATCAGGAGTATACTCATTTAGTCCTAGAAATCATGATATTGTAAACTTTGTAGAATCAATATGTGAAAGAATAAATGAATATAAAAAATTTAAAAATATAGATTTGATATTTGATACGGATATTGAAGAAATAATTATAAGTTTTGATTATTTAAAGATAGAAAGAGTAATATTGAATATTATATCAAATGCAATAAAATTCAATAAGGAAAATGGAACAATACTAGTATGTATAGGCACAGAAAATAATTTTGTTAAAATCTCGATAAAAGATAATGGAGTGGGTATACCACAGGACAGGATAGATAATATATTTGAGGCATTCTACAATGTTGAAGATAGATTTACAAAGATAAGTGAAGGCAGTGGAGTTGGTTTATCACTTAGTAAAAGTTTAATTGACATTCATAGAGGAAAAATTAATGTAAATAGTGAGGTAGGTGTTGGATCAGAATTTATAATATATTTACCTAATATTTATGATGAAGATGAAATAGTAGATTTATCATATTTGAAAGTTGATTCTAACAGTATATCACGTATACATATGGAACTTTCAGATATTTATAGTTAATTATAAGATAGACCATTGACATAAAATCAATATGAAAAAATAAAATAATAAGATTAAAAAATTATTATGAAAACAGTAGAAAAGGAATAGTGTAAAGCTATTCCTTTTCTATTTTAAGGAGAATAAAATGAGTAAGGCAATAAATGAGACAAGATACTGTATAGTTTTAAAACAATCAAAGATAAGGGAGAGTAATGTAGATTATGGGATAGAGAGTATTTTTGTAAAAGAATTAAATATCGAAGAGATAAGATTTGTATATTTTAAGAAAAGAGGAACAATTAATAGCAAGATTTTCAGAATATTATTCAAGACAAGGTCAACTAAATTTTAAGTTAGAAATTTTATTTAAAGATTTTGATATAAATTAGTAATATTTAGTTTATAGGTGGAAATTTCAATAAGTAATATACTATAAAATAGATTATATTTTGAATAGAATGCTAATTTAATATATTAAAAATATAATTATATTAATACTTATTTAAGTTTGAAATTTAGTTGAAACTAAAATCATCAAATACTAATAAAATTTATAACGTAATAAGATTTAAGGGAAAAATTAAGGTATTAAAAGATAATTTTAAATATATATTATAAACTTGATAAAGTTAGATAAAGAGTTGATATGATAAACAGTTAAAAAATAAAACTGTTATTATGAAGAATGTATACCAATACTCCATCTAGCTTATTTTATTAAAAAAATAAGGAGGAAAAGACAATGATAATAAACATTTGGAAAAAGCAAGGCTTAAGGCTAGTAAAAGAACTACCTCTAGGAGTAATATCTACAATAGAAGATACCATACAAATACTAGATGAAAACTACGGTACAGAAAGAACAACAGAAGATTTAGGTGGATACATAGTTGTAGTAGATAAAGCTGGAATAGAAGAATTAAAACAACATCAACTGAAAGGAATTTTACCAGAGCATATAGATGAGATACATGGAACTGATTACATTTCAGTTCTATTTTTGTGTTCAAGTGATTTTTCAATAGTTGTTATTTGTAAAAAAGAATTAAAAGATCTAATTGAAAAAAATAGATTAGTAAAAGGATGTGATTAAAATGGACAAAAAGAAAATACCTGCAAAAAGAGTTGGAATAGTTTCACTTAAACTAGTAAAGGAAAGTAGTGTTCTATATGAAACTAGAACCGTAAGGAATCCTTACGATGCATACAATCTAATAAAAAACTTTTTGATAGATAGTGATAGAGAAAAGTTTGTAGTAGCATGTTTAAATACAAGAAATCAACCTGTAAATATTTCTGTAGTTTCAATTGGTAGTGTAAATTCTGCAATAATACATCCAAGAGAAGTTTTTAAAGTAGTTATTTTAAGCAATGCTTCAAAGATAATTTGTTTTCACAATCATCCATCAGGAAATCTAAAATGTAGTAAAGAAGATGAAAACATTACTAATAGATTGAAAGAGTGTGGAGAAATACTGGGAATAGAATTAGTAGACCACATAATAGTAGGAGATAATGATAAATACTTTAGTTTTAAAGAAAATTGCATGATGTAGAAAGTCTTAGCTTAACAAAATAGGCTAGGACTTTTTCTATGTTCCAAAAGATCTAATAGTAATTTAGGTTAAAACATCAAAGTCCCGTCAAACTTTAAATAAATAATAAAAATAAGAGGAGAAAGGAAATATGTTTAAAACAGAAAATAGATACATGACTAGAAAAGTAGCAGAAGAAATACCTTTAGAAATAAATATACTGTTGTGGAAATTGATAGATGAACTAAATGTAGAAAAAGACTATTTACAAGTTTTTGAATTAAATTCAATAGGAGAAGGTATAGTTGAAGTAATTCATAAGCAAGAAGTACCAGAACACAAAAGTAGTTTATACATACATAATGAAGAAATTAAAGAAAATAAGAAGCTATATGCTATAGATAGTTTAGAATACAGTACTTTGATGTTTTCAGAGGAATACTAATTTTACACGGAAGTAAAAGCATTTCAATGTTAGACAATTAAGATAAAAAATAAAATTACAAATTTATTTAATATACTCCCGAAACCCCGTAGAAAAATAATAAAGGTTAAAAAGTAATAATTAAAATCTAATCTAAATTAAATCCCGAAACCCCGTAAAAATAGATAAATAATTAAAAATTTGAAAGGTAGAAATGACCATGATAAATAATAAATCTGAAATAATAAATAAATTATTCTTTGATGAATTAAAGGAATTAGTAAATAAATACAATAACATAGATGATGAAACTATAACTGTAATAGAAAGAATAGATAATGAGATAGAAGATAAATACATAAAGGAATACATTTTAAAAGAGAGTAATAAGATAGATGAAATAGTAACTGAATATAAAAATACAAATAATTTAGACCTAGATAAGATAATATTCTTTGATTGGTACAATTTAAACATAGAAGAGATAAGTATTAAGAATATAAGTAACTACTACAATGAATTAATTTCTCAAAAATACACTGATAATGATAACTACTTAATTTACAAAAATAAAAATGATTTAAGAGAATATGCAAGGAATGAATTAGATTACATGTTGGACATGGAAATTCACATAGATAGGTTATTTGATAAGGACGCAATAATAGATTTCTGGATAAATAATACTACTAAAGAAGAGTTGTTAGAAGAGATAATGTTAAATGATGATGTTGAAGATATACTAGATCTTTCACCAGAGTATGCATTTACATTAACAGATGGAAGTGAATATGTTTTTTCAATTAAGGAATAAAAAATAATTAATATAATTAAAAATAACGGGATTTCGGGTTTTTTAATTAAGTAGTAGATAAGATAAGCAATAAAAATTAAGTAATTAAAGAAACAATACGGGGTTTTGGGATTTTCATAAGGAATAAAATAAGGAACTTTTCAATAGATAATTTCAAAGAAACTTTCTGTAGAAGTAGTTATTATTTAAGGAGAAATCTATTAGGAGGTGAGTTATGAGAGAAAAACAAAATGATTTTAAGGGGATATATGCAGAAATGTCAGAAATTCTAGGAGAAGAAATAGTAAGAATAATATACAAGAACTATAAGGGACAGCAGATAAATTTTCCTATGAAGTTACATTCAAATGAATATATAGAAAAATACATTATTGAAAATTATAGTGAAAAATCAGTAAGAGAGATGTCTAGAGAATTAGGTTACTCTGACAAGTGGATACAAAGGCTAATAAAAAAATTAAAAATTAAAGAAGAAAGTTTTAAATAATTGATAAGAAAGGAAGGGAATATACTATGAATTTATTTTCAACAATTAGTAAAAAACTTAATATGAGTGAAGAAGAACGTGCAATAGAAAAAGAAGCTAAAATCTTATTATCAGATTTTGATAGTTTAATAAGTAGATATGAAATATGGTACTCAAATTGTAATAATAAAAATAAAACATATCAAAGTATGCTTTCTTTTAGAGAAATAGATGAAGATATGTTAAAGGAATCAAAGTTAGATATTAGCATAGATAATTTAGAGAAAAGCTATAATACACTTAAAGACTACATACAGCCAAGTATAAAATTCTCAGAGAGTCTTAAAGAAAGAAATATAAAAATGAATAATATGGATTTAAATGAGAAGAAACTCATAATAGATCCTTTAAGAAAGCACATTTTTCATATGAAAGATTGGGAAGCTAAAAAAAATTTATTTGAAGATAACTTATCTAAAGCATATGAGAGTGTAATAAATAATTTTGCTATAATAGATATCTCTACTATAGAGTCTTATGCATCTTCATACCTAGATTTAAGTTTAAATAAAAGTGATAGTGTTGTAGAAAAAGTAAATCTTATTGAAGCTGTTTTAAATAATGGTAAAGTTGCATTAGAAGTACATATGAGAGTTTTTGGAGATATGCTAAATCATAATGATTCATTAGAAGAGGAATTAGGAGAGTCTTTAAATAAAATTTATACACTATATAAATATGTAACTGATAAATTTCCAGAGACAAAAGAAGAAAGTGGATGGCTTTCAAGTGTAGATAAGAGACTTAGGGCTACTAAGAAAATGTGGTATTATAGTAATATTTTAAAAATAATAATACCAACATTAGAAATGATTAGAATTAGTGCTGTAAATCAGTTACCATTATTAATGCTATACGCAAAGGATGATAAGGAAAAAGATTTAAGTGATTTTAATATATCATTAAGTAATATAACTACATTAATTGGTATTTTACCATCATATGTTAAATCAAACACATATATAAGGGAAGTGCCATATGGAAGTAAAGTATTAACTATTAAAGAATTCTGTTTTGGACGCAGTATATTTAAAGAAATTAATGGAGTTCTTGTATCTATAGAATATGATGCAGATAAAGAGCTTACTCTTGAAGCGCAATTTGCAACAAGTGTAGTTGGTTATGAGTTTTAATTGGAGGATATAGCATGAATATATTTGTTTTTCTTATATCATATGGATTAATGATAGGAGTAGTTGCATTCGCTATTCCAATGACAAGAAGGATAGGAAAGATGCTTCTTACAGCATCTGGTATTTTATTTTTAATTGCGTGTGCAATGTTATTATTAGGAAAAATATTTATTATGCTACTACCATTTATAATAATAGGTTGTATAGCATATGTTATTTATTCAGGTAAAAATAAGATTATAGATAAAAAAGAGCAAAATCTAGCTAATAATATGTCTGATGAAGAAAGAATGAAAAGAGAAGAGTTTTTAAGAAATTTATAATAAAAATATTTGACAATAATTAATAAATAAAAAGAGGTAGCATTTGGCTATCTCTTTTTGCTTTTAAGGAGAAGAAAAATGTCTAAATCAAGAAATGAAACTAAATACTGTATAGTATTAAAGCAAGCAAAAATAAGAGATGGAAATGTAGGATATGGAATAGAAAAGATTTTTGTAAAATCATTGAATCAAGAAAAGATAAGGTTCGTATATTTTTAAGGATACTTTTAGAAAAAAACAGCAATTAATGCAAGACCTTTAGATCTAACAGAAGATGATTTAATCAAGTTGATTAAAGAATCGATAAAGAAAAATGTATTTTCAAAGGAATTTCTAAGTAATCTTAGAGGGATTCTTAATACTAAGGAGGTAGAATAGCATGACACTAGAGTTATTTGTAGCAGGTGTTAAATTTGGAGTGTCAATTTTTAGCGTAGTAATGAAACAGAGGAAAGAATATATAAAGTAAAGGAGATATGATAAAATAAAGGAATTTACAATAGGTTCAGTAATAGGATTAGGAATTTGCATAGCGATAGAGTGGATGATTTCTAATAAGTCTATATTCGTATAGAGTGGAATAGATACAAGAAGATTAACTATTAGGTTAGTCTTCTTTTTTTAGATTAAATATAAACCTTATAAAGAATAAAATACTATAATACATATTCTGATATAAATAATTATACTTATCATGCAAACAAGAAATAATGTTTAAGTAAATAATAAATTAAATATATTTTAGTAATTGTTATTAGATAGCAAAAGTAATAGAAGAAAAAATATTTTATAATAAGTTTAGTAATAAATTAAGAGATAGTAATGTCTAAATATAAAAATAAAATTAGAATATAATGATATATTTTACAGTAAGTATAATTGCAGTATATGAAGAAATTATTTTGAGTGTATAATATAAAATAGAATAGTTAGCAATTATTTTTATATTATAAAGGGGATGAAATTATGGAAAAGAGTATAAGGACAATAATAGAACATCAAATTTTTAAAAATAATTTCTTTTTGGTTACAGGAGAGTTTCATGTTGGACTAGAGCCTGTTTATAAATATATTAATTTCTATATGACTGCCAAGTATATAGAAAGCAATTATATGAATAAAAGCAATAATTTAAAGCAGATTAGTGATGAAAAAATAAATGCACACAATATAAAAGAATTGGATAAAAAATCATTTTACGAACAAATTCAACACTTTTACACGGTCATAAATGAAGAGAGAAAGATGGAATCTAATAATAAAAAGAAAGAATTTAATAATAGTAATAGACAAGAACAGAAAAATAAACTCAAAGATAGATATAAAGGCATTAATATATCAAATAAAAATAAAATAGAGTTTGATAGCCTTCATAAAATATATGCTTATAAAAAAATAGATGAAAATAATCTAAGACTAAAAAATGCAAATACTACATATAAACGTGTAAGAGAACATAATATCCATAATATAAACTTTAAAAGCTATTCATCCTACATAGAATTATTAAAAGAAGATATAGAAACTAGTAAATTGAATTTTAAAAATATACAATACTATAAGCTAGAGAAAAGATTATCTTATGAATTAATAAAAGATATATGTGCAATATATAAAAAAGTTAAAGATGAAGATAAAAAAGATTTTCTAGCATATAGTATTTTAGTAGGTAATTTACCATTGATAGATGTAAGGCATAAATATTTAGAGTTATACATAGAATACCCTGATAAAGAGAGTAGAAATATTTTTAAAATGGAAGTGAAAGGTCTTATTAGATTCATAGTATATACTATTAAAGGAGTAAAACATGAAAAAGAATTACTTGAGAAATCAGGTAAAAAAATTGAATTTGATATAGAAAAATTTAAAGAGTGGTATGTTGATGACTACAAAAGTAATAAGGAATTTAAGGTAGATTTTACAGCTAAAGAATTTAAAGAAGTAATGCATGAATTAAATAAAATAGATGAAAAGTTTAGACATATAGATTGATATCTATATGTCTTTTTTTATAATATAGGTTTTTTTGCCATGAAGATTTAACGAATAAAAGATGATATCATACTTTTATAGATGAAATATCGCCAATGTTGTCGATATTTTCAGTAGTAAAAAATACAGGAGGTATGAGTTTATGTTAACAATTAGATATCAAACAGCTATAGAACAAAGTTTAAATTATATGGTGGGAAATAGACCTATAGAGGTGAGAATATTAGATGTTAAGTATAAAGGTACAATGGGAGGATACTATGATGATTTTAGAAAACTATCATCAGATTTAGCGCCTTATATAGGTAAAAATAATATTTATTTTACCATGAACCAAATAAACGAAGATTTAATTGCAAGGGCATATAATAATTTAGTTAGAGCAAAGAATACTACATCAGATAAAGATATAACTAGAATTAAATATATATTAGTAGATTTAGACCCAAATAGAGTTGCAGGAATATCATCTACAGATGAAGAAAAAGAACATGCTAAAAAACTATCAGAAAAAATAGTATGTTTTTTAGAAAATGAAGACATACCAAAACCTATCATAGCAAGTAGCGGTAATGGATATCACATACTGATAAATGTAGATATAGAAAATACAAAAGAAAATGTAGATACAATAAAAAGTTTCTTAAATGAGTTGAGCTTAGAGTTTTCAGATGACAAAGTTGAGGTTGATAAAACTACTTATAATCCATCTCGTATTTGTAGGCTATACGGAACAATAGCCTGTAAGGGAGACAATATGCCAACAAGACCACATAGACAAGCTAAAATAATTTCAACTAGAGGTGAAGGTGAGATGGTTACTATATCGCAGATAACTAAAATAGTATCGAAACTACAGGACAAACATAATACAAACACTAAAGTAACAACAAATAAACAAATAAAAAATATGAACAATAAAAAAGATGTAGCTGAATGGTTAAAAAAGCATGAAATACAAGTTTCTCATCATAAAGAAGAGACAGATAAAGTAATATATGTATTAAATCAATGTCCTTGGAACGAAAATCATACTGACAAGGGGGCATATGTTATTCAATATAATAATGGAAATATAGTAGCAGGATGTCATCATAATTCTTGTTCAGAAAATAACTGGAGTACACTTAGAAGTAAATATGAACCTATAAATGAAGTTAGTAAGGAAAATATCGACAACATTGACGGTAAAAGTGAAGAAAAGAAAGGTCAAATAGATGTACTAATAGACATAGTTGAAGATATAGAAACATATAGAACATCAATGGATGAGACATATGTAACTATACAGATTAGAAAAAACAATGAAAATGTAAATGTAAAATCAGAACATTTCAGAAAATGGATTGTTTCACAATTTTACAATAGAGAGTCAAAAATACCGACAAATGACAATATAGCTAAGATAATATTACTTTTAGAAGCTAGGGCAATGAATGAAGTAAATGAAGTGTTAGTAGAAAGAAGATGTGCTACAGTTAATAATTGTATTTACTATGATTTAAAAGATGATGGCTGTAACGTTGTAAAGGTATCAAAAGATGGTTGGGAAATCATTAAAGATTCACCTGTTATATTTGCTAGAACAAAAACAATGCATAGTCAAGTAAAACCAGAAAGGAATGGCAATCTTAATATATTAGATAAATGGTTTAGATACAAAGATGAAAATCACTTAATACTTCAAAAAGTAATATTAGTAGCTTCATTTATACCTAATATAGCAAGACCAATACAAGTATTACATGGAGAGAAAGGCTCATCTAAGACTAGTACAATGAAGCTTGTGAGAGAGATAATTGATCCAGCAATTGTTCCAGTAGTATCTATTCCTAAAACAATAGATGATTTAGCAGTATATATTTCAAAGAACTATGTTCCTTGTTTTGACAACATAGATACAATAAGCAACCAAGTTAGTGACTTATTATGTATGGCTGTCACAGGTGGTGGTCACACAAAGAGAAAGTTGTATACAGATGATGAAGAACAAGTTATGTTTTTCCAAAGATTTATCGTACTAAATGGAATTAATGTGGTGGCAACGAGACCAGATCTTTTAGACAGAAGCATATTACTAGAACTAGAAAGAATACCTCCAAATGAGAGAAAAGAAGAAAAAGTACTTAGAGAAGAGTTTGAAAAAGATAAACCGATAATACTAGGTGCAATATTTGAAACACTATCTAAAGCAATGAGTATATATGACAAAGTAGAGTTAAATAACTTAGGAAGAATGGCAGATTTCACAAGATGGGGGTATGCAATAGCAGAAGTTTCAGGTATAGGAGGAGATAAATTCTTAGAAGCTTATTTGAATAACAAAAATAATGCTAATATAGAAGCTTTAGAATCTCATCCTGTAGGATTTGCTATGTATAAGTTCATGGAAGATAAAGCTTCATGGACAGGTTCACCTACAAAACTTCTATCTGAATTAGAAATAGTGGCAGAATCTGAAAAAATAGATACTACAAATAGTAACTGGTCTAAAACGCCTAATGTATTATCAAGAAGATTAAATGAGATAAAGAGTAATTTATTAGATGTAGGTATTGAATTTGCAAGAAGTAAAGGTAAAAATAGAGAAATCAAAATAACTAGAATGTAATAGATATTGAATGTATTAGGGATATTTTAGTATTCCTAATACATCTTAATCATAATTTGGAGTAATTTTCTTTTGAAATAATGATAAAAGAAGGTAGATATGAAAACAGAATGGTAGTTTTAAAAGATCTGAAAAAAAGATGGATTTTTAGACTGTGAAAAAGATAGATTAAATAAATCTAGAAAAAATAGTGTAGGAGTCAGTGCTAAGTATATAGTAATAAAACTATCTAAAGATGAAGATATAGAAAAAACAACAACTAATAACCTAGTAGTAACAATTTTCAGATTAAGTCTTGTTAGACTTAATTCCAAAATACAATAAATTTAATAATAATTAGGAGGAGATAAAAAATGAACTACAATGAATTAGAATTTTTTAACGAGGAATATGAATTAATTGAAAATGAAATGCTTGAAGCGTTAGCAAATGATGAAATAGGACATTTTAACTACTTAAGATCAAATTCATATACATCAAGATTATTAGACTTAATAGCTAAAGACATAGAAGCATGTAATGAAGAAGAATTTATATAAAGTATACAAGAAGTAGTAAGTAGTCTAAATTTAGTTAAATAAACATAATCAAAAACATATATTATAAATTAGATGTTGGAGGAAAAATGGAGGGTATTAGTTTAGAACAAATTAAGGCACAAGAAATAGTAGAAATACTAAGTGATATAATTCAAAAATCTATAATTCAAAGTAAAAACAAAGGAGATAATGAACATGAGTAACAGAGTTTCAAGATAATAATTTAATTAACCTTAGTAGATAAAAATAAAACCTACTAAGGTTAGTGTAAAAGAAAATAATAGCAAGTTATTTGAATTAACAAAGCAAATTGTATAGTTTAAAGGAAAACTAATATTAAAGTAATCAGAAGAGACGTCTTGGAGGTAATAAAAATGAGTAAAAGAATAGCAATATATTGCAGAGTATCAACTATAGAACAGGCTCAAGAAGGCTACAGTGTGGATGAGCAAAGGAGAAGGTGCATAGAATATTGTGAGAAAGAAGGTCATGAAGTTTTTAAAGTCTATGAGGATAGAGGGATAAGTGGTAAGAATATTTCAGGAAGACCTGGATTAAAAGATTTACTAAAAGATTCTAATGATAAAAAATTTGACTTAGTAGTTGTGTGGAAGTTAAATAGAATTAGTAGAAGGTTAATAGATATACTTAACATAGTAGATACATTAGATAAAAATAGTATAGCATTTCGTTCTTTAACAGAGAGTTTTGAAACTGAAACTCCAGCAGGAAAGTTACAACTTAACATCATGGGAGCGATTTCTGAATTTGAGCGTGGTACTATAGCTGAAAACGTAAAAATGGGGATGATAGCAAGAGCTAGAGAAGGAAAGTGGAATGGGGGCAAAGTACTGGGATATGATATAGTAGAGATACCAAGTGAAGGAAAGAAGAGAAAAGATACTAAGCTAGTAATAAATGAAAAAGAAGCAATGACAGTAAGAAGAATCTTTGAGTTATACAGTGAAGGACATGGATACAAAGCTACTGTAAATAGAGTGAATCAAGAAGGTCATAGAAGTAAGAAAGGCAATGCATTTGCTACAGCTACAATAAAAGAGATACTAAAAAATCCAGTCTACATTGGAAAGATAAGATACAACTTAAGACAAGATTGGAATGAAAAGAGAAGAAGAAACATAAATCCTGATCCAATACTTGTAGATGGAGAACATGAAGCAATAATAGATACTGAAACATGGGAAAAGGTACAGATAATACTAAAAGATAGAAGCAAAACTCACAATAGGGTCTATGATAGTGAGCTAATTCTAAGTGGTCTATTAAAGTGTCCTGTTTGTGGAGCATCAATGACAGTAAGTAGGTCAACTAGAAAAAGAAAGGATGGAACAAAAGCAGTAAATGAGTACTATGCATGTGGTAATTGGAAGAATAAAGGAACAGCAGTGTGTAATTCAAATTCTGTAAAAGCTGAGATAGCAGATGAAGTTGTAATTAATAAGCTGATAGAAACAGTAAACAATGAGCTACTACTAAAGAAGGTAATAAATAACATCAACAAGAACAAGTCTAATAAGTTAAAGCCAAAACTAGATGAAATGAACTTAGTAAATAAAGAAATTGATAAGTTAAATGGTAAGAAAAACTCCAGCATAGAGCTATTTGAAGATGGAATACTAACTAAAAATGAATTAGCAGAGAGAGTCAAGAAACTAAATGAAGAGATAGACACATTGAAGTTTAGATTAGATGAAATAAAGCAGGATGTAATGTTAGCAGAAGGAGAACCAGTACCTTTTGAGTTAGTAAGTAAAGTAATGAAGAAGTTTGGACAAGTTTTTAAGGAGAGTAGTACAAGACAGCAAAGAAAGCAGTTGTTGAGTTTACTTGTGTCAAAGATTACGATAGATAAGTCAAGAGCAATAGACACTATAGAGTTACAGATAAACGAAGATGTAATAAGATACTTAATGAAGGAAGGGTCATCTGAAGAAGATGAAGACCCTTCCTTTTTTAATGTTTCTATGCTTAATTATACTTGCTTGAAATTTGTAATATAATGTAGATATAAAAAGAGAAGAGGTTAAAAGTAGTGATTTAGGAGATGTAGGAAAATATTGCTTTATAAGTTGTTGGACAGAAGATGAACAAGAGAGTATTCCATTTTGGAATATGTATACAAAAAATATGTCAGGGGTTAGGATAAAGCTACCTTCAGATATGTTTAAAAAATACAAAGTAAATAATATTGGAAGTGAAGGTTATTTTTATAGTTATTTTAAGTTCAATGAAATATTTAGGCAAGATGGCATTATATCTCCAGATTGGACAAATATACTGAATAAATTTGAATATACAGATGATCTAACTTTACTATTTCCTAAATTACTATCAAGTAGTGGAGATGACATAAGTATTAAATTTGGTGAATTAGGTAGATATAAGAGAACTAATTGGTCATTCCAAAAAGAGTGGAGATATATGATTAAAATATTACCTGTAACATTAGAAGAAATGCAGTCAAATAATTACAATAGTTTTTGGAGAAAATTAAAAAGTAATGAAGGTTTAGATATAAATTGTTATTTTTTAAATATAGATGAAGGGAAATTTAAACAAATGGAAATAACATTAGGTCCAAATGTTACAGAGGGTGATAAGATAATAGTTGAATCATTAGTAAGTAAATACAATCCTACAGCAAAGATATTTAATAGTTGTTTGCATAATAAAATAAGAGTTAAATAAAAACGACTTCCCTTGAAGGTGTAATGGAGAACAGTATCATAAATAAGTGAGGTTTTACTGAAATTAGGTTAATGAATAAAGGGAGTTGAGAAGGAGAGGGTTGATAATACTGTCATTTAAGTAAGCCTTTATAGATAGAACTTTAGTGATAAATTATATGTGGAATTGGTATATAAATAATATTAGTAATTTAATGTTAAAAGTGTTAATTTATGAAATTAGCACTTTTATATTTATAATATAATTGAATCTTTATGTTATTATGTATTTATAAAATAAATTCATTTTGATATATATTATATAAAATGGAGGAAAATATAAATGAAAATTAATATATTAATTGTTGAAGATGAAAAAGAAATAAGGGAAGGCGTAAGTGAA
Organism: Desulfovibrio sp. Marseille-P6017; assembly: GCA_900604495.1. Next base: position 55,786 of record UWOR01000015.1, on the reverse strand, counting down.
TATCTATCAGAAGTTGGATATAACGTTATAAGTGCAGAAGATGGAATGCAAGCAATAGAATTATTTAAGAATAGTAAAATTGATTTAGTAATTTTAGATATAATGCTTCCCAAAGCTAACGGATTTGTTGTTTTAAATAAAATTAGACAAGAAAGCAATGTTCCAGTAATTATGTTAACAGCAATGAGTGATGATTATACCCAAATTATGAGTTTTGATGAAAAGGCAGATGATTATATTACAAAGCCATTTTCAATAATAGTTTTACATAAAAGAATAGAAGCACTTCTTAGAAGGGGAGTAAAAGTTAGCGAAAATAAAAAGTGGTTCTATGGAGACATAGAAATTGATTTTGAAGGATACTCAGCAAGAAAGAATGGCGAAAATATAGATTTAAAACCTAAGGAAATAAAATTAATAGAGTTATTATTAAAGTATGAGGGAAAGGTTTTAACAAGAGCACAAATCTTAGATAATTTATGGAGTATTGAAGAATCACCAAATGATAGGGTTATTGATGTATATATTAAAAATATAAGAAAAAAGTTGTTATTAGATTGTATAGTAACAGTTAAGGGAATTGGATATAAATTTGAGGAGCAATGATGAATAAGTTAAAGTTATTTTCAAAAACATATATATTTACCATGGGGATAATAAGTTTAATAATTTTAATTTCAAATGTTTTAATTTATTTAGCATTACCCAAGGTATATGTGAATAATAAACAAAAGGAAGCTGATAAAATTATTGAAGCTTTAATTGAACAAGTAAGTAAATCTGATAATGAGGAATCATTTAAGATAGCAAAGAATTTTGCTGAAAAATATAATATTCAAGTTTTACTTACTATAGGAGATGAAAAAAAGGTATTTCAAGGTTTGGATAAAGTAGATATATATGTTAATGAAGAGGAAGTTACAGAAAACTATTTAATAATTCCTAATTTAAGTGGTGAAAATATTATAGAAAATTTTAATGATGAAAATAGAGAAGTTATAGGTGATGATGGATTCGGTCAATATATTAATATAAATAATTTATCAATAATAAAAAGTAGGGACTTTAAAAAAGGCAATGATGTAAATGGAAGTGCTAAAATAGTAATGGATTTAGAATCATTTACAGAAACAAGAGATGTTATATTAAAAATACTTCCATATTCTATTTTTATAAGCTTGCTTATAGCACTTATTGCATCATATATATATGCAAGAAAAATTACAACTCCAATAAAAGAAATTTGTGATGTTACAAAAAAAATGGAGAATTTAAATAAAGAAGCCTTTTGTAAGGTAGAAACTGAAGATGAAATAGGAATATTAGCAGCTAATGTAAATAGTTTATATGATAATTTATTAAATACAATTGTATCATTGGAAGAGGAAATAAAAAATGTAAGTGAATCTGAAAAAATAAAGGTGGATTTTTTAAGAAGCGCATCACATGAACTTAAGACACCACTAATGAGTATGAATATAATGATTGAAAATATGTTATATGATATAGGAAAATATAAAAATCATTATATATATTTAGAAAAATGTAAGGATATAGTTAGTGAATTAAGTAAAATGGTTCAGGAAATTTTAGATACTTCAAAACTTAATATAATAAATAAAAAAGATGAAAGTGTATTAGATTTAGGTAGTTTAGTTCAAAAGAACATAGAACCATATAAATTAATAGCTAAGTCAAAGAAAATTAATATTAAAGTTAATTTAAAAGAGTCTTTTAATATTAAAGTAGATGAAAAATTATTTACTAAAGTAATTTCTAATATTATTTCTAATGCAGTAAATTATACTGATGAAGGAAAGGAAATAAGAATATATATAAAAGATAAAAAGCTTATTATGGAAAATGATTGTAAGCCAATTGCAGATGAACATTTAGCACATATTTTTGAGGCATTTTATAGAGTTGATTTTGATAGAAATAAGAGTAGTGGGGGAAATGGGTTAGGATTATACATAGTTCAACAAATTTTAAAAATGTATAATTTAGATTATTCTTTTAAATCAATATTAACGGGAATGAGTTTTGAAGTTAATTTTAACAATGAAATAGTTAGAGAATCACAGGGATATTAGACTGTTAATATCCTTATTTTTTATAAAAAATAATATAATTAATAAGATTATTAATGAATTTTATAAATTTAATTTTTTAATTTCATAAATATTTCATATTAGGCTAATAGAATGTACTCAAGTTAATAAACAAGGAGGACATAAATATGAATGTATTTAAGAGATCAATATTATATATAACAAGAAAAAAAATAAAAAGTATTATTATGCTATTTATATTATTTGGAATAGCAACGGCAGTTTTAAGTGGGATTTCAATTAAAAAGGCAGCAAATATAGCAAGACAAGATTCAAACAAGGATATGGCAAATACTTTTGAATTACAAGCTAATCTTGAGAGTAATTTTGAAGGAACAATTCCAGAAAGTTTAATTGATAAGGGCTCAAAGGTAGAAGGTGTTAAGAATTATGATGCAGCAATTCAAGGAGTTGGTTTAGATTTAGAAAATGTAAATTATATAAAACCTGAAAAAAATGTAGTTCAATATAATGATGATTATAAATATGAAAAACTTTTTTCTGTAGAAGCACATAAAAATTCAGAATATGATATTAAGTTTATAAGTAAATCATTAAAGCTTATTGATGGTAGACATATTGTTGCTACTGATAAAAACAAGGTATTAATTCATAAGGCTCTAGCAGAAGCAAATAATTTAAAAGTTGGAGATACTATAAAAGCAACAAAGAGTGCTGTAGATTTTAATGCATCAACTTTATCTAAAGATGATTATGACCTTGAAATCGTAGGTATTTTTGAAAGTGAAAATACTGAAAGAGTTGGACATAAATTAGAAATGTCAGAAAATCTTTTAATTACTGATGTAGATACTATTAAAACTTTATATGGATATTCAGATGGAAATGTAAAATATACAAATGCTACTTTCAATACAGATACTGATGTAGATAAAGTAACATCAAAATTTAAAGATATTTCTGCTGATTGGAATAAGTATACAATAGTAAAAAGTGAAGATACATTTTTAGCTTTATCTAAGTCTTTTGATTCTTTAGATAAGATTATAAATATGGTTTTAATTGGAGCAATAATAGCTGGAATAATAATACTTTCATTAGTGTTAGCATTTTGGATTCAAGGAAGAGTTCATGAAACCGGTATATTACTTTCAATAGGAGTTTCAAAGTTTAATATTATTTCTCAATATATAATTGAATTATTACTTATAAGTATACTAGCTTTTGGAGGATCATATTTATCAAGCAAGGTAATTTCACAAAATATAGGAAATACAATAGTTGCACAAGCAAGTAAGCAAGCGGTTCAAGACGTTAAAAATGGATTTGGAGGACTTTCATTAGGAAATGATGCTAATAGTTCTTTAGCAACTCGTACAGTAGATGAAATAGATGTAAAAGTAGAGTTTGAAGAATTAATTTATGTGTATGTTATAGGAACAGTTATTATTATACTTTCAGTAATGGCATCATCAGCATCAATAATTAGATTAAAACCAAAAGAAATATTATCCAAAATGAGCTAGGAGGAAGATAAATGTCAATTTTAGCATTAAATAAAGTTAATTATTCATATAAAAATGGAAAAAGAGTTTTAAATGATATAAGCATGGAATTTGAAGAAGGAAAATTTTATGCTATTTTAGGGGTTTCTGGTTCAGGAAAAACAACATTATTATCATTACTGGCTGGATTAGATGAACCTAGAAATGGTGAAATATTATATAATAATCAAAATATAAAAGTAAAAGGGTATGAGAATCATAGAAAAAGCAATATTTCATTAATTTTTCAAAATTATAATTTAATTGATTATATGACACCTTTAGAAAATTTAAAGATAGTTAATCCTAAGGCAGATAAGAAAATTTTAAACAATTTAGGATTAACTGATGATGAAGTTAATAGAAACGTATTACAATTATCAGGGGGGCAGCAACAGCGTGTTGCCATTGCAAGAACACTTGTTACAGATTCACCAGTAATATTAGCAGATGAGCCAACAGGAAATTTAGATAGTGATACAGCTGATGAAATTATAGAAATATTAAAAGTAAGTGCACATAAACATGAAAAATGCGTAATAGTGGTTACTCATAGTAAGGAATTAGCTAAAAAAGCGGATGTTGTACTTGTGTTAAAAAATAAAAAACTAATACAGATTAATTAATAAAAATTAATAAGCTTTTATAAGAGGTGGCTTAAGTATGGAAGTAAAACATTTTAAAGATATAAATTTAATAAGTAAAGTATTATATGTTATTTCAATAATTATATTAGTATATACATTATTAACTATATATAATTCACATGTATATATATTATCACTTGTAGCATCAAATAGGATTGTGGTAAGTAAAAGTATATTAATGGTAATAACATATTACATTAATTCATCATTACCATATGCATTTTATTCAATAGCAACATTTTCTATGGGATATATTATCAGTGGATTAAATGTTAAAAAGGAAGTAAAAAAAGATATAAAAAGTGATTTAGAAGACTTTGATAAATTAAATAAAGATGATAATGAATTAGAAGAATTAATAGAATATTTAAAAGATTAACTAGCTGTTAAGGATTAATTTAGAAAACTCTTGATATTCACTTGAGAAAGTTATTATGATGTTAGGGGAATGGGGTAAGATGGTAAAGGATAACAAGCAATTGGATATAAAGTAAGTTTTGAGAAGGAGTATCAGTTAAGGATGCTCCTTCTTCTTTTAGGTTAAGAAATTTTGGAGCAACTATGTTGAATTTGAACATTACTATATAGAATAATATGGGGATGTAGCTCGTAATTAAATTATAATTTTAAAAGTATATTAGAAAAGGAGAAAAGTAATGAGCAAGTTTACAACCTCACTTAACACCGATACGGAGAACCGTATCACAAATAAATGATACGGTTTTTTTTAGAATAATAACAAAGTTTAGTTATAACAAATGTTAAAAATTATAAACTTTAATTTAATAAACTAATTAGTGTTTATAATATAGAATTAAAAATAAATATGTAAGGACGTGTTAAAATGAATACTCAAAAATATGATAAAGATAATCCTAAATTGGTTAATTCAATGGTATGTGCAATAGACATACTTGGATTTTCGCAAATGATAATAGATTCATGTAGAGATGGATATGGAGATGAGTTATTAAAAGATATTAACTATCTTATAAATAAGAATAAGCAATGTATAATTCCAAATAAATATAGCAAAGGTAATATAAAAATATACACTGATAATATGATAATAGGATACCCTATAAAAGATGATGGAGAAGCCGAATTAAATGAAATTCTGGATAATGTATCAGAATATCAGTTTAATCTATCATTAGAAGGACTTTTTGTTAGAGGTGGTGTAAGTGTTGGTGAGTTTTATATAAATGAAGACATTGTATTTGGTCCAGCTCTTTTAGATGCGCATAACACAGAGAGTAAGCTTGCATGTTATCCAAGAATTATACTAGATGATAAAACTGTAAAAAGATTAAAGAAATATATAAATTATTATGATGTAGCACCACAGTACAATAAAATACTTATAGATAGTGATGGGCAATGGTTTTTAAATTATTTAAATACTATATTTAAATATTATAGAGAATGTAATAATGAATATGAATTTGAGAGAATACAATTAGAACTATTACTTAGACATAAAGATAAAATTGAAGAAATGTTAAATATTCATAGAAAGAATATAAGAGTATGGGATAAATATGTATGGACAGCTAATTACCATAATTATTTTTGTGATCTGAATTTTCCAGATGAAAAGCAATTAAAAATATCAAGAAAGAGTTTACTTTCATGGCCAAGTCAAGTTTTAAGTGATGACTTATAAAATATTAAGTAGTCTATTGAATGGTATTTTGTATGATAGAATAAAAATATATTTAAGAAGAAGGAGTCATTATGGCTAAAGCAAGAAAAATGCTTGGAAAAGCAGATTCACCCTACATTGTTTCTCTTATGAGATTAATAGAAACACAAAGTAAAAAAACGATTGTAAAATGGTGTAATGAATATGCGAAAGATTATATTTTACCTATTTATGAAAACGAGTATCCTAATGATACTCGTTTAAGAATGGTATTGGACGCTTCTAATCAATGGTTATAAGGAAATATAAAATTAACAGAAGCAAGAAAAATTATTAAGGAGGCTCAAATAGTTGCAAGGGAAGTAGAGGAAAATCCAGCTGCACAAGCTGCAGCTAGAGCAATAGGATCAGCGACAACAGCAATTAATAATGTTACAAGTTCTTTAGGACTTGCATTTTATGGTTGTGCAGCAATAGCATACTAATCCATAGGTGTTAATGGAACGATAGAAATTTATGATGAAATAGCAGAAAAAGAGTGTAAAAAAATGGAGGATGCTTTACATAAAATTGCTATAATAGGTGAGACTAATCCAGCAAAAATAAAGTGGAACTGCTAGATATAAGTGTGCATCATTTTGACAAAATTAAATAAATGATATAATATAAACTTGAAAATTAGTCTGAAAGTTATGTTTATTAAATAAATTACAAAAATATAAATATAGTTAAATCTAAAAAATAAGGTCAAGGAGTTGAAAAATTTGATATTATATGAGAAAAAAGAAAAAGAAAATAGTAAGGATTATGCTTACAGAGTATTAAAAGATAATATTATGACTTTAAATTTAAAACCAGGTGAATTACTAAGTGAAGCTGATTTATCTGAAAAGCTTGGAATATCTAGAACACCAATAAGAGAAGTATTAATGAGACTAAAAAATGAACATTTAATAGAAGTAAAGCCTCAAACAGGAACATATATATCATTAATAGATATTAATATGGTTGAACAAGCTTTATTCATGAGATATACACTAGAAAAAGAAGTATTAAAAGAAGCATGCAATGGACTAAGTGAAGATATTATAATTGAGTTAGAAAAAAATTTATTTGCTCAAAAATTAATAAGCAATAAATCTAATTCAGCAATTGAATTCCATAAGTTAGATAAAGAATTCCATGAGTTATTATTTAGAGGAACTAATAAAGGTGATATATGGGATTGCATATTAAATATGAGCACTCATTATAATAGAATGAGATTATTAATTGAATTAAAAAATGATAAAAAGAAAAATATAGAAGATCATGAAAGGTATTTAAATTTAATTAAAAATAAATCAATGGACGGAATTGATGAAATTATAACATCTCACATCAAAGATTCTACCCAGGACTGGTTAGCTATTGCACAAGAAAATGATTTAATAAAGTATTTAAAAAGCAGTAATTAGTTATAAATTTTAAATGTAAAAATAGAGGAGGTTAATGGATTATATTTCATTGTCCTTTTTTTATTTTTATAGATAAAAATATTTGGGAAAAAGCTTGCATAATTTTGTTATGTATGCTAGTATACAAGTATGAATAACTTGCATATAATATATATAAACTTGGGAGGCAAAATATGAAATTACCATTTAATGTTGATTTAAAAAATAAAGTAGCAGTAGTAACAGGGGGAACAGGAGTACTATGTGGAGCTATGGCTGATGCTTTAGCTGAATGTGGAGCTAAAGTAGCGATACTTGCATTAAACCAAGATGTATGCAATGCCAAAGCTGAAGAAATAAAAGCTAAAGGCGGAATTGCTATAGGTATAGAAACAAATGTATTAAATAAAGAAAGCATAAAAAATGCTCATGAAATAATATTAAAAGAATTCGGTCCATGTGACATATTAATAAATGGAGCTGGTGGAAACCATCCAAAAGGAACTACAACTAATGAATACTTATTACCAGAAGATTTAAATAATGAAGAATTAACTACTTTCTTTGATTTAGATCCAGAAGGTGTAAATTTTGTATTTAACTTAAACTTCTTAGGAACATTACTTCCATCACAAGAGTTTTCAAAAGACATGATAAATAGAGAAGGTGCAACAATAATAAATATATCATCAATGAATGCTTATACACCTCTTACAAAAATACCTGCATATTCAGGAGCTAAGGCTGCAGTAAGTAACTTTACTCAATGGTTAGCAGTACATATGTCAAAGGTTGGAATAAGAGTAAATGCAATAGCGCCAGGATTCTTTGTAACAGCACAAAATGAGAGATTATTATTCAACGAAGATGGAACTCCAACACCAAGAAGTGAGAAAATATTAAATAGCACTCCAATGGGAAGATTTGGAGAAGCAGAAGAACTATTAGGTACTTTATTATACTTAGTAGATAGTAAAGCATCAGGATTTGTTAATGGAGTATGCATACCAGTTGATGGCGCATTCTCAGCTTATTCTGGAGTTTAATCTTTACGATATAGGGGGCATATATTATTATGTTAAACAAAATAAAAGAAGAAGGTATAGTAGCTGTAATAAGAGCTAAAGACCATGAAGAAGCTATTGGATATATAAATGCTTGTGTAAATGGTGGTGTAAAAGCTATAGAACTTACTTATACAATACCAAATGTAGTTGAGCTAATAAAAAATGTTAGTGAAAACTATAATGATGTATTGGTTGGTGTAGGTAGTGTATTAAATAGAAAAATGGCAAAAGATGCTATAGAAGCAGGCGCAAGTTATGTTGTAAGCCCTGGGTTTTCTGATGAAGTAAATAGTGTTTGTAATGAAATGAATACATTATATTTACCAGGGTGTATGACAGTAACAGAAGTTATGAATGCATTAGATAAAGGAAATAAGATGATTAAGTTATTTCCAGGGGAGGTTTTTGGACCTAAATATGTTAAAGCATTAAAAGCTCCAATACCTCATGTTGAAGTTATGCCAACAGGTGGTGTATCTATAGATAATATAGAACAATGGTTTGAAATGGGAGTTTCTTGTGTAGGAGTAGGAAGTTCACTATTAGGAGCAGGCTCTTTAGATGATATAGAAAATTTAGCTAAAGAGTTTAAATCTAAAATTGCACAAATTAGAAAATAATCAAAATAATAAAGTGCTAGCCTTTGGAGAAGTTATGCTTAGACTTACTCCTACAAACTTCCAAAGGGTTATACAAGCACAAGAGTTTGATGCAACTTATGCTGGGGGAGAAGCTAATGTTGTTTGTAGTTTAAGTATGTTTGGGCATAATACAAAGTTAGTTACAAAATTACCAGATAATGCTTTGGGGGATAAAGTAATAAGGTCTATGAGTAGTTTTGGTGTTGACACAAAAGATGTTTTAAGAGGAGAAGGAAGACTTGGTATATATTTCTTAGAGCAAGGTTTTGGGGTTAGAAACTCTAATGTAATATATGACAGACAATATTCTTCTATATCATTAGCAAAGAAAGAAGAGTTTAACTTTGATAATATTTTAAATGGTGTCAAAATGCTACATATATCAGGGATAACACCGGCTTTAAGCTCTAATTTGTATGAAATATCTGTTGAGCTTATAAAAACTGCTAAAGAAAAAGGTATACTAGTATCATATGATTCTAATTATAGATCAAAACTTTGGTCTTTAGAGGAAGCTAGAAGTTTTATGCTAGAGATACTACCTTTTGTTGACATAGCATTTTTAGGAATATTAGACTTTATAAATATATTAAAGTATGACGTAATAGAAGAAGAAACTTTTGAATCAAAATTAAAAGATTTATACAGTGAACTATTTAAGCAATATCCAAATATAAAGTTTGCATCATGTACAAAGAGAACTGTGAAATCAGTTAATAATAATTTATTACAAGGATTTTTCTTTGACGGCAAGACGTTAAGTGCATCAAGAGTACATGATATTGACATATTAGATAGAGTCGGTGGAGGAGATGCATATACAGCTGGAATCTTACATGGAATTTTAACTAATATGAATAGCAATGAAATTGTTGAGTTTGGAACTTGTGCAGGCGCTTTAAAACATAGTATAAAGGGCGATATAAATATGGTGGATTTAGAGCAAGTACAGGCTCTTATGAATAGTGGAATTGAAAACATAAATAGATAAATATAAAGGAATATATATATATAATTAGGAGGAATAGTATCTATGGAAATGACATTTAGATGGTATGGACAAGATGACCCTGTTAAAATAGAGTACATACGTCAAATACCAGGAATGAAAGGCATTGTAACGGCTATATATGATATACCAGTAGGTGAAGTATGGCCTTTAGAGAGAATATTAGAGTTAAAGAAAACGGTTGAAAATGCAGGATTAGAACTTTCTGTAATAGAAAGTGTTCCAGTACATGAAGATATAAAGTTAGGATTACCAACTAGAGATAAATATATAGAAAACTATTGTCAAACTATAAGAAACTTAAGTAAAGCAGGAATAAAAACTATATGCTACAACTTCATGCCAGTATTTGACTGGACTCGTTCTGATTTAGAATATGAGTTAGAAGATGGTTCAACTTGTTTAATATATGATGAAGAACAGGTTGCTAAAATGGACCCAGCATTAGGGGAATTAGAATTACCAGGATGGGATACTTCATATGGTGAAGGCGGATTAGGTGCATTACTTGATCAATATAAAGATATTGATGAAGAAAAACTTTGGGAAAACTTAGAGTACTTCATAAAAGGAATAATGCCAACAGCGGAAGAAGAAGAAGTTAAAATGGCTATACATCCAGATGATCCACCATGGTCAATATTTGGACTACCAAGAATAATAACAAATACAGAAAACTTAGATAGATTCTTAGACTTATATGATAGTTACTACAATGGGGTTACTTTATGTACAGGATCTTTTGGTGCAAGTAAAACTAATGATGTAGTTGAAATGATAAAACATTTTGGACAAGAAAGAAATAGAATACATTTTGCTCATTTAAGAAATGTTAAAATAACAGGAGAAAGCAGCTTTAATGAAGTTGCTCACTTATCAGAAGAAGGATCATTAGATTTCTATGAAATAGTTAAGGCTTACTGTGACTATAATTTTGATGGACCATTCAGACCAGATCATGGAAGAATGATATGGGGTGAAACTGGAAGACCAGGATATGGTTTATATGATAGAGCTTTAGGAGCTGTATATATAAATGGTATTAAAGAAGCTATAAATAAAGGCAAAAAATAATAATAATTAATAAAAGCTCTTGTTTTAGCAAGGGCTTTTATTTTAAATAATATTTTATGAGGAGTAGTAAAATGAGAAAATTCATGGACGATAATTTCTTACTATCAACAGATACAGCAATAAATTTATATCATAATCATGCTAAAAATATGCCTATATGTGACTATCATTGTCACTTAAATCCAAAAGAGATAGCAGAAGATAAGAGGTATAACAATATAACTGAAATTTGGCTAGGTGGCGACCATTATAAATGGAGAACCATGAGAAGTTTTGGTATAGAAGAGAAATATATCACTGGAGATGCTAGTGACTATGAAAAGTTTGAAGCTTTTGCAAAGGTTATGCCATATTTAATAGGAAATCCAATGTATCACTGGTCTCATCTAGAGCTGAAAAGATATTTTGGAATAGAAGAAACATTAAGTCCAAAGACTTGTAAACTTATATGGGATAAATGTAATAAAATAATAAATAGTGATGAATTTAGTGCAAGAGCTATGATAAAAAAATCTAATGTTAAGTATATAGGAACAACAGATGACCCAATAGATAATCTTGAATATCATATTCAGATATCAAAAGATAAAAGCTTTGAATGTGAAGTTAGGCCAAGTTTTAGACCTGATAGAGTTCTGAAAATACAATTAGAAGGATTTTCTGAATATATAAGCTTATTAGGAAAGACAGAAAACATAGATATAAATGATTATGAAACTTTATTAAAAGTACTAGAAAAAAGATTAGATTTCTTTGTTGAAAATGGGTGTAAAATAACTGATCATTCTTTAGAGAGAGTTTACTTTAGAGAAGCTACAGCTGAAGAAGTTAATGATATATTAAAAAAGGCTTTAGCTAACGAAGAACTATCTAAAGAAGAGATAGAAAAATACTTTACATTAACTATGATAAGTTTAGCAAGAATGTATAGTAAACGTAATATGGTAATGCAGTTACATATAGGAGCACTTAGAAATAATAACACTAGAATGTTTAAAAAGTTAGGTGCGGATGTAGGATTTGATAGTATAGATGATGGAGAAATAGCAACAGGTTTATCTAGATTATTAGATGCATTAGATATGACATATGAACTTCCAAAGACTATATTATATTGTTTAAACCCAAAAGATAATGAAGTTTTAGGAACTATGATTGGTAATTTCCAAGGCGGAGGAGTTTCTGGAAAAATTCAATTTGGTTCTGGATGGTGGTTTAACGATCAAAAGGATGGTATGGAAAGACAAATGATGGCTTTATCTCAACTGGGTCTTATAAGCCAATTTGTGGGTATGCTTACAGACTCAAGAAGCTTTTTATCGTATACTAGACATGAATACTTTAGAAGAATTTTATGTAATTACATAGGATGTTTAGTAGATAATGGCGAATACCCTAATGATATGGAAATATTAGGTGAAATTATAGAAAATATATGTTATAACAATATAGAAAAATATTTAAAGAATTAAATATAAATATATTTATTTAAAAAGATATATTACTTTGATAAGGGTAGAGTAATATATAAAAAGTCTTGGCATAATAAAATGGCCAAGACTTTTTATATGAAGAGTTTAATTATAATGTATAAAATTTTCTCTAATTAAATAAGTTATGAATAAAAGAATAGTATCTCTTATTTGAGTATAGGTATATATATGTGCAGATTTCTTTATAAAAGTAATCATCTTTCATTACAAAAAAGACTATATATAAAAGTAGGTAAAATATAAAGATATGTAAGGAAGGGATTACTATGAAAAACTTAGAGTTTAATATTACAAAAAGAGATGAGAAAGTAAATAAAGTTAGACATGATGGAGAAATTCCATGTATACTTTATGGACAGAATTTAGATAAATCAATATCAGCTAAAATAACTAAAAGAGAAATGATAAATATACTAAACTATACAGACAGTTCTATTCTAAATCTAAACTTAAATGGGGATATAAAAAAGTGTGTAATTAAAGAGTTACAAAGAGATCCTTTTGGAAATATAATACATATAGATTTCCAATGTATAAAAAAGGGTGAGACCATAAAATTAAAAGTACCAGTTAATTTTATAGGTCAAGAAGGATTAGAATCAAGACGATTGTTAATAGAAGATTTTATTTCGGAGATACCATTACAAGGAGAAGCAAGTGAAATACCACAAAATATAGAAATAAATGTATCTGAGTTAGAATACGGTGATCAAATACTAGTTAAAGATATAAATATACCTAAGAGTGTAAAAGCAGATATTAATGAGGAATTAATGATTGCTAAAATTGGTTCAGTTAATACAAATGAAGGTGAAAAATCAGAAAAAGACGAAGATGCAAATATATATAATTTTTAATATATAACATAAAATATAGTTAGCAGGATAGTTTGTCAATCTTATGAGAATATGATATTATAAATACCTGTAAAAGAATTAAAAATGACAACGATGAACGGAGGAAATGCAATTATGAATTTACCAAATTGTCCAAAATGTAACTCAGAATACACTTATGAAGATGGAAGTCTTTTAGTATGTCCAGAATGTGCACATGAATGGAACCCTTCAGCATCAGAAGCTGAGGAAACAAGTGTTATAAAGGATGCAAATGGAAACATATTAAATGATGGAGATGCTGTAACAGTAATAAAAGACCTTAAAGTAAAAGGAAGTTCTTCATCTATAAAAATTGGAACAAAAGTAAAAAGTATACGTTTAATACCAGATGCTGCTGATGGACATGATATAGAATGTAAAATAGATGGTTTCGGAGCTATGAAACTAAAATCTTCAGTTGTTAAAAAAGCTTAATAAATTGAAAAAAAGATGGAAATGGATTATCATAACCATCTTTTTTATTTTATAAGATAAAGAATGAAGCTGCAATTATTAGATATACAGCTAAAAGCTGAATCCCCTCTAACCAATTAGATTCACCATCATGAGAAACTCTATTTGCTATTACTACTGAGGCTATTAGTGCAACTAATTCAAATTCATTAAATACAATGCTCATAGGGGTAAATATTAATCTTAAAAATATTAATATAGGCGCCACGAATAATATTATTTGTAAACTAGACCCAATAGCGATTTCTAAAGCAACATCCATTTTATCTTTTCTAGCCATAACTATAGCCGTACTATGTTCAGCGGCATTTCCTATTATAGGTATTAAAATTATACCTACAAAAAACTCACTCCATCCTAAACTAGCTGTTATAGGTTCAATACCATTTACTAAGAATTCACTTTCAACTGCTATTAAAACAGTTGATATAACTAGTATAAATATAGATTTTTTTAGTGCCCATTTAGATGATTCACTATCTTTTTCTTCATTGATATATATATCTTTATGAGTGTTAAATGAAAATAGTAAGCTTAAAGCGTATATAATAATCATTACAATAGCAACAAAAATACTTAAACCTTCATATCTAGTATTTAATAAACTTGGATCAACTGTATGTGTAAATATAGCTGGAATACACAATCCGAGAACTGCAAATAATAACATACTTGAAGTAACTTCAGTTACCTTTTGATTAAATTTTTGTGTTTTATATTTTAATCCACCAGCTAACATACTAGCACCGATTACTAATAATATGTTTCCTATAACAGCTCCAGCAATAGATGATTTAACGACTTCAAATAAACCTTCTTTAAGAGCGAAAAATGAGATTATAAGTTCGGTTGCATTGCCAAATGTACCATTTAAAAAACCACCTATTTTAGGTCCTGAGTAAAATGAAATTTCTTCTGTGCCTTCACCCATAAGACCTGCAAGTGGAATTATAGATAGGCATGATAATAAGAACATTATAGAGCCAGATGCATTCATAAATTTAGCTATAAAGCTTATAGGTATAAATATAAGCATATACTTTAAAATTCTCATAAATTACCTCCTTATAAGAATAACCTTATAATTAGGTTGTCCCTAGGTAAGATAAATTATGAGAAGTTATTAAATATAAAGAGCTATACTAGTTGAGATTTAAATTAGAAGTTGAATCATTTTTAGGTTTTGATGAGCTAATGCTATTTAAGATCATACCTAATACTATTATAGCTAAACCTATAAGGCCATTTAGTGTAGGAATACTACCACCAAGCATAAATACCTCTCCTAATATAGCAAAAATAACTTCTCCAGACTGTGTAGCTTCAATAATTGCCAATTGAGAAGAATTATTTTTAACTAGTTCTGTAGCCTTAAAAAATAATATTGTAGCAATTACACCAGAAAAAATAGCAACTATCATAGATTGTATAATTTGACTATAACTAGGAAAACCAACATAGGAATAAGCAAAAGATGAAATTATTATCCAAAATGGCATACTACATAAGGTCATACCAAAGACTCTTTCTGTAGTAGTTAGAGAATTATTACATATAGACATCATTTTTCTATTTCCTAATGGATAAGCAAATGCTGCCATTAAAATTGGAATTATTGACAATAAAACCTGATTTAGATTAACATATGTAGCTTGTTCATATTGAATTAAAAATACTCCTAACAGTATAATACAAGACATTAGTAAACTCTTGATAGGAATTTTTTGTTTAAATAGAGGTGTCAATAATATACCTGCAATTATAGTTATTTGCCAGCAACCAGCAACTAGCCAAGATTGACCGTAAGACGAAGCAAATGTAAGTGGAACATAAAATAATCCGAATCCTATTGTACTCCAAATTAACCAATATGAAGTGTCGTTTTTAATTGAATTTAAGACCCTATGAATTCCTTTTTGTTTTAGTACGATAATATATAATACTGGTAACATAAATATGTATCTTAGTGATGAACTCCACATCCAGTTTCCTACAGAAATATTCATGCTACTGTTGAGTATGAATGTAAAAGCAAAGAATATTGAAGAAACTATTCCATAAATTAATGCTTTTTTCATTTATATCCTCCTTAAAATTTAATTAAATTATAGTATAATATGTATAATTTTATTATACGATTCAGCTTAATATTGTACATTATAAAATACAAAAGTGCAATATAACGCACAAAGGCAAGGGAGGATTTATGGAAGAATTAAACTCAATAATTAGTGCTAATTTATATAAAATAAGAAACGAAAGAAATTTAAGCTTAGATGAAGTATCTTCAATTACAGGAGTTAGTAAATCTATGTTAGGTCAAATTGAACGTGGAAAGTCTAATCCAACTATATCAACATTATGGAAAATATCAACAGGATTGAAAGTCCCATTTTCATCATTTATGGAAAAAAATAAAGCTAAGTATGAAATAGTAAATTATAAAAATATAAAACCTATATCAGAAGAGAATGGAAATATGAAAATTTATACGATTTTTCCATTTGATATAAATAATAAGTTTGAAATTTTAAATATAGAATTAGAAGAAGGATGTGTTCACAAATCATCTAATCATATTGATGGAGTAGAAGAGTACGTTATTGTAAATGATGGTGATTTAGAAATTAAACTTGGTTGTGATTATATAATATTGAACAAAGGGAAAGCAGTAAGATTTTTTGCAAATATAAACCACATGTATACTAATATTGGAAAAGGTAAATGTAAGTTTCAAAATATAATTGTATATACAAGGTAGTGTATTTATGTGTATGGTTATAAATAAATTTATAATAAAATATATAGAAAAATGTTTATAGTCTAAAAAATAAGGATAAATATAATATTGAAATAATTTATACTTAGGAGGATTTCAAAATGAAGGCATTTGTAGATAAAGACATATGTATAGGATGTGGAGCATGTACAGGTATATGCCCAGATGTATTTGATATGGATGATGATGGTTTAGCAGTTGCTATAGAAGGTGAACTAAATTCAGAATTACAAGATTTAGCTGTTGATGCTCAAGATAGTTGTCCTGTTTCTGCTATAACTGTTGAATAATAATTTAATAAATAATTTAACAAAAAATATCTTAGAGTTTCATATGAAAACCTAAGATATTTTTTAGAATAGAAATAGAGAATAATAGGAATGATTTAGAATAGATGTGAAATATATAATTTTAAATAAAGATATTTTATTAAAATAAAGAGGTAAATGCTATGGATATATTTACAATAGGACATTCAAATTACTCAATTGATAAGCTTATAGACATGCTTAAATTTTATAATATAAATTGCGTTGTAGATATAAGAGGAACACCCTATTCTAAGTATAATATTCAATATAATAAAGATAATATAAAAAATACTTTAATTAAGTCTGGGTATGTGTATATTTACATGGCAAAAGAGTTTGCAGCTAAAAGAGAAAATAAAATATCATATAATAAAGAAGGTTATTCAGATTTTGAAAAGGTTGTAAAAGAAGAAGATTTTATTAATGGAATTAAGAGATTAAAAAATGGATGTAAAAAAGGTTATAGGATAGTTCTTTTAGGTGCAATGCAAGACCCTATAAGATGCCATAGATCGATTTTACTTGGAAGAGAACTTGAAAAGCATGGTTTTAAAATAAATCATATATTAGATGATTACACTATAAAAAATCAAAGATATATAGAAGAAAGAATATTAGATAAGTATTTTGAAAATAGACATCAAATAACAATAGAGAATTTAATTGGACCATCACTTTCTAGAGAAGAAATGATAGATGAAGCATATAGAATGGCTAATAAAGATATTGGATATAGGATAGAACATATAGGCGAGTAATTATACTCGCCTTTTATAATTTATTTTATCTTTTCTTTATCCCAAATAAATAGTCTTTCAGAATTATTTAAAGCACCAAAAATATTTTTTTTAGAACCAGGAATTTCTTTATTTAAATTTGATATAAGTTCTTTAATATCTTGTCTATTAGTTTTACCGTCTGCAGGACAAGGGTTTTTTATAATTGGATAATTAAAGTCTTTTGCAGCTTTTTTAGTCATATATTCATCTATATAAACCATAGGTCTTATTATTGTTAAATCTTGTCTGTCCATATGTGTTTTTGGAGAAAAGCAATTTACTCTTCCCTCATATAACATAGACAATAAAAATGTTTCAATTGCATCATCTTTATGATGACCTAATGCAACCTTGTTACATCCTAATTTTTTTGCATTATCATTTAAGGCTCCACGTCTTAAATTTGCACATAAAGAACATGGATTTTTTTCTTTTCTTATATCAAATACAATTTCCTTTATATCTGTTTGTACCTCATAAAATGGTATATCTAAATCCTCACATAATTTATATAAAGGTGAATTATCCACTCCTCCAGGATTTAAAGTAATTGCGATTAATTCAAATTTTTCTGGTGAAAATCTTTGGTAATTTTTTAATATATGAAGTAATGTAAGGCTATCTTTTCCGCCTGATAAACCAACAGCGATTTTATCATTCTCTTGTATCATATTAAAATCTTTTATTGCTTGACGTGCTTTGCTAAGTAACTTTTGCATATATGTCTTCCTCCTTTTTAGAAAGTAAAATCTAAACGATGCAAATATTATAACAAAATTAAATAATATGAACAATTAGAATGAATTTTTAAAAAATTAAAATATTTACATTGGATATAAAGTGATATATAATTCATGTAAACTGAATATTTTAACGTCTAAAGAAATACTTTAGACGTTTTTATGTATAAAAATATAAAACTATTTATAATATTTCTATGGAAATAAAATTTATAATAAGGGGGATTTTAAATGCAAAAAGTAGAAAGTTTTAAATTAGATCATACAAAGGTTAAAGCACCGTATGTTAGAAAATGTTGTGTTTTAGATGGATTAAAAGGTGATAAGGTAAGTAAATTTGATTTGCGATTCTTACAGCCTAATGTAGAATCATTTGGGACAGCTGCTATGCATGCATTGGAACATTTATTGGCAACATATTTAAGAGAAACACTAGATAATATAATTGATTTATCTCCAATGGGATGTAGAACAGGATTCTATCTTATAGTATGGGATGATGTAGATTCGTCTGTAATTAAAATTGGTCTAGAAAAAGCATTGAAAATGGTAATAGATTCAACAGAAGTTCCAGCTGCTACACCAATTGAATGTGGTAACTATAAGGATCTATCTTTATTTGGAGCAAAAGAATATGCAAAAAAAGTATTAGAAGAAGGATTCTCTTTAAATATATATGGAGAATAAATGATAGCAAAAGGGTCTAATAACTGTGAAAATTAAAGATTATATTAAAAATAATATATTAATATTTGATGGAGCAATGGGAACTATGCTCCAACAAAATGGATTAGAAATAGGAGAAAATCCAGAGTTATTTGGCTTAAAAAATCCAGAAGTACTAATGAAAATCCATAAGATGTATCTAGATGCAGGATCTAATGTAATAACAACAAATACATTTGGAGCAAATGAATTAAAATTAGATAAATTAGGATATACAGTTGAAGAAGTTTTAGATAGTGCTATAAAAATTGCTAAGATGGCTATTGAAAAAGCAGATAACTCTAAACCTAGATTTGTAGCACTAGATATAGGCCCGATAGGATAAATGTTAGAGCCTACGGGTAAATTAAGCTTTGATAGAGCTTATGAAATATTTAAAAGGCAAGTTATACAAGGGGTAAAGTCAGGGGTAGACTTAATTATAATAGAAACAATGATGGATCTATATGAGGCAAAAGCAGCAGTTTTAGCAGCAAAAGAAAATAGTGAGTTACCAATATTCTGTACAATGACTTTTGATGAAGATGAAAGAAGCTTTACAGGATGTACACCAGAAAGTATGGTTGAAACTATTCAAAGCTTAGGTGTAGATGCAATAGGAGTTAATTGCTCTTTAGGCCCTAAAAAACTTATACCTATAATTGAGAAGATAACTAAAATAGCAACAGTTCCAGTAATAGTTAAAGCTAACGCAGGATTGCCAAATATAATAGATGGTAAAGCATATTATAATATGAATGAAAAAGATTTCTATAAAGGAGTAGAAGTTTTTATAAGGCTAGGAGTTAGAATTATAGGTGGATGTTGTGGAACAAGTCCAAAATTTATAAAAGAGATATGTGACAATATTAACAATATAAAATTACATAAAACAAAAAATGATTATAAATCCAACATTAGATACAATAGGTAAAAAGTAAAAATTAGGGTAGATATTTCCACCTCAATTGATTAAATCAGCTGAAACAGTAAAATTTTCTTTAAATATAATTAAAGATCATTTATTAAAAGAAAATAAAAATAATATATCAAAAGGAAAAATAATTGTAGCAACAGTACAAGGTAACATTCATGATATAGGAAAAAATATAGTTAAGATAATGTTAGTAAATTATAGATATAAGGTCATGGATTCATGAAAAGATGTACCTATAATGGATATTGTACAAAAAGCTAAAGAATATAATGTAAAACTTGTAGGATTAAGTGCATTTATGACTACAACACTTAAAAATACTATAAAAGTTTTAAGAGAAAATAGAATAGATACAAAAGTTTTTGTAGGTGGAGCTGTTTTAACAGAAGAATATGCTAAGAATATAGGTGCAGACTATTATTCAAAAGATGCAAAATCAGCAGTTGAGATAGCAAAGCTTAGTTTTTAACTTAAAATAAAAAAATAAGGGTTTAACCCTTATTTTTTTTGTAAAAATCTGTATAAATGAAATTTAAAATCGAAAAATGTAGAAAAAAAGCATAAGAATGTGATAAAATGGGAAGGTGATTCTTAGGGAGGGTACGAAAAGATATGATGGAAAATAACCAAAGGTATACATTAGTTTTCGGAGTATCAGTTTTTGATATATGTGGATTTACAGATAGTAACTATAGATGTAATGATTCTAACCCAGGAAAAGTAAGGACATCATTCGGAGGAGTATGTAGAAATATAGCTGAATGTATGTCAAGGGTAGGAGTTAATACTCAGTTTATATCTATCCTAGGTGATGATGAAGCTGGTAAAGCAATGCTAGAACATTCTAAGCAAATGAACTATGATATGAGTAATTCATTAATTATAGAAGGTGGACATACACCTACTTATATGGCCGTTTTAGACGAGCACGGAGAAATGGTGTCTGCAGTAGTAGACATGAAAATAATAGATAAATTTACAACTGAATTTATTGATTCTAAGGCTGATATAATAAGAAACGCCGAATATATGATACTAGATTCAGATAGACCTGATATAGTAGAATATATATTAAAGAACTTTAGTGGAAACACTAAGTTTATATTAGACCCTGTATCAGCGGCTAAAGCAAAAGAAGTAAAACATTTAATAAAATACTTCCATACAATAAAGCCAAATAGATATGAAGCTGAAATAATGTGTGGAATGAAAATAAAAAATGATGAAGACTTAAGAAAAGCAGGAAGATACTTCATCGACTTAGGTATAGAAAATGTATTTATAACATTAGATGAAGATGGAATCTACTACAATAATGGAGTAGAAGAAGGTAAAATTAAAGCTAATGATGTAAATGTTGTAAACGTTACAGGTGCAGGAGACTCATTTGTAGCAGGTATAGCATATGGATATGCTAACAAGTGCAACTTAATAGATACACTAAAGTTTGCTATATCAATGTCTACAATAACTATATCTACAGAAGAAACTATTCATCCAGAGATGGGATTTGATTTAGTTCAAAAGTACGTAAATGATATAATTTGGAGTGAAGTAAAATTTGATAAATAAAGATTTTACTAAATCGAATAAATTATATATAATTTAAGTACAATAAACCTAGTATTAGAAATTAATCTATATTATAATATAGATAGATTAATATAAAATTTTGTCGTCAACAAAGTTAAAATAGGCTAAGTTTTTATAACTTAGCCTATTTTTTTATATATAGATATTTTACTAGAAAGCCCAATTTCCATCCTTAAATATTTGTATAGTATCTCCATTATTTGTTTCACCAATAATATTCATATCAGAAGAACCTATCATAAAATCAACATGAGTTAAACTATCGTTTATTCCGTACTTATCAAGATCTTCATCTTTTATATTATCACCATTTTTTATACAAGTCTTATATGCAGAACCTATTGCAAAATGACAAGATGCATTTTCATCATATAAGGTATTAAAGAATACTATATTAGTATCAGATATAGGAGATTTAAATGGAACTAAAGCAACCTCACCTAAATAATGAGAACCTTCATCTGTTTCTATAAGCTTTCCTAATGTCTCATAACCTTTTTTAGCAGTATAGTCTATTATTCTACCATCTTTAAATGTTAAGGAAAAATTATCTATAACATTTCCACCATAAACTAGTGGTTTTGTACTATAAACAATTCCATTAACTTTAAATTTATGAGGTAAGCAAAATACTTCTTCAGTTGGTATATTAGGATTAAATTTAACTCCATTAGGGTCAACCGAAGCACCACTTAGCCATATATGACCCTCTGGTAATTCCATAGTTAAATCAGTTTTTTCAGATTTAAATTTTAAAACTTTAAAGTTTTTATCATTTAAGAAATCCATTCTTAGTTTTAAATCATCATTATGTTTTTTCCATGCTTTAATTGGATCTTGCCCATCAACTCTAGAACATTTAAATATAGCATCCCATAGTTTATCTATAGCTTCATTTGAGGATACATTAGGGAATACTTTTTTTGCCCAAGCCTCAGTAGGTACAGATACGATACTCCACTTACACTTATCAGTTAATGTATAAGATCTCCATTCTTTTAAAGCTAATCCAGAAGCTTTTTGATAATTAGCAACTCTTTGAGGATCAACATCCTTTAATAAATCTGGGTTAGCAGCATGAATACTTAAAAATGCACCTCCCTTTTTAGCAATATCAACATATTGATCAGCTATCCATCTTGGGAATTCATTAAACACTTCTTTAGGTGCATTTAAGTATCTTATTAGAGTACATTCTTCATCAGACCACTCTACATATACATTTTTAGCACCTATATCATAAGCATGTTTAACAACTTTTCTTACAAATTGAGCACACTCGATTGGTGATCTAACAAGCAATTCTTGACCGGGTTGAATATTAACACCAACTTTAACTGCTAACTCAGCATACTTATCTAAATTTTTATTAAAATCCATATAATACCTCCAATGTTAAGTTAAGTAAAATTTATATATATTTTATTATATCATACTTATATTTTAGGGAATAACTAAGAGAAAAATACTTATTTTAAATTGATTTATATAATAATAAGTAATGTGTATATTTATAGGTAAAAATAATATAAATTAATATAGATTTTATATTAAATATATGTACAAAAATATTTAAAAGAATTTATAATAGAGTAATGGAGATAAATCGATGAAGTAAGGCAATTTAAAATAAATTGTTAAGTTAGGAGGAAATAGATGGAGTTATATGATGCTATTTTTTATAGAAAATCTATAAAAAATTATTCAAATAAAAGTATAAAATCATCATTAATGGAAGAAGTTAAGTGTCTATGTAGCAATATAACTTATCTAAATGAAGAATCAAATATAAAAGCACATGTAATAGATAGAGGGCATTTAATTCAATTTTTAATGGGAAAATCATGTGATATAAAAGCTCCTCATTACATAGTAATAACATCTAATAAAGGTGAAGATTATTTAGAAAATATCGGTTTTGCAGTAGAAGAGATTGTGTTAGGGTTAACATCTCTAGGAATAGCTACATGCTGGATACAATCTAATTTAAAGAGAGAGGACGTACTAGAGTTTATTAATTTTGAAGACATAGATATTGAAGATGAAGATTATGAACAGAAGTTAGAGAGACCATATGTTATAATTGCATTTGGATATGCAGAAAAAGAAGAAAAGCTTTTTAAATCTATGAATTCAGAACCAGACAGAAAAAGATTAAAAAAGATTTGTAAAAAAATTGATAAAAAGTGGATTAAAGTTCTTAAAGCAGTTAGATTCGCTCCTTCTATTAAAAATAGCCAGCCATGGGTATTTTACGCTAAAGATTATGGATTTGATGTATATGAAGAGAAGCCTAAAAAAGGTATAGTAAACGAATCAAAAATAAGTATGGGTATAGCATTAAAACACTTTTATCTAGCATGTGAAAGGTTTAATATAGATGTAAAGTTTGAAAAAATAAATTTAAAGAAAAAAAGAGGCAAAAATTATATTTGTAGTATAATTGAAAATAAATCTATTGAATAAAAGAACTGTTGACATACTTTAAATTTAATGTAATAATTGTTTTAAGAAAAATAGATAAAGCTTTAATTTACTCCAGAGAGAGTTTTAAGCATTATATTAGTTAAATAAAAATAAAATACACCTTAAATTTAGTCCAGAGAGTCTAAGAAGGTTATATAATATAAACTTGATTACATTATAACCCTTTATCTGGATGATAAAGGTTTTTTTTATAAAAATAAAAAATGAATAAAGTCTTTTAAAATAGTCCAGAGAGGCTGAGAAAGATATCTAAAAACTAATTATGGATTTAAAATTAAGTTTAGATAGAGTCCTTATACCTCTTTATAGGTATAAGGACTTTTTTATTAGATAAAGGCTTTATTAAAAAGGAGAAGGCATATGAGAAATGGTAAAGAAAAATTAATAGTTGCAATTGACACTAATGAATTTGATAAAGCTAGAGAGTTAATAGATAAGTTAGAAGATAGTGTAGATATATTTAAAGTTGGTTTAGAGCAATATGTAGCAACAAGAGGAAAAACAGTAGATTACTTAAATGAAAAAGGAAAAAAAGTATTCTTAGATCTTAAGTTTCACGATATACCAAATACGATGCAAAGTGCAGTAAGAGCAGCAGTAAGAGATAAGGTATGGTTAATGACAATACATGTATCTGATATGGAAGGTATGAGACAGTGTGCTTTAGCTGCAAAAGAAGAAGCAGAAAAATTAAATATAGAAAAGCCAATAATAGTTGGAGTTACAGTTTTAACATCTTTAAGCAATCAAGATTTACAAGATATAGGATGTAACATGAATACAGAAGAATTAGCTATAAAGAGAGCTAAGTTAGCTAAGGAAGCAGGAATAGATGGAATAGTTTGCTCAGCTCAAGAAGTTGATAAGATAGTAGAGGCTTGTGGTAAAGATTTCGTGACAGTTTGTCCAGGAATAAGACCTGCATCGTCAGAAGTAGGAGATCAAAAGAGAGTTGTTACTCCAGCTGATGCAATAAACAGAGGAGCTCACTACTTAGTTGTCGGAAGACCTATAACTAAAGCAGAAAATCCAAGAAAAGCAGCTGAAAAAATAGTAAATGAAATAGAAAATGCTTAGGGGGTAGGTTAAATGAAGGGTAAATTAATATTAGAAGACGGAACGATATTTGAGGGAAAAGCCTTTGGATATTTAAAGGATAGCGTAGGGGAAGTAGTATTCAATACATCAATGACAGGTTATGGTGAAGTTTTAACTGACCCATCATACTATGGTCAAATAGTTACAATGACATATCCTCTTATAGGAAACTATGGAATAAATTTAGAAGATGTTGAGTCGAAAGGTGTTCATGTAAAAGGATTTATAGTAAGAGAAAAGAGTGACACTCCTAATAACTTTAGATGCGAAATGGATATAGATACATACTTAAAGCAAAATAAAGTAATCGGTTTAGAGGGGATAGATACGAGAGCTTTAACAAAGATATTAAGAAATAACGGTACAATGAGAGGAATAATAACTTTAGAAAATACTTCATTAGAAGATGTTAAGGCTAAGTTAGAAAGTTTCTCAAATACACAGGCAGTAAAGACAGTAACAAGAAAAGAAATAGAACGTATAGAAGGAAATGGACCTAAAGTAGCAGTTATGGATTTTGGTGTTAAGCAAAATATACTAAGATCATTTGCATCTCGTGGTTGTGATGTAACAGTATTCCCTGCATTAACTAAGCCAGAAGAAGTATTATCTATAAACCCAGATTTAATATTCTTATCAAATGGGCCTGGAGATCCAGAAGATTTAGAAGAAGTAATAGAAAATATAAAAGAATTAGTAGGTAAAAAGCCAATAGTAGGAATCTGCTTAGGACACCAACTTTTAGCTTTAACATTAGGTGGAAAAACAGGAAAACTTAAATTCGGACATAGAGGTGGGAACCATCCAGTTAAAGATTTAGAAGAAGGGAAAGTATTTATAACATCTCAAAATCATGGGTACTATGTATGTGAGATGCCAGAAAATATGGAAGTTACTCATATAAACTTAAATGATAATACAGTGGAAGGTATGAGACATAAAGAATTACCAATATACAGCGTACAATATCATCCAGAAGCTTGTCCTGGACCAAAAGATAGTGATTATGTATTTGATAAATTCTTAGAATTAGTATAGTTGTTATAAATATTTAAGAGATTAAGGAGATTAAGATTATGCCTAAAATAGAGAGTATAAAAAAGACATTAGTACTGGGATCAGGGCCAATAATAATAGGTCAAGCGGCTGAATTTGACTACTCAGGAACTCAAGCGTGTCAGGCTTTAAAAGAAGAGGGAGTAGAAGTTATATTAATAAATAGTAACCCTGCAACGATAATGACGGATCAAGAGATTGCAGATAATATATACATAGAGCCATTAACAATAGAATTTATAGAAAAAATAATAGAAAAAGAAAGACCGGATAGTTTATTAGCAGGAATGGGTGGTCAAACTGCTCTTAATTTAGCTGTTGAATTACATGAAGCAGGTATACTTGAAAAGTATAATGTTGAAATAATAGGAACATCTGTTGAATCTATAAAAAAAGGTGAAGATAGAGATACATTCAGAGAAGTAATGAGACAAATAAATCAACCAGTAGTAGTAAGTGATATAGTAACTGATTTAGAAAGTGGATTAGAATTTGCAAATAAAATAGGATATCCAGTAGTTGTAAGACCTGCATACACATTAGGTGGAACTGGTGGAGGTATAGCTGAAACCGTTGAAGAATTAACAGAAATACTTACTCAAGGTTTACAATTAAGTCCAGTTAAACAAGTACTACTTGAGAAAAGTATAAAGGGTTGGAAAGAAATAGAATACGAAGTAATAAGAGATGGTAATGGAAACTGTATAACAGTATGTAACATGGAAAATATAGACCCTGTTGGAGTGCATACAGGAGATAGTATAGTTGTTGCACCTAGCCAGACTTTAAGCGATAAAGAATATCAAATGCTTAGAAAAGCATCTATAGATATAATAAATGCAATAGAAGTTAAAGGAGGATGTAACGTTCAAATAGCGCTAAATCCTCATAGTTTAGAGTATGCAATAATAGAAATAAATCCTAGAGTTTCAAGATCTTCAGCTCTTGCATCGAAAGCTACAGGATATCCAATAGCTAAAGTTGCAGCAAAAATAGCTTTAGGATATACATTAGATGAAATAGAAAATGCAGTAACAAAGAAAACTTACGCATGTTTTGAACCAACTCTTGATTACGTAGTAGTTAAGATACCAAAGTGGCCATTTGATAAGTTTAAGCAAGCTAACAGAAAGTTAGGAACAAAGATGATGGCAACAGGTGAAATAATGAGTATAGGAAGTAACTTTGAAGCAGCTATGCTTAAAGGTATAAGATCTCTAGAAATAGGAAAATACTCATTAGTTCATGCTCCTTCTGAAGAAAAGAGCTTAGAAGAATTAAAGGCTAGTATAGTAGTACCAGATGATGAAAGACTATTCGACTTAGCTGAAATGATAAGAAGAGGCTACAAAATAGATATGATAGAACAAATCACTGGTGTAGATAAGTGGTTTATAAATAGATTCAAATGGATAGTAGAGCAAGAAGAAAAGTTAAAAGGAATGAAGATAGAGGACTTAACTAAAGAGTATCTTCTTGAATTAAAGAAAAAAGGATTCTCAGATAAGGGGATATCTGACTTAATGAAAATAAGTCCAGAGAAAGTTTATGAATTAAGAACTTTATATAGCATAAAGCCTGCATATAAGATGGTTGATACTTGTGGTGGGGAGTTTGATGCATTATCTCCATACTACTATTCAACTTATGAGCAATATGATGAAGTTGTAGTAAATGACAAGAAAAAAGTTGTAGTTTTAGGCTCTGGTCCTATAAGAATAGGTCAAGGTATAGAGTTTGACTACTGTTCAGTTCACTGTGTTAAAGCACTTAGAAAGATGGGAATAGAAACTATAATAGTTAACAACAACCCAGAAACAGTAAGTACAGACTTCGATACATCTGATAAATTATACTTCGAACCATTAACAGAGGAAGAAGTATTAAACATAATAGAAAAAGAACAACCAGATGGAGTAATATTGCAATTTGGTGGTCAAACAGCTATAAAGTTAGCTAAATTCTTAGATGAAAAGAGAATACCAATACTAGGTACAAATTTTGCAGATATAGATGCAGCTGAGGATAGAGAAAAGTTTGATGAATTATTAGAAAAATTAAATATAAATAGACCGAAAGGGAAGGCTGTATGGTCAGTTAAAGAAGGTATAGAGGAAGCTAGTAAATTAGGATACCCTGTACTTGTTAGACCATCTTATGTACTTGGAGGTCAAGGTATGGAAATAACTTATGAAGAGCATAAGTTAGAAGCATACTTACAAAGTGCATTTGAAAGAGATAAGAAAAACCCAGTACTTATAGATAAGTATTTAACTGGTAGAGAAATAGAAGTAGATGCAATTTGTGATGGAGAAGAAATATTAATACCAGGTATAATGGAGCACTTAGAAAGAGCTGGTGTTCACTCTGGAGATAGTATAACTATGTATCCTAGCCAAAATGTATCTGATGAAATAAAAGCTAAAATATTAGACTATACTAAGAAAATAGCATTAGAGCTTAACGTACTTGGAATGGTTAACATACAATTTATAGAATTCCAAGGGGAATTATATATAATAGAGGTTAACCCAAGAGCAAGTAGAACAGTTCCATATATAAGTAAGGTAAGTAAAGTGCCAATTGTTGATTTAGCAACTCAATGTATGTTAGGAGCTAAGTTAAAAGATTTAGGATATGGAACAGGAGTATATAAAGAGCCTAAGTTAATATCAGTTAAAGTTCCAGTATTCTCTATGTCTAAGTTATCTAGAGTTGACGTAAGTTTAGGGCCTGAAATGAAATCTACAGGAGAAGTTTTAGGTGTAGGGGAAACTTTAGAAGAAGCGCTATATAAAGGATTTATAGGTGCAGGAAAGCAAATGTCTGATGAAAGAGGAGTTGTGCTTGCTACTATAAATAATTATGATAAAGCTGAATTTATGGAAATAGCAAAAGATATGAAAGAACTAGGATATACATTTGTGGCTACATCAGGAACAGCTAAGAGTTTAGAAGAAAATGGAATAGAAGCTACTGTAGTCAATAGAGTAGAGGAATCTAGACCAAATATATTAGATGCAATAAGAAATAAACAAGTTGATATAGTGATAAATACTCCTACAAAAGGTAATGACTCAACTAGAGATGGATTTAAAATAAGAAGAACTGCAACTGAGTTCTCAACTGAAGTAATGACATCTTTAGATACATTAAAAGCTTTAGTGGGTGTTAAGAAAAAGCAAATAAACAAATCTAGATTAGAAGTTTATGATATAGCAAAGTAAATATTAGATATATAAAATAGCTACCTTAAGTATGAGGTAGCCATTTTATATATTAAGCATTATTATATCTCTAAGTTGAGAATTTATATATTTTAATTTATCAAAATCTGAAATTCCATCTTCGTCTAATATAAGCTTTATTGATTTTAAAGCACTTTTTAATTTAAATTCTTCTTCTCTTTGTAATTCAAGTATTCCTTCAACTATACTTTGTCTATTTAATTCAATCATATTTATACCCCCTAGAATATATTTATCTAAATTATGGACATAAATAGAAAAAATATACCTAAAGACTATAAGCTATTAATTATTTTATAGCTTACAGTCTTTAGGTTAACTTATATAAATAGACTAAATTTTTATCTCCTATAAATTCTTCTTTTGAGATTTGTACCTTCACAATAGAATCTAGGATGTATATATGGAGCAAATTTACTAAATGTTAATTTAAATTTAGAAGTTCCAAACTCTTCCTTTGCAAGTTGACCAGCATCAAAATACACTACTAACCCATCATTTTCAAGATAAAAAGCTTGATCATCAGTAATAAAAAATTCAACATTCTCAAAGTATAAATCTTTATTCTGGTTTATTTTATAATTTACATAGTCAGTAATAACTTTTATATAATCTACACCTGGATTAAATATATCTTTTAAAGCGATTTTATTTCCAGTAAGTAAATCATAATTATAGTTATACAATGTATCGTACCTAGGTAAATTATTTCCGGAAAATCCTAATACATTGATAATAACACTAAGCAAATGATTTTTATTAAAGGTAACTGCAAAATTAGAAAATGCGCTATAAATTCTTTTTTCTTCAGGTTTATTATCAGCTACAGTTGAGTTATAATCCTGTTCTTCTTTTGCAAGGCCATCTCTAAAATCATTAACATCTTCTTTTATAAGATTACTTATATTATTTAATATAGATGGATTTGCGAAGAAATATCCGGTATTAAAATTAAAGAAAGCTGGATATTGAATATTGTAGTGAAAAGTAGAGCCTCTAGAAAACTCTTCATTGAAATCAGTATAAATAAGATTATACAGACAATTACTTGCGGGTTGAGAATTAGACACAAAGAATCCCCCTTTATTTAGATTATCAATTACAATATAATATGCGATGAAAATTTAAATTATTAATAATAAAATAAATAAAATAATGTTTGTAAGAAAGCAAATGAAAGTATATAAACTATTTAAAAGAGCGAAAATATAACTAAATATGGTATAATACAGAAGATTAAAAAGAATTTTTGACAGGAGGAATATAATGTTAATATTAGCAGATAAATGGAAAGATTATGAACTTATAGATATGGGTAACGGAGAGAAATTAGAGCGTTGGGGTAATATAGTATTAAGAAGACCAGATCCTCAAGTTATGTGGCCGATTAGAAATGAAAGTGGGTTATGGAAAAATCCACACGGTCATTACCACAGAAGTGAAAGAGGTGGAGGACACTGGGAAACTAAAAAGAAATATCCTGAAAAGTGGACTATCAGTTATAAAAATTTAAAATTTAATATAAGCCCAACAGGATTCAAACATACAGGTTTATTCCCAGAGCAAGCAGCTAACTGGGATTGGTCTATGGAAAAGATAAAAAATGCTGGAAGACCTATAAAGGTATTAAATCTTTTTGCATATACAGGAGGAGCTACAGTTGCATGTGCAGCTGCAGGAGCTGAAGTTTGTCATGTAGATGCATCTAAAGGTATGGTTACTTGGGCGAAGGAAAACTTACACACATCAGGACTTGGAGATAGAAAAGTAAGATTTATAGTAGATGATGTTGTTAAATTTGTGGAAAGAGAAATAAGAAGAGGTAATAAATACGATGCTATAATAATGGATCCTCCATCTTATGGAAGAGGACCTAAGGGAGAAGTATGGCAAATAGAAGAAAAATTATATGGATTAGTAGATTTATGTACTAAGGTATTATCAGATAATCCTTTATTCTTCTTGATAAACTCATATACAACAGGTTTATCTCCAATAATATTAGAACATATACTAGATGCTACAGTAGCTAGAAAAGCTAAGGGTGGTAATATATATGGTGGAGAAATAGGAATACCAACATCAAGAGATGGAAAAGTTCTTCCATGTGGTATATTTGGAAGATGGGAGAGTAAGTAATGGTAAAAGTTATATATGAAGATAACCATCTATTAGTTGTAGAAAAGCCTGTGAATATACTATCACAAGGTGATGACACTAATGATAAGGATATGGTTAACCTTCTTAAAAACTATGTAAAGGAAAAATATAATAAACCAGGAAATGTGTTTATTGGATTAGTACATAGATTGGATAGACCAGTAGGTGGAGTAATGGTATTTGCTAAAACTTCAAAAGCAGCATCTAGATTATCAGAACAAGTTAGAAACAAAAGTTTTAAAAAAACATATAGAGCTGTTATACATGGAGCTATGAATAAAAAAGAAGATACTTTAAAAGATTATCTTTATAAAAATAAAAAAACTAATATGGTCAGTGTTGTAAATAAGAATCATAAAGATTCTAAAAATGCTGAATTAAATTATGAGACTTTACAAGTTAAAAATAATTTTAGTTTGGTTCAAATAGATTTGAAAACTGGAAGACCACATCAAATAAGAGTTCAATTTGCAAGTAGGAAACATCCTTTATTTGGGGATCAAAGATATGGTCAAAATGTAAATAAAATTGGGCAACAAATTGCACTATGGTCTTATAAAATAGAAATAGATCATCCTACAACAAAAGAAAAAATGGAGTTTATTTGTGAGCCACCAAAAGAACTTCCATGGAATTTGTTTGATAAATAAAAGGGCTTTATAAAATTTATTTTGTGTACTACATAAAGACAGAATAATTATTCTGTCTTTATGTTTATATATTTAAAAATAAACTTTATAGATGCTCTATTTTTATTTTAAGATATGAAGTTTAAAAATAATAATATATTTGATAAGTAATATAAATATTGATTAAACTATTATAGTATAATAGTTTAATCAAATAATAAAAACTTTAGTATGTAAATGAGGAATTAAGTATGAATAATTATGTGGGATTTTATATTGAAGAACCTGTTGGAAACAATGTTTTTTCTTATGATGAAAGAGAAAATAAGAAGATATTTATTCCAAAACTAATAAAAGGAACTTTAAATGATGTTGTTTTAGGTGAAAATATTGTATTTAATGAGATTGATGAAGGTAATGAAATAAAGGCTAAAGGCTTAAAAAACATGGTTCACTGTAATATAGGTGATAAGGATGTATATGTTTTTGATAATCACAATCATGCACTTTATTTTTGGATGAAAAGTCTTAATCTAAATCATTTTACTAAGGGATGCAAATTAATTCATGTAGATCAACATAAGGATATGAGAGAACCTATAAATTATGATGTAGATTTATATAATATGAAAGATGTATTTAGATATACAAATAAAGTTTTAAATGTGGGTAACTTTATAAAGCCGGCTTTAAAATATGGTATTTTTTCTGAGGTTATAATAATAGATAGTTCATATGGATTTGATATAAATATAGATGGAGAATATATACTAGATATAGATTTAGATATATTCTCAAAAGATATGGATTATATACCTTATGACTTAAGGTTAAATAAAATAAAAGACCTTATAAAAGGTGCGAAAGTTATAACCATAGCTACCAGTCCTTACTTTATAGAGCAAGACTATGCTATAAAAGTATTAAAAGAATTATTTAATTATGATATAATAGAATAGTTAATTATTTATACTATAGTATAAGTTAGAAATTTAAGTAATTTATATTATAAAAAAGAGATAAATTTTAGGAGGATTCAAACATGAGTTTATTTACTGAATGGAGATCTTTAAGTGAAAACCATGACAGCCAAGAAGCTGAAATAAAGTTCTGGGAAGAGTACTTAAAGGTAGAGACAACTATATACAATGAAATATTAAACGACAAAATAGAAGTATTAGAAGGAACTGTAGCTGAGTTAGCTGAAAAATTCAATACTTCAAATGAATACATAATGGGATTCTTAGATGGAATAAGTGAAAGCTTACAAGAAGATATAGATTTAGAATCTATAGAAGCTGACACTAAGGTTACTGTTAAAATAGATTTCGAAAAATTATTCTACAACATGGTAGCTGTAGAAGCACACTGGTTACATACTTTACCAGGTTGGGAAGGAATATTATCTGTAGAGAAGAGAAAAGAATTAACTAAGGCTTTCAAAAACTCTAAGACTATAGTTAAAGAAGACAAAGTAGGAAGAAACGATGCTTGTCCATGTGGAAGTGGTAAAAAATATAAGAAGTGTTGTGGAAAATAATTTGAATATAATGGAATAAATAAGGGTATTCTCATTGAAGTATTAAGAAATAATATCTTAGTAATTCAACTGAGAAGTACCCTTTTAGTTTTTGCATATAAGTGAAATATCTCTAGCAATTTTAGAGGCTAATTCAGCATTAATATAAAGTTGTTTTATGTGGGAATTTTCATCGCTGTCTACAATAAGATTTGAATTTATTATCAAAAAACCACCATCAAGATTTAAGTCCTTTTTTATTTTAAAAATTTTTGAAATTTCAGATGTAGAATTTATTTTATATTTTGCAGCTTTGTTATTTAAAACTATTATATTGTGAGACTCTAAGTAATTTAATGTAATGTCTAAATCCATATCAGTGTTTACTTTATTAGATATAATAAAAATTTCATTAGAACATAGTTTTTGTAAATCAGATGGAACTTGTATCTGATTATAGTTTGTTTTAAAAATTCCATTTATCTTATTAGTAAGAAGTACATTTATATTTGCTAGGTTAGCTATTGTTATAGCAGAAGATAGTGTTGTAGTACATGTTAAACTATGAGATATAGCAAATGGTAAATCAGTTATACTTGCTGATTGAGTTTTACTGTTAGTTAATAAAATATTAAGTTCTTCTTCAGTAAGTCCAACTTTTAATATTCCATTTATAATTGCAGTTGTAGCAGGTATAGCCCCATTATTTCTTATAATTTCACAAATTTTATTTGAAACTTCTATATTCTTAGGGTAATTAGTAGTATTGATGATTGAATGAGACTCTAAGGCTACAACTGGGTAGCCAAAAGAGATTGATTTTTGAACTTCAGGATGTATGTTTAAATATTTTTCTAACATAATGATAGCTCCTTTAATGTTTCTTCTAAGTTAATTCCATCCGATGAAATAAATTTATCTTTTCCTATTTTTATAAATACACGCTTTACTCCTTTATTTAAAAAATAGTTGCAACATCTAGATATATCATCTTCATTATAAATTTTTATATCTGATAGTATCTCAGCTTCACTTTGACTTAATTTTATAAAATCAAATCTTTCAACCATATTTTTAACTTTAATACACTTTGAAGAAGATACAGTGTCTATTAAAATTGGAATATGAGAGTAGAATTTTGTTATAAAGTCTATAGTTTTTTCTGGTAAATTTGTATCTAGTATAATAGCAATAGAATCGCTTATAGCTGAATGCTTTGAATTAATAAAATTAACATCGATTTTCTCTGTAATATCCATATGAGATATAGCAAGTTGCATATCATTTAAATTATTGAATATTGATATATATATTGATGTTGAATCATCACTTGATATATAGCAATCATCTACATCTATACCATAACTTTTACACTCTGATAAAATTGTATTACCATACAAATCATTTCCAATTGCAGATATAAGTTTTGTATTAAATCCTAATTTACGAATATATTCAGCTAAATTCATACCAGCGCCACCTACAGATAGGTTTATCTTTCCAGGATTCGAATCAAACATTACTAGTTTATTGTTTGACATCCCTTCAATATCTATACTAGAACCTCCAATTATAGTGATATAGTTTTCTTTTTTTATTATGTATCCTTTTCCCTTAATGTAACCCTTTTTCATGAGATTTGTTATATGTACAGCAACGGAAGACCTAGTTATAGAAAGTATGGATGCAAGTTCTTTTTGAGATATTAATGGATTTTTTTTTAAGATACTTAAAATTTCTTTTTCTCTGTCAGTCATATTATCACCCCAAATAGATAATTACTTATTTTTATAAGTATTGGTTTCAAAATATGTTATCACCATATTTTCTATTTTTCAACAATAAAATGTTTTATATTCATCAATAAGGAACAAAAAACATTGATGGACATATTATAAAGTAAGATAAATTTTGCTTGGGAGGACAGTCATGAAAATAGGGGATATAGTAGCGAGAAAGTCATATAATAAAGATATTATATTTAAGATAGTTGGGTTTAATATAGATGAAAATAATAAAAAAATAGCTGTATTAAAAGGGGTTGCATTTAGGGTTTTAGCAGATGCATATTTAGAAGATCTAGAAATTGTACAGATGCCTGATATGAATGATATTTTAATAGATAGAAATGTAGAAAATTTATTATATAGATCAGTGAAAAAGGCTAGAGAAAGACAAAAGAAAAATATGAGGGGATTACCAAAAGCTCAATCAAATACTAATATGTATGGAATGCCAGGTAAAGTACTTCAAATAGATGGAGATAAAGAATATTTAAAGATATGCCTAGATGTATACACTCAATTAGGAATACCAGCTGTTGGAGTTTCTATATCTGAAGCAAACCAATATAAAGAAGTAAGAAGTCTTTTAGAAAAGCATAATCCAGATATATTGGTAATTACAGGTCACGATGCACTTACATCAAAAAAAGGAAATATAAAGGACTTAAGTAATTATAGAAATTCATTAAACTTTATAAAAGCTGTTAAAGAAGCCAGAAAGTGGGAACCAAATGTGGATAATCTTGTAATATTTGCAGGAGCGTGTCAGTCAAATTATGAACAAATAATAAAATCAGGTGCTAACTATGCAAGTTCACCAGGTAGAATAATGATTCATGCTCTAGACCCAGTATTTATAGTAGAAAAAATAGCCTGCTCTAGAATAGATGTTGTTGTACCAATCGATGAAGTTATAGAACAGACAGTCACTGGATATAAAGGAATTGGTGGTTCAGAAACAAGAGGAAAATTTAGATGGGCTATGCCAAAAACAATTTTATACTAAAAAAAACAATATTATACTGTATTCTTAAAAAATACTATTGACTTTTTATTAAAAAATATATAAAATTATTAGTTTAAACGTTTGACAATTAAATAAAAACATGGTATTATGTAAACATACAAACGTTTAAAGAAGGTGATATTGTGGCTACTGTTCAAACTTTAGATAAGATAAGATAAGATCAAGTTTGGAAAGACATTTAGGAAAGAGGATAATACTAAAGGCTAACAAGGGGAGAAAACAAGTTATAACAAGAAAGGGAGTACTTGAAAAAGTTTATCCTAGTGTATTTGTTGTAAGATTAGACGACAGTCAAAATGGATACTCAAGAGTATCTTATAGTTATTCAGATTTATTAACAGCTAATGTTAAGTTACAAGTGTATAAAGGTAGAGAGAAAGATAAATTAAACGCAAGTTAAAATTATACCTATTAAAAATAGGTGTAATTTTTTTTTTGTCTTATAAATATAAATATAGTGTGATAACTTATATTTTTTATATACAAGGGGGACAAATATGGAACTAATAAAAGATGTTATAAAGATTGACAATAGAATGGACTTTGGAAAATTTCAAACATTTATAGAGTTAGAGGCAGTAGTGCCAGATAAAAAATCAGATGTGTATGACATTGTAAAAACAGAGGGGTACATAGCTCTGAAAAAAATAGAAATTGCAGATGGGAAAGTAGTGTGTAGAGGTAGTTTTAATTATAATGTGATTTATATAGCTGATGATAAGAATACTATTTCAAATGTAGATGGTAAAATTGACATAAATGAGGTAATAGACAAAGATAATGTTACTCAAGACATGGAGTATATGTTATACCCTGAAATAGAACATGTTGATTGTACAATAATGAATGAGAGAAAGATTAGAATAGGAGCTTTGATCAATATAAAAGGTAGCCTATTTGAAAAGAAAAGACTAGATATAGTAAAAGATGTATCTCAAGTAGAGGGAATACAAAAAAGTAGAAAAGAAGTTAGTTATCAAGATATAGTGGGTATAGAAAAATCAGAGAGTGTTATAAGAGATACAATAACTATAAATACAGAGGAAGTACAATCAATTATAAGTGTGAATCCATATGTAAGAATAAAAGAAAGTAGAGTTAGTGATAATAAGGTTATAATTGGTGGTGTACTAGATATAAATCCTCTTGCATGCACTTATGATGGAGAGCTTGTAGAACTAGATAAAGTAGATATTGATTTTACTCAATTTATAGAGGTTCCTGGGGTTTGTGATGGTATGAATGAAGAAACATTACTATCTATAAATGATTTTAATTATATATTTAAGCAAAATGGTGATAGCAATACTGGTATATTAGAAATTGATTGTACTATAAGTAGTAAAGTAAAAGTGACAGATGAAGTTGCACGAGAAGTATTACAAGATGCATACTCACCACAAAAAGTACTTAAGTTTGATCATAGATTAATAGAACTAAACAAAGTATTAGCTAGTGATACAGAAAGTTTTGTAGTTAGGGATACTATAAAAAATGATAATGAAGATATACAAATAAAAGATATTGTAAGTGTTTGCCCATCAATTTCAATCGAAAATGCATATATGGAAGATGGTAAAAGCATAATACAAGGTATAATAAAAATGGATATACTATATGTTCCTGTAGAAGGATTAAAAATCGTATATAAAATAAGTGAAGAAATACCGTTTGAACACGATGTTGAAGTTGATGGTTTATCAGATACTTCGTCTGTATTCAATACAGTATGCATAGAAAAAGTAGAAGTTGATTTAAATAGAGACCAAATAGATGTGTCTGTTAAAGTTAACAGATTCATAGAAGTAATAGATAAAAAATCAGAAAGTTTTATAATAAAAGGTGAAGATTGCGGAGATTATGATTTATCAAAGGCACCAAGCATTATAGTTTATATATGTAAAGAAGGGGATAGTCTTTGGAATATAGCTAAAAAATATAATACAACAGAAGAAGAAATTTCTGAACTTAATGATTTAAAAGATGATGATATATTAAAACCAGGAAAATGCTTAATATTAGAGAAGAAAGTAGTTATGGTTGATTAATATTATATAAAAATAAAATAATAGGGTGTTATAATGCCCTATTATTTTATTTTTTGTAGTATAATATTTATAAATAGGAATGCATTATACGATATATAAAGGAGGCTAAAATGAATTCTATAGAATTAAAGAGCAGGGCAAAAATAAATTTATCAATAGATGTCCTAGGTAAAAGACAGGATGGATATCATTTAGTCGAAATGATAATGCAGACAATAGACCTGTACGACATCATAAAAATTAAAGAAGTTAATAATAATGACATAATAATAAACAGTAATAGCTCAGATATTCCATTAGATGGAGATAATATAGTTTATAAAGCTGTAGATCTACTTAGACGTACTTTTTCTATAGAAAAGGGAGTTGAAATTTTTATAGAAAAGAATATACCTATAGCAGCAGGAATGGCTGGAGGTAGCTCTAACGCAGCAGCAGTATTAGTAGGTCTTAATAAGATGTGGAATTTAAACTTATCGGATAAAAAATTACAAGAACTTGGATTTAAATTAGGAGCGGATGTACCTTTTTGTATAGTAGGAAATGCGGCTTTAGCTAAAGGTGTCGGAGAAGAGCTTACATACATAAAAGGTTTACCTAAAGATGTTAGTATATTAGTTTGCAAGCCAGAGTTATTTGTTTCGACAAAAGAGGTATACGAGGGATTAGACTTAAGTAATATCAAAATTAGGCCTAATAATGAATACTTAATACAATGTTTAAAAAACAATGATATAGATTCTATATCAAGAAATATGGTAAATGTACTTGAAGCAGTTACCAGTAAAAATCATGCTCAAATAAAAGAAATAGAAGAAATTATGAATGAAAATAAGGCATTAGGTTCTATGATGAGCGGAAGTGGTCCTACTGTATTTGGTTTATACAAAAATAAGGAAGATGCTTTAAAAGGGAAAAAGGAATTACTGAAGAAATATAAACAAGTATATGTAGTTAATAGTAGTGAGAAAGGAGTTGAAATTAATGGATAATTTAACTAAATTAAATTTAGATGATTATAAACCATTAAGGGATGTAGTATTTGAAAACTTAAGAGAAGCTATACTAGAAGGTAACTTAAAACCAGGTCAAAGATTAATGGAAGTTCAACTTGCAGAACAATTAGGTGTTAGTAGAACACCAGTTAGAGAGGCAATAAGAAAATTAGAGCTAGAAGGTTTAGTTGTTATGCTACCAAGAAAGGGAGCATATGTAGCAAATATGTCTCTAAAAGACGTAATAGATGTATTAGAAGTAAGAGCTAGCTTAGAAGGGTTATCAGCATCTCTTGCAGCGGAAAGAATAAGTGATATAGACTTAAAAAAATTAAAGAAAATAGCAGAAGAATTTAAAGAAAGTACTATAAATTCTGATATAGAAACTTTATTAAAAAAAGATGTTGAGTTTCATGAATGTATATTTAAAGCCGCGAATAATAAAAAGCTACATCAAGTAATAAATTCTTTATGGGAACAAGTGTATAGATTTAGAGTAACATACATATCAGATTACGATTCATCTTTAAGTATAGTTGAGGAGCATCAAAATATATTAGATGCGATTGAAAAAGGGGATTGTGAATTAGCTAAAAAATATGCTACGGAACATATAGAAAATGCAGAGCATTTCATGATAGATAAAGCAGTAAATAATAAAGAGTTATAAGAGAAGGGAAACCTTCTTTTTTTATTGTATAAATTCCTCTAAAATGGAGATACTCAAAATAGTAAAATATTTAGGGGGATATAAAATATGAAAGAGAGAATAATAAAAACTAGATTGGTAATTCTAATTTTAAGTTTTATAGGCATTATTTCAATAATGTCTATATCTATAAAAGGTGAAGTTGATAAAATAGATAGTAGTACAGAAAGTTACAAAGAAAAGTTGATAAGATTTCATGTTATAGCTAACAGTGATAGTGATGAGGATCAAGAATTAAAATTAAAAGTAAGAGATGAAATTATAAGTTATTTACAACCAAAGTTGGGAAACTCAAAAAGTATAGAGGAAAGTGAAAATATAATAATCAATGAGTATGAGAATTTACACAAAATAGGCAAAGAAACGATAGAGGCTAATGGATATAGCTATGATGTTAAAGTAGGAATTGAATATAGTAACTTTCCAACAAAACAATATTCTAACGTTATTTTGCCTGCAGGAGAGTATAAGGCATTAAAAGTTGTAATAGGAAACGGTACAGGTAAAAACTGGTGGTGTGTAATGTTTCCTCCATTATGTTTTGTAGATGAAGAAAATGGAGTAATAGATGAGGCTACAGATGAAAAACTACAGTCTATATTAAGTGAAGATGAATACAAATTAATTACCACTAAAAATAAGGAAGAGGAAAGTGTTGTTAAATTTAAATTCAAGATAGTAGAAGTTATGAAGGGGATATTTTAATCATCAATCAAAAAAAGGAGTGAATTTAACTATGGATAGGTGCTATAAAATTATAGTATCTCTACTAGTTTTTATGTGCATAATTATTGGCACTAGTAAAGGTTTTGCAGAAGGGGATGATTTTGAAGATAAATCAATACCAGCTGTAAAGACAAATAAAAAAGAAGAAAGAAAGGCCGTAATAAATTTAACTAATGAAGAAATTTTATTGTTATCAAAATTGGTAACAAGTGAAGCTAGAGGAGAGAGCTATGAAGGACAGGTTGCTGTAGCAGCTGTTGTAATAAATAGAGTAAAAGATTCGAGGTTTCCAAACTCAATAGAAGATGTTATATATCAAAAAAATGCGTTTTCGGTAGTGAAAAATGGATCAATAAATATGAATCCAACTGATGAAGCATATAAAGCTGCTCAAGCAGCTTTATATGGAGAGGATCCAACTGAAAAAGCTGTATACTTTTGGAATCCAGAAATTTCTACGTGTAAATGGATTCAAAAGCTTAACCCGCATATGAGAATAGGAAATCATGTATTCGCAAAATAGTTCATTATGCATTTGAAAATAAAGAAGCCTTGCTTCTTTATTTTTTTGTTAAAATACACTATAATAATCATTTAGATAACAAATTGAATATAATTAAAAATTAATAATATAATTATTAAATAGAAGGGATAAAAATTATGGCAAAACTTAATGTAGCTTTAATATTTGGAGGAAAATCAGGAGAGCATGAAGTTTCATTATCTTCAGCAGCTTCTATATATGAAAATATAAATAAAGATAAATATAATGTATTTACGATAGGTATAACTAAAGAAGGAACATGGTTATATTATGAAGGAAACTCAGAGGATATAAAGAGTGGTAAATGGGTTGAATTAGCTAATAGAAATGTAGAAATAAATCTAGTTCCAATGGGAAATAAAGAAGTTGGCATATTATTTGAAAATGGAATAGTAAAAAAGATAGATGTATTATTCCCAGTATTACATGGACCATATGGTGAAGATGGAACCGTTCAAGGTTTATTTGAAATAAGCCAAATACCATATGTAGGTTGTGGGGTTCTTGCGTCTAGTACGGGAATGGATAAACTTATTTGTAAAACTATATACTCAGAGATTGGATTACCACAAGTTGAGTACTGTTCTACAAGTAGATGGGTATTTAATAGTAGGCAAGAAGATGAACTAGACAAAATTGAAAGTAAATTAAATTTCCCAATATTTGTTAAGCCTGCAAA
This sequence comes from Desulfovibrio sp. Marseille-P6017, assembly GCA_900604495.1. The sequence goes on along the minus strand of UWOR01000015.1, from coordinate 13,253 downwards.
CTTAGGTTCTAGTGTAGGTATATCGAAAGCTACAAATAGAGAAGAACTTTTAGCTGGAATAAATGAAGCATTAATATATGATTCTAGAATCGTTTTAGAGCAAGGTATAGATGCCAGAGAAATAGAAGTTGCTGTATTAGGTAATGAAGAAGTTGAAGCATCTATAGCTGGAGAAATAAAGCCTGCTAAAGATTTTTATGATTATGAAGATAAGTATATAAATGGATCATCAACTTATGATATACCAGCTAATATAAGTGAAGATGATATGGAAAATATAAGAAGTATGGCTATAAAAGCATTTAAAGCATTAGATGGTAAAGGTCTTTCAAGAGTAGACTTCTTTATAGATAAAAATTCAGGAAAAATATTTATAAATGAGATAAACACATTACCAGGGTTTACTAATATAAGCATGTATCCTAAAATGTGGGAAGCTACAGGTTTAGGATATTCTAAACTAATAGATAAACTTATAGAACTAGCATTAGATACAAAAAAGTAAAGTAGGTGTTAATATGGATAATAGACCTATAGGTGTATTTGATTCAGGCTTAGGTGGATTAACTGTTTTAAAAGAGATTATAAAAGTTTTACCTAATGAAAATATAGTTTATTTTGGAGATACAGCAAGAGTTCCTTATGGACCTAGATCTAAGGATACTATAATTGAGTATACTTTTCAGGCAATAAACTTTTTGATATCTAAAAATGTAAAAGCTATAGTTATAGCATGTAATACGGCTACAGCGAGAAGTTTAAAAGAAGCAAAGCAAAAATATGATATACCTATTATTGGTGTAATCGAAGCAGGTGCAAGAGCTGCTGTATATTCTACAAGAGATAAGATTATAGGTGTAATAGGGACACAAGGTACTATAAGCTCCAAGTCTTATGATTTAGAAATACAAAAATTAGATAAAGATATTAAAATTGTTTCTAAGGCATGCCCTTTATTTGTTCCTATAATTGAAGAAGGGTGGTCGAATACAGAAGTAGCATACTTAACAGCGAAAGAGTATTTAAATGATCTACTAGTGGAAGGTATAGACTCATTAGTTTTAGGATGTACTCATTATCCTATATTAAAAAGAACTATAGGATCAGTTGTAGGAGATAACATTAAATTAGTGAATCCTGCAAAAGAAACTGCAAAAGATTTAGAAATTATACTAACGCAAAAAAATATACTAAGATCTAAGGATTGTAATAATTCGACATATGAGTATTATGTATCAGACATACCGGAAAAATTTGTTAGTATAGGTCAGCAGTTTTTAAAAAGAGAGATGAATGATGTAAAGAAAATAGATATACAAAAATATTAAGTTATTAAATAGTATAAACTTTAGATATAATTATATCTAAAGTTTATATTTTTAGGAGGAAAATTTACTATGGATGTAAAAATCAATATAAACACTATTCAGTATGATGAGCATAGTAAAATAGATATTATTAATGTGAATACTGTAGGAACTCTACATGAAAAAAATGATGCTACATATTTAATGTATAAAGAAGATAATGAAGGTGTAGAAATTACAACAAGCATAAAGGTTTCTAAAAAAGAAATAACCATAAAGAGATTTGGAGCAAGTAATTCAACTATGGTTTTTGAAAAAGGAAAGGTTCATACCAGTAATTATAAAACTCCATACGGTTTATTTTTAATAGAAACACATACTAAGCATTTAGATGTAGATAATAATAGTGAAAATAATTTTAAAATTGAGTTAGACTATAATTTAAAAATGAATGATATGTTTAACGGAAGAAATAAGATAACTATAAATGTAGAAAAATAAGAGATAAATAAATAGATATAAATTTTATACAAGGTAGTTAAAATACTACCTTTTATTTAATTTATTTGGTATTATTATATCTATATAATCTTTTATATCTTTAATTAAAAATGATACAAGGGTTTATGGTTTTTTTATAGAAACTACTTATAGTAAAAGTTAAAAAAATAGTAATGAGGTATAATTATGATATTTGAGAAAGTACTAAGTACTGTAAATAAATATGAATTAATACAAAAGGGTGATAAGATTGTAGTTGGATTATCTGGAGGTCCAGACTCTGTTTGTTTATTACATATTTTAAATAGGATGAAGGAGGAATGGGATTTAGAGATTTATGCAGCTCATTTGAATCATCAAATAAGAGGTATAGAGGCTCAAAAAGATGCTTTTTATATTTCTAAGCTTTGTGAAGAGTTAGGAATAACATTCTTTATAAAGTCAATAAATGTTCCTGAATATTGTGAAAAAAATGGAGTATCAATAGAAGAAGGGGCAAGACAGCTTAGATATGAAATGTTTTATGAGATAAAAAATAATACTAGAGCTAATAAGATAGCAATAGGTCATAATTTAAATGACCAAGCTGAAACTATATTAATGCGTATGATGAGAGGTACTGGTCTTCAAGGATTAAAAGGAATAGAATATATTAGAGATGGTGTTATAATTAGACCTATTTTAGATGTTGAAAGATATGATATAGAAGAGTATTGTAAACAAAATAAATTAAATCCTAGGATAGATCAAACAAACTTAGAAAGTATTTATACTAGAAATAAAATTAGATTAGAACTCATACCTTATATGAAGGATAATTTTAACTCTAATGTAATAGAATCTATAGTAAGGATGGGAAATAGCTTAAGAAGTGATAATGATTACATAGAAACTGAGGCAGTAAATAAATTTAATGAAGTATCTAATTTAAAAAGCGATAGTGTAGAACTTAAACTAAATAAATATATTAATTTACATAATTCTATTAAAGTTAGAGTTTTAAGAAATTCTATCAAGCACATATTAGGAGATACAAATTTTATAGATCAAAGGCATATAGATGATATTATTGAATTAGAAGATGAATCTAAAATTGATAAAATGATAAATTTACCAAGAGGTGTATTTGTATATAGAAAAAAAGATAGTTTAATAATAACAACTAAAGAAATTGTTATTGAAGACATAGAATTTTGCTATAATATACCTAGCAATGGATTTATCAAAGTAAAAGAAATAGGTATGGTTATCGAGACACAAGTAATAAGTGTAGATAAATATAAAATGAGTAAATCAGATAAATCATGCAAATGGTTTGATTTTAATAAAATAAAAGGGGGTATAGTTGTAAGAAACAGAAAAGCAGGAGATAAAATTAAACTTTCTGGAGGAAGTAAAAAAATTAAAGATTTATTTATTGACATAAAAGTGCCAAAAGAGGATAGAAGTAAAATTCCTGTAATTGCCGATCAGCAAGGAATACTAAGTGTTGGTGATTTAAGACACAGCGAAAATTATAAAATCGATTCAGATACAAAAGAAGTCTTAAAGGTTAGCTTTAAGAAACTATAGAATAAAAACAACTTATGAAAGGAGGGCTTCTTTTGAACAAACTTTTAAAAGGAGCAGGTTTCTATCTGCTAATATTTATAATCATAGTAGGTATAGTTCAATTTTCTGGTTCACCAACTGAAGAAGTAGAACAACTAAATTTCTCTCAAGTTTACCAGGAGTTAACTGACGAAAACATATTAAGCTTACACTTTATAGATCAAACTGCAGTAGAAGGAACTATAAAAGATACAAATAAGAAGTTTACATCATACATACCTGAGGAAATAATGGGGGATAAATTTGCTGACACAGTACTACAACAAGCAATGGATGGCAAATTAGTTGTTGGAGGAGAAGCAAAACCATCAACACCATGGTTTGTTGATATGCTACCAAGTGTACTTATATTATTCCTGATGTTAATTTTCTGGTTTATATTTATGAATCAGTCTCAAGGTGGAGGCGGAAAAGTTATGAGCTTTGGTAAATCAAAAGCTAAAGTTCATAAAGATGACGAAAAAACAAGAGTAACATTTAAGGATGTAGCAGGACTAACAGAAGAAAAAGAAGATTTACAAGAAGTTGTAGACTTCCTAAAAAATCCAAAAAGATATATAGACCTAGGTGCTAGAATACCAAAAGGTATACTTATGGTGGGTCCTCCTGGTACAGGTAAGACATATTTATCAAGAGCTGTTGCTGGAGAAGCTGGTGTACCATTCTTTAGTATAAGTGGTTCTGATTTTGTTGAAATGTTTGTTGGGGTAGGAGCTTCAAGAGTTAGAGATCTATTTGAACAAGCAAAGAAAAATTCTCCAGCTATAATATTTATAGATGAAATAGATGCTGTTGGTAGAAAAAGAGGAGCAGGTCTTGGCGGAGGCCATGATGAAAGAGAGCAAACTTTAAATCAATTACTAGTTGAAATGGATGGATTTGGTGTTAATCAAGGTATAATTATAATGGCAGCAACAAATAGACCAGATATATTAGACCCAGCGTTACTTAGACCAGGTAGATTTGATAGAGAAATTGTTGTTGGAGCACCAGATGTTAAAGGTAGAGAGGCGATATTCAAAGTTCACTCTAAGAACAAACCATTGTCAGAAGATGTTAAGCCAGATGTTTTAGCAAGAAGAACACCAGGATTTACACCTGCTGATATAGAAAATATAATGAATGAAGCAGCAATATTAACTGCTAGAAGAAGAGATAAAAAGATTCATATGGAAACTATAGAAGAAGCTATAACAAAAGTTATGGTTGGTGTAGCCAAAAAATCTAGAGTTATAAGTGAGAAAGATAGAAAACTTACAGCTTATCATGAAGCAGGTCATGCAATATGTATGCATGTACTAGAAAATGTAAGTCCAGTTCATCAAGTTACAATAATACCTAGAGGTAGAGCTGGAGGATTTACAGAACCTCTTCCAAAAGAAGATCAAATGTATGGTACAAAGTTAGAGATGGAAGAAACAATTGTAATGGCTCTAGGTGGTAGAGTTGCTGAAGAATTAGTTATGGAAGATATATCAACTGGAGCTTCTAATGACTTAGAAAGAGTAACTTCTATAGCAAGAGGAATGGTTACTAAATATGGTATGAGTTCAAAACTTGGACCTATGGTATTTGGAGATAATGATGATGAAGTATTCCTAGGAAATAGTTTCGCAACTAAGAGAAATTATTCTGAAGAGGTTGCTTCTGAAATAGATAAAGAAATAAGACGTATTGTTGATAAAGCATATAGAGAATGTAGACATATACTACAAGAAAACATGAAGAAGTTAGATTATGTTGCAAAAGCTTTATTAGTATATGAAACTCTAGATTCAGATCAATTTATTAAAGCATTTAATGAAGAATTACCTTTAGATGTTGATTCAGCTAGTGAAGGTGCTTCAAAAGTAAGTAAAGAAGATGCTATAACTGAGGAATATAATGTTATAGAAGAATCTAAAGATATGAAAGATGATAATGTAATAGAATTGAGAAGAGATTTTAAAAATGATGATAAAGAATAAAAAGAACCCTATATAGGGTTCTTTTTTGTAAAATATAAGTGATGAGGTGTGAAATGAGAGAAAAAGTTATAAATATAATTTTGGATAATGATAAAGAGTTTATATCAGGTGAAGAAATATCAAAACAGTTAGGTATATCGAGAAGCGCTGTATGGAAGCATATTAAATCATTAAAAGCAGAAGGATATGATATAGAATCGATTAATAAAAAAGGATACAGACTCAAAGAAAAGCCTAAAGATTTATTGAGTTCTCAAAATATAGTTCATGGGTTAGATACAAGATTTATAGGTAAAAATATTATACATTTTGAAACTATAGATTCTACAAATACCTATGCAAAGAAAATAGCCTCAGAAGAAATTGACGGAACTGTAGTAATAAGTGAAGAACAAAGTAAAGGTAGAGGTAGGTTAGGTAGAATATGGGATTCTAAAGCATATGAGGGAATATGGATGAGTATAATATTAAAGCCGAATGTATTACCTTATAAAGCACCTTTTATAACGATTTTAGCTGGAAGTTGTATTGCAAAAGCATTAAATAATTTAGGTGTAACCGTAGGAATAAAGTGGCCTAATGATATAATATTAAATGGGAAAAAGCTTTGTGGTATATTAACTGAGTTATCAGCTGAAATAGAAAGGGTTAACTATGTTATTTTAGGAATAGGTATGAATATAAAAAACTTAAGCTTTCCCAATGAAATAGAAAATATAGCAACATCTTTATATAAAGAAGGATATAAGGTATCGAGGGTTGATATTGTAAGAGAAATATTGTGTGAGTTAGAAAAATACTATACTGAGTATATAGTTGATGGAAATAGCAAAAATATAATTGAATTATATAAAAACTACTCAGTTGTTTTAAATAAAAAAATATATATAATAAAAAATGATGAAAAAGAACTTGTTGAATGCATTGATATAAATTCAGAAGGTAACTTAGTTATTAAAAAGCAAGATGGCACTATTACTGAAGCAATTTCGGGCGAAATTTCGATAAGAGGTGAGCATGGATATGTATAATAACATACTAGATATAAAAGGATTGAAAGTAGGACAGGTTGAAGATGAAAATGGATTAACGGGTTGTACTGTTGTAATTTGTGAAAAGGGTGCGGTATGTGGTGTTGATGTAAGAGGAGCAGCACCGGGTACTAGAGAAACGGATTTATTAGATCCGGTAAATTTAATACAAAAAGTACATGCTGTAGTTCTTTCGGGTGGGTCTGCATTTGGTTTAGAGTCAACCTGTGGAGTTAGTGAATACTTAGAAGAAAGGAATATAGGATTTGACGTTGGAGTTGCTAAAGTACCTATAGTAGTAGGTGCGGTATTATTTGATCTAGCAACAGGAGATCCTAAATGTAGGCCTGATAAAAAAATGGGTTACAAAGCTTGTGAAATGGCAAGTGATGTTGTTTTAAATCAAGGGAATTATGGAGCTGGGTGTGGAGCTACAGTAGGAAAGATAAAGGGACCTGAATATGCTATGAAAGGTGGAATAGGAAGCTATTCTATAAAGCTAGAAAATGGACTGGTTGTTTCAGCTCTGATTGCAGTTAATGCATTTGGAGATGTATATGAAAATGGTGAAGTAATAGCTGGTGTTTTAAATGATTCTAAAACCAGAGTATTAAATAGTTATGAACTAATGAAACAAGGGATAAGTAAAGGTGGGTTTAGTATAGATAACACAACTATAGGTATAGTAGCTACTAACGCAAAACTAGATAAGGCTGGATGTAAGAAGATATCTCAAATGGCTCATGATGGTTATGCAAAAGCGATATTTCCTATACATACATCTCATGATGGAGATACTATATTCACAATGGCAACAGGAGAAATTGAAACTGATATAACTCTATTAGGTTCTCTTGCTGTAGAAGTGGTTGAAAAGAGTATTATAAATGCTATAAAAAATGCTTCGGGTGTAAAAAATATATTATCATATAAAGATATGCCGATATTACAAGTTTAGTTGACAATGCTATATCACATTGATAAAATTATTGTGTTACAGCTGGCATCCTAATTAGGAGCCTGACTAATATCAAGAGAAGATATTCAGTAAAAACTTAAAAAATTAGAAGTCCGGCATCTTTATGAGCTGGAACGGAGGTGTATTTTATGATGAACTCACAAGCATCAGCAAGAAAGAAAGTAAATGTTAAAAGAATGACTATTATAAGTCTGCTTTCGGCAATATCGATTATGCTATCGATGATTCCCTTAGGGTACATACAAATAGGTCCCTTAGCAATAACTACAATGTGTATACCTGTTATAATAGGTGGAATTATAGAAGGGCCTATAGTAGGAGCTACGGTAGGACTTATATTTGGTCTTACTAGTATGTTTAGAGCAATGGCAGGTATGGCAGGAATTACAGGATTTGTATTTATAAATCCATTAGTTTCGGTATTGCCAAGGATTTTTATTGGTTTAGTAGGATGTTACTCTTTTAGGCTATCTATGAAACTAATAAAAAATACTTATGTATCAGGTTTGATAGCAGGAGCTATGGCATCTATTACTAATACAATTGGAGTATTAGGAATGATATATGTGCTTTATGCAGCAGAGTATGCAAAAGCTTTAGGGCAAAGTGCAGGAGCAGCTAAAACACTTTTACTAGGAATAGCTACAACTAATGGTATAGCAGAAGCCTTAGGTGGAGCTTTAGTTGTATCGGCTGTAGTTGCTGTACTTAAAAAAAGCAAAAAATAGAAAGAAGGTTAATATAAATGCTTTTAGTATTCGACGTTGGAAATACCAATATGGTATTAGGTATATATAAAGACAAAGAATTAGTTAAGGATTGGAGAATAAACACAGATAAAGAAAAAACATCTGATGAATATGGTATATTAATTAGTAGTTTATTTAAATATGAAAATATTGATATGAATGAAATTAAGGATGTTATAATATCTTCGGTTGTACCTAATGTAATGCATTCTCTTGAAAATTTTTGTATAAAATACTGTAACAAACAACCATTGATAGTAGGACCAGGAATAAAAACTGGATTAAATATAAAATATGATAACCCTAAGCAAGTTGGAGCAGATAGAATTGTAAATGCTGTTGCTGGCATAGAAAAATATGGTTATCCACTAATATTGGTTGATTTTGGTACTGCAACGACGTTCTGTGCCATATCAGATAAAGGTGAGTACTTAGGAGGAACAATTGCTCCTGGTATAAAAATATCTAGTGAAGCTCTATTCCAAAGAGCATCAAAATTACCTAGAGTCGAGTTACTAAAGCCTGGAACATCAATATGTAAGACTACAGTTTCAGCGATGCAATCTGGGATAATATATGGATATGTAGGTTTAGTAGATAAAATAATATCTATGATGAAAGATGAGTTAAACTGTGGACCAGTAAGAGTGGTTGCTACAGGAGGTCTTGCGCCTTTAATAGCATCTGAAACTAATAGTATAGATAATGTAGATAAATTTTTAACTCTAGAAGGTTTAAGGGTTATATATGAAAAAAATAAAGAATAAAATATTTAGATAGGAATTGGAGCAAAAATCCAGTTCCTTTTTTATGATAATATATATATACTTATTTGAATAGATACTATGTGAATTGTATATTAATTTAATCAAATGAACACAATCATAATGAAAAATGGTATAATTGAAAAGTTTATAATTATATATTTGTGGTAAAGAAATAATGATTTAAAATATAGAAAACTATGAAGGAGAGACAAAATGAAAATAGGGAATGTCGAGTTAAAAAATAAAGTATTCCTATCACCTATGGCAGGCGTTACAGACCTTCCTTTTAGGCTAATATGTAAGGAACAAAACTGTGGTATGTTGTATACTGAGATGATAAATGCGAAAGCTTTATGTTATGATGATGAAAATACAAAGAAAATGTTAAAGATAGAAGAAGAAGAACATCCTATTGCAGTTCAGATATTTGGGTCGGACCCAGAATTTATGGGAAGAGCAGCACAAATAATGAATGAATATCCAAATGAAATATTAGATATAAATATGGGATGTCCAGCGCCTAAGGTAGTTAAAAATGGTGATGGATCTGCGCTTATGAAAAATCCTAAGTTAGCAGAACAAGTTTTAAAATCTGTTGTAAAAAACTCAACAAAACCTGTTACTTTAAAAATAAGAAAAGGTTGGGATGATAGCAGTGTAAATGCTGTAGAAATAGCAAAAATAGCAGAAGCGAGTGGAATAAGCGCATTAGCTATACATGGAAGAACTAGAGAACAGTATTATTCAGGTAAAGCTGATTGGGATATAATTGCAGAAATAAAGAATGCAATTAACATACCTGTTATAGGAAATGGAGATGTTTTTACTGTAGAAGATGCTCAGAACATGCTAGAAAAAACAAAGTGTGATGCTATAATGATAGGTAGAGGGGCTCAAGGTAATCCATGGATATTTAAAAGAATTAATCACTATATGCAGACTGGAGAGATATTACCAGAACCTACACTAGAAGAAAAAATAAATACAGCTAAGAAACATTTAAATCTTGCAGTTGAAGAACATGGAGAGTATGTAGCTGTAAGGGAAATGAGAAAGCATATAGCGTGGTATCTAAAAGGTTTAAAAGGTTCAGCTAAAGTGAGAGATGAAATCAATAAAATAACAAGTTATGAAGATGTTATAAGAAGGCTTGATGAGTACATGGAAGATGCCTTGACATTAGTATAATAGTGACTTATAATATACCGCATAATAAAGTAGATATAAAGAATTTTAAAATAAATGGAAATTCTTAATTTAACAAAGGAGTTGTGGGGTTATGGAACAAAAAAATGAAATACTTTTAACTCAAGAAGGTTATGACAAATTAGAGGAAGAAGTAGAATTACTTAAAACAGTTAGAAGAAAAGAAGTTGCTGAAAGAATAAAGGTAGCTATATCATTTGGAGATTTATCTGAAAATGCTGAGTATGATGAAGCAAAGAATGAGCAAGCCCAAGTTGAAGAAAGAATAATGAAGCTAGAAAATATGATAAGAAAAGCTGTTATCATAGATGAAAGTCAGATAGATCTTAATGTTGTTACTATAGGTTCTATAGTAAAAGTTAAAGATGTTGAGTTTGATGAAGAAGTTGAATATACAATAGTAGGTTCAGCTGAAGCAGATCCATATGATGGTAAAATATCAAACGAATCTCCAGTAGGAAAAGCCCTTTTAGGGAGATCAGTAGGAGAAGAAGTAGACGTTCAAGTTCCAGATGGAACAGCGAAGTTTAAAATATTAGAAATAAGAAGATAAGCTGGAGGAAGAAAAATGAATAAAGATCAACACGTTGAATTACAAGAAGATCTTAGTGAAGTTCTTCAAGTGAGAAGAGACAAACTAGCTAAGCTACAAGAAATGGGTAGAAATCCTTTCCACCAAAGTAGATATGACAGAACAAGCAATTCAATGGCTATAAAAAATAACTTCGATGAGATGGAAGGTAAGATAGTTAAGATAGCTGGTCGTATAATGAGCAAAAGAATACAAGGTAAAGCAGGATTTATAGATATACAAGATCAAGAAGGAAGAATCCAATGTTATGTTAGGTTAGATAGAATAGGTGAAGAAGAATATTCTATATTCTCTACATATGATATAGGTGATATAATCGGTCTTGAAGGTGAAGTATTCAAAACTAAAAAAGAAGAGATATCAGTAAAGGCTAATGAAGTAATTTTATTATCAAAGTCTTTACAAATACTACCAGAAAAGTATCATGGTTTAAAAGATCAAGATTTAAGATATAGACAAAGATATGTTGATTTAATAGTTAATCCAGAAGTAAAGGATGCTTTTTTAACTAGAACTAAGGCTCTTAAAGCGCTAAGATCGTTTTTAGATGAAAGAGGTTTCTTAGAAGTTGAAACTCCTATACTAAATACTATAGCTGGTGGAGCTAATGCTAGACCATTTATAACTCACCATAACACACTAGATATACCTATGTACTTAAGAATAGCTAATGAGTTATACTTAAAGAGACTTATAGTTGGTGGGTTTGATAAAGTTTATGAAATGGGAAGAATGTTTAGAAATGAAGGTATGTCTGTAAAGCATAACCCAGAATATACAGCTATGGAATTATATCAAGCATATGCAGATTATACTGACATGATGGAGATAACAGAAAGCCTTATATCTCATATGGCTGAAGTTGCTACAGGTAGCATGGTAGTAAACTATCAAGGTACAGAAATAGATTTTACACCACCATGGAGAAGAATGACTATGGAAGAATGTGTAAAGGAGTATTCTGGTGTAGATTTCTCTACAATAAATACTGATGAGGAAGCTTTAGCTGTTGCTAAAGAAAAAGGTATAGAAATAACTCCAGGAATGAGAAGAGGGGAAGTAATTAATGCTTTCTTTGAAGAGTTTGGAGAAGATAAACTAATACAACCTACATTTATAACTCATCATCCAGTTGAAATATCACCTCTTGCTAAGAGAAGTGTAGATGATCCAAGAAGAACAGATAGATTTGAAGCATTTGCAAATGGGTGGGAATTAGGTAATGCATTCTCAGAATTAAATGACCCAATTGACCAAAGAGGAAGATTTATGGATCAATTAAGAAAGAAAGAATTAGGCGATGATGAAGCTTGTGATATGGATGAAGACTTCTTAAATGCATTAGAAGTTGGTTTACCTCCTACAGGTGGATTAGGAATCGGAATAGACAGAACAATAATGTTATTAACTAACTCAACATCTATAAGAGATGTATTATTGTTCCCTACGATGAAACCGATAGAAAATAAAAAAGCAGACGAAGAATAATATTATTATATTTAAAAAGTTGTATGTCACTAAAGTGATGTACAACTTTTTTTAGAAATTTATCTAAAAAATTATACATGTCAGGTGCGCTGTAAGTATTAAAAATATTATTAAAAATTAATAAACTACAAAAACAGATATATAATATGATAAAAAATGTAAATAATAAGAGGATTAAATTGATAAAACAAGAAATTTTTAAGAAGGAAAATAGAATATTAAATTAGAATAAATAATAAAAAAATCTTGTTGGGGGTAGTTATATGTATCAAATTATTAATTGGATATGTTATATATCTGTAAGTTTTTTGGTGTTAGAAATGATGATATATTTATGTAAGGATGTAATAAAAATAAATAAAATGAGTAATAAAATAAGCCGTAGAAGTGTTGGGAAATCAAGGGTTATAGCGAGTGAACATATTTATAGTAATAAAATTGCAAAATAAATTTAAAAAAAGTATTGACCATATTAAATTTAGGTGATATAGTATTACTTGTCCTTAAGAAAAAGGAAAACGGCTTAAGAAAAAATGAAAAAAAGTCTTGACTAAGAAATAAAAACTTGGTAAGATAATTAAGTCGAAACAATGAACTTTGAAAATTAAACAGTAGGTTAATTTATATAACTAATTCTTATTTAAGAATTAAAACACAAACAACCAAGCCAGATATTCAGATAATGATTAGCTGAGCGATGGACAACTTTTATTTGAGAGTTTGATCCTGGCTCAGGATGAACGCTGGCGGCGTGCCTAACACATGCAAGTCGAGCGAACTTCTTCGGAAGTGAGCGGCGGACGGGTGAGTAACGCGTGGGTAACCTGCCCTATACACACGGATAACGTACCGAAAGGTACGCTAATACGAGATAACATATTTTTATCGCATGGTAAAAATATCAAAGCTCCGGCGGTATAGGATGGACCCGCGTCTGATTAGCTAGTTGGTAAGGTAACGGCTTACCAAGGCGACGATCAGTAGCCGACCTGAGAGGGTGATCGGCCACATTGGAACTGAGACACGGTCCAAACTCCTACGGGAGGCAGCAGTGG
>UWOR01000011.1 GCA_900604495.1 Desulfovibrio sp. Marseille-P6017 | reverse complement strand
CCACTGCTGCCTCCCGTAGGAGTTTGGACCGTGTCTCAGTTCCAATGTGGCCGATCACCCTCTCAGGTCGGCTACTGATCGTCGCCTTGGTAAGCCGTTACCTTACCAACTAGCTAATCAGACGCGGGTCCATCCTATACCGCCGGAGCTTTGATATTTCTACCATGCGATAAAAATATATCATCTCGTATTAGCGTACCTTTCGGTACGTTATCCGTGTGTATAGGGCAGGTTACCCACGCGTTACTCACCCGTCCGCCGCTCACTTCCGAAGAAGTTCGCTCGACTTGCATGTGTTAGGCACGCCGCCAGCGTTCATCCTGAGCCAGGATCAAACTCTCAAATAAAAGTTGTCCATTGCTCAGCTAATCATTATCTGAATATCTGGCTTGGTTGTTTGTGTTTAATTCTTAAATAAGAATAAATTTTATAAATTAACCTACTGTTTAATTTTCAAAGTTCATTGTTTCGACTTACTTATATTAACAACTTATTTCAATCTTGTCAACATTTTCTTTCGTTTTATTTTTCGTCCGTATCTCTTGGACAAGTAATACTTTACCACCATATTCTTTATCGGTCAACCCCTTTTTTAAATTAATTTTAATTTTAAGTTATAAATTAGAGTGTTATTTTCTTAAGTTCAGATATATACTCATTTTTCGAAGTTAAATTTTATTCAAAAATTTTTTATTAATAATTTATTTTGATATTCAAAATTTATTTTAAAAATTAGATGAATGTTTTCACTTATAGAGTATAATAGTATTATGGCTATATTTTGAAATTAATTTATTTTATTAAAATAGTTTCATTATATAAACTTAACATTCACGAACTGGAGGTTTATTTATGGGAAAGTATGTTAGAGAATCAATTAACGGTGTTACACATCTAATCGGTGCTATTCTAGCATTTGTTGGGCTATTAGCACTAGTTATAAAGACCACACTAAGAGATCCTTCTATAACATCACTAACTGCAGTAATTATTTTTGGAGTAAGTTTAATTCTATTATACTCAGCTTCTGCTACTTATCATTTAACTATAGCAACTGATTCTAGAATTAAATTTTTAAGAAAAATTGATCATTCAATGATTTTCATACTAATAGCAGGTTCATATGCACCATTTTGTTTAATATCTCTAAAAGGACCTAAAGGTTTTATTCTTTTTGGTGTATTACTTTTCATAGCTATATTAGGTGTTTTATTTAAACTAATTTGGTTTAATTGTCCTAGATGGATTTCTACACTAATTTATGTTGCTATGGGATGGATGGCTATATTTGTTATCAAACCGTTATATCATTCTTTATCAGTTAATGGATTAATATTATTGGTATCCGGAGGGCTTGCATATACTGTAGGAGCAGCTATCTATGGACTTAAACCTAAGTTTTTAAAATTTAAAAATTTTGAATATCATGAAATATTCCATTTATTTATTATGCTAGGTAGTTTACTTCATTTTATCTGTGTATACATATATGTAATATAAAACTAACGAAAGCCCCTTAGTCAAAAATGACTAAGAGGCTTTCACTTATTTTATCTAAGAATTCTCATAGCATTTAGTACCGCTATTAATGCTACTCCAACATCTGCAAATATGGCTTCCCACATAGTAGCAATACCTCCTGCACCCATTATCATAACAATAACCTTAATACTAAGAGCAAATATTATATTTTGCCACACTATCTTATTAGTTTTTTTAGATATTTCTATAGCTTTGTATATTTTATTTGGCTCATCTGTCATAAGAACTACATCAGCAGCCTCTATAGCTGCATCCGAACCTAAACCTCCCATAGCTATTCCTACATCTACACGAGCAAGTACCGGAGCATCATTTATTCCATCACCAACAAATGCCACCTTTTCTTTTTCGTTTCTATTTTTGTATATTTCTTCTACTTTTTCTACTTTTTCATTAGGAAGCAAATCAGAGTATACTTTATCTAACCTTAAATCTAATGCAACTTTGTTAGCTACATTTTTATTATCACCTGTCAACATTATAACTTCTTTTATACCAATATTTTTTAAATTTGCTATTGCGTCTTTACTATCATCTTTAACTTCATCAGATATAACAATATATCCTCTATATATACTATTTACAGCTATATGCACTACTGTTCCAACTTCTTTAGATTCAGAATATAATATATTATTAATTTTCATTAATTTTTCATTACCAGCTAAAATCATATCTGTATCATATTGAACTCTTATACCATGCGCTGCAATTTCTTCATATTTTTTTATATTCTCTATATCAACATCTTTTCCATAGTATTTTAATATTGACTTGGCTATAGGGTGATTGGAATTAACCTCTGCTATAGCTGCATAATGTATTAATTCATCTTTTGATATACCTATAGAATTTACATTAGTTACATTAAATACTCCCTTAGTTAAAGTTCCTGTTTTATCGAAAACTACTGTGTCTATATCTTTCAAAGCCTCTAGGTAATTACTACCTTTTATAAGAATGCCATTTTTTGATGCATGACCGATTCCACTGAAAAAGCTTAATGGTATTGATAATACTAAAGCACAAGGACAAGAAACTACCAAGAATATAAGCCCTCTATATAACCATTCACTAAACTTAGCTCCTGGAATTATTAATAAAGGAATTATAACTATTGCAGTAGCTAAAGATACCACTACTGGAGTATAATATCTAGAAAACTTAGATATAAAGTTTTCAGTTTTAGATTTTTTACTACTTGCATTTTCAACTAAGTCTAATATTTTAGAAACAGTTGATTCTTCATATTCCTTTGTTACCTTTACAGTTAGTAAAGCATTTTTGTTTATAAATCCAGATAAAATTTCATCACCTTTACTTGCATCTCTTAAAACAGATTCACCAGTTATAGCTGATGTATCTACCATTGATGAACCTTCTATTATTACACCATCTAAAGGCACTTTTTCACCTGGCTTTATAACTATTATATCTCCTATTTCCACATTTTCAGGAGAAACTACCTTTATTTCATTATTCACTTTTAAATGTGCATTATCAGGTCTTATATTCATAAGAGATGCTATAGATTTTCTAGACTTACCTACAGCAATCCCTTGTAAATACTCTCCTAATTGATAGAATAACATAACTGCTACAGCTTCTGATATTTCACCAATTCCTAAAGCTCCAATTGTAGCTATCGCCATTAAAAAATTCTCATCAAAAATTCTTCCTTTAGATATATTTTTAATAGCTTTTAGTACTACGCTACCTCCTACTACTATATAAGATATAATTAGTAATATATTCATCATTGTACTTTCTATACCATTACTACTTTGGTATATTGCAATAGCATATATGACAAACCCAATGATTAATTTTATTAAATCTTTTTTCGAAGAATCTTTTTCATCTTTATATTTATTATCTTTCTTTCCACCTTCAGCTACATTTATATCTAATCCTGGCTCTGTATTATTTATTATATCTATTATAGTTGAGATGACCTCTTTATCGTCTTCTCCTTTTTTTAACACTATACTTAATTTTTTATTTATAAAATTTAAATCCGCACTTTCTACCCCGTTTAAATCATTCACTTTTTGATTTATAACTTCTGCACAATGAGCACAGTTCAAACCATTTAATATAAGCTCTTTCTTCACACCCTTTTTAACTTTTTTTACTATTTCTATATCTAGTCCTGGTTCTGTATTATTTATTATATTTATAGATTTTTCTACTAAATCATTTTCTTTTTTCTTATCAATTATATTTATAGTAAGCTTTTTGTTTACAAAGTTTAGATTACAGGAATCTATACCTTCTAATTTTCCTATTTTATCATTTATAACTTCTGCACAATGAGCACAGTTTAAACCATTTAGTATGAGCTCTACTTTAGCCCCATCGTTTTCAGATTTAATTTTACTTTTCTTAGAAACTAAATCTTTCTTTATACCTCTTTGTCTTTTTTTATACGGTATAGAGTTTAAGACAACACCAATATCTAAACCTGGCTCTATAGAGTTTATTATATCTATTACTGAGGAAATTACGACTTCTTCATTATATGAATCTAATACATCTATTTTAAGTACTTTTTTATCTAAATCTAAATTACAATTTTCTATTTCCTCTAACTCTGATACTGTTTTACATATAGCCTTTGCACACTGAGAACACTCCAAACCACTTAGGCTAATTTCTTTTCTTAATAAACTAAAATCTCCCATTTTATGCCCTCCTACCTTTTATAAGTCTCTTGAATATGGTTTAATCCGCAGTTAAATATCTGACTAATATGACTATCATCTAGTGAGTAATAGACCGTTTTTCCTTCTTTTCTAAACTTCACTAGTCTAGCTTGTTTGAGCACTCTCAATTGATGTGATATAGCTGAGTGAGTCATATTTAAAAGGTTCGCTATATCACATACACACATTTCATTAGAAAATAATGCGTATAGTATTTTTATTCTCGTCGTATCCCCAAAAACTTTAAATAATTCCGCTAAATCATATAACATTTCTTCTTCAGGCATGCTACTTTTAGTTTCATTTACTATATCTTCATGTATATCATTGCATTCACATGCAGTAATTGTTCTTTGTTTCATATTTAATTCCTCCATTTATAACAATATATGAATAACTGTTCATATATTGTATTATATGCTAGATATCATATCTTTGCAACTATTATTACTATGATTTTTCATCAATATTTTTTTATACACATATTAATTTTATTAATAATATATATATTATTAAGAGCAAATTTAAAGCAGTGTGTTTTAGGAAGGAGAATTAATCATGAACTATAATATGTATACAAATAGACAAAAAGATCAAATAGACCCTAACTATATATATCCTAGACCTTATATTGATCCTATGATGTATGTTAATCCGTATATGCCTTATGGACCTCAGTTTTCAAACTATCAAATGGAGCCTACATCAAACGGATACGTGACTTACGCTAATCCATTTGCAGAGAATCCAGGAAATCCTGATTTACCTCAAATGGATGATAACTCTGTATATCCAACAATAGAAGATAATGACTATAATCAATCAGAACCTTTTGAACCTGCTAATCAAGGGTACCCAAATAACCAAAATCCATATAGCAATCAAGGATATCCAAATAATCAATCCCCATATAACAATCAAGGGTATCCAAATAACCAAAACCCATATAACAATCAAGGGTATCCAAATAACCAAAACCCATATAACAGTCAGGGGTATCCAAATATTAATACTCCTAGTAATATGCCTGGATTACCTCAAAACCCCAATATACAAGGCTTACCTATGGGATATCCCCCTGGTATGTTCCCTAACATGTATATGATGCCTAATATGATGTATCCTCCTGGTATGTTCCCTGGTATGTATATGATACCTAATATGATGTACCCTCCTGGTATGTTCCCTGGTATGCCACAAATAAATATGGAGGAATTTGACGAGGAAGAAATGTAAATTTTAATAAATTTAGTGTTATAAAATTTATATTTCTTGTCTACACTATTTAATGTATTCCTCATAATATTCCCCCAATATTATAAATACAAAATAAGATTATGATATAAATTATCATAATCTTATTTTTTGATTATATTAACTTAAAAAATCTTCAAAATTATTAGAACCTGACTCTGCAAAATCATACAAAGCATTTTCTTCAAAGTAGTACTCATTTTTTATGGATATATACTCTTTATAGTTATTCTGTAGCATTTTATTTATGTACATTCTATCCCTATCATTATAAGTTGCCACAAATAATTCTGTATCCATTATATAATAAACAGCTCTTATATCATTATTTATCACATATATATTTTCTTTCACATGGTCATTATTAAAATTAAATCTTGTAAGAAGTATTCCTTCATCCATTTCAGATTTTAGTAAAAATGGGTTTTCTTTATGAAACTTCTCTATGAAATTTGATTTCTCAATAACATTATACACTGTAACAAATTCTTCTTTTGATATTTCGTCAAAAACTTCAAAATCAAATATGCCTTCTCTTTCTGAAACAAGCATAGAACTTATTTTAAATCTATCACCTTCTTTTACTATATTAAATGCGATTTTGCATATATAATATCCATCTTCATCTTCATATAAAGCTTCACTTACAAATTTATTATTCCCTTTTGAAGTTACTGTATTTTTTAATAGCGTACCATTTATATTTGTAATATGCATATTGGAAATTTCATCACTACCAGAAAAGTATTTTAAAGCTTCTCTATCCCATCCAATAAACCTCATTGTCATATAGTTTACAAATTCAATTTCATCTTTTATATCTTTACATATTATAGGATATAAATCTTCTATTTTTAAATTACTTTCATATTTATTGATTATATCTATATATTCTTCCACATTTCCTGGAAGATTCTTTTCCCAGGCTATAGTCTTGCTTCCAAAATACTTAATTAAAAATAAAGCTTGTTCTTTTGATACTTGCAATACATCAGCACCTAAGCCTCCCACAAGCCTTTGTTGTTCTATGTATGCTTCTTCTTTAGTTGGTTTTTTTAGACTAACATAATCTGCTATACCTAATCCTTCTGCATCTAATAAAAAATATTGATATATGTTATCTTCATTTTCACTATAACATATTAAAAGCCCCATACTACCCATAAGCCTTGAGTTAGTCACCTTAGCAAAGTTAAATTGCATTAAATCACATCCTTATGTATATAATTCTAAATAAATTATAAACTATTTAATAAAACATTTTACTATAAATACTAGTTTACCATAATAAATGTAAAATATTTTTAATTTATTATCTATAGTTTTACAACAATAGCATATTTTATAATATAATAAAGTAAATGGTTAATCGAGGTGATGTTAATGAACAATATAGCAGCTTTTTTTGATATAGACGGAACTCTTTATAGAGACTCCCTTATGGTTGAACATTTTAAGAAACTAATAAGGTACGATATTATAGATCAGAAGGCTTGGTTTGAGCATGCAAGAGATACTTTCATGGACTGGGATAAAAGACAAGGTAACTATGATGATTACTTAGAAGAGATTTGTGATTTATATGTAGACTCTTTAATAGGTCTAGATAAAACTTGTATTGATTTTACTAGTGATCAAGTTATAAAACTAAAATCTGATAGAGTATATAAATATACACGTTCAAGAATACAATGGCATTTAGAGCAAGGTCATAAGGTTATATTTATATCTGGTAGCCCTAACTTTTTAGTTGAAAAAATGGCAAATAAATATGATGCTACTGATTTTATAGGAAGTGATTATGTTTTTGAAAACGGATTTTTTAGCGGGACAGTCATTCCAATGTGGGATTCTGTAAGTAAAAATACAGCTATAGATAATTTTATAAAAAAATATAACATTGATTTAGAAAAATCTTACGCTTATGGTGATACTAACGGTGATATAAACATGTTAAGAAGAGTTGGCAATCCAATTGCTATAAACCCTACTAAAGAATTACTAACTCATTTATCTAATGATAAAGTGTTACGTGATATTACTAAAATAATAGTAGAAAGAAAAGATATTGTTTATTCTTTAAAAGCAGATGTTGATATGTTAGAAATATAGGGATGAGATTACTCATTCCTTTTTATTTATTAAGGAGGTAGAAATATTTGAACATAAAAAATACAATTACTCCAGAAAAATTAAATGAGGATATAGATAGTTTAAGTAAAAACTTATATTTAGAGTCTCCTGATCTATGGATTGATTTTTCTGATAAGATGGGGGAAAATAAATTTGACGAAATGGTCCTTTTCTTTGCTACTAAATATAAGTATCTATCAATAGTTAAACATGCTGTAAATAACAATCTAATAAATTTAGATTCACCATCTAAAAACAAAGCTTTCAAGTCAATAAGAGAACACTTAATAAGTATAGCTAAACAGAATAATAATATTGAAATTTATAACTTTCTAACTAATAATATTGATAATTTCTCAAGTTCAGAAAGCTCATCAAATGAAATTGAAACTAATAATACTGATAAAAGTTCTTATGCTCCTAAATTTATATGTTCTCATTGTAACACTAATATTTTAGATACAGGATATATTTCTTCAGAAGAGACTACATATAAATATTCAAGTCAACTAAATAAATTAGTTTCAACTTCTAAAAATACACTTGATACTATTATTTGCAGTAACTGTAAAAATATTATAAGTACTGCTAGTCCAAAATTACTAGAAAGTCTTTGCACCGTTCAAAATTGTTCTAAATGTGGATTAGATTTAACATACACAGGTATTATTGATAAAGTTAAAATGAGTTATGATAAAAACTTAAATAAGTTTATAAACTCAAAAACATCTTATCATTGTTCTAATTGTGACAATGAGCTTAATCAATATCAAATAGATCATTTTAATTTATAATAAAAAGATACACATCATAACGATTAATCATTATGATGTGTACCTTTATTTATTTTAATTATTTTTTTAATTTTTATATGATAATAATCTATAAATTCAGAATATATGTAGTCATATAGTATAAACACTAATTCAAATGCACATATAGTTATAACATTTATGGGTATATAAACAAATTGCTTAATTATAAAATATAAAATCAGTACTGAAGTATTCGCAAATATTAATTTAAGCAAATATTCTACAATTATATGCCTATCACTTTCTATAATATACTTTACTAAACCATATATTCCAAATGTAAAAATGTATATTAACCATTGAACTTTACTATTAATTACAATAAAACCTAAAATAGCTGAAGATATATAAAATATAATTCCAGTCGATAATCCCCATTCCATTATAATTATAGATATTGGAAGCGATGCTAACCCTAAAAGAAATACAGTATTTATAGGTATGACATTTATAAGCATTAATAAGATAGCATTTAAAGATAGTAATATTCCTCCATATGCTATTTTTTTACTCATATATCCCTCCTAAAAACAACTTACTAAGTCTCCTCCAAAGCATTCACAACATGAATCCAAGCACCACAGTTTCATACAATCTTCACAACAATCATCACCTAAACAACAGCAACAATCATCGCAACAACAACAGCAGCACCCATCCAAATCATTATGTCTTCTTCTATTATAATTATATGCCCTATAATTATAATCATCTCTATACCTACTAAATCTGCTTACAGCATTTTTATATTCCTCATTATCTGGTTCCATAAATTTAGCTCTTTTTATATAATCTTCACCTTGTTCATAATAACCTATATTCATAGCTGATATTCCAGATAAATAATACCATTCACTACATTTATTACTCACAGTTTGTAAAAAATCATATGCAGCTTTAAACTCTTTATTATCTATCAATTTTCTTGCCTTTAAAAAAGTATCATTATAAATATTGTTATACATTACCTTCACATCCTTTATCCAATATATTTTTATACCTTAAATAAACTCCAGAATACACTATATTATCTATTATATTTCTATTAACTCTTAAGTTTAAAGAGTCTATATTTTGGGCTAAGAGTCCTAATGATATACTTATTAACTTATCAACCCTTGTCTTTAGCTCTTCTTTTTTATCTATATATTCTATAAATGGATTGTATCTACCTTTTTCATAATCTTTATCTAAATCCTCATATGCATCTAATAAATATATGTATTTCCCTATATTAAATCCTATATTTCTAAGCTGTTGTTCATATTCATCATTTTTATATACAAATATTTCTCCCATAAGGTTTCCGAATGTATTCGATACCATATCTATATTTATATTTTTTTCATTCTCTAACCTATTTAATTCTTCTAATTGAGATTTTATAAACTCAGCTTTATCAGGATATTTTTCATGTGCAAATTTAAGCTTACTTTTATATGCATTGTATGCAATTATATCTTTTATTCTTTTTTCATCATTTACATTATCTTCTAACTTATAATACGCTAATAATACATTCATACTAGCTGCATATTCTGTAACTTCATTTATTATTTTCTTTTTCTTTTTAAAAGGATTAGTTATACATCCTTCTTCTATAATAATTGGCTTAGGTCTGTATAATGATGTTAGTACTAAAATCAAAAATGTTATATCATAATTTAGTGTTAATCTAGATATTTCTCCATGGTTATTTTTTAAGTATTTACATAAGCCACAATAATATCCTCTATAATGCTCGTATTCTCTAAAA
Organism: Desulfovibrio sp. Marseille-P6017; assembly: GCA_900604495.1. Next base: position 86,743 of record UWOR01000011.1, on the reverse strand, counting down.
GTTAAATCCATTTTATTTATTTTTACATAACCAAACATATTTATTCCTTTCTAGATGATGAATTTAAAATTTCAAACTAATCTCTAAGTTTTATAATTTCTACTTTATATCCTTCAAATTCAAAAATATTTTCTTTAATAATATTCTCCTTAATATATAGTTTTGCCATCGTAGGCTCTAGCTTAAATCTTTTAGGTCCTACCGAACCAGGATTTATATATAAAATCCCCTCTTCTATATATATTTTACTCCTATGAGAATGACCATATACAATAATATCTATATCTTTTTTATTTAAAGGTTCTTTTATATCTTTAATATTATGAATTAAATATATTTTTAATTTATTTATATTTATTACTTTTCCAGACGTATCATTATCCTTATCTATATTCCCATATACAAACTCAGTTCTACAAATTTGTTGTAATGAGTTTATTATATCATTTTTTCCAACATCACCAGCATGAATTATTAATTCACAATTGTTTAATTCTTGTAATACTTCTTGTCTTAGTAATCCATGTGTGTCTGATATTATACCTATAATCATACTACCACTCCTATAAAAAAAGAGATATCTTCAAAACAAAGTAAAGATAACTCTTAATATATTTTAATTACTATTTTCAGTTAAATTTTCACTCATTATTCTTGCGTATCTTATTGATTTAGATATTCTTTCATGAATACCTTCTTTATCATCAATAACTACATCAATTTTGCTATTCCATATATCATCAAATAATTCATCGCACATTTCTTTAAACTTATTATCACAAATAATAGAATAGTAATTTTTCCCAGAAATAGGATGCATTTTAGTCATTTTTAAACTTTTAGATAGATAAAGCGATGGATTATCATTATTTCTAAATTCATCTATAAAGTTACCATCAATCATTCTTATCTCTACATCTTCTGATTCCATAATTATTTTTTCTATATATTCCACATGTCTTTGTCTTTCTTTAAAAGTCAATGTTACAGGCGTATTAAAAAAGTGTAAACATCCTGATGACAGATACTTTCTTAGTTCTGCCTCGTATATAAGTACTTTTAATTTAGACTTATATGTTGCATTTTGAAGAAAGATATTTATTTTATTTAGTTCATTTAGTATATTTTTATTTTCCACAAATGTTCTCTCTGCCACTTCCATAAATAAATCCGATGGCATAAAGAACTCATTTATAGAACCCAATATACATCTTAAATCGTTATTCATTATATATTGAAGATATGTTTGATCTTCTATCATTGATAAAGGAGTCTTTTTTTCGCATAAAGACTTACCTTTTTGTTTTTGAGCACGTACTAGACTATAGTACACATCTTCTATTAAATTCTTATCCTTTGAGTACGTACTTAATAAACATTGTCCATCTGGGTAATGAGTTGTATTTATCAAAAACTTATCTTTTATTACTGATATTGTAGAGTTAGGATTAATATTACAGTTATAAACTTCGAAATCAAGTGCTGGATAAGTTGATATAAAATTTATACCTATTAATGTGTTTAGTATTTTTTGCTCCTTATTTTTTCGTTTATCTTCAAGACCCATGAGAATTGTTATTTTAGTATTTGTATTTCTACTAATTTCATAGAATGATTTCTTCACATTCCCTAGGGAAACTTTATCTTTATAGGTTAAATCAAATAAATTAAAAGATAAAATCATATCTAGATTTTCCCCTTTATTTATCAATGAAAAAATTTCATTAGTAAACTCTTTTTGAACAATAGTTGCTTCAACACTAGATAAACTATTATAAAATTCTTCTGAGTGAGTATTTTTAGGTATATTTTGAACACCTTTATCACTCATACCTCTAGCCTCATCCATATATGCATTTTTTAATGTTTTTTCTATATATCGTATTATATATTCCTTATCGCTTTTTTCATCAATTTCAAAATAATTTACAAGATTTTCATATGTAGAATTATTTAAGGAATCAACTATGAAAAGCGCAATGTCTTTACATATTTCATTTATTCTCTTAGAGCTCGGTAAATTCTTTGATGATATCCACTTATTTATATAAGATATATCATAACCTAATGTATTTGCCAAAGCGCTCTTCTTTTGATTTGATATATATAATAAATTTTCTAAAATACTTCCAAATGTAATACTATTCAAATCCAAACCTCCTAGAATTTATTTTTTAATTCTTTTGGCTATATACCTTTGAACTTTAATTATATCATCATAACTATAATTATTTTCTCCCTTTTATTGATTTAAATTGATTCAATTTTAATCATTTTTTTGCCTTTTTTCCTCAAAATTCGTCATTTTTCGATAGAATGTCTAAAATTTCAGTGTTAGTATTATGTTAAAGATTTCGCATCAAGTAAACTTTACTTAAAAAACAAAATGAAAACGTTATAATACAAGTTATAAAATCAAAAGGAGAAATTAAATGAATAATTTAAACAGTAAGAAAAGTAAACTAACCGCTGGGTGGATAATCGTAATTGCATGTATGTTTATACAAGCTGTTCCAGCAGGTATTATCGCTAACACGCAATCTTTATTTATATATCCAGTTATAAATGCTAGAGGATTTTCACTAGTAGCATTCTCTCTAATGTTTTCAATAGGAACAATAGTATCAGCGGTTGCTGGACCATTTATAGGTTCTTTATTTACAAAAGTAAATACTAAAACAATATATATATTTGGAGCAATCATAGCTGGCTTAGGATTCACTGCATTCTCTATTGCAACACAAATTTGGCATTTCTATATACTTTATGGAGTAGCTCAAATAGGTTCTGCTATGATATCTGGTATAGGTATACCACTTTTAATAAGTTCATGGTTCGATGAAGCTACTAAAGGTAAAGCTTTAGGAATCGCATTTGCAGGTGGATCTATAGGTAACTTTTTCCTACAACCATTCACTTCAAAATTAATAGCTGCACAAGGTTATGCTGTTGCTTACTTAACACTTGGTATACTAGCTTTAGTAGTAGGTTTACTAATATCATTATTCTTAATAAGAATGCCTAAGGATTCTAGCGAGGTAGTTAGATCTAAAAATTATGATACTAATAAAAGTAATACAAATTCTGTATCTTCAGGATATACTTTAAAAGAAGCTGTAAAAACTAAGTACTTCTGGATGCTTTGTTTTGGATTCACATTTGTAGGATTATATGTTTCAGCTTATTCAGTTCAATATGCTGCATACTTCCAAGGTGAATTAAACTTTAACTCAACAGTCGTAGGTCTTACAGGTTCTATATTTGCAATATGTTCATTAGCTGGAAATATAATTGGTGGTTCTTTATTTGACAAGTTAGGTGCATTAAAATGTCTAATATTCTCTACAGTATTAGTATTACTATCAGGAATATTCTTATTATTTGCTAAACATAGCATAATATTTGCACACTTATTCTCAGCTACAAAAGGACTAGCTATATTCATTTATATGATAGGACCAGCTTACTTAACAGGTTCATTCTTTGGAAATAAAGAATATGGTAGCATATTAGGTATAGTTCAATTACTATTTGCAGTTGGTATATCTGCAGGGTCTGCAGTATTCGGAATTTTAGCAGAAAATCTTGGATATGATATGTCTTGGACATTAGTATTAGGTGCTGTAGCTATAGCTTACACATTATTAATAATGGCAACTATCGGTATGACTAAATTAAACAAACAAAAACAAAAAAATAACGCGAATATAAACGCTGCTTAATATAATAAAAAGGTGAGCTAAAATGAGCTCACCTTTTTATTATATGTAAATTTACGCTATAATATAAATTTACTCAAATTTCCATCTACATCCTCAATAGTCATAACATTTAAACCTTTATAATTCTTAAACAACCATTTAATATCACTCATAACTTGATTTACTTGAGCCTTACTTAAATCTCCAATAAAATACTCTTCTCTCAAATCACTATAGTTTTTTTCTGTAAGGAAAGCTCTTATAAATCCAAAGGCAATCATATTCGGTATATTATTTTCATTTGCTTTTTTACTTTTTATACTTTTAGATTTCATTTTCATATTTTTCACCCCATAATAAAATTCATAAGCTTATTAATATCTATTCATAAGTGAGTTTTTATATCCTAAAATATAATATTCATAAAAGGAGTATATATTTATAATTCTTAAATTATAAATATATACTCCTAATTGTATAAAAATTTTATTGATTTATTTTTTATTAAGCTGCTTTTTTATCATTATTTCCAGCTAATTGATATTTTTTCCACTCTTTAACTGTGAATATAGCTAATGCAGTAACATTTATTCCACAAAGCACGAATAGTAATAAGTCAACTGCTTCAAACACAACGTTAGCTCCAAATACTGCTAAAGTACCAGCAGCTATTATTAAAAGTAAGTATATAGCTATATTCTTGTTTATATGGTTTTTCTTAAATAATTTTGTCATATAGTAGTAAGAACCTAATATAGTAGTTAATGCAGATAATACTGTAAATGCACATAATACTACTAGTCCAAACATTCCAGTTACATCTTTAGCTGTGAAGAAATACTCTGCTAGTCTTTCAGCAGCTCCACCTTGGAATGTTATTAATCCAGCATTTATACCGTAAGATGCTATATAAGAAGTAACTACTATAGAAACTACTACAGTTACTACTGTTGGTATTAAAGATATCATAGCTGCTTCTCTTGGTTGAGTGTCAGCTTCTTGAGCTGCCATAGCTAATGCCCCAAGACCAGTTTCTGCAGTTTGTAGTACTTTTTGCATACCTAATACAAATCCTAACATTATACCACTAAATCCATTAACTGGATTTGTCATACCTTCTATAATATGAGCAAAGTAAGTTGGTATATAGTTTCCAGTTTTAATAACGAATAATGTGAAGAATATAAAATACCCTGCAACAGCTGTACCTATCATATAAGTCATGGCATTCATAAATATTTCATGTTTCTTAGATAATACTAATACAGCAACTACTGCTATTACTGGTACAACTATAAACATATATCTTTGAAGTAAAGTAAGATTCATTCCCATAAATTCACTTGTTACTAACTTAGCAACTGAATCTATACCTGAGAATTGGAATCCACCAAACCCAAATACTGCTAACGCCACAAAACATACAGCGTAAACCATACCTAATGAAGGATGTATTAAATCTCCTATATATTCCTTTGGACTTTTACCCATTATTTTTGAGTTTAATGTTTCAGAATAAGAAACTGGTACCATTATACAAGCTCCTAATAAAGCCCATATAGCCATAGCTTCTACGTTTACTTCTCCTGAAGCAGAGAATTTAGATAAAGCACCAAGAACCCCTATTATAGCTCCAGTACCTATCATTGCACCTAATGATATAGATGCAGGTCCTATTATGTTTTTAAATTTTAATCCAGCTGGCTTAGTAGCTTTCTTTTGTATCATGCCTATTGTTCTTATTGATGTAAATGCGCCAACAATTAACATGAATGGTAAGAATACTGGCCAAACCGCATCAGAAATACCTGTTATGATAGTTTCTAATTGATGTAACATGCGTTTTTCTCCTTCTTAAATATAAATTTTTATAATTTCTACGCTTTTAGGATATTTTAACCTTAATAATATAAAAATATCAATAAAAAAAAGATACATTATTTTAATTAAATCCATATTAAATAAAAGCAATAAATTTTTAAATTATATTGCTTAAAAACTAAAAAAGTTTTCCTTTTAGATTTAACTAAAAAATATATCTTGTTATGTATTATTCGCCAATTATAAATCAATAATATCAATATCTAATAATAATTGTCAAGTATTTATCATTTATTTTTTATTTTTTTATTTTTCAATAAATTATTTTTTATTTTTTCTACCTATTTATATATAATTCTAAACATATGCAAATTTTATTTTAAAATTTCAAATTATCATTTAAGATTTCTATATATCTCAAGGATTCGGATACTAGCATTTTACTTTCATGCTTTTCATTATCATTTATTCTCTCTTTCCAAATTTTATCAAAGAATATTTTTAATATTTCATCTAATTTTTTATCATTTATAATTAAGTAGTTTTCACTATCTTCATTGGGGTTTTCTTTTAAAAATGACATATTTTTTGATAAATACATTGATGGTTTTTCTTCATTTTTAAAATCATCCAATACAGAGTTCTCAATAACCTTAAGATTTATATTATCTTTTTCTTCTAACAGTTTTTTCATATGACTTAAATGACGCTGTCTTTGTTCTAAACTTAAATTTATAGGCTTATTGAAAAATGTCATATTTCCACTAGATACATATGTTCTAAACACTGATTCATACATGATAATATTTAATTTAGAATTATATGTTACATTTTGTAGTATTGTATCTATTTTTTTTAGCTTAATTAACGCTTCTTTCTCATCTCCAAAAATATTTTTACCAATTTCTAAAAATAAATCTGATGGCATAAACAACTCAGTTACTGATCCAACTAACCACCTTAAATCTTGATCCATGATGTAATTCATATAGCGTTGGCTTATAATTATCTCTTCTGGTGTTTTTTTTCTAAACATATGTCTACTTTGAGTGCTTATCATCTCTTCTAAAGTATGGTACATTTCATCAACTACATCATCATCTGTAGATGTTATCGTTGTTATACACTTATGATTGTTGTAAATAGCTGTATGAGCACATTTATTTTTTACTGCTGACATAAATATATTTGATGGAAAGTCACAACTATATAATTCAGCATTAATCCTCCCCCTTGATGTAACCATATTTATGAACAACATCACATCAAATATTATTTCTTTAATATCATTATCAGAATCAAAACTTATCAAGTACTTCATTTTCACTAACTCTTTATGATTACTAGACTTATTATTTTCACCATTTCTTATTCCTGCAAGATGCACCTTATCTTCTCTATTTAAAGAAAATAAATTACAAAGTACTGTCATATCTGAAAGCCCCGCTTCTTCTATAAAACTTATTATCTCATCATCTAAATATTTTTTTCTAAGTGTAGGATTTATTGTTTGTATACTATTATTTTTTCTAATATCTTTTTTTAATGTTTTTTTATTATTTTTATTGTAACTATATAAATAAGATTCACTTAACTTTTCTTCTATCGTTTTTTTCAAAATTTCACTTTTATTTTCATTTTCTGTAGTATTTATTTCAAAATAATCACTTATATCACGTAGTGATGACTCACTTGAAGATTTTACTATAAAATCAGCTGTAATTTTACTTATATTTTTTATATTCTTAGCAGCTGGTAACATAGTTGAATTAATCCACTTACTGATATAAGATACATCATATCCTAATTCCATAGCTAGAGAGTAATTCTTTTGTCCCGAAAAATAAATTAATTTCTCAATTAATTTACCAAATTCTCTTTCAATCATTTCTAACCCTCCTTTTTGTAAAATGCACATTTTTATAATATCATACCCATATTATGTACACAATGTTATGATATCTATTTTATCGAAAATAGTCGTATTTTTAGTTTTTTATCATTTATTTAATAAAATTGAATCTTTTTATTTCAAGTTTCATCATTTTATTTCATTTGTTGGTGTATATCCTTATATGTTATGTTTATAATGTAATATATTTTTAAGTATATTTTTAACTTTAATAATAAATTTTCGTAATAGATTAAAATATAGTGTTATGTATTGTTCGCCGACAAATTATAACATAATTTTAATTTCGAAATTCAATACTGCAAATAAAGTGTATTAAATTTATATTTAACAAAGACAACTATTTACATAGTTGTTTCTCTTGATACCTATTTTTATATTGTTAAATTAAAATCCTTTATTCAACACACCTCTAATATCAAATTAAATTATTCATTTTAATTATTTATAAATATATTTTCTACTTATTTTAGACTAACATACATTTTTTAATAATTATTGTAAAAGATAAACTTATATTGAAATAATTTATTTTTAAAACTTTCTTACTAGGTACTATTTTAACTTCCAAGTAATATATATTGTTTAATTTAAGGAGGAAACTTATATTATGAATGCATCTAATAACAAAAAAGAAAATCAATTTTTTTATGGATGGATAATCGTTATAGCATGCTTACTTATACAAATCATTCCCTTTGGAGTAGGCGCTAACCTACCACCTGCATTTACAAATTATGTTGTGAAAGGAGAAGGTTTTAGCTTTGCTGCATTTTCATTAATATTTACTATAGGTACTATAGCATCTGCTATTTGTTCTCCTTTTATAGGAAAATTATTCACTAAAGTTAATGCGAAAGTATTATATATAGTTGGTTCTATACTACTTGGTGGAGGATTTATGTTATATTCATTTGCAGGTAATAATTTATTTGCATATTATGCAATAGCTGCATTGGTTCAAGTAGGGCTTGCAATAGTATCAGCTATAGGAGTTCCAACGCTTATTAACTCTTGGTTCAAAGTTAATAAAGGCCTTGCTATGGGTATTGCATTTTCCGGAGGTGGTATAGGTAATATATTCCTTCAAGTGTTAGCAGGAAAATGGTTATCTGATCCAAACATAGGATATAGGGGAGCTTATTTAAGATTTGGTATGATAGCTTTAATTACATCATTACTAATTTCAATATTCCTTATAAGAATGCCGAAATCTGATGCTGAATTAGCTGCTAATATACCTAAAAAGAAAAAAGGAGAAGAACATGCCATAAATCATATACCTTGGGGTTATAAAGTATCAGAAGTAACTAAAATGGCTCAGTTTTGGATAATTGGTATATCATTTATATTTGTAGGATTCTATGTAAGTGGTATGGTACTTCAATTTATAGCCTTCTTTCAAAATCTAGAAGCTTCTGGTCAACTTAGAATGCCTGCTGCTATGATTGCATCTTTATTTGGCTTTTTCTCAATATTCGGTAATCTATTCGGAGGAGTATTATTTGATAAATTAGGACTATCTAAATCATTTGGTCTTGCAGGTATTTTAGTTGTTACATGTGGTATTTGTTTAATATTTGTTCCTAATATAAATGAACTTGCATATATATTTGCTGCTGGGTTAGGTATCTCAATGTTCTCATATATTATGGGCCCTTCATATATGACTGGAGTATTATTCGGTGATAGAGATTATGGTACTATACTAGGATTGATACAAGTATTCTTTGCCTTAGGATTCGCTATAGGTTCGCCTATATTCGGAATAATTCTAGATAGATTTGGTTGGAATGCAGGTTGGATATCTACCATAGTTTATGCAATAATCGCTTATATCGGTTTAATAAGTGCATGCTCAACTATATTAAGAGTAAACAAAGAAAATAATGTGACTGAAACAAAAAGAATATCTTAATAATATAAAAAATGCTGTTAATAAACCAAATATAAAGTTAGGTTTATTAACAGCATTTTGATTTCCTATATAATTATTACTATAAAGAAATTACAATACTCATTAACTTATTACTTCTCTGTATAAATTCTTCTAATTCTTCTGGTTTTAATTCCTTATTTGATAATAATGCTAAGTCTATTATTTGATTACATATTAAATCTATACTTTCTTTCTTATCTTCATTGCCTTTTAATGATAATATCTTTTGTATTATAGGATTCTTTTCATTTATAACAAGAGTTTTTTCTTCTTGGAGATTCATACCTAAATCCATACCTACAAACCTAGATTGCATTTCCATCATTCTTCTGGTATGTTCTGATACCAATACTATAGCTGGTATTTCTTCATTTTTTAAGCTTTCAACAGAGTAATTTTTTATTTTATTTTCAGATATACTCTTAAATATATCTTTTAATATATTTTTATCTTCTTCTTTCATATTAGATTCGTCTTTATTTTTTAATACTTCAGATATATCTGAGTCTATTCTATTAAAGCTAGTGCCTGCTTCTTTATACTCCATAAAAGAAATAAAATGGTTATCTATACTGGAATCCAACACAACTGCGTTTAATCCATATTCTTTGAACAATTTTATATATTGAGATTGTTGCTTCTGATCACTTATATAAAATACTTTATTTTCATGACTTTCTTTTGAAGATTCCTTATAATCATTTAATGTCATGTAATTTCCTTCTATATCTTTAAATAAGATATAATCTTTTATCTTTTCATAGAAAGATTCATCCTTTAAACATCCAAATTTTATAAATACTTGTATATCATCCCAGAACTTATTATATTCATCCCTTTCATTTTTAAATAGAGATTTTAGTTTATCAGCCACCTTCTTAACTATATGTTTAGATATCTTAGTAACATCTCTATCATTTTGTAAGAAACTTCTAGATACATTTAAAGGTAAGTCTGGACAATCTATTACACCTTTAAGTAATAATAAAAACTCTGGTATAACTTCTTTTATATTATCTGCTACAAATACTTGATTATTATAAAGTTTTACTTTTCCTTCAACTAATTCAAATTCATTATTTAATTTAGGGAAATACAGTATCCCCTTTAAGTTGAATGGATAATCCACATTTAAATGTATCCAAAATAAGGGCTCTTCAAAAGAATTAAATACCTTTCTGTAAAATTCTTTATACTCTTCATCTGTACAATCCTTAGGTGATTTTAACCATAGAGGATTAATATCATTTAAAGGTTTTTTTTCAAATTCATCATTACTTCCCTCATCATTTTTATCATCAGAAGCTTCTAAATAAATTTCAACAGGTAAGAATGAACAATATTTTTCTATAATTTCTCTTACTTCATATTCATTTAAAAACTCTTTACTATCATCATCTAAATATAGAGTTATACTTGTTCCTCTTTCTGTTCTAGTATCAGATTTAGATATTTCATACTCAAGCCCATCTTCTGATACCCATCTAACCGGTTGTGCATTTTCTATATAAGACATTGTATCTATTTGTACTTTTTTAGATACCATGAACGAAGAATAAAATCCTAGTCCAAAATGGCCTATTATATCATTAGATTCTTCTATCTTATCCTTATACTTATTAAAGAAATCTTCTGCACCAGAGAATGCAACTTGATTTATATATTTTTCAACCTCTTCAGCTGTCATACCTATACCATTATCAGTAAAACATAAAGTTCCATCGTTTTGATTTATTGATACGGTTATCTTGTATTTGCTATCCCCATTATCATTAGCTTCTCCTAGTGAAACTAACCTCTTATATTTATTTACTGCATCACATCCATTACTTATAAGTTCCCTTATGAATATATCCTTATCAGAGTATAACCATTTTTTTATTATAGGGAAAATATTTTCTGTATGTATTGAAATACTACCTTTTTGTACTGACACTAGTACCCCTCCTTTTAATAATGTCATTTTATTTATAAAATTAAAAATTTATAGTCTATCTATAGTTAAAGATAAAATATATAAACTATACTTAATTTATATATTCTATCCTTAACTCTGATATCCTATAAATTTTCTAACTATACTTTAAATTTTAAATCCAATCTATTATATTAATCTATAGATATATATTTTTTAGGTTCATTTTGTTTTATATTTAATTTTGGAACTATTAGTTGTAAAATTCCATTATTGTAACCAGCTTTTATATCTTCTTCTTTTACACTGTCCCCAACATAAAAACTACGAGAACATTGTCCTGTATATCTTTCTCTATGAATATAGTTTCTTTCTGCATTATTTTCCTCATTAGATTCACTCTTAAATGCACTAACTATTAAATACCCATTGTCTAAAGATATTTTTATATCTTCTTTTTTAAATCCTGGTAAGTCCATGTCTATAATGTAATTATCACCTTGCTCCTGAATATCAGTTTTCATCATTTTTTGATAATTAACTGGTTTAAAAAACTCATTTTCAAATAACTCATCAAAAAAACTATCATTAAATAAATTTCCTATATTTCTTCTAGGTACTAATTTCATATATATCACCTTCCTTACAATTATTATTATACTCTTTTTATTAGCACTGTCAACCGATGAGTGCTAATAAATTATATAAAACTTTTATTTTATATATAATTCTTTTTTAAATAAAAAAATAAGGAATGCCATTTTGCACTCCTTATTTTTTTTATTTAAAGTATTTCACACCTGATTCAAATATCATTTGGTCTTTTTCACCTAATATATTCTTACATACTTGATTTCCAATTCTCTCAGAGTGACCCATTTTACCTAATATTCTTCCATCTACACTAGTTATACCTTCAACTCCATAGAAAGATCCATTTGGATTAAAATCTATATCATAAGTTGCATTTCCATTAAAGTCTACATATTGAGTGGCTATTTGTCCATTTTCTATTAAAGTTCTCATAGTTTCTTCATTAGCAACAAATTTACCTTCTCCATGAGATATAGGTATACTATGTATATCACCTACAGATGTATTAGCTAGCCAAGGTGACTTATTAGAAGCTATTCTAGTTTGAACCATCTTAGCTTGATGTCTTCCTATATTATTATAAGTAAGTGTTGGTGCATCGACACTTGGCTTTCTTATTTCACCATATGGCACTAATCCAAGCTTTATAAGAGCCTGGAATCCATTACAAATACCTAGCATTAACCCATCTTGCTTAGTTAAAAATTCATTTACAGCTTCTGCTACCCTTTCATTTCTAAATACTGTAGCTATAAATTTAGCAGAACCATCAGGTTCATCTCCTGCACTAAATCCTCCTGGTAGCATAATCATTTGTGAAGATTTTATTTCTTTAACTATTGTATCTATAGATTCTTCTATATCTTTATAAGTTAAGTTTTTAAATACTTTTATACTTACATTAGCTCCTGCTTTTTCAAATGCTTTAGATAAATCATACTCGCAGTTTGTTCCAGGGAATGTTGGTATAAATACCTTAGGAGATACAATACTTATAGATGATTTTTTAGCTTCTCCACCTGATACAAAGTTTATAGTTTCTATCTTATCTTTAATTTCTATAGATTTAGTTGGGAATATTGGCTCTAAAGTATCACAATGCGCTTTATATAGTTCGTCTAATAATATGTCTTCATCTGCTATAACTATACTTTCTTTTTCAATTGTATTACCTAATACTATATAGTTATATCCATCTAGTATACTTAAATCATTACTAGCTAGTTCAAGAACTATATTTCCATAACTTGCTTCAAATAGTTTATCCGTTTCTTCATATAAATTACTAGATTCTTCATTAAATTTAAATCCTATTTTATTGCCAAATGCCATCTTACTTATAGCTTCACCTACGCCTGCAAATCCTAATGCATATGTTGATAAAACCTGTTTTTTGTGTATAAGTTCTCTTAATTTCTCTAGATTTTTCTTTAATTCATCAAAGTTAACAACTCCATTTTCTAATCTTTCTGTGCATAACATTACAACTTTTGAATTAGCCTTCTTAAATTCTGGGGATACTACTACTTTTGCATCTACAGTATCCACAGCAAAAGAAACTAACGTTGGAGGAACCTCTATATCTTTAAATGTTCCTGACATACTATCTTTACCACCTATTGCAGGTATTTCAAGTTTATTTTGAGCATAGAATGCACCAAGTAAAGCAGAGAATGGTTTACCCCACTTAGTTGGATTATCCCCAAGCTTTTCAAAATACTCTTGTAAAGTAAGTCTTGTTGTTTTATAATTACCCCCAATAGCAACAAGTTTACACACAGATTCAACAACTGCATATAACGCTCCATGGAATGGACTCCATTTACCTATCTTAGGATTATATCCATATGTCATTATTGTAGAGGTATTCGTCTCCCCTTTAAGTACAGGAATTTTCGCAACCATCCCTTGAGCTGGAGTACTTTGGTACCTACCACCAAACGGCATAAGTACAGTATTGCTTCCTATTGTATTATCAAACTTTTCTACTAATCCTTTTTGTGAGCAAACATTTAAATCTGATAATGTTTCTATAAATTTATCTTTTAATGAAACTTCTTTAGCTAGAGCTATATCTGATAAACCTTCTGAAAATATACAAACTCCATCAGTCGATGAGTATTCACTATCATTTTTATATGAACTTGAATTAAAAAAAGTTTTCTCTTCATTTACTTTACTAACATGAACCTTAGTAGTTTGTTTCACACCATTTGTATCTAAGAATTCTCTATTAATATCTACTATAGCCTTTTTATTCCAAAACATTCTTAAATAACCTGTATCTGTTACTGTAGCAACATGAGTAGCTTCTAAATTTTCTTCTTTAGCTAAAGCTATAAATTTATCTTTATTTTCTTTATTTATAGCAACCGCCATACGTTCTTGAGATTCTGATATTGCAAGTTCAGTTCCATCAAGTCCATCATACTTTTTAGGAACTAAATCTAAGTTTATATCTAAACTATCTGCTATTTCACCTATAGCAACACAAACTCCACCCGCTCCAAAGTCATTACATCTTTTTATCATTTGTGCAACTTCTTTATTTCTAAAGAATCTTTGTATTTTTCTTTCATTAGGAGCATCACCTTTTTGAACTTCAGCACTACAATTAAGTATTGATTCTTCACTATGTTCTTTAGATGAACCAGTAGCTCCTCCACATCCATCTCTTCCTGTTTTTCCACCAAGAAGTATTATTACATCTCCTGATATTGGTCTTTCTCTAACTACATTTTCTTTAGGTACTGCTGCTATAACCGCACCTATTTCCATTCTCTTTGCTACGAAATCTTCATCATATACTTCAGCAACTTGACCTGTGGTTAATCCTATTTGGTTACCATATGAACTATATCCATGAGCTGCTTCAGTAGTTATTTTCCTTTGCATTAATTTGCCTGATAATGTATCTTCTAAAGACGTTCTAGGATCGGCACTTCCAGTTACACGCATAGCTTGATATACATAACTTCTTCCTGATAATGGATCCCTTATAGCTCCACCTAAACAAGTAGCAGCTCCACCAAATGGTTCAATTTCAGTTGGATGATTGTGAGTTTCATTTTTAAACATTACTAAATACTTTTCAATCTTACCTTCTATTTCAACATCAACATTTATACTACATGCATTTATTTCTTCACTTACATCTAAATCTTCTAACTTACCATCTTTTCTTAATTCTTTCATAGCTATTGTTGCTATATCCATTAAGCATATATCTTTTTTTCTATCTATATATACTTTTTCTCTTGAATTAATATACATTTCATAAGCTTCTTTAACTATATCTGTATATTTACCTTCTTCTATTTGAACATCTTCTATTTCCGTCATAAAAGTAGTATGCCTACAATGATCCGACCAATAAGTATCTAATACTTTTATTTCTGTTATAGTTGGATTTCTCTTTTCCGTGTCTTTAAAATATTTTTGGATATGTTCTAAATCAAGTATTGTCATAGCAAGACCTCTTCCCTCTAAGAAATCTTGTAACCCTTCATAACTTAAATCTATAAATCCATTTAATATTTCTACTGAAGTAGGTATTTCGGTTTCCTTTTTTAATGTTTCTGGTTTATTTAAACTAGCTTCTCTACTATCTACAGGATTTATACAATATCTTTTTATTTTATTAAATTGCTCATCTGTTATATTACCACTTAGTATATAAACCTTAGCTGTATTTATAATAGGTCTAACTCCATTATTAACTACTTGTATACATTGTGATGCCCAGTCACCTCTTTGATCATACTGTCCTGGTAAATATTCTATTGCAAATATTCTTTTATCATATTTATTTAAATTCGATATTTCTTCATGATAAATTACATCTAAATTGGGCTCAGAAAATATACTTATTACCGCATTACTGTAAGCTTCGCCAGATATACCTTCTATATCGTATCTATTTAATACTCTTATATCTTCTATAGTATCTATATGTAAATTTTCTACTAAATCTTTCTTTAAAGCTTTAGCTTCAAGGTCAAAGCCTTGTCTTTTCTCAACTAATATTCTTTTGACATTTTCAGTATTTAACATGCCTTTCCCCCCATATTTTTAGAAAATTCTAAACTCCTATATCAGTTCTATAATGCATACCTTCAAAGCTTATTTTCTTAATGTTTTCATATACCTTTTCTGCTGCATCCTTTACTGAAGCTGCTTTTGCTGTTAATCCAATTACTCTTCCACCATTTGTAAGCAAGTTTCCATTATCCATCTTAGTTCCACTATGGAAAACAACTATATCTTTATCTAGATTCTCAAGTCCAGTTATTATCTTTCCTTTTTCATAAGAATCAGGGTACCCTATAGATGTAAGCATTACACAAACTGATTCTTCATCTTTATAATTTATTTCTATATCACTTAGTTTATTGTCTATTATTGCATTCATTATTTTATTTAAATCCGTATCTAATCTAAATAAAATCGATTGAGTTTCAGGATCCCCAAATCTAGTATTATATTCTAATACTTTGGGTCCATCTTCTGTAATCATTAAACCTACAAATAATATTCCTTTGTAATTTAATTTATCTTTTTTAAATCCCTCTAATGTAGCATCTAATACATTTGTTTTTATGCTTTTGGCTAATTCATCTGTATACACTTCACTTGGAGAAAAAGTTCCCATACCTCCTGTATTAGGTCCTTCTTCATTGTCATATACTTTCTTATGGTCTTTTGCACTTACCATAGGAACTATAATATTGTTATCTACAAATGCTAATATAGATGTTTCTATTCCACTTAGAAACTCTTCTATAACTATTTTATTTCCTGCATCTCCAAATTTCTTATTTGTCATCATTTCTTTTAATGTATATATTGCATCTTCTCTATTTGTCGGTATTACTACACCTTTTCCTGCAGCTAAACCATCAGCTTTTATTACTACTGGATATCCAAAGTTGTCTACTTCACTTATAGCTTCATCTAAGTTCGTATATTCTTTGTACTTTGCAGTAGGTATGTTATGTCTTATCATAAAGTCTTTAGAGAAAGCCTTACTACCTTCTAATCTAGCACAACTTTTATTTGGTCCAAAAATTCTTAAATTTTCTTTCTCAAATTCATCAACTATCCCCTTAACAAGTGGAACCTCAGGCCCCACTATTGTTAAGTCTATTTTATTTTCTTTTGCAAAACTTACCAGTTCATCTATATCACTATCACCAATACTTATGCACTTTGCTACACTTTCAATTCCAGCGTTTCCTGGTGCACAAAATATTACTTCTACGTTTTCTTCTTTACTTAATTTCCAACAGATGGCATGCTCTCTACCGCCACCACCAATAACTAATACCTTCATAAAATTTACCCCCTAGTGTTTGAAATGTCTTACTCCTGTAAACACCATTGTCATTTCATATTTATTACAAGCATCTATAGAATCTTGGTCTTTCATTGAACCACCTGGTTGAACAACTGCTTTTATTCCATATTCATTTGCTAATGTTACACAATCATCAAATGGGAAGAATGCATCTGAAGCAAGTATAGCTCCATTAAAGTCTTTATCACGGTTGTTTTCTAAGGCATTTTTTAAAGCCCATATTCTTGAAGTTTGACCACATCCTAAAGCTAATGTTTTACCATCTTTAACTATAGCTATAGCATTTGATTTCATATTTTTAACAACCTTCATACCAAATTCCATATCTTCTAACTGTTCTTTAGTTGGTTCAACTACCGTTACAGTTTCATATTTATCTGCTAAGGAATTATTTTTATCTTGTATTAATAATTTTCCATCTAAGTATTTCATTTCATATGGCTGTAAACTAGTTTCTATCTTAGATAATTTTAAAACTCTTAAGTTCTTCTTTTTCTTAAGTATTTCTAAAGCTTGTGGTGTAAAATCATAAGCTGCTACTATTTCTAAGAATATTTCACTTAACTTTTTAGCTGTAACTTCATCTACTGTAGAAGTTATTCCAACTATTCCACCAAATATTGAAACTGTATCAGCTTCATAACACTTTGTATATGCTTCTAAAGAGTTCTGTCCTAAACCAACGCCACATGGATTAGTATGTTTTATAGCTACTGAAACTACTTCATCATTATCTTTAAATTCTCTCATTACTTCTAAACAACCATGTAAGTCATTTATATTATTGAAAGAAAGTTCTTTTCCATTTAATTGTTCATAATTTAATATTGGATTTTTAGCGTTTGGCTGTGAGTATAGTACTCCATTTTGATGTGGATTTTCTCCATATCTTAATGTTTGTTCTTTTTGAAATGTTAAATTTAATACTTCAGGATAACTATCTTTAACTTCGCCTGCAAAATAGCTTGATATAAGTGCATCATACCTAGCTGTAGTTGAGAATGCTTTATATGATAATCTTTTTCTATCTTCTAAAGTTAAATTATCATTTTTTAACTTTTCAATTACTATATCATAATCATTTATATCTACTATAACTGTTACATCTTTATAATTTTTAGCAGCAGAACGTATCATAGATGGTCCACCGATATCTATGTTTTCTATCATTTCTTCATGAGATTTTCCTGCCTTTAAAGTACCTTCAAAATCATATAAATTTACTACTACTAAATCTATAGATCCTATTTTATGCTCTTTCACAGTTTTTACATGATTTTTATCATCTCTTTTATAAAGTATTCCTCCATGTATGTGTGGATTTAAAGTCTTAACTCTTCCATCTAACATTTCTGGAAATTTAGTAACTTCATCTATTTGAATAGCTTTAACTCCGTTTTTTTCTAACATCTTAAATGTATTTCCTGTAGATATAACTTCATATCCAAGATTATTTAGTTCCTTTGCAAATTCAACTACTCTAGTTTTGTCTGTTACACTTATCAATGCTCTTTTACTCATTTATAAACACTCTCCTACCCTGAATACTTAATTTATTTTCACAAAAAAGACTAATACTCTTCTTTAATATCTTATGTTCTACGTGCAGCACTCTTTTAGCTAAAGAGTCTACATCATCATCATCTCTTACATCTACAGTTTCTTGCATAATTATTGGGCCTGTATCTGCTCCTTCATCAACAAAGTGCACTGTTGCTCCAGTTACTTTAACACCATAATCAAGCACACCTTGATGAACTTTTTGTCCATAGTATCCTTTACCACAAAATGAAGGTATTAACGATGGATGTATATTTATCATTTTGTTTTTAAATTCATTTACAAATTTGGGACTTATTATCTTTAAATATCCAGCTAAAACTACTAAGTCTATATTACGATCTTTTAAAGTTTCGATTATTTTATCTTCATCAGTTTCAAAAATTGCTTCTATATTATTTTGTCTTGCTCTTTCTAAGCCATAGGCATTCTCTTTATTTGATATAACTACTTTAACTTTTCCATTTATATTTCTAGCCAAAGTTTCATTTATTATAACTTGTAAATTAGTTCCTCCACCCGAAACTAAAACACCTATATTTAGCATAACTTGACTCCTTCATGAGTATCTACCACTTTACCTATAATATAGGCCTTTTCTTCAGTAGTATTTATGTATTCAGTTATTTCTTTTGATTTCCTATCATCAACTATTAATACTAATCCTACCCCCATATTAAAGCTCTTATGTAGCTCTATTTCATCTATAGAATTGAAGTTTTCTATCATCTTAAATATTGCTGGTTTTTCCCAAGAATTCTTTTGTATATCTATACCTAACCCTTTTGGTATAACTCTAGTTATATTTTCTATAACTCCACCACCAGTAATATGTGCTATTGCTTTTATATCATATTTATTTAATAAATCTAGAACTAATTTTACATATATTTTCGTAGGTGTTAATAATGCTTCTCCTAAAGTCATCCCTAATTCTTCTATATATTGATCTAACTTATATCCATAAGTATCTAAAAATATTTTTCTTATAAATGAAAATCCATTACTATGTATACCACTTGATGATATTCCTATTAATGTATCTCCAGACTTTACATCTTTACCAGATACTATATTCTCTCTATCTGCTATGCCAACAGAAAATCCTGCTAAATCATATTCATCTTCACTATACATACCAGGCATTTCAGCAGTTTCTCCACCAACAAGTGCACACCCTGCCATTTTACATCCGTCTACTATACCACTAACTATTTGTTCCACTTGTTCTGCAACTAACTTTCCAGTAGCGATGTAGTCTAAAAAAAATAACGGTCTTGCACCTTGGCATATTAAATCATTTACACACATTGCAACTAGATCTATGCCTACAGTATTATGTCTATCCATCATTTGAGCTAGCTTTAATTTTGTTCCAACTCCATCCGTTGACGAAAGTAACACTGGTTCAGTCATGTTAGTGAAATCTTTTAAACTATATAGTCCACTGAAATTTCCTAAATCACCTATTACATTGTTATCATAAGTTGTTTTTATTTTTCTTTTAATAAGATCTACTGCTCTATTTCCTTCATCTATATCAACACCTGATTGCTTGTAAGTTAACATGATAAAAGTTCCTCCTTATCGATTTTCTTAACTGGGTAATCTCCATCAAAACATGCTTTACAGAAAGTAGACTTACTCTCTGTTGCTTCTATCATCGAATCTATACTTAAAAACTTTAATGAGTCACATCCTATATACGCTCTCATTTCTTCTATGTTATGGTTAGATGCTATTAATTTCGATCTATTTGGAGTATCTATTCCATAGTAACAAGAGTAAGATACTGGAGGAGACGTTATTCTAAGGTGAATTTCTCTTGCGCCTGCATCTCTAAGTGACTGTACTATTTGCTTGGATGTTGTTCCCCTTACTACAGAATCATCAACTAGTACCACTGACTTTCCTTTTACAACACTTGATAAAGGATTTAATTTTATTTTTACTGATATTTCCCTTTCTTCTTGTGTAGGTTTTATAAATGTTCTTCCTACATATCTATTTTTTACAAGACCTTCACTTACTTTAAGTCCACTTGCATTAGAATATCCTATGGCACCTGCCCATCCCGAATCTGGAACTGGAACTACTATATCCGCATTTATTGCTTCATCTTTAGCTAGTAATTCCCCACATTTAACTCTAAACTCATATACATTTACATTATCTATTGTTGCATCATTTCTTGCAAAATAGATATGTTCAAATATACAACTTCTTTTTACACATTTATAATTTTCTGAATAATGATACGTCTTAAGTTCACCATCTTTAATTACTACTATCTCTCCTGGTTCTACATCTCTTATGACTTCTCCGCCAAGTATATCTATAGCACAACTTTCTGATGCAAATATATATTCATTACCTTTTTTGCCTAATATAAGAGGTCTAAATCCATGAGGATCCCTTACACCTACTAATGAATCTTCCCCCATTATTACAAGAGAGTATGCACCTTTTATATAATCCATAGTTAATTTTAAACTTTCTACTATATCTCCCTTATAGTATCTAGCAAGTATATAAAGTATTACTTCTGTATCTGAGTTTGCTTGAAACATATAACCATCTTCTTCTAACATATCCCTTAAGTAATTTGCATTTACCAAGTTTCCATTGTGGGCTAATGCTAATGTTCTTTTTCTACAACTACCAACTAATGGCTGACAATTTGCTAAAGTACTTCCACCAGCTGTAGAGTATCTAACATGACCTATTCCCATATTTCCACTTAACTTAGATAGCTCACCTTCTTTAAATACATCTCCAACTAATCCCATATCTTTTTTATACTTCATATCTCTTCCATCAAATACAGCCATCCCACAGCTTTCTTGACCCCTATGTTGTATAGAATATAAAGAATAGTATAGTTCTTTAGCTATATCCTTATCTTTTGAATAAATACCTACAACACCACACATAAGAAATTCCCCCTATTTACAGTTCATTCTTGAAAGAACTTCTTCATAACCTTTAACAAGATCACCTAAATCTCTTCTAAATCTATCTTTATCTAATTTTTCATTTGTATTTACATCCCAAAGTCTGCAAGTATCAGGAGATATTTCATCTGCTAATATTATATTTCCTTGTGAATCTTTACCGAACTCTAATTTGAAATCTACTAACTTTAAGTTCATTTTTAGGAAGAACTCTTTCATTAGTTTATTTATTTTTAAAGTTTGCTCTTTTAAGAATGCTATTTCTTCTCTATTTGCTAATTTCATTGCCACTGCATGATCATCATTTAGCATAGGATCACCATATTCATCATTTTTGTAACAAAGCTCAAATATAGGTTCATCTAAAACTAAACCTTCTTCTATTCCATATCTCTTACAAAATGAACCTGCCGTTATATTCCTTACTATAACTTCTAATGGTAATATTTCAACTTTCTTTACTAGCATTTCTCTATCTGATAAACTTTTTATGAAGTGTGTATTGATTTGATTATCGTGTAACATTTCAAACATTATAGTTGAAATTTTATTATTTAAGATTCCTTTAGAAGATATTGTTGCTTTCTTTTCTCCATTAAATGCCGTTGCATCATCTTTAAAATAAACTATATATTCATTTTCATTTTCTGTAGAATAAACTTGTTTCGCTTTACCTTCATATAATAACATTTTTGTTACCCCCTTAAATTCTTATCATCTTCTAATACTTGATTTGCCATTTCTTCTCTATATAAAACTAAATCTTTTTTTATTTTTGGATATTTTAAACTCATTATTTGAAGTGCTAATAGAGCAGCATTTAGTCCCCCATCTATCGCAACTGTTGCCACAGGAATACCTTTAGGCATTTGTACTATTGATAAAAGTGAATCTAGTCCATCCATTGTGGATGACTTAATCGGTAACCCTATAACAGGTATTAATGTTTGAGAAGCTATCACTCCCGGTAGATGTGCAGCTTTCCCTGCAGCCCCTACTATTACATCTACTTCACCTTCTATTTCATTTAAAAACTCCGTCAATTGAACCGGAGTTCTATGCGCTGATAACACTCTAACTTTAACTGATACACCAAATTTTTCTAATAACTTTATACCTTCTTGAACTTTAGGATAATCTGACTTTGATCCCATAACTATTGCTACTTTCATCAATTTCCCTCTTTTCCATATATATTTTAAATTATTCAACCGTGTATTACACGCACAATTATACGAACTTTATAAATAAATTCTATAATAATATACAGATTTTTGCAACTAATTTTTTACTAATAATTTTTTTAATACAAATATCAAACTTATAAAATCTTTGAAATCACAGGCATCACATGAATAATATTAATATTTTTACACATCCCTATCCTTTTTAACCTTATATAAATTGTATGTACAAACACGAATTTTATGTTATAATTCAGATAAATAGTTTCAGAAGGTAAAATAATGGTATAATTATCAATATTAAATCTAAAAAATACATACAATGGAGGAATTTATCTTATGGCATTTAAATCAGATATAGAGATTGCACAAGAAGCTAAACCTAAGCACATTAAAGAAATTGCTAGGAAGCTAAATATTCATGAAGATGATATCGATATGTACGGAAAATACAAAGCTAAGATCGATTATAATTTATTAAAAAGTAATTCAAATAAAAAATCAAAGGTTATATTAACAACTGCTATAAACCCAACGCCTGCAGGTGAAGGTAAAACAACTACAACAATTGGTGTTGCAGATGCACTTTCTAGGCTTGGAAAAAATACATTAGTTGCGTTAAGAGAACCTTCTTTAGGTCCTGTATTTGGTATAAAAGGCGGAGCCGCAGGTGGTGGATATGCTCAAGTTATACCTATGGAAGATATAAATCTTCATTTTACAGGAGATTTACACGCTATTGGAGCTGCCAACAACTTACTAGCAGCTATGCTAGATAACCATATACACCAAGGAAATACATTAAATATTGATGTTAGAAGCATAACTTGGAGAAGATGCGTTGATATGAATGATAGGCAACTAAGAAATATTGTTGATGGATTAGGTTCTAGAGTTGATGGCGTTACTAGACAAGATGGTTTTGACATAACTGTTGCATCAGAAGTCATGGCAGTCTTCTGCCTTGCAAATGATATATCAGACTTAAAAGAAAAATTAGGAAAAATAATAGTTGCATATAACTATGATGGAGATCCTGTAACTGCATCAGACTTAAAAGCTAACGGTGCTATGGCTGCTTTATTAAAAGATGCTTTAAAACCCAATTTAGTTCAAACACTAGAAGGAACGCCAGCCTTCATACATGGTGGCCCTTTTGCAAATATTGCACATGGATGTAACTCTGTTATAGCTACTAAGATGGCTATGCATTTTGCTGATTATGTAGTTACTGAAGGTGGTTTTGGTGCAGACCTTGGTGCAGAAAAATTCTTAGATATAAAATGTAGAGTGTCGGGTATAGAGCCTTCTGCTGTTATAATTGTTGCTACTGTAAGAGCGTTAAAATATAATGGTGGAATTTCTAAAAATGATTTAAATAATGAAAATTTAGAAGCTTTAGAGGCAGGTCTACCAAACTTATTAAAGCATGTTGAAAACATAACCCAAGTATTTAATTTACCAGCAGTAGTTGCTATAAATGAATTCCCTACTGATACTCAAGCTGAAATTAACCTAATAAAAGAAAAGTGTAAAGAATTAGGTGTAAATGTTGCTGTATCTCAGGTTTGGTCTAAAGGTGGAGAAGGTGGAATAGAATTAGCTACTGAGGTACTAAGACTTATAAATGAGAAAGAAAGTAACTTCCAACTTTGCTATGAAGATGAGTTAAGCATAGAAGAAAAAATAAATTCAATAGCTACTAAAATTTATGGAGCTGACGGTGTAGATTTCACTCCTCAAGCAAGAAAAGAATTAGATAAACTAGAATCTTTAGGTTTTGGAAATATGCCTATATGTATGGCTAAAACTCAGTACTCTTTAACTGATGATGCTACTAAGTTAGGAAGACCTAGTGGATTTAAAATTACGGTTAGACAACTAAATGTTTCAGCCGGTGCAGGCTTTATCGTTGCTCTTACTGGTAACATAATGAAAATGCCTGGACTTCCAAAAACTCCTGCTGCTGAAAAAATAGATATTGATGAAAACGGAATAATTTCAGGATTATTCTAATATAAAAAACTCCAAGCTAGAATCTCTAACTTGGAGTTTTTCTTTTATTAAATGTTTAAACTTTTTTATTTGCTGATTATTTTATCACTAATGAGTGATGAATACAAATTTAAGCATAAATAGTATTGATAATACTATTAAATATATATTCACTTCTTTTGATTTCCCTGTTGCTAATTTTAATACTGTAAATGATATTATACCAAATATAATTCCATCAGCTATACTATATGCAAACGGCATCATCGCTAATGTTAAGAATGCTGGTATTGCATTTGTAAAATCATTGAAGTCTATTTCTTTTAATGAGCTCGCCATCATAACTCCAACTATTATAAGTACCGGCGATGTAGCTTGAGTTGGTACTGCTATAAATAATGGAGCAAATAATAATGATAATAAGAATAATATTCCTGTCGTAACTGCTGTTAATCCAGTTCTACCACCTTCTCCTATACCTGCCGCACTTTCAACATATGATGTTACTGTTGAAGTTCCAAGCATTGCTCCTACAGTCGTAGCTATTGCATCGGCAAATAATGCTTGCTTTGCTCTTGGAAGCTTTCCATCTTTATCTAATAAATTACCTTTAGATGCAACTCCTACTAAACATCCTACAGTATCAAATAAGTCTACAAATAAGAATGTTACTACTATAACTAGCATTTGTAAACTGAATATTTCATTAGTTGGTACACTGAATGCTTGTAAAAATAACGGCTTAACTGATGGTACATTTGTTGATATAACTCCTTGAGGTAAATCTACAAGCCCTAAAAGCATACCTATCGCTGATATTATTAACATTGCTATAAGAAACGCACCTTTTATATTTTTTGCTATTAATATACTAGCTAATACTATTCCTACTATCGTTAATATAACTAAAGGATCTCTCATATTACCTAATGCCAGTATTGTAGAACCAGTTACTACTACACCTGCATTTGCTAACCCTATAAACGCTATAAAAAGTCCTATTCCAGCTGTAACTGCATGCTTTAAAACTGGCGGTATGCAATCTATAATTTTTTCTCTAACATTTGTAGCCGTAAGTATTATAAATATAATTCCTTCTATTAAAACCGCACATAATGCAAATTGCCATGTATGACCCATTCCTAATACAACTGTATATGCAAAGAATGCATTAAGGCCCATCCCCGGCGCTAAAGCGATTGGATAATTAGCTAAAAGTCCCATAGCTAAACATCCTATAAATGCAGCTATTGCAGTTGCCGCAAATATTGCATTTCTATCCATTCCTGTTTCTCCAAGAATATTAACATTAACAACCAATATATAAGCCATAGTCATGAATGTTGTTATACCTGCTATAATTTCCGTTTTAACATTTGTGTTATGTTCTGATAACTTAAAAACCTTATCTAGTAAACCTTGGTTACTCGTTTGAGTAGCTTGCATATTCAACCTCCATATTTTTTATTATTTTATCATATTATAATTCGAATATTAGCTAACTTTACACTAGTAATTATATTATATAGTACACTTTTTTGCAACATTTTTTATACTTTTTAAATTTTTTATTAAAAATAGTTCGTGTTTTTAATAAAAATAAAAAAACTAGATTAAATTTAAAGTAAAATTTAATCTAGTTTTAATTATATACATGTCTATTTTATAATTTATAATGTAGATTCATACTCTTCTTTTGTTGAAGGTACTGATATTTCTCCATTTTTAACTTTTTCTTTCATTTCATTTACGAAATCTAAAACATCTGCTGGTACTAATTTTTTAGTAGACTCCGGTATACCAACTCCATCTTCTTTAAGTCCATATATTTTCTCTTGTCCACCTTTTAACTTACCATTGACTAATTCTTTTACCGTATCATATACACCAATATTAACCTTTTTTAGAGCTGAAGTTAAAACATTTTTTGGAGCTAAGTTGCTTTGATCTTTATCAACACCTATAGCATATTTATTGTTTTCTTTAGCTGATTCAATTGCACCTAATCCTGTTCCACCTGCAGCAGATAATATTATATCTATGTCATTTCCATACATTTGGTTAGCTATAGATTTGCCTTTAGCTGCATCAGAAAATGTGCCTGCATATTGAACATTAACATTAGCATCTTTATTAGCTGTTTTCACACCATATTTAAATCCATATTCGAATCTAGATATAACGCTATTTTCCATACCACCTATAAATCCAATTTTATTAGTATTTGTTGTTTTTCCTGCTATAACTCCAGCTAAAAATGTAGCTTCATTTTCTTTAAATAATATAGGTGTTACATTTTCGGGTATTTTATCATACGTCTCATCTATTATTGCAAATTGTTGTTCTGGATAATTCTTTGCTTGTGTTTCGATATCATCTTTCATAGTATTACCAACACCTATTACTAAATCCATATCTTCATCAACAAGACTTTCTATATTTGAAATATACTCTGATGCTTGCTTAGATTCTATAACTTTTATTTCAATATTAAAATCTTTTTGTGCTTGTTGAAGACCTTCCCATGCACTTTGATTGAAGGATTCATCATTTATTCCACCTGTATCCGCTACCATACCTACTTTTATAACATCATCTGATGATCCATTTGAAGATTTTGATCCACATCCAACTAACATAGATGCAGATAACATTACTGCTGTACCTAATGAAAATATTTTTTTAAATTTCATGTTATTCCTCCTAAATGTCTTTACCTTTTGTTGTCTAAATTTTTATATTATGTTTAATAAACATTAACTACAATTAATTTGAAATAAAAAAGAATCTATTATAATAAAATTAA
Source organism: Desulfovibrio sp. Marseille-P6017 (assembly GCA_900604495.1). The sequence goes on along the minus strand of UWOR01000011.1, from coordinate 59,006 downwards.
TTATTATAATAAATCCCCCTTATTTTATATTATTCCCACTCTATTGTTCCTGGTGGTTTTGAAGTTATATCATAAACTACTCTATTTGCTCCATCAACTTCATTTACAATTCTGTTTGATATTTTTTCTAAAACATCATACGGCATCTTATACCAGTCAGAAGTCATTCCATCAGAAGATGTAACTGCTCTTAAACCTACTAAGTAAGCATATGTTCTTTCATCTCCCATAACTCCAACAGTTTTTACATCTGGCAATGTCGCAAATGCTTGCCATATTTCTTTATATAATCCAGCTTTTTTAAGTTCATCCATATATATAGCATCAGCTTCTCTTAATATGTCACATCTTTCTTTAGTAACTTCTCCTATAACCCTTATACCTAATCCTGGTCCTGGGAATGGATGCCTAAATATTAAACCTTCTTCTATACCTAACTCTAACCCTATTTTTCTTACTTCATCTTTAAATAATTCTCTTAGTGGCTCAACTATTTGGAATTCTATATCTTCAGGTATTCCACCAACATTATGGTGAGATTTTATAGTAGCTGCTTCTCCATGCCCACTTTCTACTATATCTGGATATATAGTTCCTTGAACTAAAAAGTCCATTTTTCCTAATTTAGCTGATTCTTCTTCAAATACTCTTATGAATTCTTCACCTATTATTTTTCTCTTAGATTCTGGCTCTGTTACTCCCTTTAATTTACCTAAGAATCTATCTTCACAATTAACTCTAATTAAGTTCATATCAAACTTATCTCTGAATATTCTTTCTACATCGTCACCTTCATTTTTTCTAAGTAAACCATGATCAACAAATACACAAGTTAAGTTATCTCCTATAGCTCTGTGTACAAGTACAGCAGCAACAGATGAATCCACTCCACCACTTAATGCACATAGTACTTTTTTGTCACCTATTATAGCTTTTAATTCATTTATCTTATCTTCTATAAATGTATCTGTAGTCCAGTCTCCACTTACACCACAAACATTATATAAGAAGTTAGTAAGAACTTTATCTCCTTCTAAACAATGTTCAACTTCTGGATGGAACTGTACTCCATACAATTTTTTCTCTGTATTTTCCATAGCAGCAACTGGACAATCTTTAGTATGAGCTACTATTTTAAATCCATCTGGAACTCTATCTATTAAATCTGTATGACTCATCCATACAATATTTGTTGACATACCTTCAAATATAGTAGATTCTTCATATTTTATTTCAGTTCTACCATATTCTTTTTCATTAGCATTACCTTTTCTTACATTTCCACCCAATACATGAGACATTATTTGTACTCCGTAGCAAATACCTAGTATTGGTACTCCTATATCAAATATCTCTTTTGATATCGTAGGAGAGTTATCTAAATATGCACTATTAGGTCCACCTGTAAATATTATCCCTTTCGGATTCTTCGATTTTATTGTTTCTATATCTGTAGTATAAGGTATTATTTCACAGTATACATTATTCTCTCTTACTCTTCTTGCTATTAATTGATTATATTGTCCCCCAAAATCAACTACAAGTACTAATTCATGCTTCTTCATATTGTCTACATATCTCCTTGTGAACTATAGTTTGGCGCTTCTTTGCTTATTGTTATGTCATGTGGATGACTTTCTTTTAATGATGCTGCTGTTATTTTTACAAATTGAGCTTTTTCTTGTAATGCAGTTATCGTTTGCGCTCCACAGTATCCTAGTCCAGATCTTATACCACCTAACATTTGGAATATTATATCTTCAGCTCTACCCTTATATGGAACCATTCCTTCAACACCTTCTGGAACTAATTTCTTAGCATCGCTTTGGAAATATCTATCTTTAGAACCCTTCTCCATAGCTGCTATAGATCCCATTCCTCTATATGTTTTATATGATCTACCTTTGTAAAGAACTGTTTCACCCGGACTTTCTTCTGTTCCAGCAAACATTGATCCCATCATACAAACTGATGCTCCACCTGCTAATGCTTTTACAATATCTCCTGAGTACTTTATACCACCATCAGCAATTATAGGTACGTTATACTTTGCTGCAACCTGAGCACAATCCATAACTGCTGTTAATTGAGGAACCCCAATTCCTGCAACAACTCTTGTTGTACATATAGAACCAGGACCAATACCTACCTTTACACAGTCCGCTCCTGCTTTTATTAAATCTTCTGTAGCTTGAGCTGTAGCAACATTTCCTGCTATTACTTGAAGTTCTGGATATACTTCTTTTATTCTTGTAACAGCATTTATAACTCCTTTAGAATGTCCATGAGCACTATCTAAAACAACTACATCAACATTAGCTTTCACTAAAGCTGACACTCTTTCTATAAGGTCTGATCCTATTCCTACTGCTGCTCCACATAAAAGTCTTCCATGTGAATCTTTTGCTGAGTTTGGATATTGAATTTTCTTTTCTATATCCTTTATAGTTATTAAACCTTTTAAGTAACCTTCATCATCTACTATAGGTAGTTTTTCAATTTTATGTTTCTTTAGTATAGCTTGAGCTTCTACTAAATCAATTCCTTCTCTTGCAGTAACTAAATTTTCTTTAGTCATAGCATCTTCGATGCGTCTAGTCATATCATCTTCAAATTTTATATCTCTATTAGTTATTATCCCAATTAACTTATTATATTCATCTACTATTGGAACTCCTGATATCTTATATCTACCCATTATATCATCTGCATCTTTTATTGTATGATCTTTTGATAAATAGAAAGGATCTACTATAACACCACTTTCACTTCTTTTAACTTTGTCAACTTCTAACGCTTGTTCTTCTATCGTCATATTTTTATGGATTATTCCTATACCACCTTGTCTAGCCATTGATATAGCCATTTTTGACTCTGTAACTGTATCCATACCTGCACTCATTAAAGGTATGTTAAGTTTTATTTTATTAGTTAGATATGTTTCTGTCTTAACATTTTGTGGCAATACCTCTGATTTTTGTGGTATCAGTAAAACATCATCAAACGTTAAACCTTCTTTTATTATAGTTGCCATAGTTTTTCTCCTTTCATTATTTACCTTATCGAATTTTTTATTATATATTTGTATTTTTGTTCGTATTAAAAAAGTATAAATAAAAAAACCTGTATAATAACTTCAAATTTTTACTTAGAAGTGAAATTACTATACAGGCTTTCAAAGTATCCATTTATAGCTAACATATAGGGATTCATTTATCAGCCTACATATTTACTTTACTTTGATACTTTGCTAATAATAATTTCACTCATAGTCAAGATATTTACGGTATCTCGGTAGAAACTCCCAAACCTTATTTTCGGGTATATACGAGTGACGTTTAATTTCAATTTTATTTCTTTAGGTGTATATAAATTTATCAAAATTTATTCCTTATGTCAACAATTTAGAATTAATTTTCTGTTTTATTATACAGTTTATTTCAAAATATACTTCATTTATGCTTATATCATATCGTTTTGCTATAGATTTACATTCTTCATACTCAGGAGTAGCTTTAATTAGTTTATTATTATAGTATCCTAACTTTACAGTAACTTCACCATATTTTGTATGTATTTTTTGAAAAGATCTATTTAGTTCCTCTCTACTATACTTATTATACCTTACCCCAAAACTGCTAGTTTGTATAAGTATAATTTCTATAAATCTATTTAAGTCTTGCTCTTTGCACAATACACATAATTTAGTTGCTGGTCTATTTTTTTTCATATATATACTTTCTGTATATATATCTAATACACCCTCATCTAATAATTTCTCATATAAATAAGAGTATACTTCCGGAGACATATCATCAATATTACAAATTATTTCATATATAAATTTTTGTTTTTTTTTATACCTAATACACTTCTCAACATATTAGGTATCTCAAATGTCTTATGACCTATCCCATATCCTATTTGTTTTGGTTCAAATTCTAATACATCAACAAATTCATCACATAATGTTTTTATTATTGCAGCTCCTGTCGGAGTTGTACACTCTCCTTTTACAGAATTTAACTTTATAGGAACTCCTTTTAATATTTCTAAAGTGGCAGGTGCTGGTATAGGCATAACACCATGATCGCATTTCACAAGTCCCGAACCTACTGGAACATGTGTTGAATATATTTTATCCACGCATAGTAAATCTATAAGTATACATGCTCCTACAATATCTACAATAGAATCTATTGCTCCGACTTCATGAAAATGAATTTTATCTATAGTAGTACCATGAACATTAGCTTCAGCCTCACCGATTGTCATAAATACTTTTTTAGCCATACTTTTTACATTTTCATTTAAATAACTTTGATCAATTATATTATATATATCTACTAAATGTCTATGAACGTTTTGCTCTTTTATTATTACATCTACATTTGTCCCTTTTATTCCATTTTCAATCTTAGATATTATTTTTATTTCAAATTCGTTATTTAAATTCAACTTACTCAGTTCTTCTAAAAATATTTCCTTCGAAACTCCTAAGTTTAAAAGAGTTGCTAAAGTCATATCCCCTGATATTCCATTTACAATATCAAAATAAATTATCCTTTGATCCATATCTTACCCCCATTAACCTACTTTAGCTTATTAATCATTGAAGCTAGATAACCTGCTCCAAATCCATTATCTATATTAACAACTGATATCCCAGATGCACAACTGTTTAACATTGTTAAAAGCGATGATAATCCTCCAAAATTAGCTCCATATCCTACAGATGTTGGTACAGCTATTATCGGTACATCTACAAGTCCTCCTACAACACTCGGCAATGCTCCCTCCATACCTGCAACAGCTATTATTACCCTCGCACTTTCAATTATATGCTTTTTACTTAATAACCTATGTATTCCTGCAACTCCTACATCATATATTCTCTCTACAGTATTACCTAAAAATTTAGCTGTATAATAAGCTTCATCTGCTACTGGTATATCTGATGTTCCTCCTGTAATCACAACAATCTTGCCCTTCCCGTTATTTTCTATATCATGATTTTGTATTTTTAAAATTTTCGAAATATCTTCATATTCTGCATTAGGGTAAATTTGTTTTACTTTGTTATAAGTTTCTTTTCTACACCTTGTACCAAGTATATTACTGTTTTTTTGTGTCATTCTTTCTATTATCCCAATAATTTGATCATCATTTTTTCCTTCACAATAAATAACTTCAGGATACCCTGTCCTTATTTTTCTATGATGGTCTATATTAGCGTACCCTATATCCTCATATGGTAAATCTTTAAGGGACTTTAAGGCTTCATCAATATTAACCGAACCATTTTTAACCCCACTTAATAATTCTCTTATATCCATATTATACTCCCCTTAATTTATATTTTAATTTACACTATGTATTAATTATAACTTATCAACTTATGTGTTTTCCATTATTATCCTTATAAAATGCAATAAAAAACGTCATGAAGACATTAAATTTAATATCTTCATGACGTTTTTATTTAAACTTTAATTACATCATCCCTGGCATTCCGCCACCCATTGGAGGTTGTTCTTCTCCTGGTATATCAGCAACAGCAGCCTCTGTTGTTAAAAATACTCCTGCTATAGATGCTGCATTTTGTAAAGCACTTCTAGTAACCTTAGTTGGGTCAACTATACCTGCTTCTATCATATTTACATATTGTTCATTTAGTGCATCAAAACCAACTTCAGGTTCAGAAGTCATTACATTCTGTATTATAACTGCACCTTCAAGTCCTGCATTAATTGCAATTTGTCTTAATGGCTCTTCTAGTGCCCTTCTTACTATTTGAGCACCTATTTTAGCTTCACCATCTAAGTTTTCTATTAGTTTTTCCACAACTGGTATTACGCTTACCAATGCAGTACCTCCACCAGCTACCATACCTTCTTCAACACCAGCTCTAGTTGCATTTAGTGCATCTTCTATTCTTAGCTTTTTCTCTTTCATTTCAACTTCTGTTGTAGCCCCAACTTTAACTACAGCTACTCCACCAGAAAGTTTAGCTAATCTTTCCATTAATTTCTCTTTATCAAATTCAGAAGTAGTTTCTGATATTTGATGTTTTATTTGACTAACTCTATTTTCTATATCTACTTTTTCTCCAACTCCACCTACTATTGTAGTAGTTTCCTTATTAACTTTAACAGAAGATGCTCTACCTAATAATGATAAATCCGCTTCTTTTAATTCATATCCTAATTCTTCAGATATTACTGTTCCTCCAGTAAGTATAGCTATATCTTCTAACATTTGTTTTCTTCTATCTCCAAACCCTGGAGCTTTAACTGCAACAACTTCAAATGTTCCTCTTAATTTGTTAACTACTAATGTAGATAATGCTTCACCTTCAACATCTTCAGCTATTATTAATAACTTTCTACCTTGTTGAACTATTTGCTCAAGAACTGGTAATATTTCTTGTATATTAGATATTTTCTTGTCTGTTATTAATATGTATGGGTCATTTAATACTGCTTCCATCTTATCTACATCTGTTACCATATACGCAGACACAAATCCTCTATCAAATTGCATACCTTCAACTGTATCTAATTCAGTATGCATAGTTTTAGATTCTTCAACAGTTATAACACCATCTCTTCCTACTATTTCCATAGCTTCAGCTATTAATTTCCCAACCTCTTCATCTCCTGCCGATATAGAAGCTATTTGAGATATAGACTCTTTTGTTTCTATAGTTCTTGATTGAGATTTTAATTCTTCAACTGCAACTTCAACAGCTTTTTGTATACCTTTTCTTATAAGTATTGGATTAGCTCCTGCAGTTACATTTTTTAAACCTTCTCTTATAATAGCTTGAGCTAAAACTGTAGCAGTAGTAGTACCATCTCCTGCTACATCATTAGTTTTTATAGCAACTTCTTTAACAAGTTGAGCTCCCATATTTTCAAATCTATCTTCTAACTCTATTTCCTTAGCTATAGTAACACCATCATTTGTTATTAATGGTGCACCAAATTTTTTATCTAGTATTACATTTCTTCCCTTTGGTCCTAATGTAACTTTAACAGTATCTGCTAACTTATTCACACCAGTTTCTAAAGCTTTTCTTGTATCTTGAGCAAATTTAATTTCTTTAGCCATCTTAACCCCTCCTAATTAATTATTCTACAACAGCAAGTATTTCGCTTTGTCTTAATATTGTATATTCTTGTCCATCTAATTTAACTTCAGTTCCAGAATATTTTTGGAATATAACCTTATCTCCAACTTTTAATTCCATAGTTATCTCTTTTCCATCAACAATTCCTCCTGGACCAACTTCAACAACTTCTGCTATTTGAGGCTGTTCTTTAGCAGCTCCAGGTAAAACTATTCCACTTGCAGTTTTTTCTTCTGCTTCAACTTTTTTAATTACAACTCTGTCAGCTAATGGTCTTATTTTCATTGTTTATACCTCCTAATGAATTTTTATATGTAGATTGAAATATTAATTAACTTATATTTTATCACTCTTTAATTAAGAGTGCTAACAATTATTATGATATACCAATCACATATATTTTTCAACTCTTTTTAAGTATTTTAAAACGCCCATTTTAGACATAATTCCCCCTTTAAAATGCATTAATGTTAGAATATTATAATATTGGAGAAAACAATCTAGCTATAGATTCTTTAGACTTTTTAACTATACTTCTATTTTTAAATTCATCTATATTTATTTCTTCACTGTTTTTCATATCCTCAAAGAAGTCATCCTTCATTAATTTAATAACAGTTTGATCATATATAAATGCATTTATCTCAAAATTTAACATGAAACTTCTTAGATCCATATTAGCAGAACCTGTAGATGCTATAATATCATCTATAATAATGACTTTCGAATGAATGAATCCTTTATTATATAAATATACTTTTCCTCCAGATTTCAGGATGTCATCAAAGTATGAATAAGAAGCTGTATTAACTATTTTATGATCTACTATTTTAGGGAATATAATTCTAACATCTACTCCACTTAATGCAGCGCTCTTTAAAGCTCTTAATATACTTTCATCTGGTATAAAATATGGTGTTTCAATGTATATGCTTTTTTTAGCTTGGCATATACCTAAAAAATATGCATAGTGTATAGCCTCCCAATCACTATCTGGACCACTTGCTACAACTTGTATCATAGAATTTCCACATTCACTTAACTTAGGAAAATATTCTTTATCTAATAAAACTTCTTTTGTATTGTAATACCAATCAATTAAAAATGTCATTTGCAACATATATACAGATGTTCCTTCTATTCTAATATGAGTATCTCTCCAATATCCAAACTTTTTGTTTTTACCCATATATTCATCGCCTATGTTTACTCCTCCTGTATATCCTATTTTCCCATCTATAACAGCTATCTTCCTATGGTTCCTATAATTTAATTTACCTCCTATAATAGGAAACTTAGTAGGTAAAAATGGTACAATCTCTATACCATAAGACTTCATCTCATTAAAAAATTTTCTATGAAACCAAAATCTCCAACACCCTACATCATCATATAAAATTCTAACTTTAACATTTTCTTTAGCTTTTTTTATTAATAGTTGTTTTATTTTTTGACCTATTTCACTATCTTTTATAATAAAGTATTCTAAATGTATATGATTATTAGCTTTACTTATATCATCCAAAAGATTTTTAAACTTTTCATTTCCATCTATAAATATATCTACTTTATTGTTTGTAGTGAAAGGAAACATACCTGTATTTAGTAATAAACTTATTATTTTTAGACGTGCGTTGTCCTCTTCATTATCTTTTAAGAATTTGCTTATGCTAATGGTATCTTGTTCTAACTCTATTAATTTATTTATTTCTTCTATATTTTTAAATAGTTTCTCTTCCTTCATATTACTAGCTAACTCTTGGGTTTTAAATATCTTTATTTTCCTTAAATTTCTTCCAAAAACAGCGTAAATAATTAAACCTATCCCTGGTAGTAAAATAAATATCAATAGCCAAGTTACAGTTTTAGAAGGGTCTCTATTTTCAAGTAATATTGTCATTGATATTATGGTCCCTGATATATAGGATAAAATTAAAAATCCTAATATTAAACCTTGTACAATATCCATATTCCCTCCCTATTAGACTATCTACCTATACCCAACTCTCTAGCATAGTAGAATAGATATTGTTGTGCGAACCCAGCTAAATCTCCAAACTTATCAATAGCATATGCTCTTATTTTTGGTAAACTCATATCTTCTGTAACATAAAATTCTTGCATTACTCTTTTTACCCAAACATCAACAGGGAATGTATCATATTTTCTCATCCCAAATAATGCTATACAATCACCGACTTTAGGTCCTACACCATTAAATTTCAATAACTCTTTTAAACATTCATCCGTACTTAATTTAGTATATTCACCCACATTATCATTGTCCTCAACAACTCTTTGAGTTGTGCTTTTTATATACTTATCTCTAAATCCAGTTTGACAGGCTCTTATTTCTTCTTGCGATGCCTTATTTAATTGTTCAGGAGTTGGAAACGAGTAATATTTTTTTCCATTATACTCCCCTATATACTCTCCAAATCTCTCTGATAAATTTTCTATTGCTCTTTGAATCATTGGTATTCTATTATTTGACGAAATTATAAATGATATAAGCATTTCCCATCCATCTTGCTGAAGTATCCTTATTCCCCATCCAAAATCACTTGCTTTATCTAAATATTCATCCATACTTCTCAATGTGTTTTTTATCTCTGTATAATTTCTTTCTAAATCAAAGTAATTAAACCAAATGTTATTAAAGTCCTCTAAATTAGTATTATTTAAATAAACAATATTTCCTTCTCTTTTTACATTTAATATTTTTCCTTTTGCTACACCTGTATAAGAATCATCATCTTGTCTATGCCATCTAAAACATTGACCACATTCAAATATATGCTTAGGATCAAAATCTGTGATTCCTTCTAATACAACTGAGTTTTCTTTTTCATATACATTCATTATTTTTTCTCCTTATTTGTTATTTTTACGTTTGTTTATAGACTTAATTTACCCATTATGCAATTAATTTAAATAATCTTTTTATCATATACAAACTTAGTTCTAAAAATCTAGAGTAGAATTAATTAAAATTTTTTGATAAAATACACTAGACATTAATCAGTAGAAGGTGAACTTATATGAACGATAGAGGTATTTTTATTGCTATAGAGGGTCCTATTGGAGTAGGTAAAACTACTCTTGCAACAATCCTTAATGAACACTTCAATTATACTCTTTTAAGAGAAATAGTTGAAGAAAATCCTTTTTTATCAAAGTTTTATACAGATATAAAAGGTTATGCTTTACAAACAGAAGCATTCTTTTTATTTAATAGAGTAAAACAATTAGAAGACACAGAAAAAGAGCTTTTAAGCAACCATATTGGTGTTGTAAGTGATTATCATATAATAAAAAATCTTATATTTGCAGGTTTAACACTTGATAAAATGCAATTTCATAGATATAAACAAGTGTACAATACTTTTGTTAATGATTTACCTCAACCAGATATAATCGTATACTTGAATTCTGATACAGATGTGTTGATGAAAAGAATTGCTATGAGAGATAGAAGTTTTGAAAGACAAATGGATAGAAATTATATCGATGAGTTAAGATCTGAGTATAAATATTATTTTAACCCCCTATCTATAAAACATAATTTTATGGGAAAAGAACCTATAATCATAGAAATAGATAATTCTAATTTAGATTTCTTAAATAATGAGAAAGACAGAAATTTCATAATAGACAAAGTAACAAAAGCAATGACAACTTTAGGAGGACAGCAACATGTTTAAATTAATAAACCAAAGTAATACTCCCGCTAGTAGAGATAAGTTTATAACTGTAGCAGGAAATGTAGGTGCTGGAAAATCAACTTTAACAAAATTAGTGGGAGAAAAACTAGGTTTTGAAACTCACTTTGAAAAAGTTGATGGTAATCCATACTTAGAAGATTTTTACCAGAATCAAGAGGAGTGGGGGTTTCATCTTCAACTTTATTTCTTAGCTCAGAGGTTTAAACAACAAAAAGAGATTCATACTAACGGACTAAATAATATACAAGATAGAAGTATATACGAAGATGTTGAAATATTTGCTAGAAACTTATATGATAATAAAAAAATGACTAAAAGAGACTATATAACTTACAGGGACTTATTCAATGATATGGTTCCATATCTAAAAAAGCCTGATTTAATGATCTACTTAGACGGTTCTTTAGATACTATAATAGATAGAATAAATCTTAGAGGACGTGATATGGAAAAAGCTGTTGACTTAGAATATTGGTCAAATCTTCATAATAGATATGAAAAATGGATAGCTGAATACGATCAATCTCCTGTTTTATATGTAAATATAAATGAAGTTGATTTAATAAATAATCCAGAACATCTTGACATGCTATGCAGTAAAATAAAAGAAACATTAGGAATATAATTTTTAAATTACTTTTTATAAATAATTATATAAATAAAAAGATGCTTTTTAAGCATCTTTTTTATTTATATAATTATTTATCTGATTAATAAAGCGATTAATATTATTGCTGAAATAATTTGTAAAGTACCTACAGATACTGCATATATCGTAGCTGCTTTACCTTGTTGAATTAAATCTCTTATATTAACTCTTAGCCCAATAGCCGCTAATGCTATTATTTCAAGTTTATTACTTATATTCTTAGCTAATAGAGATACTTGAGGACTTATTATGTGTAAAGAGAATAAAGCACATGTTATAAAGAATCCTATTACATACCATGGTACTTTTATTTTTCCTCTCTCTATATCATCGACTTCTTCTTCTAAAATCTCCTTATTAGACTTATGTTTTAAATGTCCTAATGCAAATACAACTACTACTAAAAATATTATACGTACTATTTTGAATATCATAGACATATCTTTTACATGTTCACTTACCATTGCTCCACTTGCTACAACCTGACCTACAGATTGTAGTATTCCACCTATCATTCCAGATGTTTGCGTAATGTTATTTTTATATAAAAGTTGAGTTAAAAGAGGAAGTAAGAACATTAATACTATTCCAGTAACATTTACTATAGTTACAGCTATTCCTTTTTCTCTATCATCAGCATCAATTACAGGTGCTGTTGCAGCTATAGCAGATGAACCACAAACCGCATTACCACTTGCCATTAAATATGAAAAGTTTTTTGAAAAACCTAGTTTATTTCCTATATATATAACTCCTATTAAGGTTATTGACATTTGTAAAATTATAAATAAAATTCCTGAAAATCCTATGTCTGAAATTGTACTAATACTTAATGTTGCTCCTAATAATACTATTGAATACGATAATAAATCAGTTTCAGAAAATTTATATCCTTTTTGAAATATATCTTGATTTAAAAATACATTCCCAACAAACATCCCTAGAAATATTGCTATAGATGCAGCTCCTAAATTAGAAACAAATTTTGCAAGAAACATACTTATCAAAGCTACTAATAATGAAACTATAAATCCTGGTAATATATCACTTATTGCTTTTGTAAATCCTTTATGTTCTCTTGACATATTATTAATCCTTTCTATTTATATTTGAATTTTACCTTCTTCGATAGTATATAATTATATTAACCATAAGTAAAATAAATATACTTAATATATACCATTGATTTTTCCTATGATTAGTGTATACTTATATGTGGTTATAATAGTCAATACTTTTATATAAACATAAAAATATTTAATACAGTAGGAGTTGTTAAATTTGTTTGAAGAATTAAAAACATTTATCGCTGTGGTAGATTTTAAAAATTTCACTAAGGCTGGAAATCATCTAAATCTATCTCAACCAACAGTAAGTACTCATATAAAAAATTTAGAAACTTTTTTTGGAACAACTTTAATAAATAGATCTGTTAAGCAGAAAAACATTTTCATAACTGAGAAAGGGTATATTTTATATAAGAGAGCTAAGGAAGTACTAAATTTAATGGATGTTACATATAAAGAAATTAGTAATAATTCCACTACAATTACAGGTACTTTAAAAATTGGGGCTAGTTCTACAATAGGAGATTATATTTTACCTAAATTTTTATCTATTTTTTCAGAGAAATATCCTGATATAAATGTAGAAATTTTCACAGAGAATACTTCTGCTGTATGTTCTGATATAAGAAACTTTATTTTAGATATCGGCTTAATAGAAGGTAATTTAAATGATTCTAACTTCAATAAAGGATATTTTTTAAAAGATAAATTAACCCTAGCATTACCTTTTGAATCCGATTTAACAGAAGATAACTTTTTATTCTCTAGCCTTCAAAATAAAAAATGGATTGTTAGAGAAAATGGGTCTGGTACTAGAGACTATCTAGATTTATTTTTAAGTAAATATAAAATACTACCTAAAAGTATCATGGTTGTAGGAAGTAACTATGCGGTTAAAGAATCCATAAAAAATAAATTAGGAATAAGCATAATTTCTAAGTTTATAGCTAACCCCGCAGTTGAAAATAATGAAATATCGACTATAACATTAGATAACACATTCACACGTAATTTTTCATATATTTTACCTAAAGATGTAAATGTTTCTGAAGCAGCCCATATTTTTTTAAGAGAATTAAAGTTATATTCAACAACATTAGAATAAATTATTAATAAAATAAAAACCTAATGATAGTAATATCATTAGGTTTTTATTTTATTAATAATTACATTCCTATTTCTTTAAATTCTCTACTTCCTGGTTTAACTAATTCTATCTTTCCTTCTTTACATAAAGGACACTTATCAGAATCATGTACCTCTATTTCAAGCTTTATAGCACTATATATAGGCATTCCTATATCTTTAGAAGTTCTGTTTGCTATACAAGCAACTCCAATAACTTCTCCACCTAATTTTTCTAATGCTTCTTTAGTTTCTATAGTTGATTTACCTGTTGTAACTACATCTTCAGCTATTATTATTTTAGCTCCTGGCTTAACTTCAAATCCTCTTCTTAATTCCATTACACCATCTTTTCTTTCAGTAAACACTGTTTCTTTGTTTAATTGTCTTCCTAATTCATAAGAAACTATTACTCCACCCATAGCTGGTCCAACTACTAAATCTATATCTAAATCTTTTATTTGCTCAACAACTGTACTTAAAACTTCTTCTGCGTACTTTGGAAATCTTAATACCTTTGCACACTGCACATATCTATTACTATGCTTTCCAGAAGATAATAAGAAATGACCTTCTAATAATGCATCACTTTTCTTTAATATTTCTACTACATCCACTTTATTTTCAACTATATTCATAATTCTTTCCTCCAATTTTTTATTGTCTATTTATTTTAATTTTTATAATATTCCTCTTATTTCGTCTAAATTTTTTATTCCTTCTCTTTCCATATAACTTTCTATTCCAGCTATTATATCAAGTCCTATCTTAGGATTAATAAAGTTTGCAGTTCCAACTTGTATGCATGTTGCTCCTGCCATAATAAACTCTATAGCATCTTGCCATGTTGTTATTCCACCCATTCCCATTACTGGTATATTTACAGCATTACAAACTTCATGAACCATTCTAAGCGCTATTGGCTTTATAGCAGGTCCAGATAATCCTGCATATACATTTTCAAAAACAGGCTTCCTTTTATTTATATCAATTGCCATTGCTTTAAAAGTATTTACTAAAGATATTCCATCAGCACCTTCTTCTTCACATACTTTAGCCATACCAACTATATCTTCCGCATTTGGCGATAATTTCACTACTAATGGTAAATCTGTAACCTTCCTTACTTCTCTTACTACTTCTCTTGCTACTTCATTTTTTATACCAAAAGCCATTCCTCCTGCTTTTACATTTGGGCAAGATATATTAAGCTCTATCATATCTATTGGTTGATCATTTAATAATTTAACGCCTTCTATGTAATCTTCTAATGTTCCGCCACCCACATTGGCAATTCTTACAAAATCTAAATTCTTAAAAAATTGTAATTCATTATCTATAAAACCTTGTACTCCTGGGTTTTCAAGTCCAACACTATTCATCATTCCTGATTGCGTTTCACAAACTCTCATACCTTCATTTCCAGATCTTTTATTTAATGTAAGTCCCTTGCTACTTACTCCACCTAGCTTTTGTATATCATAAATTTCGTTATATTCTTTTCCAAATCCAAAAGTTCCTGATGCCATAACTACTGGATTTTTAAAGTCTATATTTCCAAACTTAACATTTAAATTAGCCATTAGAAAATCACGTCCTCTCCCCAAAATACTGGTCCATCTTTACAAGTCTTTTTATTTCCAAATTGAGTTTTACAAGTACAAACTAAACAAGCTCCTACTCCACATGCCATATGATTTTCTAAAGATACCATTATCTTTGTGTTTGTTCCTTGTGTCATATCAACTATTTTTTCCATCATCGGTGTTGGTCCACAAGTTAATATATAGTCATATTTTTCTACATCTAATATATCTGTTACAAAAGTATTACCTGTAGCTATATGTACTTCTTTGCATAATTCTTTATACTTATCTATTAGTACTCCTTCTTTTCTAAATCCAAGGTAAGCATCACAGTTTTCTATATTTTTAGCAACTAAATATAATGGGGCTACTCCGATTCCGCCTCCTACTAGAGCTACCTTTCCTTCAACCTTTCTATAACCATTCCCATATGGACCCTCTAACTTTATAGTATCTCCTTCTCTTAACCTACTTAAAATTTCAGTACCCTCTCCAAATACCTTATATAAGAAACTTATACTATTATCATCTATATCATGTATACTTATTGGTCTTGATAAAAGTGGATATGTGTCCCAAGCTCTTAGCATATAGAATTGACCCATTTCTCCTTTAAAGTTGCCTTCCACTCTCATTAGATACATATCTTCCCCTACATATCTATTTTCTAGAACTTTATACATTACATATCCCCCTCTACTTTGTAAGCTATTTTACCATCTCTTATTGTCATAATTACTTTGCCTATAATCTTTTGATTATTGAAAGGATTGTTTTTACCTTTAGATACGAACTTAGATGTATCTATTACATCTTCTTCATTTTCATCTATTAAAACTAAATCTGCTTTTAATCCTTCTTCTATTAATCCTTGATTTAATCCAAGAAGTTTTGCAGGATTAGCACTCATCATCTCACTTAATTTATTTAAAGATATTTCATTTTCTTTAAATACCTTATTAACCATTGCAAATGCTACTTCTATATTAGATATCCCTGGAGAACCTGCTTTTTTGTCATCTTCAGTGTGAGGCGCATGGTCTGTTCCTATCATATCTATATATCCATCTTTAATTCCCTCTATTAAAGATTTCATATCTTCTTCCTTAGCAAATGCTGGATTTACTTTATAATCTAATCCATAACCATATATATGGTGTGGACCAACTTCACAAGTAAACTTATATCCTTCATTCTTATATTTTTTAATTTCATTTAAAGTATCTTCTAAACTTATATGGCATATATGTAAGTTTCCGCCAACTTCCTTTAGCATCTTTAAGTCTCTTTGTACTATTTCATACTCTGGTTGACAATGAGTTAATACTTTAAAGTCCAATTGAGATGATAATCTTAAAGTTTCTTTCATAATTTCTTCATTAAATAATGTATATCCATCATCTGAGAATAAATCTGTATACTTTCTCATTGATGCTATATCTATCATTTCTTGACCATCTAAATCTTTAGTTATTGCGCATACTTGCTTTATTTCGCATAAATCTAATTCTTTTGCTTTATTAAGTATATATTCCATGACCTCTTTATTATCACAAACCGGCTTTGTATTTGCCATTGGACAAAGTACTGTAAATCCACCTTTTAAAGCAGCCATTTGACCTGTTTCTAAGTCTTCTTTATGTGTCAGCCCCGGGTCTCTTAAGTGTGTATGTAAGTCTATAAAAGAAGGCATTAATACGTACCCATTTCCATCTACTATATTTACACTCTCATTTTTTATTTCTATTTTTTGATCTATTTTTGAAATTACTCCATTCGATACAAGTAAATCCGCCTTAAAGTCTTTTTTAACATCTACAATTCTAACATTTCTAAATAATATGTTACTCATTTGTGCTCACCTCTAAATTCAATTTTAAAAGTTTTGTTATCAAAGCCATTCTTACAAACATCCCAAACTTAGCTTGCTTAAAATAAACTGCTCTTTCATCAGTATCTACATCAGTATCTATCTCATTTACTCTTGGTAATGGATGCATAACTAACATATCTTCTTTAGCATTACTAAGTTTTGGTACATTTAGTATGTAATAATCTTTTAATCTTTCATACTCAGCTTTATCTTCAAATCTTTCTTGTTGAACTCTGGTCATATACAGTACGTCTAATCTATCAATAACTTCATCTAAGCTATTAGTTTCATAGTATTCATGTCCTTTTATAGCATCTTTTATATAATCAGGCATCTTAAGTTCATTAGGTGCTATAAATACAAATTTTGTATTTTTGTATCTAGCCATTGCTTTAACTAAAGAATGTACTGTTCTTCCATTTTTTAAGTCTCCGCATATACCAATTGTGTGATTTTCTAAATTTCCTTTAAGTGACTTTATTGTAAGTAAATCGGTAAGTGTTTGAGTTGGATGTTGATTTCCTCCATCTCCCGCGTTTATAAAAGGTACTTCAGTATATTTTATAGCTTCATTTGCTGCTCCAAATTGAGGATGCCTCATAACTATTAAATCAACATAGTTTGATACAGTTTTCATTGTATCTCCTAGAGATTCTCCTTTTGATACTGATGATGAATTTGGTTCAGAAAAACCTATTACTTGACCACCTAATCTTTTCATCGCTGCTTCAAAGCTTAATCTTGTTCTTGTTGATGGCTCATAAAACAATGTAGCCATTAATTTACCTTCACATATACGGGAATAATTTGACGGATTATCAATTATTTTTTGAGATAATTCTAATATTTCATCTATTTCCTCAACAGAAAAGTCTTCTGGTTGGATTAAATTCCTTGATTTTAACATTTTATTAGTTCCTCCTTTTTTAGCCTCTCTGGACTAAAATTAAAAGTATTTTATTCTTTAAGTAAGGTTATCATTTTTATAAATCTATGTCAATATGTTAACAGAATTTATTAAAAAAAAGGATGCTAACATTAAATTTTAGCATCCCTTTAATTTATTATTCTATTATAAAACTCTCTTCGCAGTTATAAATCTATTCGTATAATAAGAAGAATTTATACTAGTTATCTTTACAGTTTCTCCTGGTTTAGGTGAATGTATCATATTTCCACCACCTATATATATACCAACGTGACTTACACTTCCACTTCCGAAAAATACTAAGTCTCCTGGTTGTAAATTAGCTTTACTTACAGTTGTCCCATATGTAGACTGAGCAGATGACGACCTAGGTATAGATATTCCTGCAGCATTCTTATATACATAAGAAGTTAATCCTGAACAGTCAAAGCTATTTGGACCTTCTGCACCCCATACGTATGGAGATCCTATCTTAGAGTACGCTAAGTTAACAACTGCTTGAGCTAATGATGTATTTGCAGCTGGAACATTTGTGTTACTTTGTTCTATTTTATTTGATGAACTACTATTTTGATTGCTTGATGTATTGTTTGTAGCATTATTCGTAGTGTTATTTGTAACATTGTTTGTAGTTTGAATATTTGAGTTAGAGTTTTGAGTTGTTGAAACTGTATTTATAGCTTGATCTTCAACAACAACTTCTTCTATTACAGGCGCTTCATCTGATACATAATTTGCATTTACATATCCTTCTTCTTCACCATTTTTTACTTTTATCCATTCATCTTGAACCTCAACTACTTGTAGTTCAGTTCCTTTAGTTAATTCTTCTATTATTTCAGAATCTGTATTTGATTCTTTTCTAAAATTAACTTTTTCTTCTGTAACAAAAGCTGAAGCAGATTCTACATCAACATATCTTGATGGAATCCATCCTTTTTCATCTCCTACAGAAACTTCAACCCAATCTCCTTGAGTAGCTAAAACTTTAAACTCATCTCCTGTATAAGCTACAAGCTTTACAGAACCTTCATTTCTTATTTTTACAGCAACTCCATCTTTAACAGTTGCTTTTTTATATGTAATTTCTTTATATTCATCTAAATCTATAGCACCTTGGCTAGTTTTATCTTCTATATTTTCAGCAGGCTTAACTTCATCTGCATTTACTACTGCAGTCATTGATGATATTGCCATTACTGATGCAAACATAGGTACTAATATTTTTCTCTTCATATATACTTCCTCCTAAAATTCACTATAAATGCAAGGATAAAATACTAATACACAAGATTGTAGTAAATTTGTAACTAATTTGTAATTTATTTTTTTAAATTTTATAGTATTCTTATGTTAGCGAAACAAAATAAAAATTTACATCTTGTATAAGATTTTTATCAAAAGTTAAATTAACTTATTTTATCCAAAATTTGTTTTAATTAAATTATATAGTAATTTCAAGGAGAAGTAAAGTTTTTTCTAGCTTTTCCTATTTTTATGTGCATAATTCGGATTAAAAATGGGCATAATTTTTAATTTAAATATAAATATTAAAAACGACTATAATTCTTATTATAGTCATTTTCTTGTCAATTAAATACTATATTCAAACTCTCCATTTTCTTTCATTGAAAAGAAATCTGAGTATCCTATATCAAATATTATATCTTCTAAATTATCGATTTCTATTTTATTTTTTATTAATTGAGTTATAACTCCTGTATATGAAATATCCCCTTGGGCTATAAATCCATATATTATATTATCTTTATATACAAACTTTCTATATCCATCATCGTCATTTCTAGTTGTAGTATTATAACTATCATCTTGTGGATTTACAATACCTAATGATATTGTCGGTATACCCATAAAGTTCATACTGTTTTTGAATGTAAAGTTATCATCTAGCAATTTTTCTTTACCTGCCATATTATTTGCAGCTACTATACCTTGTTTTACTGCTAAAGGCCAAATTGCATTTTTTCCAATCACATCCCCTGCTGCATAAATATCTTTTACTGAAGTTTCACATTTATTATTTATTACTATACCTCTATCATATTCTATATCTGTTCCACTTATAAAATCACTATTTGGAACAACTCCTGTAGCTACTATTAATAAATCACAATCAACAACACTTCCATCATTTAATCTAACACCTGAAACATTGTTGTTATTATCTAATGTAATCTCACTTATAGTGCTGTTTGAATGTAAATTTATACCCTTTTTTATGAATTCTTCTTCATATACTTTAGATGAATACTTATCTAACTGTCTATCTAATATAAACTCACTAGGATATATTAATGATATGTCTAAATCTTTATATTCTATTATACCTGTTAATGCATCTATTCCTATAAGACCTGCCCCTATTATAGCTACTTTTTTTGAATTAATTAACTTATCCTTTATATTGTATACATCATCTATATTTCTTAATGAATATATATTTCTACCTTCTTTTATATTTTTTATTAGAGGTATGAATGATGATGCTCCTGTTGCTATTAGTAGATTATCATATGGTACACTATCATCATTAATAATAACCTTTTTATTATATATATCTATATTCTTAACTATTTTACCTTTTATCCATTTTATATTATTATCTCTCATAAAACTTTCTTCTATAAAACTGATATCTTCTATACTTCTATGACCTGAAATTACATGATGTAGCATACAACGCGAATAAACCTTATCATCTTTTGAAATTATAGTTATATTTGAATATGAGTCTAATTCCCTTAATGTTTTAGCTGCATTTATTCCTGCGGCACTAGCGCCTAATATAATATACTCTTTTTTACTCAGCATAAATTTCCTCCTTTTGTAACTCTATTGCTCCCGTAGGACAACTAGCTACACATCTAGGGAGTTCCTCATCTTTGCATAAATCACATTTTAATATATTTTTCTTGGTTCTATCATCAACTTTTAAAAGTCCATAAGGACATGACATAATACACATATAGCATGAACCACATTTTTTATCATCGTATGAAACTATACCAGTTTCTTTATCTTTTTTCATAGCACCACTCATGCAAGTAATTACACACTCTGGTTCTTCACAGTGTCTACAAAATATAGGAACAGGTTTACTATATTTATCAAGCTCTATATGCCCCATACTTTCATTATCTTTATCTTCTAAATCTAAAAAATATATATTTTCAACATTACTATGCTTTAGCATACATCCTAAAATACAACTTTTGCATCCTGCACATAAATCTTTATTTATTAAAATTCTATGCATAGACTTCCACTTCCTTTAATCCAAGTTTTTGTCTTCTATCTACTATTATTTCCACTAGTTGATCAGCTGTTGATTTAGGATCTGGATTTACTATTACATTACCACCTGTTATATCTTTTAGTGATTCTGTTAATACTTCTGTAACTAATTTACTTCCTGTTATAAATGGAGGTAATGCTAAGTGTAATGGTAAGCCTAGTGCTAATCCAAATGCTCCATCAGCTAATGCTTGCTCTTCTAACCATTGTGGAGCTGATAATACTAATGGTAATTGCGGTAAATCTACACCCATATATTCAGCTAATTCTGTTGCTACTATTTCTAATCTACCAATTGCTAGACATGGACCAAAGTTTAATACTGGTGGTATTCCTAATTTTTTGCATACTAATTTTAAATTTTCTCCCGCTAATTCTTCAGCTCCTAAAGACATAAAACCTACATTCTCAAGTCCACCTGTTGAACATCCTGCAGACAAAACTATAATGTCTCTCTTTATTAATTCTTTAGTTAGCTCTACTGTATTTATATCATGTCCACCTGCTGTCATATTCGAACATCCTACTATAGCTGCTATTCCCTTTATAGTTCCATCTGCAATTAAATCTACAAGTGGCTTCCAAGAGTTTCCTAAGAAATCTTTTAAATTCTTTTCACTTACACCTGTTAAAGACTCTTCATAACCGTGATCTTTAGGTATATCTATTTGAACACTTCCTCTTCTTGTTTTATAAGAATCTAATGCTTCGTTAATTAACTTCATATCTATTTCATCATATTTATTTCTATCCAAATAAATATATTCTGCATTCTTCTTTTTAGCGACATCATCTAAGCACATCATTTTTACTTGTAAGGAATCCGCAATTGGCTCTAATCCTGGTATTGTACAGTTAAATTCTGAAACAACCATATCTATTGCCCCAGTTGATAAAACCGCTTCACTTGTAAAATTATTTCCTGCATGACCTGCAAATATATCTTGATAGTGCTCACCTCTTAACTGCAAATCTTGACCTACACAAGTACATCCTACTAATCTAAATCCTTTTGCACCTGCATTTTTTGCTAATTTCACTATTTCTGGTTGTGTTAATTTATCTTGGAAACTTGTAAATATTGAATGTTGGTGTCCTGTTATCATTATATTTATATAATCTTCATCTATTACTCTAAACCCTACTGGAGCCATTCTTATTACTGGATCACCTAACATTATGTCATTTAGAAGATTTGTCAATGTTAATCCATATAGTCCTGTTGAAATTCCTAGACTTAAACAATTCATTAACATATCAACTGGATCGCTATTTAAGTTTGTTGAAGATTTCACTACTCCATCAAAAACTTCTGATTTTGCTCCACCAGGCATTATACCAAGTGCTTTCCACTTTTCTACTCTAGGTTTATATGCTATTTTTTCTACTAATTCCATTTTTTCAAATCTTGGTTTATATAAATCATTTAGAACTGCGTTTGATATTTTTATGCATTTTTCATATTTATTATTTTCCTCTATCCCTAGTTTTTGTGCTAGATAATTTAAGGCTTTTTCACTCTTTATTATGCCTTTTGTCTCCCCTATATGTTTTAAATTTAAAGCAGTGTTTTCTACTACATGAATATAACAAGCAGATCCTGATGATACAGCTCTTAGAAAATTTCTAGCTACTATTGTATCTGCATCAGCTCCACAAATTCCTTTTGGTGATTTAGGAGTTATCCTACAAGGTCCATTTGCGCATAACCTACAACAGACACCTTGAAGACCAAACCCACACTTTTGTTTTTGCTGCTCAGTTCTATGAAATGCCGTGTCAAATTCTTTAGTAGATACAAAAGTTTGCAGCCTTTCATCTGCACTCTTACACATTTTACAACTATTACAATTCATTTTTAAATCCCCCTTAAAAACTTTATAATTGTTTGCTATATGACTATATTATTTAGAAGTGATTTTTGAGTTGTGATAAATATATTTTTAACATAATCTATTTTTATTTATACCTATACAAATTTTATTTAATCAATTTTTCATATAAAAAATTAACAAAATTAATACAATTATTTACTAATTATCATCTCATTTTTATATATTTATTAAATTAAAATTTCAAAATCAATTTGGTTTACTGAAAACATTTCCATGTCGTAATTCACAGCATTATGTAGAATGCTTTTATTTGTTAATCAGTACCAATTTTGATATAATATTACTGATAATACTAACTTTTAAAGGGGAGGAATTTTAATATGGCTTACATAATAAATGATGCTTGCATAAGCTGCGGTGCTTGTGCTGATGAATGTCCAGTTGAATGTATATCTGAAGGTGATGAAAGATACGTTATAAACGCTGATGAATGCGTTGAATGTGGCTCTTGTGCTGAAGTTTGTCCAGTAGACGCTCCACAACAAGCTGAATAATTAAAAACGAAACTATAATACGGGCTATCTTTTCAGTGTTTATACACTTTAAGATACGCCCGTTTTATTTTTTAATAAAAAAGTCACAAGACTTATGTCTTCTGACCTTTCCCCTATTTAAAAGAATTTAGCCCTTATAATCTCTATATAATGTTTGAACATTACCTTTTTAATCTTCTGCGTTCATTAAATATGATAATGTAAATAAACTTTCTGTTAGATTAACATTCTCTACTATAACAGATGGAGGAACATCTAAATCTACTGGCGCAAAGTTCCATATTCCTTTTATTCCTGCACTAACTAATCTATCTGCTAATTCTTGACCACCTTTTTTAGGAATACACATTATTGCTATATCTACATCATTTTCTTTAATAAACTCTTCTAATTGTTCCGAATCTAATACTTCAAAGTCTCTTATTTTTAGACCTATTAATCTTGGATTTGCATCAAATAAAGCCTTTATTTCAAATCCTGCTTTTCTAAATCCTGAATAATTTGCTATTGCTTGACCTAAATTACCAGCACCTATTAAAACTGCATTATATTTAGTATCTAGTCCTAGTATTTTACCAATTTCTTTATGAAGAGCATCTACATTGTATCCGTACCCTTGTTGACCAAATCCTCCAAAATTATTTAAATCTTGTCTTATTTGCGATGCAGTGAATCCGATTATATCACTTAATTCTTTTGAAGATATTCTTTGTATGTCTTTATCTAATAAGTCGCCTAAATATCTGTAATATTTAGGTAACCTTCTTATTACCGCCATAGATATATTTTTATTACCCACAGCTTCACCTCCTATATTGTTTAAAATTTATTTAACTTTCCTGATGAAATGTTTCTTTTTTTAAAACATCTTATATATCCTTGATTATATTATATCAAAACATTATAATTTTAGGTAGTTTAAGGAGGTATAAAATTTATGATCGTTCTTTCGTGCAATAACTTAAATAAAAGTTTTGGAATAGATTCTGTATTAGAAGATATATCATTCACAGTAAATGAGGGAGATAAAATTGGTATAATCGGTATTAACGGTACTGGTAAAACAACTTTATTTAAAATAATTTCAGGTGCTTATGGGTATGACAATGGAGATATATATACATCTAAAGATTGTGAAATAGGCTATCTAGAACAAAATATGAACTTCCATTCAGAAAATACTATATTAGATGAAGTTCTTGAAGTTTTTAGAGATCTAATAGATATGGAAAACTATTTAAGAAATTTAGAATTAAAAATAGCCGAAGAGAGTACTAAAGCAAACTCTTCAGATTTAGAAAAACTTATGAATGAGTACTCTCATAAATTAGAGCTATTTTCTGATAAAAATGGATACGGGTATAAGTCAGAAGCTAAAGGTGTACTAAAAGGATTAGGATTTAGTGATGAAGATTTAAACAAAACTATCAGTATTCTTTCTGGTGGAGAGAAAACTAGAGTACTTTTAGGTAAATTATTACTTAAAAAACCTACGTTATTAATGCTAGATGAACCTACTAACCACCTAGATTCTGAGGCAATAGAGTGGCTAGAATTCTTTTTAAAGCAATATAAAGGAACTGTTATGCTTATATCTCATGACAGATATTTTTTAGACCAAGTAGTTAATAGAACTTTTGAAATTCATAATAAAAAATTAAAAACTTATAATGGAAACTATTCTAAATTCTTAGAGTTATCCAGAGTTGAAAAAGAATTAGAATTAAAAAAATATGAAGATCAACAAAAGGATTTAAAAAAGCAAGAAGAATCTATTGAAAGATTAAAGGCATATGGACGTGAAAAGCATTTAAAGAGAGCTCGTAGCAAAGAAAAAGCTTTAGATAAAATCGATGTACTTGATAAACCTGAGGCTTATAGAAAAAAAGCTAGAATAGAATTTAATCCTTCTGTAGTCAGTGGAAATGATGTGCTTCAAGTCAGAGATGTGTCGATGGGGTATGAAAATAGAATTCTATTTAAAGATTTAAATTTAGATATATATAGGGGAGAAAAAGTTGCTCTTATTGGTGCTAATGGAATAGGAAAATCCACTTTATTTAAAATTATAATGAATGAAATAATACCTTTAACTGGTATGGTTACTTTAGGTACTAATGTTAATGTTGCATATTTCCATCAAGAACAAAAAACATTGAATTTAAACAATAGCATCATAGACGAAATTTGGGATAGTAACAAACACTTAACTCAAACTCAAATTAGAAGTATGTTAGGTGCATTTTTATTTGAAGATGAAGAAGTATTTAAGAAAATATCTACTTTAAGTGGTGGAGAAAGAGCTAGAATTGCTATATTAAAATTAATATTATCAAATGCAAACTTTTTATTACTTGATGAGCCTACTAACCATTTAGATATAGATTCCAAGGAAGTTCTTGAAGAAGCTTTATCTAATTATACAGGAACTATATTTACTATATCTCATGATAGATATTTCTTAAATACAGTTGTAGATAAAATATTAGTATTAGATGAAAATGGTATAACAGAATACCTTGGAAACTATGACTACTATATGTTTAAAAAAAGACAAGTTCAAGAAATAGGTCTTATCCAAGAAGAAGATAAAGAAGAAAAAACTAAAACTCAATTAAAAGAAGAAAAAAGAAAAGAAAGAGAACAAAGAGAAGCTGAAAAGAAAAATAGAATTAAAAGACAGAATATAGAAAAAGAAATTGAAACTACAGAAAGCAAAATAGAAGAATTAGATATACTTCTTTGCCAAGAAGAGGTTTATTCTAATCCAAACAAAGCAAAAGAAGTAAACCTAGAAAAATCACAACTTGAAAGTAATCTAGAAAAACTCTATGAAGAGTGGGAACAGTTGGTTTAATATGTTATTATATAGAGATGTAAAAATTAATTTTTAATAAAGAGGTGATTATTTGCAAGGGTTATTTAAATTAGATAAAGAAAATAAAACTTTTTATAAACTATTAATTTCACTTTGTATTCCTATGATAATACAAAATCTAATATCGTCTTCTGTTAATGTAATAGATACAGTTATGATTAGTAGCTTAGGAGAATCATCTGTTGCTTCTATTGGAGTTGCAAATCAATTTTTCTTCCTATTTAACATGACATTATATGGAATAACAGGTGGTGCAGGTATATTTATATCTCAATTTTTCGGAAAAAAAGATATAAATAATATTAGAAGTGTAACTGGTTTGAGCACAATCTTAGCATTTATAGTTAGCTGTTTATTTTTCTTACCAGCTTTAGTGTCACCAAAATTAATAATTAATATATTCTCAAATGATACAGAGGTTATAAAATTATGTATTCAGTACTTTAGCATTATTGCATTTTCTTATCCAATAATTGCAGTAAGTACAGTGTTTAGTATGGGTGCCAGAGGTGTTAGAAACCCTAAATTAGGTATGATATGCAGTACTATAGCCTTAGGAACAAATATAATCTTAAACTATGGGCTTATATTAGGTAACTTTGGGCTTCCTGCACTAGGAGTTAAAGGTGCAGCAATAGCTACTGTTATTGCTAGAATCATTGAATTAGTACTTATAGTTTCTTATGTTTATTTTATTAAAAAAGACTATGTTTTAAGATTTAATTTAAGTGATGTAAAGAGAATAAAGTCTGAGTTCTTAAAAACTTTTATATCTAAAAGTTTACCAATATTCTTAAATGATAGCTTATGGGCATTTGGTACTGTACTATATTCAGTTGCATATTCAAAGGCCGGTACTTCCGCTATTGCAGCTAGTCAAATAGCTACTAGTACAGGAAATTTCTTTATCATGACTTCCGTATGCATCGCAAATGGAGCTGCTATTATGCTTGGTAATGAATTAGGTGCCGATCATATAGATAAAGCTATTCGTTATTCTAAAAAGTTTTCTATATTAGTAACTTTAACAGGATTATTATTTGGAATTTTATTAATTGTTAATATACCATTATTATTAAAAGTATTTAATGTATCTAAGTCCCTATCTCCTGATATAATAAAAATATTTGTTATAATGGGTATATTGATGGCTTTAAAATCCTTTAATACTTTTATAGTTATAGGTGTCCTTAGAAGTGGAGGAGATACAAAATACTCATTATTCCTAGAACTTGGTTGTATGTGGTTAGTTTCATTACCTCTAACATTCTTAGCTGCATTTAATGGTGCACCTATATTTATGTTAGTTTTACTAACTTATACTGAAGAAATTGCTAAATTTTTATTTGGTGTTCCTAGGGCTCTCTCTAAAAAATGGGCTACTAACTTAGTAAAAGAGATCGTTTAGATCTAGTTTTTATTCAATCAATAACTTAGGTATAAAATAAAATGTGGCTACCATAAAGATAAAAAATCTTATACATGGTAACCACTTTTTTTATTTTCTAGCATTTACTATAATTCAAATTTGAATAACTATAATACTATCTTTGTCCTATTTTTAACCCTGGCACAGCATTTAGTCTCATATCATCTCGTCTTCCATTTAAGTAACTATAATATCCTGCACATCCTATCATTGCTGCATTATCTGTGCATAAAACTAACGATGGATATTTTATATTTATTCCATGTTCTTTTGCCATTTCAGTTATTTTTTCTCTAAGGGCTGAATTTGATGCCACTCCCCCTGCTAATGCTATTGTTTTATAATTTTTATCTATAGCTGCCTTTATTGCTTTAGTAGATAATACTTCTACAACAGCTTCTTGGAATGATGCAGCTACATCCTCAACAACAATATCTTCATTTTTCATTTTCTTAGCATTTAAGTAATTTAATACAGCTGATTTAAGACCACTAAAACTAAAATCATATTCTTCGTCCATATTAGCTCTAGGGAATTCTATAGCATGCTTATTACCTAATTTAGCTAATCTATCTATTATTGGTCCGCCTGGATATCCAAGTCCCATAGCTCTTGCTATTTTATCAAAAGCTTCTCCAGATGCATCATCTCTTGTTCTACCTAAAATTTCATATACTCCATAATCTTTTACTTCAACTAAGTGAGTATGTCCACCTGATACTATTAAAGTTATAAAAGGTGGCTTTAAGTCTTTATGTTCTATATAGTTTGCACTTACATGTCCTTCTATATGATTTACACCAACTAATGGTATATCTAGTGTATAAGCTAATGCTTTTGCATGAGATAATCCTACTAGTAGTGCTCCTGCCATACCTGGGCCATATGTTACTGCTATATGATCTATATCGCCAAACTCTACTTTAGCTTCATCCAAAGCTTCTTGTACAACTTCATCAATATTTTCTATGTGCTTTCTTGATGCCACTTCAGGTACTACTCCACCAAATTTTTTATGTGTTTCAATCTGAGTTGATATTATATTAGATAAAACATCTCTACCATTTTTTAATATGGCCGCTGATGTTTCATCACAACTACTTTCTATAGCTAATGTTATTACATCTTTCATTATTACACCTCTTTTATATCATTCCACATTATTATGGCATCTTCTTTATTATTACTATAATATTCTTTTCTAATTCCAGCCATCTTAAATCCATATTTTCTATACAAGTTTTGAGCCACTATATTTGATGATCTCACTTCTAACGTCATAGATACTATATTGTTATCTTTACATACTTGTACTAGTTCTTTTATTAGTTGATCTCCAATTTCTTTCCCTCTATAATCTTCATGTACTGCTACATTAGTTATATGACCTTCATCTACTACAAACCATATACCAACATAACCAACTACTTCTTTATCTACTTTTGCAACAAGGTACTTAGCTAGGTTATTAGATAATTCTTTTTTAAATGAATCTCTTGACCAGTAATCTTCAAAACAATTTTTTTCTACTTCAAAAACTCCGTCAATGTCATCAACTTTCATTTCTTCTATTATAAGATTATTTATCATTTTTTAACCTCTTCATTTTTTCTTCATATTGAACTTCTGCTTGGGATTTTCTTATATACATTGGATTTATATCATAGCAATTATAAATATCTATATTTTTATTATATTTTTCTTTAGCAATAGAACATAAGCTACTTGCTTTAGTAACATTATGTGATGGTGCTGGTGTTTTAATATTCTTTATTTCTTTTATTTTATCTTCATATTTATAAACAGCTTCTCCAACTAAAATCCATTCTTCGCTATCATTATATATTTCTTCTAATAAGCTTTCGATTTCAACTACATCTACTGGTTGTATTTCAACTATACTTCCATTTTCAAATTTATATCTTCCAGTATAAACTTGATTTCTTTGTGCATCTAATATAGAGCATATTTTCTTATCGCACAGATTCATATTTCCACTTAAAATTTCTAAAGAGTTTACTCCTATTATAGGTAAATTATTTACATGTGCTATTGCCTTTGCAGTTGCCATACCTATTCTTAATCCTGTAAATGACCCCGGTCCTATACTTATTGCTATTGCATCTATATCTTTTATATCCACTTCACTCATTGATAGCATGTTTTCTATCATTGGCATAAGTTTTTGAGAATGTGTCGTTTTTGTATTTACAGTATACTCACATACTAATTTGTTATCTTCAATTACAGCTACGCTCGATGCATTTGAAGATGTATCTATACCTAATATTTTCATTACTTAGTCAACTCCTCAACGATTTTTTTATATTTTTCCCCAACAGG
This sequence comes from Desulfovibrio sp. Marseille-P6017, assembly GCA_900604495.1. The sequence continues at coordinate 28,567 of UWOR01000011.1, read as the reverse complement.
ATTTAATATCATTTCTCTTCCCATATCTTTATAACTTAATTGTATATCTAAGTACTCACTTGGAAGTATATCTTCTATAAGATTTGCCCATTCTATTATACATACTCCATCAGAATTTATATACTCATCATATCCAATGTCATACATTTCTTCACTACTTCCGATTCTATAAACATCAAAATGATATAATGGTAATCTACCTTCATATTCATTTACTATTGTAAATGTTGGGCTTGTTATATAATCATCTACACCAAGTGCTTTTGCTAAACTTTGAGTCATAGTAGTCTTTCCTGCTCCTAAGTCTCCTATTAAGCAAATAACACTTCCTGGTGTAAGTAACTTTCCTAACTTATATCCAATCTCTTTTGTTTGTTCTTCTCCGTCCAAATATATTTTAACCATGACTTCATCTCCATTATAGTTTAAGTATTTATTCATTCGATAAATATTATTATATTATAATAATTAACTTTAATCAAAATTTTACACAGCAAATAAGTAATATCTTTACATTTACTATGAATTAATGTGTTTTACACGGCATTATACAGAATAATAGTTTATATTTAGATAAATAATAAAATAAATAATTAAATATAAGGAGGAGTTCTTAATATGCCTAATGATGATACTATCAAACTCTTAAATGAATGTAATGCTGGTATAAAAATGGGTGTTGAATCTATAAATGAAGTAATAGATCACGTAAAAAATGATAATCTTCGTAATATTTTAAATAAATATTTAGAAGATAATAAAAGTCTTGGTGATAAAACTCATGAATATTTAAACCAATTTCATGATAGTGGTAAGGAACCTAGTACTATAGCAAAAACTATAAGTTGGTTTAAAACAAATATTAAGTTATTACAAGGCAGCGATGTAGATGAACAAATAGCTGATTTAATGACTGATGGATGTAATATGGGAATAAAATCTATTTATAGATATTTAAATAAATATCCTAGCGCTAATAATGATGTTAAAGGTCTAGCAAAAGATATTATCACATCACAAGAAAAATTCCTTAATGATCTTAGAATATTTTTATAAATAAAAAAGCTTATGAAGTTAATTTCATAAGCTTTTTACCCTATTTTTTTAATAATTTATTCATCTTCTTATATAACGGTAATATACATAGTGTCATTATGCTTGCTTTTATTATATTAAATGGTGCATATACCCATATTACAAAAGTAAACAAATCATGTATCTTTGGATTTATTGCACTTCCCATAGCTATTATAGCATCTAAACTTCCAAATACTTGACCATATATCGGAGTTACCACAAAGTAGTTTGCTAAACATCCCATAATAGTCATTCCTAATATAGCTAGTAAAGCCCCCATAATTACACCTTTTAAATCATTTCTTCTTTTATAAACATAGGATATTATAACTACATAAGTTCCACCTATAATCGCATTTGCTATTTCTCCTACCCCACCAGTAAAAGTTGCTCCTATTTGAAGTAAATTTTTTATAAGAGCAATTATAAAACCAGCTAAAGGTCCCATTGCCATACCACCAAATATTGCAGGTATGTCTGATACATCTAGTTTTAAAAAACTTGGAAATATGGGCAATGGCACTGATATAAACATAAGTACATAAGCTACTGCTGATAATATTCCTACCTTAGCTAAAGTTTTTGCAGATACATATTTATTTTTTTTAATTGTTCCTTGCATAAAATTACCTCCCAATATATTTAAATAAAAATTTAAATAAATTAGAAATAAAAAAATCCGGAAATTAAAAAGCTCGAAGAATTATATCTCCGAGCTTATTTTTATGGATATAGTTTGTAAACTAATATATTATTAGTATACGCTTTTAACCATCTTCTCTCATCCAGACTTTACTGTCGGCTTTGGAATCTCACCAAATCATGCTACTAAAGTAGCTCGCGGGCTATAACCGCCGGTAGGGAATCTCACCCTGCCCCGAAGATTTTATATTTCTATTTAATTTATACTTATATACTAGTTAAAGTTAATCTTGTTGTCAACTTAGCATAATATAAAATTTTATTTTTATATTAATTTATAAAATCTAAGCTCTTTTATAAACTATTTTTCCATCTATTATAGTAAATAATACATTGCTTTGAATTTCTAAAGGACATCCATCCCAAATAACTATATCTGCATCTTTTCCAACTTCTAGTGAACCAACTCTATCTTCTATTCCTAAAGTTTTTGCAGGATTTATAGTTATAGCTTCTAGAGCTTTATCTTTTTTCATACCATATTTAACGGCAATACCTGCACACATAGGAAGATATTGTACTGGTATAACAGGATGATCTGTCATTAAAGAGACTTGAGCACCTGCATTTGATAATATTCCAGCTGTATCAAATGTTAAATTTCTAAGTTCTATCTTAGATCTCTCTGATAAAGATGGTCCTACTATTACTGGATATCCTTCTTCAACTAAATCTTCTGCTATAAGATGTCCTTCCGTGCAGTGATCTAATGTAAGCTTTAAGTCAAATTCCTTTGCTATTCTTATTGCTGTAAACATATCATCTGCTCTATGTGCATGAACTTTAAATGGAATTTCTTTTCTTAATACCGGTATTAAGCTCTCCATTTTTATATCATATTCTGGCCTATCATGATCTTCATGCTCTTCAAATAATTCTATTTCTTCTAAATATTCTTCTGCTTTCTTTAAGTTTTCTCTTAATAATGATGCTATTGCCATCCTAGTTTGAGGTGTTTTCTCATCTCTTCCATAACAACTTTTAGGGTTTTCTCCAAAAGCTATTTTTGATGCAACAGGGTTTTTTATAACCATATTATCTATTCTTCTACCATGAGTTTTTATAGCTATACATTCTCCACCCATTACATTTGCACTTCCTGGAGTTGTACAAACAGATGTTATCCCTCCTTGAACAGCCTCTTCAAAAGTTCTATCCATTGGATTTATACCATCTATAGGATTTAATTGTGGAGTTATAGGGTCTGTTTCTTCATTTCCATCTGCTCCTTCAAATCCCATACCATCTTCCCATAATCCTAAGTGAGTATGAGCATCTATAAATCCTGGAAATACAAACTTCCCATCTGCATCTACAACTTCTATATCTTGTGAGGTTTCAATTTGTTTTCCTATTTTTACTATCTTTTTTCCTTCTATAAGTATATCTCCTACAAATATACCATTTGTTATTGTATTTATGATTCCATTTTTTATTAATATCATTTCAATCTCCTCCTAGAGGTTCTTACATCTTCATCGATAAAGAAACTCTTTTCTTATCTAAGTCAATGCCTATAACTTTTACATCAACAATATCTCCTACTGAAACTACATCCATAGGATCTTTTACAAACTTATTACTCATTTGAGATTTATGAACTAAACCATCATTTTTAATTCCAATATCAATAAAAGCTCCAAAGTCTACTACATTCCTTACAGTTCCTTTTAATATCATACCTTCTGTTATATCTTCTATTTTTAATACATCCGTTCTAAGTATAGGTTTAACTCCTTCTTCTCTAGGATCTCTTCCTGGCTTCTTAATTTCAGAAATTATATCTTTTAAAGTAATTTCTCCTACTTCTAAGTTTTTACTTAATTCCATTATACCTATTTTTTGTACTCTTTCATCAATATCTTGTATATTTCTATTTTTTACATCTTCTAAAGAGTATCCTATAAGTTCTAGCATCTTCTTACATATATCATAACTCTCAGGATGGACACCTGTATTGTCTAAAGGATTTTTAGCATTTGATATTCTCATAAATCCTGCACATTGAGTAAACGCTTGTGGACCTAGCCTTTTTACTTTTTTAAGTTGTGCTCTTGATGTAAAATCTCCATTTTCTTCTCTATATGCTATTATATTTTTAGCTATAGTTTTACTTATACCCGCAATATGCTCAAGTAAAGAATAAGATGCTGTATTTAAATCTAAACCTACACTATTTACAGAGTCTTCTACTACTCCATCTAAAACTCCTTCTAATCTCTTTTGATTTAAATCATGTTGATATTGACCAACTCCTATACTCTTAGGGTCTATTTTTACAAGCTCTGCTAATGGATCTTGAAGTCTTCTTCCTATAGATATAGCCCCTCTTATAGAGACATCTAAGTCTGGATGTTCTTCATTAGCAAGTTCTGATGCAGAGTAAACAGATGCTCCGGCTTCACTAACTATAACATACTGAACATCTTTATCAATTTCTTTTATCATATCAGATATAATACTTTCAGATTCTCTTGATGCTGTTCCATTTCCTATTGCTATTATATCTACATGATATTTATCTATAAATTCTTTTAATTTTCTTTTAGTTCCATCTACATCATTTTTAGGTTCAGTTGGATAAACTGTTGCATAATCTAAAAACTTACCATTTTTATCAACTACAGCTACTTTACATCCAGTTCTAAATCCAGGGTCAAATCCTATTACTACCTTTCCTTTAACCGGTGGTTGTAATAATAGACTTTTCACATTTTGTCCAAATACATTTATAGCTCTTTCTTCAGCTGCTTCTGTTAAAGTATTCCTAACTTCTCTTTCTATAGAAGGGAATATCAATCTTTTATAAGAATCTTCTATAGCTTGTACAATTTGTTCTTTACTTGATACATTTTCATTATTTACATATTTACCTATAATATGATTTAATACTTTATCATTATTTATTTCTAATTTTACTTTTAAGAAATTTTCCTTTTCTCCTCTATTTATTGCTAATGTTCTATGTGGAGCAATATTTTTAACACCTTCACTATAATCATAGTACATATCATATACTGATTTTTCATCTATTGTATTTTTAGTACATATAATACCATCTCTTAATGCAAGCTCTCTTATATATTTTCTAATATCTGCATCATCTGAAACAATTTCAGCTATTATATCTTTTGCTCCTTTTAATGCATCTTCTAATGAATTAACTTCTTTTTCTTCATTTATGTATTTTTCTGCTTCTAATTCTATGTTATCTATTTTTTTATTTAAGATACTCATTGCTAATCCTTCTAATCCTTTTTCTTTAGCAATAGTAGCTCTTGTTCTTTTCTTTTGTTTGAATGGAGCATATATATCTTCTACTTCTTGAAGAGTTTTAGCTTTTAGTATTTTTTGAGTTATTTCATCTGTTAATCTCCCTTGTTCTTCAATTATTCTGGTAACATCTTCTTTCCTACCTTCTAAATTTCTTAAATATGTTAATCTATCGTATAGCTCTCTTAAAGTAACATCACTCATAGCCCCTGTCATTTCTTTTCTATACCTAGCTATAAATGGTATTGTATTACCTTCATCAATTAATTTTATTGTATTATTTATATGTTCATCTTTTAAATTAAACTCTGCTTTTAATACTTGATTTATATCCACAATACTTCCTTCTTTCTATAAAATTTATAATATTTAAAATTTTAAATAAGGCTTAAGAATCAAATTCTCAAGCCTTACCTTAAATTATTTTTTATTTTTATTCATTTTAAGATATTCATTTATAAATAAATCTATACTACCGTCCATTACACTATCTACATTTCCTATTTCTGCATTAGTTCGATGGTCTTTTACCATTTTATATGGTTGGAATACGTATGATCTTATTTGGCTTCCCCAAGTTATTTGAGAGTATTTACCTTGTATATCTTCTATTTTTTCTTTTTGCTCCAATTCTTTTAGCTCTATAAGTTTTGCCATGAGCATTCTCATAGCTCTATCTTTGTTCATATGCTGAGATCTTTCATTCTGACATTGAACCACAACTCCAGTTGGAATATGTGTTATTCTTACTGCTGAATCAGTAGTATTTACATGCTGACCTCCAGCACCTGAAGCTCTATAAGTATCTATTTTCAAATCATTATGATTTATTTCAATTTCTATATTTTCATCAAGTTCAGGAGTTACATCCACTGATGCAAATGATGTATGCCTTTTTCCTGATGGATCAAATGGAGATATTCTTACAATGCGGTGAACACCTTTCTCACTCTTTAAGTATCCATAAGCATTTAATCCTTCAATTAATAAAGTCGCACTCTTTATACCTGCCTCTGGATCTGAAAGTATATCTAAAAGCTTTACCTTATATCCTTTTCTTTCTCCCCATCTTACATACATTCTAAGAAGCATCTGAGCCCAATCTTGGGCATCTAATCCACCTGTACCTGCATTTATAGATAGTATTGCATTATTTTTATCATACTCACCACTTAAAAGCGTTTTTATTCTCATATTATCAATATCTTTTTCAAGATTATCAATACTACTTTCTATTTCCTTACAAACTGAGTCATCACTTTCCTCTAGCCCTATTTCTATTAATAACTCGATTTCTTCTAAACTTTCTTTTAAGCTATTATATTCTTCAACTATATCTTTAAGAGCTTTATTTTCCTGAATAACCTTTTGAGCCTTTTCATTGTCATTCCAGAATTCTTGCTTATTCATCTCTTCTTCATTTTTTTCTATTTGTTTTAACAATGAAGAAATGTCAAAGAGAGTCCCTCATTTCTTCTAGATTTGAAGACATTTTTTCTATACTTTGTCTATATTCTTGTATGTTTAGCATTTAAACCTCCAAAATTATCTTCCACAGCACTTTTTATACTTTTTACCACTACCACATGGACATAAATCATTTCTGCCTGCTTGATCTTCTTTTTTCACAGTCTTATTGCCTGGTTCATCAGTTGCACTTGAAGATAAATGATCTACGTCTATAACTTGTTTTCTCTCAACAGGTTGTTCTATTGTTATATTGAATAAATATCTAACAGTATCTTCTTGTATATGTTTAGTCATCTCATCAAACATATCAAAACCTTCCATCTTGTATGCAACAACTGGGTCTTGCTGTCCTATAGCACGAAGTCCTATACCTTGACGTAATTGATCCATAGCATCTATATGATCTATCCAATGACTATCAACTGATTGAAGAAGTATAACTCTCTCTATTTCTCTCATTCTTTCAGAACTAATTTGTTCTTCCTTAGCAGAGTAAATTTTATAAGCTATTTCATAAGTTTTCTCCACAAGTTCCTCTCTAGAAAGTTTTTCTATATCCTCTATTTCTATGCTTCCTTTAGGCATAAAGATAGAGTAAATATGAGCTTTAAATACATCTACATCTATTGATTTCTCTGTTGATGCTATATTTGCTGCATCCTCAATTATCTCTTTTATCATTGATTGTATTTGTTCATCTAGGTTTTCACCCTCTAACACACGGCTTCTTTCTGCATAAATTATTTCTCTTTGTTTATTCATAACATCATCATATTGAAGAACGTGTTTTCTTATTCCAAAGTTCTTTCCTTCAACTTTCTTTTGAGCAGTTTCTATAGATTTTGTTAGCATTTTATGCTCTATTGGCATATCATCCTCTAAACCTATTTTTTCTACTACACCTTGAATTCTTTCACTTCCAAATAATCTCATTAAATCGTCATCTAATGCTATATAGAATCTTGAACTACCAGGGTCACCTTGACGTCCAGCACGACCTCTTAACTGATTGTCTATTCTACGAGATTCATGTCTTTCTGTACCTATTATAGCTAAACCACCAGCATTTAATACTTCTTGTTGTTCTACCTCTGATTCTTTTTTAAACTTATGGTATAGTCTTTCGTATTCGTCTCTAGCTTTAAATAATTCTTCATTTTCTTCTGTTTGTTGAACTTCTAATGGTGAATCAACTTTATTAATAACCTCATCAACATAACCTAATCTCTTCATTTCTTTTTTAGTTAAAAATACAGGGTTTCCACCTAAAACTATATCTGTTCCACGACCTGCCATATTAGTAGCAATTGTAACTGCTCCTAATCTACCTGCTTGGGCTATTATCTCGGCTTCTTTATCGTGATGCTTAGCATTTAATACTTCATGTCTTATACCCTTTCTCTTTAAAAGCTGTGATAATAGTTCTGATTTTTCTATAGATACAGTACCAACTAACACTGGTTGCTTATTTTTATGTCTTTCTATTATATCCTCAGCTACAGCATTAAATTTACCCATCTCATTTTTATAAACACAGTCAGCTAGATCTTTTCTTAGTATTTCTTTATTTGTAGGTATTTGCACAACATCCATCTTATATATTGCTTTAAATTCTTCTTCTTCTGTTTTTGCAGTACCAGTCATTCCCGAAAGCTTATTATACATTCTAAAGTAATTTTGGAATGTTATAGTTGCTAGAGTTTTAGATTCTCTTTGTATTCTTAAACCTTCCTTAGCTTCTATTGCTTGATGTAATCCTTCAGAGTATCTTCTACCAAACATAAGTCTTCCTGTAAACTCATCTACAATTACTATTTCTCCGTCTTTACATACATAATCAACGTCACGTTTCATTATTGTATGAGCTTTTAATGCTTGATTTATATGATGATATAATTCTGTATGAGATATATCTGTTATATTTTCAACATTAAAGTAAATTTCAGCTTTTTGTATACCTGACTCTGTTAAAGACACAGCTTTTTGCTTTTCTTCTAATTCATAATCATCCGATCTTAATGTTAGTACAAATGTATTAGCATCTGAGTATAGATGAGTTGACTTATCCCCAGGTCCCGAAATTATAAGTGGTGTTCTAGCCTCATCTATAAGTATTGAGTCAACCTCATCCACTATTGCATAGTTTAATGGTCTTTGAACTCTCTGTTCTTTATGTATTACCATGTTGTCTTTTAAGTAATCAAATCCGTACTCATTATTTGTACCATAAGTTATATCACATTCATATTGAGACTTTCTAAGTGCTGGACTTTGTCCATGAACTATAACCCCTACAGTAAGTCCTAAAAATTCATATACTTTTCCCATTTGCTCTTTGTCACGTTTTGCTAAATAATCATTCACTGTAACTACATGTACTCCTTTACCAGTAAGAGCGTTTAAGTATACTGGTGCTGTTGCAACTAGTGTTTTACCTTCACCAGTTTTCATCTCAGCAATTCTTCCTTGATGAAGAACTATACCTCCTATAAGTTGTACTCTATAATGCCTCATTCCTAATACTCGACTTGCAGCTTCTCTTACTACAGCGAATGCTTCTGGTAATATATCATCTAAATTTTCGCCTTTTTCTAATCTATCTCTAAATACATTAGTCATTTCTTTAAGCTCTGTATCTGACATAGATTTAAATTTGCTTTCAAATCCATCTATCTTATCTACTATTTTATTAAAATTCTTTAGCTCTTTTTTATCCGCTATATTAAATAAATTATCTAAAAAACCCATCGTTGGCATCTCTCCTCGTCCATATATTATTACTATTATACATTTTACCATAAAAATACTATATTTAATATTAATATTGACCGTATCTATAAATTATATAAATAACTATAAAAATAACAAAAAAATATTTAAAGCTACCAATATTTAATATTGGTAGCTTTTGTTTAAAGTTTCATTATTCGTGTTCTATCATTCCATATCCACCATTTTTACGTTTATAAACTGTAGCTATTTCTTCAGTATCTATATTTCTAAACATATAGAAATCATGTTCTAGTAACTCCATTTGTAAAACTGCTTCTTCAGGACTCATTGGCTTCATATCAAACTTTTTAATTCTTTTTATAACTATATTTAAAGTATCTATATCTTCATCTTCATACACATCTTGAGAATCTAGATCTACACCTTCAAATCTTATACTTTTATTTAATTGATGTCTATCTTGTACTCTATTTTTATATTTTTTCAATTGTTTATTTAACTTATCATATACAATATCTATAGCTGCATATAAATTTTCTTCACTATCTTCTGCTCTAATAATTGGTCCATTTATAGGTATCATTGTTACTTCTATCTTATGGCGAGCTTTCTTAGCGCTCACTGTAACTTTTACATCAGTTTCTGGATGAAGGTAATAATCTAATTTTCCTATTTTTTCTTCTATTGCACTTTTAATTCCATCAGTTAAATCCATTTGTTTACCAGATATTATTATATTCATAAGAACATCTCCCTTCAGTTATCATAGTATAAAAGCTAATATTTATACTTAATAATATATTCTTTATCAATTCGTCTAATCCTTTATTTTTATTTTTAACTTTTATATGTTTTATATACTGTCGAATAAAGTATTATATAATTTTCTTTTATTTCTATAATATCTTTATGTGGATTATTTTAAACTACAATTTCTGTGGATAATGTGAATAAATATGTTAATAACTTTTATAAATGTGTATTTTAAGCTATTTATCAAAAAATATATATCCACATTTTTTTGCATATATTGTTATTAATTTGTGCATTGATGTCATTTTTCTACATTTTACTTCATTTTATAATGTTTTATTTAGTTCAAAAATTTTTTTTTAACTTTATTTATATTTTTTATTTTTGAGCAAAAAAAAAAGCACCCATAAAGGTACTTTTGGATAATTTAGCTGACCTGGTCTTTGACCCCACACTCGCCTACTGGAGGTTTCGCTTGGGTTTGCCGCACTACTAACTCTCTCGATTTTATACCGGTAGGACTTACTTCTAAGCTGCACCATGATCATTAATCCCATTTTTAGAATTAACTTACGTGGATCCTTTTGCCTGCAACTGGCTTGGACTTTCAACCACAGACCTAAAATATCACCTACTTATTTTATTATGTTTACATCTTTATGTCAAGTTAAATTTATTCAATTACATAATTATCATTATTTCTTGTAAGTAATGTAATTACAAATACTTTACTAACACTATTTAACTTTAATAATTTAGATATTTCATTTACAGTTGATCCAGTAGTTAGTATATCATCTACAAGTAATACATTTTTATATTTAATATCACATACTCCTTTATTAACCGAGAATGCATTTCTTAATTCTATTTTTCTTTCATTTCTACTTAAACTATATAATCTTCTTGTATTTCCATTTCTTTCTATACAGTCTAATGTAGGAATTCCGATTTGCTTACTTAATAATTTAGCAATCTTTTCAGACTGATTAAATCCTCTTTGTTTTAATCTATTTTTATGAAGTGGTACAAATAGAATATAATCAAACTTAATATCCTCTATATCTAACTTTTCTTTCATTATGTTAGATACATACTTAACCATATAAGTTTTGTTTTTATATTTAAAATCAAGTATCATATGTTTACTAACATCATTATATTCAATACACGATATTGATTTATCAAAATAAAAATTTTTATTAAAACAATAATTACAACTTTCTATATCTTGCCTTTCTAATGAATGATAAATTATAGGCTTTCCACATTTAATACAACCACTTTGAATAAAGTGTAATTCTTTAAAACACTCTTTACATAATGAATATGTGTTAGTCTTTTTTATAGGTTTATTACATAATATACAACTTATATTTTCCGGATATATAAATTCTAAGATTAAATCTACCACTTCATTAAAGTTCATACTACTTTAACAACAACCCTTCTTTTCTAAATTTAATTAACTTATTCGCTAAATTTGAATATCTATCATTAGTTCTATTATTTCTTATCATATATTCTAAATACTTAACATCTCCAACTAATACTACTAATTTTTTAGCTCTAGTAACAGCTGTATATAATAGATTTCTACTTAATAACATAGGAGGTGCCCATGATATCGGTATAACAACTACTGGAAATTCACTTCCTTGGCTTTTATGAATAGTAGTACAAAAACTATGATCTAATTCATCCAGCTCATCATATGTATATTCAACTATCTTTATTTGGTCAAATATAACATAAATTTTCTTGTTTTCTTTATCTATATGATAGATATATCCAATATCTCCATTATATATACCTTCCCCACTATCTTGCTTATCTTCACTTTCCCACTTTTTAGTGTAATTGTTTTTTACTTGCATTACCTTATCGCCGACTCTAAATATCCTTTTAGCAAAATTCTCTTCAACTTTAAACTTTTCAGGCTTATTAAGACTTTTTTGAAGAGCTATATTTAGATTAGTAACACCTACGTCCCCCTTCCTCATAGATGCTAAAACTTGTATATCTTTCAATTTATCAAATTTATAAAATCTAGGTAACCTCTCACTTACAATTTCTACTATCTCATCTAGGATTTCTTCATTTGTATTTCTTTTTATAAAGAAGAAATCTTTACCCTTTGCATTTAAATATAATGGTTCACCTTTGTTTATTTTATGTGCATTAACTACTATCATACTCTCTTGAGCTTGTCTAAATATTTCATTTAACTTAACTACATTTATTACCTTAGAATCAATTATATCTTTTAAAACATTTCCGGCTCCAACTGAAGGTAACTGATCGCTATCTCCAACTAATATAACCCGTGTTCCAGGCTTTATCGCCCGTAGTACACTATACATCAATAGTATATCTACCATTGATACTTCATCTAAAATTACAACATCTGCATTAATTGGATCTTCTTCATTTTTTAAGAACATTAAATCATCACTATCAGTAGCAAATCCCATTTCTAATAATCTATGTATAGTTCTTGCTTCTCTTTGAGACGTCTCACTCATTCTCTTTGCTGCACGACCTGTAGGTGCTGCTAATACTACCCTTTTTTTATTATTTTCAAAGATTTTTATTATAGTATTTATAGTCGTAGTTTTACCAGTCCCTGGTCCTCCAGTTATAACTAAAACACCTGTATTTATAGCTTCTTTAACCGCTAATACTTGATTATTAGCTAATTTTATATTTTCCTCTTCTTCTAAAAGTCTAATTTCTTCATCTATATCAATGTTTAAATCATCAACTTCACTTTGAGATAATTTAATTATTTGCTTGCATACACCATTTTCTGACATATAATATGGCATTAGATAAACTAACTGATTATTATTTAATAATTCTATATGTACTTTTTGATCATAAGCTAGCCCCATAATACAATTATCTATCATAGACTCGTCTACATCTAATATTTTTTTAGATTCTTGAATTAAAATATCCTTCGGTAAATATGTATGACCACTACTCAATGACTGATTTAAAGCATATAATATGCCTTGACATATTCTATCTTCTGAATATTTATCTATACCAATTTTGCTAGCAATTTCATCTGCTATTTTAAATCCAATTCCTCTTATATCTTCTGCCAGTCTATATGGATTTTTATTAATAATGTCTATCGATTTATTTTTATATCTTTTGTATATTTTTAAGCAGTAATTAGGAGTTATACCATATGGAGATAGTTCTATTATTATATTTCGAAGTTCTCTGTTTTCTTCATAACTTTTTACTATTTGTTTTAATTTTTTTCCACCTATGCCTTCTACTTCTTCTAAACGTTCTGGATTATTTTGTATTATATCTAGTGTATTCACACCAAATTTATCAATAATCCTCTTTGCCATTTTCTCACCTATACCATGTATCATTCCAGATGCTAAATATGCATATATACCTTCTAGAGATGTTGGTGTAACCGGCATAAATTTACTTACTTCAAATTGAGTTCCATAAGTTTTATGATTTACCCACTTTCCTTCTACTTCTATGCTCTCTCCTACTGATAAAGTTGGCATACATCCAACGATTACAATTTCATCCATACTATTTGCCAAATGAGCTATAGTATATCCATTGTCTTCATTTTTAAATACTATGTCACTTATCATTCCTTCTATTCTTTCCATATCACTTCTCCTACAAACAAATAGTGTCTTTATCATACACCTAATTTGTAACTATTATACATTTTATAAACAATAAAATAAAGGGCACATTAAAAGATATATCATATCTTAAATATGCCCTTTGTGCTATTTATCTATTTCATCATTTCACATTCTAATGCTTGTTTTCTTAATGTTTCTGCTTTATCAGTTCTTTCCCATGGTAAGTTTAAGTCATTTCTTCCAAAGTGTCCATAAGCTGCTACTTGTTTATAGATAGGTTTTCTTAGATCTAAATCTCTTATAATTGCTCCTGGTCTTAAGTCAAAGTTTTTATTTACCAATTCAACTAATGCTTCTTCTGAAACTTTTCCAGTACCAAATGTATCTATAAATATTGATAAAGGCTTAGCAACACCTATAGCATATGCTAACTCTATCTCACACTTTTCAGCAAGTCCTGCTGCTACTATATTTTTAGCAACATATCTTGCAGCATAAGCTGCTGATCTATCAACTTTAGTTGGATCTTTTCCTGAGAATGCTCCACCACCATGTCTAGAATATCCTCCATAAGTATCTATTATTATTTTTCTACCAGTAAGACCTGTATCCCCTTGAGGACCTCCTATAACGAATCTTCCTGTTGGGTTTATATATATCATAGTTTCTTCATCAAGTAATTCAGCTGGTATAACATGTTTAATTACATGCTCTATTAAATCTCTTCTTATTGTATCATTATCTATATCTTCTGAATGTTGAGTAGATATAAGAACTGTATGAACTCTAATAGCTTTAGTTCCATCATATTCAACTGTAACTTGAGTTTTACCATCAGGTCTTAAGTAATCTAGTAATCCAGATTTTCTAACTTCAGTTAATCTTCTAGCTAATTTATGTGCTAATGATATTGGTAGTGGCATTAATTCTTCAGTTTCATTACATGCAAAACCGAACATTATTCCCTGATCTCCTGCACCAACATTTTCAATTTCCTCTTCTGTAACTTCTCCAACCTTATTTTCTAAAGCTTCATCAACACCCATAGCTATATCTCCTGATTGCTCATCTATAGATGTAATTACAGCACAAGTATTGCAGTCAAATCCAAATTTAGCTCTTGTATATCCTATTTCTTCTACTGTACTTCTTACTAATTTTGGAATATCAACATATGCTGATGTAGTTATTTCACCCGCAACTAAAACTAAACCTGTTGTAACAGTTGTTTCACAAGCTACTCTTGATAATGGGTCCTTTTCTAATAATGCATCTAGTATTGCATCTGATATTTGATCACAGATCTTATCTGGATGCCCTTCTGTAACTGATTCTGATGTAAATAAATGTCTTGCCATTTTATATCCTCCCTTTAATTTAATAAATTATATTTTTTTATTTTGTATAAATTGTAGGGGTTTATATTAATTGAACTATTAATCTTTTCAATTAAAAAAACCTCTCCTTATACAAGAAGAGGTTAATCATTACACATTTAATGTACTAATTAACTAACCTCATCTTTCAAGACTTATAAAAAATCTTGTAGGAATTAGCACCTTTTCCCTTTTGGGGCGGTTGCCGGGCTTCATAGGGCCTATCCCTCAGCCTCTCTTGATAAGGTAATAAATATTTTCATATTTATTATGAGTCGTTTTTATCCTTATTAATAATATTTTCTTTTTTTATTTTAATTATTAACTTTAGATATATATTACTATTTTCTTTAGATATATATTACTATTTTTTTAATTTAATGTCAAGGATATATAGTTTTATATGTCAGTAATTGTTATTTAAAAATAACAAGTTTTTGTGATTTTATCTATATAATATATAGTAGGGTAATTATTTAAAATTTACTTTATATTATAATATGATGCGTTATTAAAACTTAAGGTTAGGCATTTTTTAGATTATATATTCATATATTTTTGAAGGAGGTGTTCCTATGTATTTAGCTAAAGTAAATTATAAAAAAGAAAATGTAGCTCAAGTGTTAAGCTTAATACTAAAAGATATTATAAACGAAAATACTATTGTTATTTGTATAGGAACAGATAGGGCTATAGGTGATGCTCTTGGCCCTTTAGTTGGAACTATGCTAAAAAATAGCGATTTTAAATACCCTGTTTACGGTACTTTAGATAATCCTATTCATGCTTTAAATATATACGAGTCAATTGAAGAAATAAAAAATCTTCATCCTAAAGGAGAGTTTCTAGCTATAGATGCTTGCCTAGGAGCTAAAAATAGTATAGGTAATATACAAATTAGAAAAGGTCCTATTTTACCTGGAAAAGGTGTTGGTAAAAAACTACCTCAAGTTGGAAGTTACTCAATAGTAGGTATAGTAGATAAGATTGATGAAAGCAATAGATTTTCATTTAATAATGTTCGTCTTAGCTTTGTCTTAGAACTATCAGAAACTATAGCTCTTTCTTTACTTCTTGCTACTTAAAAAGTAACCGGTATCAATATACTTAAAATTATATAATAAAAAATGAACTCTAGTTTATTTCTAGAGTTCATTTTTTATATCTTAATAATCTTAAAATAATATTTAATTATCTCTTTTTAAACGTCCCACCCGTTTCTAATAAATCTAATGAACTTAATGAGCTTCCAGTTCCTTTTGCAACACAAGATAATGCATCTTCAGCTACAATTACCTTTATTCCTGTGCTTTCTTCAATTCTCTTATCTAAACCGTCTAATAAAGAGCCTCCACCTGTCATTATAATCCCTCTATCACTTATATCTGCAGCCAACTCTGGTGGCGTTTGTTCTAGTACAAAACGTGTAGCTACTAATATTTGTTCTATACATTCACTAATTGCATCTAGTATTTCAGCAGAAGATATTTTCATAGATTCTGGAAGACCTGTAATTAAGTTTCTTCCACTAACTTTCATATATCTTTCTTCTTCTAATTTCATTGCAGTACCTATTTCAATCTTTAGCTTTTCTGCACTTCTTTCTCCTATAAGAAGGTTCTTTTGTTTTTTTATATACCTTACTATAGCTTCATCAAATTTATCTCCACCAACTTTTATAGATGTACTTACAACAGCTCCTCCTAGAGATATAATTGCTATATCAGCAGTACCTCCTCCAATATCTATTACCATATTTCCATTTGGTTGAGATATATCTACTCCAGCTCCGATTGCTGCTGCTATTGGCTCTTCAATTATATAAACCTCTCTTGCTCCAGCTAAACGTGTAGCTTCTTCTACGGCTCTTTTCTCAACTTCTGTAACGCCCGTTGGAA
The DNA here is from genome assembly GCA_900604495.1 of Desulfovibrio sp. Marseille-P6017. The sequence goes on along the minus strand of UWOR01000011.1, from coordinate 11,650 downwards.
CACATACCATTATTCTTGGCATAAAAAATCTTCCGAATCCTTTTTTATCTACCACTTTTTCAACAAAGTACTTTAACATTTTTTCAGTAACATCATAGTCTGATATTACACCATCTCTTAATGGTCTTATAGCAACTATATTACCTGGTGTTCTACCTATCATTCTTCTAGCTTCTTCACCTACTGCTAATACTGAATTAGTTCTTTTATCTATAGCTACAACAGATGGTTCTTCTAAAACTATACCTTTTCCACTTACATAAACTATTACATTTGCCGTCCCTAAATCTATACCTATATCAACTCTAGCCATATTTTCAACTCCTCTTTGTCTTTCTACTTTTGTATATCTTATACTCCTAGATACAAGATATACAAATTTCATAATTTAGTCAAGAAAAAGATGTAGGTTTTATCCTACATCTTTTTTGTGTTCTTTCTCATATTTTAGCTTTGTTGCTAAACCTCCCCTTATATGTCTTTCAGATTTATTTTTTTCTAAAACCTTTTTAACCTCTTTTGCTAGAGATGGGTTTATTTCTTCTAATCGTTCAGTTACATCTTTGTGTATGGTACTTTTACTTACTCCAAAAGTTTTGGCAGTTTGTCTTACAGTAGTATTTTTCTCTAGTATATATTTTGCTACGATTATGGCTCTTTCCTCTATATGCGATTTCAAAATTTCCCCTCCCTCATATACCAGCCTTAATGATATATATGTAAAAATAAAAAAAAATATAACAGACTTTATCAAAATGATTAAGCCTGTTATATTTTTTAATTTACTAAAGACATTGGATCTATAGAGTTTTCGCCTTCATAAGCTTCTACATGTATATGCTCTTCTTCTTTACACTCTACTCTAGTTGTATTTCCAGCTAGCCCTATACATTCGCCTTCCTTTATGTCTTGATTTTTTTCTACTTTTATATCTTCACCTAAGTTTGAATATACCACCGTTACATTATCAGACTTCACTTTTACTGACATTCCATATTCATCATCTTCATACACATCTACCACTGTACCGTCCATTAGTGACTTTATTTCTTGATTGCTTACTACACTTACATCGATACCTTTGTGTATTTCCCATACATTTAAAGTTTTTGAATAACTAGGTTCAGTTTCTGAATACTCTCTTATTACCTCTTTGCCAAGAAAACTTAGTTTGTTATCTATCTTTTCTTGATTCTCTTTTGCATTACTTAAGTTTTGGTCAGAATCAGTTGTTGTTGCTATTGCATCTTCTTCTTTATCATTATCTATTAAGTGTATTTCTTCATTATCTTCTACAATTTTATCATTGCTGGCTAATTTGTTTACATTATTATTTGTTAGCCAAACTCCTCCTATCGCTACTAAACAAACGCATACAAATAGTGATAAATAGAAAATATCATTTTCTAATAACTTTTTCTTCATACAGCACCTCCAAATATATTAATACATTTGGAGTGTTTCCTGTATTTTCTAATTTTATACAATTTATCTACACATTTTTAATATAAATCTTTTATTTCCACTCCAGTGTAGTAATGTTTCAGTATTTCATAATATAAAAAGCCTTCTTCTGCCATTCCTTGAGCTCCCCATTGACTCATACCAACACCGTGTCCGTATCCCTTTACATTAAATCGCACATTGTCCTCACTAAGTTTTATTTCAAAATTAGCTGAATTAAGATTGAATACACTTCTAATATTAACTCCTGTTAATTCTTTATCTCCTATTTTAATCTTGTCTACAGCTCCTCCTGTACTTCTATTTAATATTTTAATTTCATTCTCTAAATCATTTGAATTTATGCTTATACTCGGATAACTACTTTTTATATATCTTATAAAATCAGATTTGCTTATAACTACTTCTGATGTGTATTTTGGTGATTCTCCATCATATGGACTACTTACTGATCTTAAATATGGATACATGGTTGAAAAAACTTCTTCACTATCTTCTGTTTTTCCTGATGATGTAGAAAAATATAATGGTAGTATAGGTTCACCATTATATACTAAAATTTGCCCTCTAGTTTCATCAACAGCCTGTTTTATTTTAGTATATGATTCATTCATCCACTCACTACCATTTGTTGCTTCTAACTCTTCATAACTTTTATATTCTTGGCAATGCTTATAGTTGGTACATACTACTGCATTATTATGTCCACTTGCACTTGGATTTTCTTTTTTATACATTACAAATGTCCTTGCTGCTATAGCCTGAGCTTTTAATGCTTCTATATCAAACTTTGCTGACATTTCTCCTGATAATACACCATATAAGTAAACTTCTATATTCATAGACTCTATTTTACCTTTATTTGTGTTATATACATTTATTGCAGGCACATCTCCATTAACAGTTTCATAGTTAGTTTGCTCATTTTGCTCTTCAACATTACCAATCTTAACTTTAAATCCTTCTTCCATACTACTTGTACTTGGTTCCTTAAAAAAAATAGTACTAATAGCAACTGGTACAAGTATACATACAAAAACTAATCCCGCTAAAATTACTAAAGGGTTCTTCATATACTTTCCTCCTTAGCTTGGCTAATTATCTTTAAAGTATATGAAAAACCCCTTACATTTATTACTTAACTATTATTTAATTAATCTTCTACGATTTCTATATTTCCACCTAGTGCTGTTATCTTCTTGTCGATATCTACATATCCTCTTTGTATATGGTATATTTCACCTATTTCAGTGTCTCCTTCAGCTATAAGACCACATAATATAAGCGCTGCTCCTGCTCTTAAATCTGTAGCATTAACTTTCGCTCCGTACAGTTTATCTACACCTTTTACTACAGCCGTTCTTCCTTCTATTTTTATGTTTGCACCCATTCTATTGAACTCTGCAACATGCATGTATCTATTTTCAAAAACAGTTTCTATAACTACACCTGTCCCTTTAGATACAGTAAGCATAGCCATAAATTGAGCTTGAACATCTGTTGGGAATCCTGGATGTGGTAAAGTTTTTATATCTATTGATTTTAAAGTCTCTGGACCTATAACTCTAACTGCATTTTCTAACTCTATTATTTTACATCCAGCTTCTTTTAATTTAGCTGTAACTGGCTTTAAATGCTCCATTAAAACATTCTCTATAGTTATATCACCTTTTGTCATAGCTGCTGCAACCATATAAGTAGCCGCTTCTATTCTATCTGGTATAACAGTATGCTCTGCACCTCTTAATTCCTTAACACCTTTTATTCTTATAGTGTTAGTTCCTGCGCCTTTTATATCTGCGCCCATTTCATTTAAAAAGTTAGCTAAATCTACTATCTCTGGTTCTTCTGCAGCATTTTCTATTATAGTAGTTCCTTCTGCTAGTGATGCTGCCATCATTATATTTTCAGTTGCTCCTACTGATGGAAAATCTAAATATAACTTACATCCTTTTAATTTTTCAGTTCTAGCTTCAACGAATCCATGATCTATTTCAACATCAGCACCTAAGCATCTAAATCCTTTTAAATGTAAATCTATTGGTCTTGTACCTATAGCACATCCTCCTGGCATAGATATTTTTGTATGATTGAATCTTGATAATAAAGGTCCCATAACTAAGAATGATGCTCTCATTTTTCTTACTAACTCATATGGAGCTTCACATGTAGTTATATTTGTCGCATCAACAGTTAATGTTTTATCTTCATATTCAACTTCCGCTCCTAAATGTCTTAATAAATCAGATATAACATGAACATCTCTTAAATTTGGAACTTCTCTTATTACAGATTTTCCCTTTGCTAGTAATGTTGCTGCTATAATTGGTAAAACAGCATTTTTTGCTCCATCTATTTTAACTGTACCATTAAGTGGGTTACTTTTCTTTACAATTATCTTAGCCATCTTATTTGATCTCCTCTTAGTAATCTAGTTTTATAATCGGTGTAGCTATATATATGAGTGTTTTCTCATCATCCTCGCTATACCTAATTCCTATATTTAAATTTATCTTTTTGCCAAAACATTCTAAGTAATCTTCTTTTAATACCTTACTATATGCCGTCACAGATAAAAAATTCTCTTCTTGTACTTTTTCAATAACTTCAGCATTCATATTATATAATATTTCATCTAAAATATCATTATATTTATCGTTTTGTAACTTTTTGCCATATTCTCCAGCTATACAAGTATATATTTCATACTTGCAATTGTAATTATTCAGAGAATCCTCTAAAATATCGTAAATATCCACTATATTTTTATATACTTTATTATCTAATATGTCAACCATTAAGTAAGATTCTGTTTTATTTTTTTTTATTGCTACTATAGATATACTAGAGTTATTATCCTTTCCTTGGGTATATATTTGATTTTCATCGTCATTCCACTTTTCTTCTATCTTCACATCACTTTCTTCCATACCTAAATCTGTAATTATATCTATACATATAGATTTTAATTCATCTTTGCTTATATTATAATCAATACTTGCATTTGCTTTTATGCTATAAAACTTAAACTCTGCACCTGTATCTTCAAAAGTATTTAAAAATCTATCATATGAATTGTTTAATTTTATATCTGCATAAGATGATATTGATCCTAACATTACTAAAATAATAAACAAAGAAATATATTTTAATTTTTCCATGAATAATCCCCCTTAAAACTCTAAATTTATATTTAAATTATTAACAAATTTAAAGAGGATATACTTCATAGTTATTTTATATTATAAATATAAAAAATAAATTCCTGTTAATTTAATATAAATAAATTAAAAGGCTGAGACATAATATCTCAGCCCTATTAATTATTCTACAAATTACTTTAATAATATTTATTTATTTTTTATTCTACTGTTACTGATTTCGCTAAGTTTCTTGGCTTATCTACATCACAGCCTCTTTGCACTGCAACATAGTAAGATAATAATTGAAGTGGTAAAACAGTTAGTATACTTGATAATACATCATCAACATTTGGTATATATATTACCTTATCCGCTGCTTTTTCTACTTCTTTATTATGCTCTTGAGCAATAGCTATAACATAAGCTCCTCTAGCTTTAACTTCTTGCATATTAGATACCATCTTTTCGAAAAGCTCTTCTTGAGTAGCTATTGCTATAACAGGAGTTCCTTCTTCTATTAGTGCTATTGTACCGTGTTTTAATTCTCCTGCTGCAAATGCTTCTGCATGAATATAAGATATTTCTTTTATCTTTAGAGCACCTTCCATAGCTAAATTATAATCTAATCCTCTACCTAAATAGAACGCGCTAGTTGCATTTCTTAATTCTTTAGCTACATCTTCTTTTATATGAGTTTCTTGTTCTAATGCTCTAGAAACTAACTCTGACATTTCTTTTAATTTATCGATCATTTCATTATAGTACTCTCTGCTTATAGTACCTTTCTTTATAGCAAAATCTAAAGCTATCATGTAGAATGATACTAATTGAGTAGTATAAGCTTTAGTAGATGCAACTGATATTTCAGGACCTGCCCAAGTATAGAATACATCATCAGATTCTCTAGCTATAGAAGAACCAACAACATTAGTTACTGATAGTATTCTCGCTCCCTTTTCTTTAGCATATCTTAAAGATGCTAAAGTATCTGCAGTTTCACCAGATTGACTTACTAGTATTAATAAAGTCTTATTGTCTATATACGGATCTCTATATCTAAACTCAGATGCTATATCAGTTATAACTGGTATATGAGCAAACTTTTCTATTGCAAATTTACCAACAAGACCTGCATGATATGCAGTACCACATGCAACGATATATACTCTATTTATTTTATCTAAATCTTCTTTAGTCATTTTTATATCATCTAATTGGATTTCTCCATTAGCGTTTAATCTTCTTAATAAAGTTTCTTTAACTCCATTTGGTTGTTCATATATTTCCTTTAACATAAAGTGGTCATATCCACCTTTTGAAGCAGCTTCTACATCCCAAGTTATTTCATTTAATTCTTTTTCAACAACATTTCTATTTTCATCTAAAACAGTAACATTGTTGTCTTTTATATGGACATATTCTCCATTTTCTAAGAAGTAAACATTTCTAGTATACTTTAATATTGCAGGTATATCTGAAGCTATAAAATTTTCATCTTCTCCAAGACCTACAATTAATGGGCTGTCTTTTCTTACAGCTACTAATTCATTGTTATTATCTTTACATATAACTCCTAATGCATATGCTCCTCTTAATTTTTCAGTTGCTTTATATACAGCATCTAATAAGTTTCCTTCATAAAACTTATCTACTAAGTGTGCCACGACTTCTGTATCTGTTTGAGATAAAAATACAACACCTTCAGCTTGTAATTCTTCTCTTAATTCCATATAGTTCTCGATTATACCGTTATGAACTACAGCTATTGTTTTATCCATATTAAAATGAGGATGTGAGTTTACATCAGATGGCTCACCATGAGTAGCCCATCTAGTATGCCCTATACCTAATCCGCCTTTAATAGGATTTTGTTCCAGGTCTTCTGCAAGTATTGCAAGTCTTCCCTTGAACTTTCTTATTTCTAATTCATTTCCTACACTTACTGCAACTCCAGCTGAGTCATATCCTCTATACTCAAGCTTAGAAAGTCCTTCTATAAGAACTTCAGTTGCCTGTCTATTTCCTAAATATCCAACTATACCACACATATTTTGTAGCCTCCTAAAAAAATTAATATATTTTTTAAGAGTAGGTCATATAAGTTTACTTGAGCTTCTCTTTGTCCACAGGATCACTCCTATGTTTTAAAGAAGTTCTTCGATGGTAAACACACCGCAGAGCATCCGCCGATAATTCGATTAACTCTGTCCTCGTCAACTTAGAAACAATTACGTTTAATTAAAAAGAGACGATATCTAAGTTCTGGCGCTTATAAAATAAGATTACATATATTTAAATTAAAAATATATATTAAGAAGCATATATTATAAAAACTTAATCTAATGCTTCTTAATATATATCTACTTTCATATATTTAATCTATATTTATTAAGATAACTTTTCTTGTATTAAGTTAGCTAAGTTTGTAGCTAATTCTTTTATTTGACCTTCCTCTTTACCCTCTAGCATAACTCTCACTAATGGTTCTGTTCCCGATGGTCTTATTAAGACTCTTCCACATCCATCTAATAAGTTTTCTATTCTTGCTATTTCATCACTTATTTCTTTTACTTCCATATATCTATTTTTATTTTCATTGCTTATTCTTGCATTAACTAAAACTTGTGGATATTGATTCATAACTGATGCAAGCTCCGACAAAGTTTTATTTTCTTCTAATACTATTTTAGACAGAATTAAAGAACTTAAAACACCATCTCCAGTAGTATTATAATCTAAGAAAATCATATGTCCTGATTGTTCTCCTCCTAAATTATAACCACTATTCTTCATTTCTTCAAGTACATATCTATCTCCAACAGCAGTTGTAGCTAATTTAACACCATTTTCTTTAGCAGCTATAGTTAATCCTATGTTACTCATTACTGTAACAACTAAAGTATCTTGAGCTAATTTATTTTTCTTTTTTAAATAAATAGCACTTAATATCATTATATGATCGCCATCGACTATTTGTCCCTTTTCATTAACAGCAATTAATCTATCTGCATCTCCATCATATGCTAATCCTAAGTCTGCTTTGTTTTCTAAAACATCTTCTTGAAGTCTTTCTGGATGTGTTGATCCACATTTATCATTTATATTGTTCCCATCTGGCGTACTATTTATTGATACTACATCTGCTCCTAATTCTTTAAATACTGCTGGTGCAACTTCATATGCCGCTCCATTTGCGCAATCTAATACAACTTTTAAACCTTTAAAATCTACATTTATAATAGATTTAAGATAATTAACATAATCCTTTTTAGCATCATGCTTGTGTATTCTTCTACCAACATGTTCTCCAACTGGTGAACTTTGTACTTTTTCAATGTCATCTATATATGTTTCTATTTCTAATTCTATTGAATCATCTAGTTTATACCCATCTTTATTAAAGAATTTTATACCATTATATTCAACTGGATTATGTGATGCTGATATTACAACTCCACAATCAGCATTATATTCTTTTGTTAAATAAGCAACTGCTGGTGTTGGTACAACTCCTACTGTTATAACATCACACCCTACTGACATTAGACCTGATATTAATGCTGCTTCTAACATATCACCTGATATTCTAGTATCTTTTCCTACAACAACTTTAACTCTATGATCTCCCTTTGCTAAAACATATCCACCTGCTCTACCTAGTTTATATGCTAAGTCACAAGTAAGTTCTGTATTAGCGATTCCTCTTACTCCATCAGTACCGAAATATTTTCTCATTAATAATCTCCTTTCAACTTGAAAAGCTTTTTTAAAATACTATATCTATTTATATTCTATTATTTTCATATTTGATATTATAAGTCATATGAGTATTTTAATACTAATGTAAAAAAAAGACAACAGAAACCCAATTCTATTGTCTTATTTTTATTATTTTTTACTATTTTTTACTTAATTTTTATTATTCTTTATATTTTAATTGAATTTATTTATATGTAATAATATTAGGATTTATTGTTATTGCATTAAATTCAAATTTTGACTCATATCTTATAGGGTAGCTATCACTTTGTTCAGATGCATCTATGTATAATGTAATATCTGATTTATTTAACCCATGTAAATCATTATTATATTCTATATCTACCTCTACACTTTCAGGTATATCTAAAGTTGATATATCTATATTTCTATTATTTCTTATTTCTATATCATCTTTCCCATAACTAAACTTACTAGTTAATCCCTTTAACGATTCTAGTTGTACTGTTAGATTTATATTTTCACCTATAACTATCCCATTTGGAACTTCTAACTTAATATTAATAGGCTCTCCTACTTTTAATGCTGTTACATCAATTGGCTGTGTATTTATAGATGTTATTGTATCAACTATATCTTTCTTTCCTTTTATAGTTATAGTATTTTGACTTATCTTATATTGTTCCTTATCAATATTTTCATCAGTAAATACAGCGCTTATTGGAACATTCTTTTCAACCAGTAATGTTACATCTGCATTTACAGATGAGTTTTCAAGCTCTACACCTTTAACTTCTGTTCCATTCTCGTCAATAGGAATAAGCTTTAGTGACGTTAAAAAGCTACTTTTACTCTCATCTAATGTTAATGTTGCTTGAAGCTTTTGAACTTGCTGTACTAGGCTTCTAGGGCCTGATATCTTTATGCTTTCTTTTTCTAAATCAATAACATCTAAATTATCTTTATATTTTCCTTTAACAGATACATCTATTAATCTTTTTTCTTCTACAACTTTTTCTAAAGATATTATTAATGTATCTGGTTTAAATGCATATGAAACACCTTTTGATATATCAGCTTTTAAATATAATGCATTATTTCCTTCTTTAGGATTAATTATAGTTCCATATGCCCTTATATCATCTTTAGATACATTTTTTAATGCTGACAACTTTCCTGTAATATATATGCTTGTTGTTAAGTCCGCTTCAGGATAAATTACAAAATCACTATTTGTTAGTTCATCCATATTAGTTATTGTAACAGGTATGTTTTCAAATGTTTTAGTCTCTTGTGGATCCACAACAAGTACTACATACATCCATAATACTAATGCACTTAAGAGAGAAATTAGCTTTATTTTTGTGTTTTCTTTTAGTTTTTCAATCATCTAAATATACCACCTTTTAAAAAACTTTTTTCTTCTGCATTGCTCTTTAAATTATTTTGTAATATATTAGTCATTCTCTCTTTTGAAATATTTCTATATAATTTACCTGATTTAGCTATAGATACTTCTCCAGTTTCTTCAGATACTATTAAAGTTATGCAATCTGATACTTCACTTACTCCCACACCAGCTCTATGTCTTGTTCCTAAATCTTTACTTAAATCTTTGCTTTGAGTTAATGGTAAAAAGCATGCAGCTGCTTTTACTTTAGAATCTCTTATAACCACTGCTCCATCGTGTAGTGGCGTATTTGGAATAAATATATTTATTAGTAATTGTCTTGAGACATCCCCATCTATTTCTGTACCAGTACTTATTATATCCGAAATTTTTGTCTTTCTTTCCATTATAATAAGTGCACCTATTTTTTGTCTTGATAGAGAATAAAGAGCCTCTACAATTTCCTCTATTGTCTTATGTAAATCTTCATTTGTATTATTTCCTTTTACAAACAAACTAAACTGAGCTCTACCGATATGTTCTAACCCTGCTCTAAGCTCAGGCTGAAAAATTATAATTGCTGCTAGAATACCAATTTGAAGAGTGTTAGCTAGCAAAAAATAAAGTGTATGTAACCTAAAAGTTGAACTAAGATAAGTTGCTAATAATAAAAATACAACTCCTTTAAGAACCTGTTCTGCCCTTGTATCTTTTATAAACATAAAAATTTTATAAAAGATATATGCTACTATGGATATATCAATCAAGTCAAATAAATTCATTGCCAAGATATTATTTAAAAATCCATCAAAAAAAGACTTTATATCGAACACAGTCTTACCCTCCTGTTTAATGATTACTTATCATTTATATTATGTATTATACTATATTAATATAAGTATATACAAATTATTTGATATCTACTTAACTTTATTATTTTAAATAAAAAAAAAGTTTCACAAATGTGAAACTTTTTATTGGTGAGCGCACAGGGATTCGAACCCCGGACACACGCCTTAGAAGGGCGTTGCTCTATCCAGCTGAGCTATGCACCCATAATATTAAATAATGGAGCGGGAAACGAGATTCGAACTCGCGACTTCAACCTTGGCAAGGTTGCGCTCTACCACTGAACTATTCCCGCTTAAATGGCGACCTGGAAGGGACTCGAACCCTCGACCTCCAGCGTGACAGGCTGGCATTCTAACCAGCTGAACTACCAGGCCGCATAAATGGTGGGACTAACAGGGCTCGAACCTGTGACCCCCTGCTTGTAAGGCAGGTGCTCTCCCAGCTGAGCTATAGTCCCGGGAAATGGTGACCCATAGGGGAATCGAACCCCTGTTACCGCCGTGAAAGGGCGGTGTCTTGACCGCTTGACCAATGGGCCATTTTAATGGTTGCGGAGGTAGGACTTGAACCTACGACCTTCGGGTTATGAGCCCGACGAGCTGCCAACTGCTCCACCCCGCGATATTGAATATGGTGCCGAAGACCGGAATCGAACCGGTACGAGAGGTAAGTCCCGCAGGATTTTAAGTCCTGTGCGTCTGCCAGTTCCGCCACTTCGGCACTTTACGTGGCTATGTCTTACTCTCCCAGGAGGTTGCCCTCCAAGTACCATCAGCGCTAAAGAGCTTAACTTCTGTGTTCGGAATGGGAACAGGTGTATCCTCTTTGCTATAATAACCACATAATTTACTTATCACACATATAAAATATTAACATATTTAAGAAAATTTGTCAATAAATAGAGTTAGTACTCTAAAAACTGCATATCATTTATTGATTTATCATTTAAATTTATTGGTCAAGTCCTCGACCTATTAGTATCGATAAGCTAAATACATTACTGCACTTACACCTTCGACCTATCAACCAGGTAGTCTTCCTGGGGTCTTACCCTTACGGTGGGAAATCTTATCTTGAAGTC
>UWOR01000001.1 GCA_900604495.1 Desulfovibrio sp. Marseille-P6017 | reverse complement strand
ATATATATAGTATATTTCTTAATTAACTTACTTCCAAGTTTACTTACATACAACAGAGGTATGTTAATGATGATTGTAATAAGTTGTGTAAGTGTATTTGTATTAGAAATGTGGAAGGGGCTTTTAAGCTTAAAGAATATAGCATTTTTATCTATATTTGCAATAGTATTTATATATATATTTGGAATAATGGGTAATGTAAGGTCTAACTATAATCATGATACTAAAGGAAATGTAAATGATAGTACTTATATAATGGCAGTAGGAGAAGCAAGTGATAGCTTTAGAAACTCAATAGTTCCTAAGCCTATGTTCTGGGGATATATATATATGACATCTCCATTAGCTAACTTTGAAGAAAATGTAAGATACTATAATAATGTGCCATTAAATTTAGAAAATACATCAAAGTTTTTAAAGACATCTATATTACCTGATTTTATAGGAAAAAGAATTGAGAGTATATCACCACAAGAATATGATGAAGTGAAACAAGTGAGTCCTCATCTTACTGTCTCCTCAATGTTCTCAAGTGCATTTGTAAACTCGGGCTGGGGTGGAGTTATACTTATATATGTATATTTTGCATTACTTGTTTTAGTATATAGATATTTATTAGGTAATGATAGTCAGTTCCTTATAACAGGAATGGCAATTATGAATACTATTACTATGCTAAACTTCTTCTCAAATATGTTCACATTCTCAGGATTAAGTTTCCAATTAGTATATCCTTTATTATTTAGCTTACTATTTAGTAAAAGATGCTTTGATAAAGTAGTAGTATTATTAAGAAAAATTAAAATAGTAAATTAGGAGTGTTAATGATGATAGATATTTTGATGGCAACTTACAATGGAGAAAAGTATGTCTCAGAACAAATCGAATCAATTATAAATCAAACATATTCTGATTGGAAGTTATTTATAAGAGATGATGGTTCTAAAGATAATACGCTAAGCGTAATAAAGGAATACGCAAATAAGTATCCAGAAAAAATAGTTGTAATAGAAGACGGAAAAAGAGGATTAGGAGCAAAGCTTAACTTTGCAGAGTTAATGAAATATTCGAAAAATGATTATTGTATGTTTGCAGACCAAGATGATTTTTGGATTAATGAAAAAATACAATTAACTTTTGATGAGATGAAAAGACTAGAAGAAAAGTATTCTAAAAATACTCCAATATTAGTGCATACAGATTTAAAAGTTGTTGATTCTAACTTAAATATTTTAAATGAATCTTTCTGGGAGTACCAAAAACTTGATGCAAATAAAAGAGCATTAAATAATTTATTAGTACAAAACAACATTACTGGATGTACTATGATGATGAACAGGAAATTAATGGAAATGAGTACTAATATACCACAAGGATGTATAATGCACGATTGGTGGATAGGATTAGTAGCAAGTTGTTTTGGGCAAATAGGTATTGTAAATAAGCAGACTATGTTATATAGACAACATGGTGGAAATGAAGTTGGAGCACATAATTATAAGAGTTTAAAATATTATACAAGTAAGTTAAGTAATGTAAATAAGATAACGAAGAGTATAAATGACACTCTTGTTCAAGCTAAAAGCTTCTATGATGTATATAAAAATGATTTAACTAAAGAGCAAAAAAATACACTAATTGAATTTTATAGCTTAAAAGATAAAGGTTTAATTGGTAGAAAAGCATCTGTAGTTAAAAATAAGTTTTATAAAAATGGATTAGCAAGAAATATAGGATATTTTATATTTATTTAATTTTAATTTGTTTGTAGAATAAAGCCATTATTGTCTTTAGAAAAAGACTCTGATGGCTTTATTTATTGTCTAAATTATATGAATATTTGATAGGTGACTTCTTTTTTCGATATTTTATTATAATATAAGTGCAATTATGATAATATTATATAGAGGTAATATTTACATAAGGAGGAGAAATATTGAATATAAAAGTGACGTCAAAAATTATTACAGCTATATATGTAGCAAACTTAATAGCAACTGATTATTCATTTGCACTTGAAAATAATGCAGATATGACTACAGATGAAACTTCAATTGTGAATCAAAGTGTAGTTAAGTCAAGTAATATAATGTGTATCGACACACAATCAAGTGTAGTAAACAATGAAGACGTAGAAGTAAAGGGATGGTCATTGAATACAAGTGGGGTATCACAAGTAAAAGTATACGTAGATGGAAGGTATCATGGGAATGCAAATATAGGTGGGAGTAGAGCAGACGTAAATGCAGTATATCCAGGATATCCAGGAGGAGAAAATAGTGGATACTCATATACAATAGACAAGAACACTATTAGTAAAGGGGAACATATAATAAAAGTGGAGTCTATTGGTGTGGATGGAAGTGTCGACTATAGAGAAATCTCTATATACATGGAAAAGCCAGAAAATTTAATGTGCATAGATACTCAGTCTAGTGTAGTAAATAATGAGAACATAGAAGTAAGAGGATGGTCATTAAATATAAGTGGAGTATCACAAGTAAAGATATATGTAGATGGAAAATACTACGCAGATGCGAATACAGGTATAAGTCGATTAGATGTGAATGCAGTATATCCAGGATACCCAGGAGGAGAAAACAGTGGATACTCATATATCTTAGATAAAGATAGACTAACTAAAGGTGAGCATATTATAAAAGTAGAATCTATAGGAAATGATGGAAGCATAGATTATAGAGAGATATCTATATACATGGAAAAACCAGAAAATAGAATGTGCATAGATACTCAATCAAGTGTAATAAATAATGAGAATATAGAAGTAAGAGGATGGTCACTAAATACAAGTGGAGTATCACAAGTAAAGATATATGTAGATGGAAACTATTATGCTAATGCAAATATAGGTGGAAGTAGACCAGATGTAGATGCTGCATACCCAGGATATCCTGGAGGGAAAAATAGCGGATACTCATATATTATAGATAAAAATACACTAACTAAAGGTAATCATATAATAAAAGTTGAGTCTATAGGAACAGATGGGAGCGTAGATTCTAAAGAGATATCTATTAACCTGGAAAAGCCAGACCCAATAACGTGTATAGATAGTCCAAATGGAAATTATATTGTAAATAATAATGACTTAACTCTTAGAGGTTGGGCAGTTAATGCAAGTGGTGTAAACCATATAAAGGTATATGTAGATGGAGAATACTGTGGAAATGCAAATATAGGTGGAAGTAGATTAGATGTAAATTCAATTTATCCTCAGTATCCAAATTCAGCAAATAGTGGATTTAGTTATTCGATTGATTATAAAAAGCTTTCGTCAGGAAGCCATACTATAAAAGTTGAAGTTTACGGAAATGATGGAAGTGTAAGTGTAGCAACTACACAGTTAAATGAACTAAAAGTTATTGAAAGCAATATTTTAGATTTTACTTTTGATAAACATGTACAAAAGCAGATTGAAAAGGGAAGTAACAAAATATGGTCAACCAATTCATCAGGAAATTCAGTTTATGTAAATGCAACTGATGAAGAAGTAAGATGGTATATGGATTATAACAGTTTTAAAGATAGTAATAAAGATATGTTCCAATTTTTAAAAATAAATACATTTAGAAATCTTAAGTCGGCAAAAGAGCTTAATGACTTTTTAGATACTGTATTAAAAAATCCTAATACAAATAGCTTATCTGGACAGGGAGAAGCTTTTATAAATGCTGCCCAAAAATATAATATAGACCCATTATATTTAGTAGCACATGCGTTATGGGAAACAGGTTATGGATCTTCAACTTTATCTAAAGGAGTAACTTTAACGACAGACCATAAAGGAAATGTATTAGAAACACCTGTGACTGTATATAATTTCTTTGGAATAGCAGCAGTAGATAATAACGTAATATCAGGTGGAGCATCAAAGGCATACCAAGAAGGTTGGACAACACCACAAAAGGCAATAGAAGGTGGAGCTAAGTGGATATCTGAAAATTATATACATAGAGCTAAGTTTAATCAAAATACATTGTATAAAATGAGATGGTATTATGATACAACAAATGGAAACTGGCATCAGTATGCGACGGATATTAACTGGTCAAGAGGAATTGCAGGGTTAATGTATAGAATGTCAAGTATATATGACATAAATAGCGTACAAATGACTTATGAAGTTCCCAATTATAGTCAAAATTATTTTGCAAAAACAATAAATAAAATATTACAAATCATAGGGGGAGAATAATGCAATTAGTAGCAAAATTATTATCTAGCATTATTATTATAAACACATTATTCGTTAACTATTCATTTGGGGAAGAAAATATTACTACTAATAGTAATGATATAACTCCACCTATAGCTTATGAAGAGCAAATAGGAGAAGATGTTTTAGAAGAAAATATACATATAATAGAAGAAAGTGATACTAGTAATTTAAAGTCTAGCTCTATAATGTGCATAGATAGTCCATCAGGCATAATAAATGATGAGAATATAGAAGTAAGAGGATGGTCATTAAACTCAAGTGGAGTATCTCAAGTTAAAATATATGTAGATGGAGTATACTTTGGAAATGCTAACATAGGTGGATTTAGACCAGATGTAAATGATGCGCATCCAGGATACTTAGGTGGAGAAAATAGTGGATACTCATATACTATAGATAAAAATAAAATATCACCAGGTAATCATAAAATAAGAGTAGAATCTATAGGTACAGATGGAAGTATAGATACTAGAGAAACTATAATTGAAATGAAAAAAGGTACTGGATTAGTCTGTATAGATAGTCCATCAGGAACAATAAATAATGAAGATATAGAAGTAATAGGTTGGTCATTAAATCCAAGTGGAGTATCACAAGTAAAAGTATATGTAGATGGAATATACTATGGAGATGCAGCAATTGGTGGATCGAGACCAGATGTAAATGCGGCATATCCTGGATATCCAGGAGGAGTAAACAGTGGATACTCATATGCTATAGATAAAAGTAAAGTATCACCAGGAACTCATACAATAAAAGTAGAATCTATTGGTGTAGATAAAAGTAAATATTCAAGTGAAGTATCAATTGAAATGAAAAAAGGTACTGGATTAGTCTGTGTAGATAGTCCATCAGGAACAATAAATAATGAAGATATAGAAGTAAGAGGATGGTCACTAAATCCGAGTGGAGTATCACAAGTAAAAGTATATGTAGATGGAGCATACCATGGAAATGCAGCAACTGGTGGATCTAGACCAGACGTAAATGCTGCATATCCAGGATACCCAGGAGGAGCTAACAGTGGATATTCATATATAATAGATAAAAATACAATATCACCAGGAACTCATATTATAAAAGTAGAGTCAATTGGAGTAGATGGAAGTAAATATTTAATTGAAACATCAATTTTAATAAAAAAGCCAAATGCTAAAATACATATAGATACACCAAGCAATAGCTTTAATAAAAAAGAAAGCTCATATATGGAAATAAGAGGATGGGCATTAAATGCAAGTGGTGTTAAAAGTGTAAATATATATATGAATAATAAGTTTATGGGAAGTGCAACAACTGGAGGGAGTAGACCAGATGTAAATGCAGCGTATCCAGGATATACCAATGGAGAAAATAGTGGCTATCAACTAATAGTACCGACTGTAAATTTAATAACTGGGGTATATAACATAAAAGTTGTTGTAACAGGTAATGATGGAAGTGTTAGTTCCATAGAGCAAGTGTGTAGAGTTAATAATGGCGTTATAGTAATTGATCCAGGCCATGGAGGAAAAGACTCTGGAGCAGTTGGCTCAGGATTTAAAGAAAAGGATTTAAATATAGAAATATCACTTGCAACAGCAAATTATTTAGTTGTAAATGGATATGATGTAGTTATGACAAGAACATCAGAAATACCTTCAAATACAAAATTAGAATTAGCTGAGAGATCATCATTATCAAATACTTTAGATGCAAGTCTATTTGTAAGCATACATAATGATACATCTGAAGGAAATGGAAATGGTGCTCATGCAATTTATTCTATAAAAGATAAAAATGGAGGGCCAAGTAAGACCTTAGCTCAAAATATATTAAATAGTATAACAAGTAATACAGTACAAAATATAGCTACTAGAGGAGCTTGGACAAGAACACTAGATGATGGAAGAGATTACTATCATGTAATTAGAGAAGTAAAAGCAACATCTGTTATAATAGAGTGTTCATATATGAATTTAACAGACATACAAGCAGTAAATACTCCTGCTAAAAGAATTAAAATGGGAGAAGCAATAGCAAAAGGGATAATAAAAACTATAGGATAAAAAAACACCTCTAAATGAGGTGTTTTTTATTTGAAAATTATCCATTATACTCTATATTGTTAAATATAAAATCATGTAATATATCTAATGAATCTTTTTCATATTGAAGAACCCAACCTTTACCATCAACTATACCACCAGTTGAGTTGACATTATCATCAATTGGGAATTCCATTTGTGTTATTCCATTACCTATTAACCCTAAAATATTAGTACCAAGAGATAATATTTTTCCCGCTTTCATATTTGTTTTAATATATGGAAGTATTGTATCTAGTAAAGCAGGATATTTAGATACAGGTAGTTCTTTTAGACTTGTAGCAAGACCTTCTATAAGTTGTCTTTGTCTTTTATCTCTTTCAAATGCAGTATCGTTATATCTTATACGAGCATAAGCAAGAGCTTGATAACCATTTAATTTATGTACTCCAGCAGATTTTATATACTCTATACTTCCTTTATTGCTATTAGTGTTTAAATTATAACAATCACCGATATACCTATTGAACTCTTTGATTACAGAACTATCTACATTAACAGATACTCCACCAACAGTATCAACTATATCCATAAATGAAAAGAAATCAACAACAGCATAATTTTGTATATCTAATTCAAAGTTTTTTTCGATAGTTTCAACTAATAAGTTAATACCACCATAAGCGTAAGCATGAGTTAGCTTCTCTTTACTATGACCTGGAATATCAACATAACTATCACGAGCTAATGATGTAAGCTTTAAGCTTTTATTTTTGTTATCAACTGTAAGTATCATCATAGAATCAGATCTAGTACCATTATCATTAGTACTTCTACCATCTGTACCTACTAATAAAATATTAGTAATTGATTTATCTGATTTATAATCTTCACTATTAAGTATAGATTCATCAGCTGTACTATCGTGCATACTATTCAGTTTATAAT
This sequence comes from Desulfovibrio sp. Marseille-P6017, assembly GCA_900604495.1. The sequence continues at coordinate 386,733 of UWOR01000001.1, read as the reverse complement.
ATACATATCCAAAAGCTGTAGCCGGTATAGCTATAATTAAAATAACTAATCCAATTACAATTTTCTTTAATTTTGACAAAATAATCCCTTCTTTCGCATATTTTTTAAGTATAACTAATTATATTCCATTGAGGAAATATATTCAATAGTATAAAAAATTCAAAAATGAATATAATGTATATTTTTTCCAAAATATATTTTTGTTCTTTTGTATATTACTTATAATTAGCAGTTATAGCATATTAAATTCAAGTTATAAGAGTTATTAAATTTGAAAAAAATTACAATATAAAATATAATAGCTTTATATATATGAATAAATATAATATATACAAGGAGATTGGATTATGAAAAAGGCTATATGCATTGTATTACTAATATTAGCTATGGGAAGTATGTATTATTTCTCAAGCCAAGAAGGGTATACATCATTTCAACAATCACATAAAGCAGTAGAATTAATAGATAAGGTTAGGGATAAAGTAACCTTAACAGATGAAAGGTTAATAAGTATAAAAGATAAAATATATAATGAGTTAAGAGGTTATGACAAAGAATATATAGTAAGAAAAGCAGCACACTTTTCAATTTATGCATGTATAGGAGCATTTATGTTATTAGTATTATACCTATTTACTAAGAAGGTAATGTTCTCATCTGTATTTAGTTTTATACTAACAGCCATGTATGCAATATACGATGAAAAAAGACAATTACAAGTAAGTGGAAGAGTAAGCAGTATAACTGACGTGTTTATAGACTCTAGTGGAGCGCTTTTAGCAATAATATTTTTATCAATATTACTTGCAACTGGAAAAGGAATAGGATTTATATTAAATTGGAAACGAAAATAATAAAATTAAAAGTTGTATAAAGATGAGTAGTATAATTCATTTTTATACAACTTTTTTATTTTATAAAAGTAGTACCGGTTTGAGTACTATATTATTAATACAAAAGTAGTAGTTTGTTATAAAAAAGTGGAACTATAGTGTAATTTACTCAATATACTACCAATTGATAAAATTATTATAAATAATATATGAAAGAATATAATCTTTAAGGGGGAGAGAGTAATTATATTTGATATACTTTAGCAAGTATAAGTAAAAATAATTGGGTAAAAGTAGGTAATTGGAGAATGAGTAGTTTTTATAAAAAGATAAAGCGTATTATAGATATTACGCTATCCTTAGTAGGACTTATAGTTTTATTTCCGATATTTTTAGTTTTAATAATAGCAATAAAAGTAGACTCCAAAGGACCTATTTTATTTAAGCAGAAAAGAATTGGAATAAATAAATCTGAATTCTATATTTTAAAATTTAGAACTATGAGAATTGATACTCCTAAAGATATGCCAACACACTTATTAGAAAATCCAGATGTGTATATAACAAAAGTAGGTAGATTTTTAAGAATGACGAGTCTAGATGAACTACCCCAAATTATAAATATTTTAAAAGGTGATATGAGTATAGTAGGTCCTAGACCAGCTCTTTGGAATCAATATGATCTTATACAAGAGCGAGATAAATATGGAGCTAATAATGTAACTCCAGGACTAACAGGATGGGCTCAAATAAATGGAAGAGACGAGTTACTTATATCTGTAAAGGCGAAATATGATGGAGAATATGTGCAAAACATGTCTTTATATTTTGATATGAAATGTTTTTTTATGACTTTTATAAAAGTTTTAAAAAGGGATGGAGTAGTAGAAGGAAAGAAAGATAAAGCTATTAATTAGTTATTGGGGTAGGTAAGTACTATGAATAAAAAAGTTTTAATTTTATCAAATCACTTTGTAACAATACATAAGTTTAGGCAAGAATTAGTCATGAATCTGGTTGAAAGAGGTCATGATGTAGTAGTATCTCTGCCTTACTCTAATGAAACCGAGAGAATAGAAGATTTAGGCGTAAGAACTATAAATACTTATGTAGATAGAAAAAGTATAAATCCAATAAAAGATATAAAGTTATTTATAGAATATATAAATCTTATAAGACTAGAAAAACCAGATATAGTTGTTTCTTATACTATAAAGCCAAACGCTTATGGAGGGATAGCATCTAAGCTTTGTAAGTGTGAGTTTATAGCTAATGTTACAGGGTTAGGAAGTGCATATTATAAAGGTGGATTTGTAAAAAAAATAGTAAGTGCATTGTATAAAATGGGATTTAAATCGGCAAAATCGGTGATATTTGAGAATGAAGGAAACGCGAAAGTTTTAATTGATGATAAAACTATAAAACAAGATCAAGCTGTAGTAATGAATGGTGCAGGTGTAAATCTTGATAAATTTAGTTTCTGTCCAATGCCTTCTGGAAATGTTATAAGGTTTTTATTCGTTGGAAGAATTATGGCTGAAAAGGGTATAGAGGAGTTGTTTGAAGTAATAAAAAGAATAAGATCAGAGTATAACAATGTAGAGTTTAGCTTTATAGGTTGGTTTGAAGATGATTATAGTGAGATAATTAAGGAGTTTGAGGAGAAAAACTTTATTAAATATTATGGTTATCAAGATGATGTAATTCCTTTTATAAGGAATTCTCACTGTATAGTTCTTCCTTCATATCATGAGGGGATGGCTAATGTTTTACTTGAAGGAGCGGCTATGGGACGAGCTCTTATAGCTAGTGATATTCCTGGGTGTAGAGAAGCAATTGTCGAAGGTAAAAATGGATGGACTTGTAAGGTTAAAGATGTAGATGACCTTTATGGTAAGATTAAGAGGTTTATTGACCTTTCTTATAATGAGAAAGTTAAAATGGGTAAGTTTGGAAGGTGTCATATGGAAGAAATTTTTGATAAGAAAAAGGTTGTTAAGTTGACTGTTGAGGAGATAGAGAGATGATAGAACCTATAAGAATACTTCATATTGTTACATATATGGGGCGTGGTGGTCTTGAAACTATGATAATGAATTATTATAGAAATATTGATAGATCTAAGGTTCAATTTGACTTTCTTGTGCATAGAGAAGATAAAGCTGATTATGATGATGAGATAGAGTCTTTAGGGGGGAGAATATACAGGATTCCAAAATTAAATCCTTTCAGTATTTCATATTTAAAGTCTTTAGATAGTTTTTTTAGAGAACATAATGAGTATAGGATTGTTCATTGTCATCAGGATTGTCTTAGTTCTATACCTCTTAAGTATGCAAAAAAACATGGTGTGACTTTTACTATAGCCCATTCACATAATGTAAATCAAGATAGAAATTTTAAATATTTAATAAAAATGATAGCTAAGAAAAGTATTACAAAATATGCAGATTATTTATTTGCATGCGGAAATGATGCAGGAAAGTGGATGTTTAATACTGAAGATTTTAAGATTTTAAATAATGCGATAGATACAAATTTATATACTTATAATGAAGAAATAGCTAAACAGATAAGAGAAGAGTTAGGAATAAGAGATAAGTTTGTTGTGGGTCATGTTGGAAGATTTAATCCTCAAAAAAATCATAAATTCATAATTGATGTATTTAAGGAAATAAAGAGAATAGAAAATGATAGTGTATTACTTTTAGTCGGTGATGGAGAGCTTAGGCAAGATATAGAATTAATGGTGTCAAATATGAATTTGAGAGATGATATTAAATTTCTTGGTATTAGAGAGGATGTAAATGATTTAATGCAGGCTATGGATGTATTTTTATTTCCATCATTATATGAGGGTTTAGGTATTGCTTTAATAGAGGCTCAATCATCTGGCTTAAAGTGTATAATATCGGATACTATACCTAAAGATGGTATTCTTACCGATAATGTAGAATATTTAAACTTAAATGATGATCCGAAATATTGGGCAAAAAAAGTTTTAGATTTTTCAATTGGATATGAAAGATTTGAATTAAAAGATGAGATAGAGAAAGCTGGATTTGATATAAAATCTAATACAAAATGGTTAGAAGAATTTTATATGAAAAGGTGGAGTGTATAGATGGTAACATTAACAGTTTTTACACCAACTTATAATAGGGGGTATATTCTTCATAGGTGCTATGAGAGTTTAAAAAAACAAACGTGTAAAGATTTTAAGTGGTTGATAGTAGATGATGGATCTATTGATAATACTAAAGAATTAGTTGATAGTTGGATAAAAAATGATAATGGATTCGAGATAAATTATGTATATAAAGAAAATGGTGGCATGCACACGGCACATAACAAGGCATATGAGTTAATTGATACAGAATTAAACGTATGTATAGACTCAGATGATTTTATGCCAGATGATTCGGTAGAAATTATCACTAGTTTTTGGAAGAGGAATGGAAGTAATAAGTACTCTGGAATAGCATCTCTAGATAATTATAAAAATGGTGATATTGTAGGAGATAAATTTCCAAATAAAAAATCGATGAGATTGTGTGATTTTTATATTAATGGTGGGACAGGAGATAAAAATCTTATTTATAGAACAGATATAATGAAAAAGTATCCTCCATATCCGGAGTTTGAAGGTGAAAAATTTGTGCCTTTAGATTATAAATATTTATTAGCTGACCAGGAATATGAGTTGCTTATATTAAATAAGCCAACTTGTACTGTTGAGTATTTAGAAGATGGATCTAGCAGGAATATCTTTAAACAATATTATAAAAATCCTAAAGGGTTTGCATTTATGAGGAAGGTGCATATGAAATATGATAAAAAAATAAAGCATAGGTTCAAGTCATCTATACATTATGTATCTTCAAGTATAATTATGAAAAACAAGGATGCTTTAAATGAATCACCACAAAAAATACTGACAATATTAGCATACCCTTTTGGGGTGTTACTGTATTGGTTAATAAGAATAAAAAATAGAGAGGTAGCTAAATAAATGGAAGTGTATATATTCATGCTGTGCTGGGTTATTGTTTTTGGAATAATGTCACAGATGACTTCTAAATATATTGCTGTTGGAAATGAAGTATATGAAAGTAGAGTAAATATATTTATGGCGTTTGTAACATTTTCAGTAATAATATTCTTTTCAGGACTTAGAAGTGGTATAGCAGATACTTGGACATATATAGATATGTTTAAAGAGTATCCACTACTTTCAAGTGCTAAAGATGTTATTTTTGATAGTGAAGCTAGAGAACCTGGATTTAGATTGTTTTCTATTTTAATAAAAACGTATATATCTGATGATTTTCATATATGGTTGTTTATCATAGCATCAATAACAGGTATATGTATAGTTTATACGTTATATAAATATTCTAGTAATTATGGACTAAGTGTCCTTCTATTTATGTTATCTTGTCAGTTTACATGGATGTTAAATGGAATGAGACAATTCTTAGTAGCAGCTATTATGTTTGCGTGTACAGGTCTCATATTAAATAGGAAATTTTTACTTTATGTAATTATAGTATTATTACTTTCTACATTTCATTTATCTGTACTTATTATGATACCAGCATATTTTATAATTGTTGATGAACCTTGGAGTAAAAGATCAATGATATTCATAGCAGTGATAGTTTTTGCATTAATATTTACTGATAAATTTACAAGTTTACTTGAAGTTGTAATAGAAAATTCTGATTATGCATCTTCAATGAATGAGTTTAAAGATACTGATGATGGAACTAATGTAATAAGAATTTTAGTTGAGTCAGTACCAGTAATATTAGCATTTATATATAGAGATATATTAAAAGATAAGTTAACACCTATAATAAAGATTAGTATAAATATGTCATTGATATCTAGTGGGGTTTATATAATATCTAAGATCGCAAGAAGTGGTATTATGTTAGGCCGATTACCTATTTACTTTTCTTTATACAACTTAATACTACTACCATGGTTAATAAAAAATATATTTGCAAGAGAAGAAAAACGGTTAGTAAACTACTCTATGATTGTGCTATATGGAATATTTTTTTATTACCAAATGGTAGTCGCATGGAACGGTGTAGGTTATTACAGTGATATATTAAATATATTTTTAAGTAGTTAGATAATTAAAAAGTGAGGGATTATGAGAAAAATATTGATATTACCTTATTTTGGAGAGTTTAATGATTATTTTAATCTTTGGATAGAGTCGTGTAAATATAATAGTGATATTGATTGGCTTATTATTACAGATAATAATATAAAATTTGATTTACCAAAGAATATAAAGGTGGTTAATCAGACGTTTGACCAATTAAAGCTATTTTTTCAATCTAAATTTGATTTTAAAATAAATCTTAAAAATCCATATAAACTTTGTGATTATAAATCATATTATGGATATATTTTTGAAGATTATATAAAAGATTATGATTTTTGGGGATATTGTGATTGTGATTTAATATTTGGAGAGATAAATAAGTTTTTGGATGATAGTTTATTTGAGAAATATGATAAATTGCTTAGAACGGGGCATTTATCATTTATACGAAATACTAAGGAAATTAATACAAACTTTATGAAATATGATACATATAAAATGGTGTTAAAGTCTTCAGCAATATATGGATATGATGAATCTATTGATGGATATCATAAAGGATTTGCAGGAGAGTTAATAGATTCTGGGTATAATTTTTTTGATAATAGTGAGTATATAGCTGATATAGATTTTAGGCATCATCCATTTAGGATTATAAATAATAGTCAATATACTAATATATTCACTTTTGAAGAAGGAAAACATATAGAATTTATAGTGAAAATAATAAGATAAAAAAAGAAGAAGTGATGTATATACATTTTCAAAAGAGAAATATGATAAATAATGTAAGTGAGATATATAATAAGTATCTAGTATATCCAAATAAATTTGATAAGTATGATGATATATTAGTCAATGACTTGTACTTTCATCAAAGTCATGGAATTGAAATAGAAAATTATTTTAATCATAAAAAAGAAAAAATTCAATCATTAAAACGTGACTTTATAAGATTTATATATGAACCTAAGAAAGTAGATTCTATAAAGTATAGATTGAAATTAAATGTGTAACAGTGTTAATTAAATGGGAGATAAAAATGAAAGATATATTGATAGTAGCAAATAATTTAGAAATAGGTGGGGCTGAAAGAGCACTTATAAGCTTATTAAATACTATGGATACGAATAAATTTAATGTAGATTTATTTTTATTAAGACATGATGGTGAGTTTATGAATATGATACCTAAGAACATAAATGTTCTTCCAGAAAAAAAAGAGTTTACGGCTTTAGGGATACCTATAATTGAAGCTTTGAAAAAGGGATTATTTGTTCAAGTATTTGGGCGTTTAATAGGAAAAACAAAGTCAGCAATATATAAACGAAAAAATAATATAAGTGGACCTACGTCAATAGATATAGAATATAGCTATAAGTACACTAAATCATATATGCCTATGATATCTGATAAAAAATATGACTTAGCAATAGGTTTTTCTACTCCATATTATTTTGTAGATGAAAAAACAATCGCAACTAAAAAATTAGGATGGTTGCACACTGACTATTCTCATTTATTAGGGGATACAGAGTCAGAATTAAAGTTATGGTCTATTTATGATAATATAATTTCTATTTCTGATAAAGTTACTGAATCTTTTATCAAAAAATACCCATCATTAGAATCAAAAATTCTTTTAATTGAAAATATAATATCACCAGATATTGTAAAGATGGAATCAGAAAAAGAAAATGTTTCAAAAGAGATGATAAGTGAGGGCGATGAAATAAAAATACTTTCTATAGGACGATTTGCAGAAGCTAAAAATTTCAAATCAGTTCCTAAAATATGTAAATATATGTGTGATATGGGGGTTAAAGTAAGGTGGTATTTAATAGGGTATGGTAAAGAAGAAAGCGCCATTAGAGAAGAGATTCAAAGATATAATATGCAGAATAACGTAATTATACTAGGTAAAAAACAGAACCCATATCCATATATTAAAGCTTGTGATATTTATGTACAACCTTCTTTATTCGAAGGCAAGTCTGTTGCAGCAATTGAAGCACAGATATTAAATAAACCAGTAGTTATAACTAATTTTACAACAGCTAAAAGTCAACTAAAAGATGGTATTGATGGAGTTATAGTTCCAATGGATAGCTATGGATGTGCAAATGGTATTGCTACATTGATTAAAGATAAGGAATTACAACAAAGATTAATAGACAATACTAAGAAGTCAATTTACAGTAATGAAAGTGAAGTAGAGAAAATATATGCACTTATGGGGGTGTAATATGAAGGATAAATCTATACCGAAGATAATACACTATTGCTGGTTTGGGGGTAATGAGAAACCAAAAAAAATGCAAGAATGTATAAAGAGCTGGCATAAATATTTAGATGATTATGAATTTATTGAATGGAACGAAAATAATTTCAATATAAATTGTAATGATTATGTAAGGCAAGCTTATGAAGAAAAGAAATTTGCATATGTTAGTGACTATGCTAGAATAACTGCATTATATAGATATGGTGGTATATATATGGATACTGATGTAGAGGTATTTAAATCTTTTAATGATTTACTTGGTAATAAATGTATATTAGGATTTGAGCAAGAAGAGTATATTGCTACAAGTTTTATGGCTTCAATTTCTGGACATGAGCTCATAAAAGAATTTATCAATGGGTATGAAAATATAAGTTTCTATAATAAAGATAAGAGTATAGATCTGACAACTAATGTTCAAAAATTGACAGAAATATTGGTAAGTAGAGGCCTAAAAAGAGATGGTAAGTATCAAGAAATAGGAGATATAAGTATTTATCCTAAGGAATACTTTTCACCATATGATTATGGAAATTGTATAAGAGGAAATACCGAAAATACTTATTGCGAGCATCATTTCTTAGTTACTTGGTTACCATGGTCTGTAAAAGTAAAAAAGATAATAAAAAGAATAGCGGTAGTATTATTTGGTAAATCATTTTTGTGTAGGATGAGAGGTATTATTAATGGCAAAAGTTAGTGTTATAATTCCTATATATAATGTTGAAAAATATTTAAATAGATGTATAGATAGTGTGATAAATCAATCATTAAAAGATATCGAGATAATACTAGTAAATGATGGTTCTCCTGATAATTGTCCAAAGATATGTGATGAATATGCTAATAAAGATAGTAGGATAAAAGTAATACATAAGAGTAATGGTGGATTAAGTTCGGCAAGAAATGCAGGCATGAAAATAGCTACAGGCGACTATATAGGATTTGTTGATTCTGATGATTATATTGAAATCAATATGTATGAACAAATGTATAAAGTGGCTTATGAAAACAATGTTGATTTTGTAATGTCTGATTATTATAAGGTTTATAATGATAGTAAAAAGGAAGTTACATTAGATATTGATAGCAGTTTATATTTAAAAGAAGATATTTATAATAAAATATATCCAAGTCTTATTATGAAAGAGAATATAGATTATGGACCATTATTAGCTGTTTGGCATTGTTTATATAAAACAAGTTTTATAAAAGAAAATGATTTATATTTTGATGAACAAGTAAAGTACTCAGAAGATAATCTATTTAGTTCGTTAGTTGGATATAAGTCAAATAGTTTTATTATATGAAAGGATATTACTTATATAACTATAGATATAATCCGAATTCTATATCTACTACATATAAGTCTGATTCATGGGATGTATATGTAGATATGAATAATAGACTTTATGAATATTTTCATAAAAATAGAGACTTTAATTTCAAAAGACAAATAGATTTACATATGATTTATTATATATTTAATTATACTAACCAACTTGGAAGCTCTAATAAATCTTTTTATCACAAATATAAAGAGATAAAAAAGGTACTAACTTATAAAGAATCAAGAAGAGCTTTAGATAAATTAAAGCTACCAAATGTAAATATTAAATTAAAAATATGCACTTTAATGCTAAAGTACAAGTTAATAATTCCATATATGTTAGTAAGAAAAATAGCTTAAATACCTTTATATATAAGGAGGATAAAATGATAAAAATTAGTGTTATAATGCCTGTATATAATAAAGAAAGGTATTTACATAAAACAATAGAATCAATATTATCTCAAACATATAAGAATTTTGAACTTATAATAATTAATGATGGATCTAATGATAAAAGTGAAGAAATATGTAGAGAATATGAAATAAAAGATAATCGTGTAAAGTTATATACAATAAAGAATAGTGGTGTGTCTAACGCGAGAAATATTGGTATTAGCTATGCTAGTGGAGAATATATTCAATTTATAGATGGTGATGATGTTATAAACACTGGAACTTTTAGTGAATATATATCTATACTTAATATAAAAAAATACGATGTATTATTTTCTAGTTACAATAAAGTGAATCATGATGATGAGATATTAAATTTGGTTGATTTAGGATATAGAAATGATGTAGTTAAGCAAGATATAGTTGATAATTTTGCAAAAGATCAATTTGGAACAGGATACTATGGATGGATTTCAAATAAGTTAATAAAAAGAAGTATTATAGCTGATAATAGAATTAAATTTAATACTAATATAGTACTTGCTGAAGATTTAGACTTTTTTATAGATATATATAAATATTCAAATGATTTTTACTTTACAAACTATATATCATTTAATTATTTACAAGAAGCTGATAATTGTTCTTTATCAAAGAAGGATGAAGATATAGACTACTATGTTCAGCTTAATATAATATTAAAAATAAAGAGATTTATAGCAGAAAATAAAGGATATCATGGGAAAAATAAAGAAATAATAGATGATAGAATTTTTAATTATGTATTTTTTGTAGTATTTTATAGTAAATTAGAAAAAAGTAATATTAAGAACTTAGTAAAAAAAATTATTGATGATGAACATATAATAAATAATTTACATATAAATTTAAAACCAACATTTAGAAATATAATTGTTACTTGTACAATATATGGAAAATTTTATTATGTATATTTACTTTTAAAGATAAGAAGTTCAATGAAAAATATAGCAAAAAGATTAATTAGGGGATAAGAGTATTATGAAAAAGATAGTTTTATATTCGCATAGTGGCAGTAAAAATCATGGATGTGAAGCAATTGTTAGAGGGACCTCAAAGATATTAGATGGAATATGTGAAATGAAATTACTTTCACATGCAGAAGATGAAGATATTAAATATAAAGTTAATGAAATCATAGATGTAAAAGCGGGTAAAAATCCAATTAATAAAAAATCTATGAGCTTTTTTAATGCATATTTATCATTAAAAATAAAAAATGATACTGCTAAAATGGATGTACTTCAATTTACAGATGGAAAAAAATATATAGATGAAAATACAATAGCATTTGCTATAGGTGGGGATACGTATTGTTATTCCGACGTGCAAAATCATGTAGAGCTACATAAGATGTATGGAGAAAAAGCATATAAAACAGTTTTGTGGGGCTGTTCGGTTGAGCCAAAGTTAATGGAAGAACCTAAAATAGCAAAAGATATAGAATCATATTCACTAATAGTTACTAGAGAAAGTATATCTTACGAAGCTTTAAATAAGGTTAATAAAAATACTAAGTTGTATCCAGATCCCGCATTTAATTTAGATAAGTTAGAGTTAGACCTACCATGTGGGTTCAAGGAAAATGATACAATTGGAATTAATTTAAGTCCTTTAATTATAAGAAAAGAAACATACGAAGGTATAACAATGAAAAACTATGAAAATCTAATAAGTTATATTTTAAAAAATACGACTTCAAATATCGCATTAATACCACATGTTATATGGGAGTCGAATGATGATAGAGAACCACTTAGAGCATTATATGATAAATTCAAAAAAACTGATAGAGTTATTATGATAGATGATTGTAATTGTATGGAGTTAAAGGGCTATATAAGTCGCTGTAAATTATTTATTGGAGCGAGAACTCATGCTACAATAGCAGCTTACTCTACATGTGTACCTACATTGGTGATAGGATATTCAGTTAAAGCAAGAGGAATAGCAAAAGATATATTTGGGACATATGAAAACTATGTACTTCCAGTACAAAGTTTAAAAAAAGATAATGATTTAGTAGAGTCATTTAAATGGATTTATGATAGAAAAGATAATATAAGAGATCACTTAAATAAGTTCATGCCAGATTACAAAAAAAGAGGACTTTTAGCAAGAAATGAAATTGAGCAAATAATGAGATAGCTTAGGGGTGATAAAGTTTGAGTAATAAATTAGTTAGTATTATAACTCCATGTTATAACGGAGAAAAAGTAGTATCTCGTTATTTAGATTCGGTATTAAATCAAACTTATAAAAATATAGAGTTGATATTTGTAAATGATGGATCAATAGATAATACAGAAGGTATAGTACTTTCATATGAATATAAGTTTAAAAATGAAGGTATGAAATTAATATATATATATCAAGAAAATAAAGGATTAGGTGGAGCTATAGATACAGGTCTTAAGCATTTTAAAGGTGACTTTCTATGTTGGGCTGATGCAGATGATTTCTTTCATCCTCAATCAGTCGAAAAAAAAGTTGAATTTCTTGAAAAATATAAAGAATATGGATGCGTTACAACTAATGCTAATGTATATAATGAAGATGATTTAAGCACAGTTATATACAAGATAACAGATAAATTTAAACACCATGAAGATGAATATCAGTTTGAGCATCACCTTAAGTCAGAATCTATATTTTGCTGCGGATGCCATATGGTAAGATCAGAAGTTTTTTTAGATGTAAATCCAAAACGAGAGATATATCCAGCAAGACGAGGTCAAAATTGGCAGATGTTACTACCAGTTTACTATAAGTATAAAAGAGGTTTTTTAGATGAACCTTTATATAATTATATTATTTATAAAAATAGTATGTCTACAGGAGATGACAGTAAAGAGAAGAAAATAAAAAGATGTAATGAACATTTAGACATAGTAAAAAATACTTTAGATAGTATTTCTATGACTGATAAAGATAGAAAAATGTACTTTAATATGTTTTATAAAAAATATATAGTTGATAGGTTTGATATATCCATGCAGTATAAAGATATAAAATCAGGTATAAGGCAATATATGCTAATGAGAAAATATAATGTTTTGAGAAAGTATGATACAAAATCCTTGATTAAAGTAGCTATTAATCGAGTTATAAAAATATAAGAAATTGTATAGATGGGAGAAGTTATGAGTAAGACAAAAGTAAGCATTATAGTTCCTATATACAATGCTGAAAGGGATTTGAAGTGCTGTATAGATTCTATATTATCTCAAACCTTTGAAGATATAGAGGTGATACTAGTAAATGATGGCTCAACCGATAAAAGTAGAGAAATATGTGATGAATATGCAATTAAAGATAAAAGGATAATACTTATACATAAGAAAAATCAAGGAGTATCTTCTGCTAGAAATTTAGGAATTAAAGAATCTACAGGAGATTATATAATGTTTTGTGACAGCGACGATTGGATTGAAAGTGATTGTATTGAAAAATTATATAGTAAGATAAAAGATAGTAATGCTGATATTATTTACTCTGGAGTATACAGAGAGGAATATACTAATGGGAAAAAGATACAAGATAAAGTAAGTGGAGTATCTGAAGAGATTTTTATTAAAAAAGAAGATTTTGATAAGTATCTAGATTATATTATAGAGTCTATAAAAAGTCCATTTTTATCTCCTTGCGCAAAGCTATATAACGCTTCAATAATTAGAAATAATAATTTGAAATTCGATACAGATATGGTATGCTTTGAAGATTTTTGCTTTAATTTGAAATTCTTACAGAATACTAAATCTATGTATTTATCTAAAGATATAAAGTATCACTATAGAGGAGAAAGAGGTAAGGGTGGAATACAAAAAAGAAATAAAAATGACTTAGTATATGAGGTATCATCTTCTCATTATGAGATGAACAAGTTACTTCGACTAATAAAATATAATGAAGAACTTAAAGATTATATAGAAATATGGTTTTTAGAACATTATAAAATAGTTTTTGAAAAAATTATATTTGAAGAAAATAATATGAGTAAAATTGAGAGAAATAATATATTAAAGCATCTATGTAGTGACAAAGAATTTTGTGATTTTATTGAATATAATAAAGATAAAATTAGACTTTATAAATATATAAAAATATTGGTTGATAGAAGGTTATACTCATTGGCTTATTTGCTTATAAAAAATCGTATTAAATAAAATTCTAAATATTAAGACAGAGGGTATGGGGATATGAGGATACAAAATTCTATAAAAAATATGTATGTAAGTATAATTACACAAATAGTGATTATTATACTAGGTTTCTTATCTAGGATGGTATTTATTAATAGTTTAGGTACCGAATATTTAGGAGTTAATGGATTACTAACTAGTATATTATCTATGCTAAGTTTAGTAGAGGGAGGAATTGGAACAAGTATAGTATACAATTTATATAAACCGTTAGCTGAAAATGATACCAATAAAGTAATTGCTCTAGTTCAATTATATAAAAAACTATATGGCATTTTAGCAATAGTTATATTTATATTAAGTACTGTAATGTACGTAGCATTGGGTAGATTTATAAAAGGTGGAACTACAGTTCCATTTATAGGAGTTGTATATTTTATATTTGTTGTTAAAAATGTTATTTCATATTTAAATGCACATAAATGGTCATTGATAAATGCAGATCAAAAAGGATATATAATAGCGAAATATAATCTTATATTTAATATAATTACAACACTTACGAAGATAGTAATATTAAAATTAACTAAAAATTATATCTTATACTTACTAATAGATTTAGGCATATTTATTCTTCAAAATATATATAATGGAAAAATTGTAAGTGATAGATATGAATATATTAATACAAAAGATAATTATCATGTAGATGAAGATACTAAGAAAAACTTAGTAACGAATGTAAAGGCTATATTTTTACATAATATAGGAGGATACTGTGTATTTGGAACAGATAATCTATTGATATCTACATTTATTAATATAAATACAGTAGGATTATATTCAAATTATACAATGGTTATATCTCAATTAGCATCGCTATTAACACCATTATTAAATGGTATGGGAAATAGTATAGGTAATTTAATAGCTACTGAATGTAAAGAAAAAATTTATGAAATTTTTAATGTAATGTATTTAATAAATTTTTGGATATATTCATTTTGTGCAATATCTCTATATAATTTATTAGAGCCATTTATAGATTGGTGTTTTGGAAGAGGATTGCTTCTTGATAAATTAACATTAATAGTAATATTGATTAACTTTTATATATCAGGTCTTAGAAATTCTATAGGAACATTTAAACAGAAAGCAGGTATTTATGATAAAGATAAGTATCAACCTCTTATAGAATCAGCAATAAATCTAGTAGCGTCTATAATACTTGTTAAATATTGGGGACTTTCAGGAATATTTATGGGAACTACTATTAGTAGTATACTAATACCTTTAAGAATTCAACCTAAAATAGTTTTTAAAGATGTTTTTAACAAGCCAGTTAAAGCATATTTTAAAAAGTATGTTTATTATATATTTTTGACTATAATTGCGGGGATAGTCACAACTAATATTTGTAACTTAATAGATATAGCTAATGATTTTATGTCTTTAGTTGTAAAGGGAATAGTATGTGTTAGCATTCCTAATATAATATATTTAATTATATTTTATAGATCAAGTGAATTTAAATATATACTTAGTATAATACTAAAAATAGCAAAAGTTACTAAGCCAAAGAGTGTAACATTATAAGTTATTTATATTGATTAAGATATATTATGGAGGAGATGAATGAATCCAATAGTAAGTATTATAATCCCAATGTATAATGTTGAATTATATATTAAAGAATGTTTAGAATCATGTATAAAACAAACCTATAAAAATTTTGAAATTATTATAATTGATGATAACAGTGAAGATAATAGTTTAAGTATTGCTAAAGATATATTAAAAATCAAAATGTAATTATAAAATAATTACTAAAAATAAGAGAAAAGGTGTATCAAATAGTAGAAATTTAGGTATTGAATTATCAAAAGGAAAGTACATATATTTCTTAGATTTTGATGATATGATAAAGTCAAATTCTCTTGAAATACTAGTAGATATTGCAGAGCGTAATAATTACAAAATAGTATATGGAGGATATGAAAGAAAAAAAGAACTAGTTTTATCAGGAGATAAAGCATGTGATTATACAGTTTATGATATATCATATGATAGCTTGAATAGTTTATTATACTCAGGAACAATATGGGGTGGAATTATAGATTCTGAGATAATTAAAAAAAATAATATCAAGTTCGATGAATCTTTGCAATATGGAGAAGATACCATATTTAAGTTTAATATACTAAGATATATAGATAAGTTAGTGGTTACATATGAAAAATTATACTACTGGAGAATTGTAAGTGGCTCATTATCATATAAAGCGAGTGATTATGATTTATTACAAAAAGAACTTAAGATGGTAAAATCAATGTATTCAAATATTGATAAATATAAGAATAAAAATTATATCTCTATAGTAATTAAATTTATAAGGGTGAAAAAAAATAGCATGTATAGAATTATATTTGATAGTGAGAAAGATATCCAAAATTATAAAATATTAGATAGTATTAGAATACCTTTTAAATATATCTTAAAATCTAATATGAAATACAAAGATAAATTAATAGAAAGTTTATACTCTTTACTTTACTTCATGGATAGATATTATATATGGAAAGTATTGTTTAGAGTTAAAATTTTTATAAATAATGCAATTTAGTTATGATTAACCGATTCGTAGTAATATCCAACTATTATGAATCGGTTTTTTATTATCTTTTATTTTTAAATATAATACTAAAGTAGTATATTTAAAAATAAAAAAGTACAACCTTAGCATAATTTACTTTGGATACATTAGACTGATAAAATTAATCATAGAATTATATAATAAAGGGAAAAAATATAGGGGGATAAAATGCAAGAAAGTATAAATATTAGAGAATATTTGGAAATATTTAAAAGAAGAAAAATAGCAGTAATAATAATCTTACTACTTTGTATAGGAAGAGGAGCATATTTAACATACCAAAGAGATAAATCTTACGTACCAGTATTTAAGTCAACAGTATCAGTAAGAATAAACAACATGAAAGCGTATAAAGAAACTGAAGGCGAAGAATCAAATAATCAGTCAATATTTATGAATTCAATATCAAATTCAAACTTAAATCAAAATATAGCGACATCATATTCTAGCTTAGCAACATCAAAAAGAGCATTGCTTGAAATTATACAAAATCTTGACTTAAACATGACACCTGAATCATTATCAAGAAATATAAGTGTGGTACCACAAGAAAAAATACCTGAATTTATAGACATAACGGTAACTAACACAGATTTTCAAATAGCTCAAAAAGTAGCAAATGCAATACCAGAAGCTTTTAATAATGAATTACAAAGAGTAATAGGCTTAGACTGTGTAGAATTATTATTTGAAGCAACAGAGCCAACTTTAGTAAGTAAAGGACTTGATACAACTTTACCTAAATATACATTAGCAGGTCTTGTAATTGCAATATTTGTAGCTTTACTTATGGAAGTATTAGATAATAAAGTCGTAACTCCTGATGATGTAGAAAAATATTGGGGAGTGCCTATGATAGGAATGATACCTTATGATAGCGGAAAATCAAAAGGTAAAGTAAAATCATCATCTTCGAAAATAAGAACGGCTGAAGAAGTATAAATAAAGAGGGGATTATTATGTTTAATAAAAAGAAAAATGATGTATCTAGATACGATAACGTAGCAAAATATAATGACGGAAACTATGAAATAAATGAAGCTTATAGGGGAATAAGAACATTTTTAACAGTAGATGAAAATATAAAGACAATCTTAATTACAAGTTCAGAGATGAATGAAGGAAAAACTACAACAGTAGCAAATATAGCTAGGTGTTTCTCTGAATTAGACAATAAAAAAACTATAGTAATAGATTGTGACTTTAGAAAACAAAGTATAAACAAGTATTTTAGATTAAGTAAAAATACTAAAGGTCTATCAGATATAATCTATGAGAATAAAGAACTTGAAATATGTGTACAAAAAGATGGTGATTTAGATATATTATGTAGCGGAACTTTTAAAGCCAATCCAGCAGTATTATTACAGTCATCAAAAATGAAAAAATTAATAGAGTACTTAAAAGAAAAATATGACTATATATTAATAGATTCTCCACCTGTAGGTAGAGTAAATGATGCATGTATAATAGCGCAATACGTAGATGGAACTGTTGTTGTTGCAGCATCTAAAGAAACTGAAAAATCACAAGTAAAAGTTACTAAGGATAGGCTTGAAAAAGTTAATGCAAATATAATTGGTGTGGTATTAAATAAATTTAAAACAAATGAGTATAAGAGTTATAGTTATTATGGATATTACGACTATGAAGATGATAGAAAATTTAGGTTATTTAAAAATAAAAGAAGAGCTTAAATAAAGTTGGAATAGTTTGGAGTTGATTAATTTGGAGTTTAAGTTAAAAAATGAAGAGACACATATCCATAATCGTTTAGATATATATAAGGCTAGACAAGTATTATTAGTTATTGTAGATATAATAATTACAATAATTGTATTTTTTTTATCTCAAAGAATAACTAAATCATATGATTATGGGAATTCAATAGTTCCTGTAGTTGTATATATAGTTGCGAATATTTTATCTCTTTTTCAAAGGGGTTGTTATAGCAGCCTTTGGAACTATGGAGGAGAAAAAGAAATATCTAATATACTAATATCAGGTTTACTTTGCGTGGTATATGTTTCAATAGGAAATATAATATTAGGTTACAACTTTAATTCACTATTTTATACAGTAAATAGCTTAATGTTAGTTGTTATGACAGTGAGCTCAAGAGTTAGCTATAGAGGAATCAGGAGAATGTCTTCTTATATGAGTATGAATAAGTCTCATACGTCTACGAGAGTTTTAATTGTCGGAGCTGGAAGCGCAGGAAGATTAATTATTCAAGAACTTTATGAGAATCTAAATTTAAAAAAGTTACCTGTATGCATAGTTGATGATGATGTAAAAAAGATAGGTAAAAATATTTACAATGTTCCTATATTAGGGACATGCCATCAAATAAAAGAGATTGTAGAGAAACATAATATAGAAGAAATAATATTTAGTATAGCGAATATACCAAAACAAGAAAAAGTAAGAATAATCGAATACTGTAAAGATACTAAGTGTAAGATAAAAACAATACCAGGTATTTATGAGATTATAGATGGAAAAGTAGATATAAAGAAAATAAGAGATGTAGATATAGAGGATTTACTTGGTAGAGATCCTGTAAAAATTAATTTAGAAGAAATAAGTGGATATTTAGAGGGAAATACAGTTATGGTGACTGGTGGAGGTGGATCTATAGGATCAGAACTATGTAGGCAAATTTCTAAATTTTCACCTAAAAAGTTAGTAATATTAGATATATATGAAAATAATGCATATGAAATTCAGCAAGAACTTATAACAAAGTATGGTAATAGTTTAAGCTTAGATGTAATTATAGCATCTGTAAGAGATGAGAATAGAATCGATGGAATAATGAGGAATTATAATCCTCAAGTTGTATTTCACGCAGCTGCTCATAAGCATGTTCCTTTAATGGAAAATAGTCCTTGTGAAGCTGTAAAAAATAATATATTTGGAACACTTAATGTTGCGTTAAAATCAAGTAAGTATAATGTAGAAAAATTTGTACTTATATCAACTGATAAGGCTGTTAATCCAACTAACATAATGGGTGCAACTAAAAGATGTTGTGAGATGATAATTCAAAGTTTGAATAAAATAAGTAGTACTGACTTTGTTGCAGTTAGGTTTGGAAATGTACTCGGTAGTAATGGGAGCGTAATACCATTATTTAAAAAGCAAATAGAAGAAGGTGGTCCAGTTAAGGTAACTCATCCAGATATAACAAGATTTTTTATGACAATACCAGAAGCAGTTTCACTAGTTATGCAAGCAGGTGCAATGGCTAAAGGTGGAGAGATTTTTGTACTTGATATGGGTGAACCTGTAAAGATTTTAGATTTAGCTAAGAATCTTATTACTTTAAGTGGGTTTGAACCAGGAATTGATATAAATATTGAATTTACAGGCCTTAGACCGGGCGAAAAACTTTATGAAGAGTTATTAATGGAAGAGGAAGGGCTTAGGAGTACAGATAATAAAAAAATTTATATAGGAAATCCAATTGATATAAATTATAGCATACTAAGTAAAGCATTAAAAAAACTTAAAGTATGTACAGATATTGGAAATGATAAAGAAATATACACAATAATGAGTAAATTAGTAGATACATATAAAATAAGTGAAAATTTAGCAAAGATAATATGAAATAAAAATATATGATAACTAAAATTATGAAAATTTATAATTTAAATAATACTTTGATGTTACTTAAAAGTAGTATATATTACACTCATTATGTATTGAGAAGGGATTATTAAGTTAATATAATAAAAAAATAAATAATTATAAAATATGAGTAAAAGTGGTGGTATAAATTTTATCAAATTTAAACTCGAAGCATATATTTAAAGGAAAAGATATTGTACCAATTATAGAAGCGATTATAGATAATGGAGGAGAATGTATTCTTAGAGTGAGCGGATATAGCATGAATCCATTTTTAAAAAATAATCGTGACTCTGTTATTTTAGAATCTCCCAGAGGATACAAATTAAGAAGAGGGGATATAGTCTTTATTAAGAGAAAATCGGATGAATATGTATTGCATAGAATTTTTAAGATAATAAATGATAAGGCATTTATTATGAATGGTGATGCGCAGGTAAGCCTAGAGCTTGTAGAGTTTACACAGGTTATAGCTGTAGTAAAGAAGTCAATTATAAAAGGAAAAGAAGTTGATAGAAATAATTTAATAAATAGATGTTTAGTATACATATGGACATTATTAAGGCCATTTAGATTTTATATATTTAAATTATATACATCTATAAAGAGATTAAGTGGGAAATTTAGAGTGAGATAATTTAATTTCAAAATACGGAAATTAAATATCTATAAAGAAAAACAAAAGAAGGGGGATTTTATGAGTAAGTACAAAAAAATATTTAGTTTAATGACATCGTTATGCTTGATAAGTACATTTATATTTATTAATCCGGTACAAGCAGATGCATTAAGTCTTGGGGGAGCAATTTCAAAACTAACTAATAAGTTAACATCAAGTAAAAAAAACACATCAAGTAAAAGTAACTCAACTAACGAAACTCAAGTGTTAGAAACAGATTCTAAAGCAAGTGAGTTATCTTATTTCCCAGTAACTATGTATAGGTATGGGACTTCTAATTCTAATGGAACTAGCTATGATAGTAGTGCATTTAATCAGGCTACTAAAAATTTGGAAACTAATAATTTACAAGGTATTTATTTTAATACTGGAAGTAGCACGACATGGATATCAGGTACTAGCATAACGAATAAGTATTGGAATCGTTGGAGTGCGAATGCTAATTCAAACAGTAGTAATCTAAGAGTAAGTGCCATTACAGGTTTAGTTAAAAATGAATTAGATTCATCAACAGGAAAAATACAATTTAATTATCCAGAAGCAGGTATATTTGATCCAGATAATAACACTGCTAAGAGTACATATACAAACGTAAAAATGCCATTTAGATATGATTCCTCAACAGGATATTATGAATTTGATAGCTCAAAAGAGAATGTTTATTTTGCGAATGGAAAAGGAGCTAGCAATACAACTCTAAATTATAATGGAAATGGATTTTCAGTTAGTGGATTTGGAAAAGGATTCTATCCATTTAACACAGGAAATTCAGGCACTGGAAACTATCACTTTGGTATGAATATGTCAGTAAACTTTTTTATGACAGAAGATGGAAAAATAAATGGAACAGATGATATTAAATTTGAATTCTCTGGTGATGATGATGTATGGGTGTTTATAGATGGTAAATTAGTTCTTGATATAGGTGGTATACATGATGCAACATCTGGTTCAATAAACTTTGCAACTGGTGAAGTAATAAATCCAAGAACATTATCAGGAATCAATAGTGGTAAAACACAAGGAACACAATCTAGTGCATCAACTAAGACAAATCTATATGAAATATTAGGTGTAGGTTCTTTAGATAAATTTGATAAAACTAAAGCTCATACATTACAAGTATTTTATTTAGAGCGTGGAAGAGCCGCTTCAAATTGTAAGATTAAGTTTAATTTACCACAACAAAATACATTAGAAGTAAGCAAGAAATTTGATGATACAATAAGTGATTTAACTCAAGAGGAAATTGCAGCTGTTAAATCTGAAGTATTTGATTTTACAATAACAAAAGACGGAAGTGCTTTAGCAAATGCAACTTACCAATTATATGAAGGTAATACAGAAATAGATGCAGATAAACAATTAGCTACTGATGCAAATGGTAAATTTACATTAAAAGCTGGACAAACAGTCAGATTCTATAATCCAAGTCAAGGTAAATATGTTGTAACAGAGAATAATGATGACTATGAAAAGAACTGGACGGTAGGGCAAGTAGGTGGAAATACTACAACTGGTAGCAATAATTCAAGTCCAGAATTAAATATAAATACATCAAATCAAGGATATACATATACATTTACTTGTGAAAATGTATTACAACCAGTATTAAATGATGATGCAGTAGTTCTTGATTTTGGTAAGCCAATAGACATAAATGTAACAAACAATGATTTCTTAAGAGGTGGAACATTAGATAGTGTATCAATGTTAGATGATATAACTAACTATGGAACTATTTCTAAAAAAGATAATAACAATGTAACATATACACTTAATAAATTTATGAATGGAATAGATAGAGCTACATATTCTGTAAAATACAATGATGATAAGAATTCAAAAACAGGTAATATTACTATGATACCTGCAACTAGTGTTTATTATGAAGATGATTTTACTAACTCTAATGGAATAGATGGAATTCAATATTCATCAAATTGGAAAGTAACCGGTACAAGTAGTAATGGTAGCCAAGACGATGGAACTATAGGCAAGGATTATCCATATGGATATGATAGCTCATATAGTGAAAATACTACAGATAGTAACGGGTCATCACATTATATTGAGGCTACAACAAATTCTGAAACTGCAACATTTACATTTAAAGGAACTGGGTGTGAAATATACAGTAGAACTTCAAATAAAACAGGAAGAGTTAGAGCTCAAGTATATAAAGGTACAGAATTAATTTCAGCTAATAGGCTGACAAATTCAGTAATTGATACTTTATATAAGGAAGAAGGAAAAGAACTTTACAATATACCTATATTTAATATAACCGATTTAGAATACGGAGAATATACAGTAGTTTTAACTGCCGTTAAGGGCACAAATGCTATACCAAGAAATATTTTCTATTTAGATGGAGTAAGAATATATAATCCATTAGATGAAACACAAAGTGAAGAAGCTAACAATGCTTATCAAACAGATAATGAAGCTAATGCAAAGGTAGTGGAATTAAGAGACAAGTTAATAGTAGATGGAGTAGGATCATCAGATGAAAGTATAAATGGTGTTGTATTTATAGATACAAATGGAGGAGAAACAACATCAGATACTACTAAGTATACAAATGAAGGTCCTAAAAATGAAATATATTTAAAACAAGGTCAAAAAATAACATTTAAACTAAATGAATTACCAGAGGGAGCTAAAGTTCAAATTGGAGCTAAGGCTACAGAAGGTAAAGAATTAAATTTAGATATTAATAGTAGTAAATTATCACTTAAATCAACAGTTGATATGTATTACGATATAACAAGCTCAATTAATTCTGATGGAAGTATAACTATTACTAACAATAGTGAAGGAATGTTGTCACTTACGAAATTAAAGGTAACTAGTATATCAAATGAATATGAAATATTTAATAGTTTTAAATTAGAGGATTATTCTACAATAGTGTCGAATTAATGTCTATTGAGAAGGATTATGAACTGCATGTAGTATAACAAAGGGTGGTGACGATTATGAAAGAAAAATATGAAAAACCAGTTGTAGAGATTGAAGAATTTAGTATGGCAGAGCATATAGCAAAGTGTGAACAGTCTACAAATTTATTTTACTTAGGTTCTTGTCAATCAGATAAACCTATATATGATGAAAATTTAGGGTATGAAATTTTCACATCAAATAATGATGATTGCTTTGCTACACCAGAAGATGAATACTGCTATAACTCAACAGATAGTTCTTTAGCTGCATTTGGATCATAAAATAAAAAGGTTGGCTATTATTTTAGTCAGCCTTTTAGATTACATTAAAATAAAAGGACATTAGATATGATAAAGAAAATATTTAGTATATGTGGTGTAAATTTTAGAGTAGAAACACCGTTTGAATATAACTTAGGAGATAATTTTATAGATTTTGTTATTGATAATAATGAAAATTATGATGTTGTATATAAATTTGAAAAAAAAGATGAATTCTTAAAATATCACACAAATAAAGTATTTACTGAAGAGCAAAATTCTGTGTTTATTGAAAATAATAAAATTTATAAAGAATTTAGAGAATTTAGAAGAGAAAAGCCTCATGGACTAATAGTGCAAGATACAGATAAATTAAATGAGAGCACTTGTTATTATTATATTAATGAAGATAATTATTTTACTAAAGCCATACATGTATTTAAATTTATTCAATTAGAGCAATCACTAAGTTTATTTAATACATTTATATTGCACTCTTCACAGATAAAATACAAAGACAAATGTATTATATTTACTGCACCATCAGGTACTGGAAAATCAACTCAAGCAAGATTATGGGAGAAGTATGAAGATGCTGAAATAATCAATGGAGATCGCTCGGGAATTAGAAATATTGAAAATAAGTGGTTTTCATATGGATTGCCATTTTCGGGGGAAGATAATATATTTAAAAATAATTCTACGGAAATAGGTGCTATTGTAGTTATAAGACAAGGAAATGAAAATAAGGTTAAAAAGTTAAGTTCAAGAGATGCATTTAAATACATTTATAGTGAAACTACTTTAAGTTTTTGGTATGAAAAATTTACTACTCCAGTGGTAGATACTATTTTAAAATTAGTGCAAGAAATACCTGTATATATGCTTGAATGTACACCAGATGAGAATGCAGTTTATACGCTTAAGAATATGTTAGAATGGGGGATGTTAAATGCTAGCGAATAGGAAAGAGATAAATATTAATAATAGATTATTTTATAAGGCATCGAGAGAAAGAACTCCGCTTAATGGTACATTTGAATTAACTCCGTTATGTAATTTAGATTGTAAGATGTGTTATATAAAGATGACTAAGTCAGAGATGGATAATGTAGGTAATCTTAGAAGTAATAATGAATGGCTAGAAATAGCTAAACAAGCAAAAGAAGAAGGTTTACTATATTTATTATTAACTGGTGGAGAAGTATTTTCTATACCTAATTTTAAGGACTTATATTTAGAACTTAAAAATATAGGATTCATTATATCTATAAATTCTAATGGGACACTAATTAATGATTCTACTATAGAATGGCTTTCAAAAAGTCCTCCAAGTAGAATAAATATAACATTATATGGTGCTTCAAATGAGACTTATGAGAAATTATGTGGTGATTCAAGGGGATTTGATAAAGTATCTAAAGCAATAGATATGTTATTAGAAATAGGTGTAGAGATTAAATTAAACTGCAGTTTAACACCGTTTAATATACATGATTTAGAAGAAATACATAAGTTTGCAAATGAAAAAAAATTAGTTTTACAAGTAAGTTCGTATATGTATCCACCTGTAAGACGAGACAATGATTCTATAGGTAGCAATTTAGGTAGATTCACAGCAAAAGAAGCTGGTATAAATTTTGTGAAAAATGACATACTTAGCCTTGGAGTAGACGATTTTAAAGCAAAAGCTAATAGATGTAAAAATGGAGTAGAGTTTTTTGAAAGTAGATATGGATGTACAAATATAAATGGGAATACTATGGCATGTAGGGCTGGAAAAAGTTCATTTTGGATTTCTTGGGATGGGAAGATGCAGTGTTGTGGAATGATGAATTATCCAGCATCATATCCATTTAAAAATATGAATTTTAAAGATGCATGGAAGCAAATTGTAAAAGAAGTAGATTCAATTAGAACATCAATTAAATGCTTAAATTGTTCTAAGAAATTTATGTGTATATCTTGTCCAGCTATGGCTGTAACAGAAACTGGAAAATTAGATGGAACGCCGAATTATGTATGTGAAATGATGAATGAAGTTCTAAAAGAAATGGAAAGAAAAGTTGAAGTAATATAAATTATTTAGGGAGAAGGAGTTTGACATGATAAATAAAAATGAATTTATTACTAGGGATATTTTAGGGGAAACTATATTAGTTCCAGTAGGGAATACTGTAAACAATTTTAATGGATTAATAACTATTAATAAAGTAGGTAGATTTATATGGGATCATGCTGATAAAGTAAAGGATGAAGATGAACTTATAAATTTAATTACAGAAAAATATGATATAGACTATGAAACTGCAAGTAAGGATTGTAGTGAGTTTTTAGATAAACTGAGAAGTTCTAATATAATTAAATAATTTAAGGGGTTATAGAATGAGTAAAAAATACTTTGTGTGTGTTATTTCAGCTATATGTGTTTTATCAGTAGTAATTATAGGCGGAAAGGTATATACCAGTACAAGTAAAAATAAGAACAATCAATTAAACATAAGTAGTTCAAAGTCTAATGAAATAAATATAAATAGTTCTAAATCAAGTAATGAAGAATTAAGTGACACAGAGGAGATTGTAAGTAATATAGATAATATTAGCAATAACGAAGTTGAAATAAAAAGTATGGAATTAGATACAAGTGAAGGTAATAAAATCAAAAGTGATAGTGTAAGTAGTTTCCCATATAAAGTACCTAATGCTAATTTAAGTATAGAAAAGATTATAAAATATGATGGAGACTTTTTAGAGGATGGAAGTGAAAATACATCTAAAAATGTTATAGGTATTATAGTTAAAAATACATCTGATGGATTTATACAATATGGAAATTTAAAGCTTAAGGATAGTAACAATGAAGAATTAGAATTTGAATTTTCATCAGTTCCTTCAAATAGTTCAATTATTGTATTAGAAAAAAGTAATAAGTTATTTAATGAAAATAACTCATATACTTATAGTGATAATATAGTTGCTGAAAGAGAAAGTATATCTTTAATGGAAGATCAAGTAAAGATAGATTCTACAGATGGAATAATAGAATTACAAAACATATCTGGTAAAAATATATCTGTAGCATATGTATACTATAAGCAAAGGATATTTACACAAGATTTACCAGGAGGCATAACTTATAGGATAAGACTAGAAAATATAAAATCAGGTGAATCAGCAGGAGGTATTGCGAATCATTACTCTATTGATGATAGCGACATTATAATAGTTGATTTACAATATTAGTAAAAATGTCAGGATTAATTATTCTGACTTTTTTTTGTAAAAATAATATATATCCTATAGTTTTTTTATAATTTAAGGAGAAAAAGAAGGAAAATAGAGGATAAATGATAAATTATTATAAATAATATAGAAAATTATAGAGATTAAGGGCGAAATAATGTTTAAAAAGTTTAGATATAAAGATAGTAATCATATAATAAATGAAATTCAATTGGAATTAAAATGGATGTATGTATACATTAAAAAGTATAAATTAGATATAGGTATATATATAATACTAGGGATAGTAGCAACGCTAATGAGTTTATCATCAAACGTAGGATCAAAATATCTAATAGATGCGGTAACAGAACAAGATTCTAGTAAAATAGGCATAATAATATTGATAATAATATTAATGGCAATAGGAAATATAATAATAACGGCAATATCAAATAGGATATCAGCAAAAATAAATATAAAGGTAGGAAATGAAATAAAGCAGGATATTTACGATAAGATAATAAACATAGATTGGGAAAGTATGAACACATACCATAGCGGAGACTTATTAAATAGGTTAACAAATGATACAAATACAGTAGCAACAAGTGTACTAGGATGGATACCAAACCTAATAACAAAATCGATTCAATTTATATCAACATTATGTGTAATACTATACTATGACACAACTATGGCAGTAATAGCAATGCTAAGTGCACCAGTATCAATAATAATATCTAAAATATTAATGAA
Source organism: Desulfovibrio sp. Marseille-P6017 (assembly GCA_900604495.1). The sequence goes on along the minus strand of UWOR01000001.1, from coordinate 358,432 downwards.
AAAAATGAGAAAATTTAATCAAGAAATTAGACAAGCAAGCAGTGAAGTTATGTCATTTAATGAAGAAACTTTTCAAAATTTACAATCAATAAAAGCATTTAATTTAATGGATATATTCTCGGATAAATTAAGATGTGTTCAAAAGAATTATGCTGATGTAAGTTTGGGATACAATAAATTTTCAATATATACATCATCATTTATGTCATTTATAGGAACATTTGTATCATATGCATGCTTTGGATGGGGTGTATATAGGTTATGGAGTGGTCATATAACATACGGTACAATGACTTTATTTTTACAGCTATCTGGAAAACTTTCTAGTTCATTCTCATCATTAATAAACTTAGTACCATCAGCAATAGGGGCAACAACATCAGCTGGTAGAATAATGGAAGTATCTGAACTACCAAGAGAAATTATAAAAGATGAAAAATTAGTAGACGAATTATATAAAACAATTAATGAAAGTGGATTAGACATAGAAATTAAAAATGTAAACTTTAGTTACTCCAATAAAAACGTATTAGTACTAGAAAATGCAAATATAAGTGCAAATTCAGGTGAAATAGTAGCTTTAGTAGGACCATCAGGTGAAGGAAAAACCACTATGATGAGAATATTATTAGGTCTATTAAATATAAATGATGGAGAAGCAATTATAAAAGATAAAAGTAATAGAAGTTGTAATATATCAGCAAGTACAAGAAAGCTTATGGCATATGTACCACAAGAAAAAACAATGTTTAGTGGAACTATAGCAGAAAATATGAGAATGGTAAAACCAGAAGCTACAGATTTAGAAATAATAGAAGCTCTGAAAATATCATGTGCATACGATTTTATAAAAAAACTTCCAAATGGAATAAATAGTAGAATTGGAGAACGTGGTAATGGTTTTTCAGAAGGTCAAAATCAAAGACTATCTATAGCAAGAGCGTTACTTAGAAATTCTCCTATATTGTTGTTAGATGAGGCAACATCAGCATTAGATGTAGCAACTGAAAGAAAAGTATTAAAAAATATTATGGAAATGAATAATAACAGAACATGTATAGTAACAACACATAGGCCAAGTGTACTTACAATGTGTGATAAAGTATATAAAATATCTCAATGTAAAGTAACTGAAGTAACTTCAAAAGAAGTAGAGAAAATGGTGGTGGATTTTTAATGATTAATAATGATTATAAATACTTATTAGAAGTTTTAAATATAGCAATACATAATGAAAAATATGGTTTGAATAAGTATGATATAAAAGAATTAAGTATAGAGAAAATATATAAATTATCAAAACTCATAATATACTACCACTAATTTATGAAGGTATAAATTTAATTGATAGTATAGATAAGTCTATTAATGAAATTCAACTATGGAAAAGACAAGCCATGGCTCAAGAAATAAATCAAATACAAAGAAGTGAAAGGTTTTTAGATATATACAAAAATTTTTTAGATAATAATATAAAACCTATAGTAGTAAAAGGTATAACTTGTAGAAATATATACCCTTTTCCAGATAGTAGAATCTCTTCTGATGAAGATATTTTAGTAAAGAAAGAAGATTTTGAACTATGCCATAAAATATTAACTGAAAATAATATGAAGATTATAGATGGTGTTGATATTGAAAATAAAGATGTAGTTGCATATATTTGTACAAGCTCAAGACTTATGATAGAAGTTCATAAAACACTATTTAATGAAAATGAAGAAGAACATGTTAATATATTTAATGCTTTTTATAAAGATTGCTTTAATAAGAGCATACATGTTAATGTACAAGGTAGAGTAGTATATACATTTCCAGAAACAATGAATTTAATGTATTTAATAAATCATACTACCAAACATTTTTTACATGGAGGAGTAGGTATAAGGCAAGTTTGTGACATTGTAAAGTTTATAGAGTGCAATAGCAAAGAAATTGACTGGGATTATCTATGGAAAAACCTAAAAAAGATTAAGTATGATTACTTTGTTTTTAATTTACTTAATATAGGAGAATTATATTTGGGATTAGATAAAATGTTAATACAATATCCAGATTGGTATGATTATAATAATGTTGATTCAAGAGCACTTCTTGAAGACATATTAGATGCTGGGATATTTGGATCTAGTTCTATGGAGAGAAAACAAAGTAGTTTAATAACCTTAGATGCAGTTAATAACAGAGAAATTAAAACTCATAAATCTACATTTAAAGCAGCCTTATTTCCAAGTGTATTGAATTTGAAAGGAAGGTATACATACCTAAATAAGAAACCGTACTTACTTCCAATAGCATGGACACAAAGGGTAATATCTTATGTTAATGAAAAAGGGATACCTCAAAATATAGGGAAAGCAGCATATGGTAGTATAAGTATAGGAAAACAAAGAGTAGAACTGTTAAAACAATATAAAATAATATAAATACAATGTATAAACTTAAAATAAAGAGGAAATAATTATAAATGCTGAGAGGTACTTAATACTTAGTCGTTACTTTTGTATAGCCTAGCTAACTCGGAAATTGCTAGGCTTTTTTTACGCTTAAGGAAATTATATTGTATCAAATTCTGTAGATAAACTCTATGATATAGGTGTATCAACATAACTATTATTGAGCGTAAAAAACATTTTGAGCAACGGACAAAGTCGTTGGCGACATGAGCGAAGCGAATTTTTTATGCAAATTTTTAACATAAACTAGGAAACTTTGTCAGTAAATCCTTCTATAATATATGTAGGAGGTGAAAAAATGGATAAATTAATAATTATAGATAGTGGTCATAATGAATATGTATCAGGAAAACAATCACCAGATGGTACATTCAAAGAGTGGGACTTTAATAATCAAATGCAATATAAACTTAAAAAAAGATGCGAAGATCATAATATAAGCGTATACCTAACAAATCCATCACCACAAGGTAAAGATGAAATAGGACTTACAAAAAGAGCAACTCTAGCAAACACATACTGGGCAAATCAAAACAAACCAAAAGCTTTATTATTATCAATACATGCAAATGCATATCTATCATACTTTAACAGCGCAAGAGGAACAGAAACCTACACAGCAAGTAATGCAAGTACAAATTCAAAGAATGCAGCAAAATACGTTCAAGAAAACTTAGTAGATGCAATAAAGGTAATTGATAGTACTGCGAAAGATAGAGGTTTAAAAACTGCAGATTTTACAGTAATATATAAAGCCAATATGCCATCTATACTAGTAGAATATGCTTTTTATACAAATAAAGAAGATTTAGCAATATTGAATAATAATAAAGATGAAATGATAGAAGGAACTATGAAAGGTTTATGTAAATATTTTGGTATAACCTATAAAGTACCATCTGACTCAAATATAAATGATAAAACAGATGATAATAATACTGATAATGGTACAATTTACTATAGGGTAGTTGTAGGAAGTTATACTAATAAAGAAAACGCAGAAGCTATGGTAGCAGAATTGAAGTCAAAAGGATACGATCCGTTTATAGCAGCTTATAAAAAAGAATAGTAAATTGAAAGTAGTCTATGAATTTAGGCTACTTTTAATTTACTTATGATATAATAAAAGTAGATAAATAGTAATTTATGGGAGTATTACAAGAAAATAGGGGGGTATAATATGAGACATTTTAAGAAAATTGTCATTGGCTTATTAATATTACTATTAGCCATACCAACAATAGGATTTGGAACATTATATTTTAAGTTAAATTCTATATATGACAAAGAAGAAGCTGGTAAAATAGAAGTTGCAGAAGTTAAAGAAGGAATAACAAATATACTTTTAGTAGGAGTAGATGGAGACAATATAGATAGAGGGAATAGATCAGATGCTATGATAATACTTACTATAGATAGTAATAATAATGATATAAGACTTACATCACTAGCAAGAGATACATATGTAAATATTCCAGGGCATAGTACAGAGAAATTAACTCATGCATATGCATATGATGGTCCTAGTTTATTAATTCAAACTATTAAGGAAAATTTTGATATAAGTATAGATAAATACGCTGCTGTTAATTTTAATTCATTTATAAATATAATTAATGAGTTAGGTGGAGTACAAATAGATATAAGTGAAGCTGAAGTAAGTCAAATAGATGGCATAAATGAAGCTGGAACACAAGCACTTACAGGAGAACAAGCATTAGCTTATAGTAGAATAAGATATATAGATAGTGCTTATCAAAGAGATAATAGACAAAGAACAGTATTACAAGCACTTTATAATAAGTTAACGAATGTAAGTAACGATGAGCTATTAGATATAGCGAATACTTTATTTAGATATACTAAAACAAATATGACTCCAATGGAAATTATAAGTGTTGGTACTCAGGCTATTAAAATTAAAGATACTGATTTTGATCAGTTGGAGTTTCCGCTTGAAGGTCATAGAAATGATACTATGATTAATAATGAAAAAGGATGGGTAATTGAATGGGAAGAAGAGTACAATAAAAAAGCTCTAAATGACTTTATATTTAATTACATTACATATATAAAAGAATACTAAAAATTATGCAGGCTTATTTGAATAGGTCTGCTTTTTAATTGTCGAATTAAACTTGTAATAAATTGGAAGTAGATATAGAATAATTATTTATTTTGTAGAAAAAATAAGAATTTTTTATAAAAAAGTATTTTTTTGAAAAACGAAAGTAAGATATTATACCAATTATTTATTGAAAATTATACTAAATATGTATAACATAAACATATAAGTAGTAAAAACTTTAATATTTGAAATGGTGATATATATCCTGTAATTTGGGCATCTCGGATATATGGAGTTAGTGATGCAACCGGCTATATTTGACAAAAACTAGTTTTTGTTAGTATAGCTTTTTTTATTATAAAAAATAATACTAAAGTATAACGGATATATAGTAACAAGTATATGAATTATAAAAAAGTGTAATCAATAACTAAACAAAAGATTTATAGTATATGGTAAATTTGAGTGATTTAATATGTAAAAAATAAGACATATAATTAATACATAGTGAATAAAAGGGACTTTACGGAGGGTGTAATATATGAAGGGGATAATAATTTCAGAATCGTTAGTTATAAGAAAAGGAGTAGCAGAGATACTATCAAGTGAAAGTTGTATAGATATATTAGATGAAGGATATATGTGTACTGATATAAATAAAGATGCATACGATTTAGTTATATTTGACTTAAATAGAAATACTAAACAGTATATAGATTGTATAAAAGATATAAAAGAAAATGGAAATTCAAAAATAATGGTATTAGATTTTTATGAAGATACAAGATTATTCGCAAAGTGTATGAAAATTGGTGTAGATAGCTACATATTAGCAAATATAGAAGGTGAAGGAATAAAATATGCAGTAAGATTATTATCAAAAGGAAAAAAATACTTTGATTCAGACCTCGTAGAAAATTATATGAGAAAAGATAACTTAGAAGAAATAAAAGAGCTTACAAAAAGAGAAAAAGAAATTTTAATATGTATATCAAAAGGTAAAACTAATCATGAGATTGCTAATGAGCTATGTATAACAGAACATACAGTTAAAAAGCATACAAGCAATATTTTTGAAAAATTAAACTTAAGAGATAGAACTCATGCAGCGCTTTATGTGCATGAAAAAGGAATAATATAAAAAATTTAACTTTTGACACGATAAAAAAAATATGATAATATAGTGAAAGTCAATTAAATTAAGTAAGCCAGATGATCGCGGGTAGCATTAGCTACGTGAGGAAAGTCGGAGCTCCATAGAGCAAGGGTGCTAGATAACGTCTAGTGGGAGTGATCCTAAGGAAAGTGCAACAGAAAATAACCGCCAACTAGTTTGGTAAGGATGAAAAGGTGAGGTAAGAGCTCACCGTTGGCTAGGTGACTAGCCAAGCCGTGTAAACCCCACCCGGAGCAAGTCCAAGTTAGGGTAAATAGGGTGCTGCTCGTACCCTCCGGTAGGTAGGACGCTTGAGCCTATTGGTGACAATAGGCCTAGAAAGATGATCATCAAATACAGAACTCCGCTTATAGACTTGCTCAATTTAATGACATACACTAGCATAAGCTGGTGTTTTTTTTACATAAATTTAAGTAATTAAATTAAAAGGGGAATTGGGGAAAATGAATATATTAGTAACAGGTGGGGCTGGATACATAGGTAGTCATACTGTAGTAGAGCTATTAAACTATAATTATAATGTAGTAGTTGTAGATAATTTTAGTAATAGTAGTCCAATTGTATTAGATAGAATTAGGGAAATATCTAAAAAGGATTTTAAATTTTATGAGGTGGATTTAACTAATAAAGAAGATTTAGAAATTGTATTTAAAGAAAATGAAATAGATGCTATAATACATTTTGCAGCATTAAAAGCTGTTGGAGAATCTGTAAAAAAACCATTAGATTATTACTATAACAATATTTTAAGTACTCTGTATTTATTCGATTTAATGAGAAAATATAGTGTATGTAAATTTGTGTTTAGTTCATCAGCAACTGTATATGGCCAACCTAAAAAGTGTCCTATAGTAGAAGATTTTCCGTTATCAGTAACAAACCCATATGGAAGAAGTAAGCTAATTATAGAAGATATACTTAGAGATATGTGTTTTGCATATTCCTCATTAGATGTAGCTATTCTAAGATATTTTAACCCTATTGGAGCTCATAAAAGTGGTCTAATTGGAGAAGAACCAGATGGAATACCAAATAATATAATGCCATATATAACTAAGGTTGCTGTTGGTAAGCTACCTGTATTAAATATATTTGGAGATGATTATGATACTTTAGATGGAACAGGTATAAGAGATTATATACATGTACTAGACTTAGCAAGAGGACATGTTAAAGCATTAAAAAAACTCGAAGAAAACCCAGGTCTTGTAACTTATAATTTAGGAACGGGTCATGGATATAGTGTACTTCAACTTGTAAATGCATTTTCAAGAGCTAGTGGTAAAAAAATACCTTATACGATTACTGATAGAAGAGCTGGAGATGTAGCAGTATGCTATGCAGATCCAAGTAAAGCAGAAAAAGAACTTGGATGGAAAGCTAATTATGGTATAGATGAAATGTGCCAAGATTCATGGAGATGGCAAAGTAAAAATCCAGATGGATACAGAGAAACTGCAAAAGGTTAATAATGAATATACAAAGATATAACAATTATGATAAAATGTTATATCTTTATTTTTTGAAGGAGGACTAACTTGGGATACTTACATATAATGATTTTATCAATGATACCAGTAACTGAATTAAGAGGAGCAATACCACTTGGTATAGCAATGGATTTAAATCCTATAGGTGTATATTTAGCTAGTGTAGCTGGATCTACTATAGTATCAATACCACTGGTTTTATGTTTTAGAAATATAATGCACTACTTAAGAACAAAGAAAATATTTTTAGGACTAATAAAAAAAGTAGATAATAAAATAGAATCTGGTATGAAAAAGATGAAAAAAGCTTCAATATTAGGAATAATCCTATTTGTAGGTGTACCTCTTCCGACAACTGGGACATGGACAGCATCAGCAATAGCATCAATATTAAAAATGAGAATGAAAGAAGCTTTAGCAGGAGTATTAATAGGAAATATGATGGCAGGAGTAATAGTTACAATGCTATCACTTCATATAATATAGCAATTTATGACAATAAAACCTTAATATTAAAAGTAAAATATGGAAAATATGGTATAAATATGATACTATATATACTGAATACTTTTAATAAGGGAGATATTTCAAATGAGTTTAAATAACCATACTTTATGTAAAGTAGTAGCTGGAAGTGCTGTTTTAGCAGCGGCTACTTTAGTAGGAGACATAACTATAGCAAATGCAGGCAACAATAGTGGTGTTGTTAATGTTTCTGTATTAAACGTAAGAAGTGGAGCAGGAACAAATAACAGCATAATAGCAAAAATATATAAAAACAATACAGTATCAATACTTGAAAGTAGCAATGGATGGTATAAGATAAAGCTATCAAATGGAACTGTAGGATGGTCAGCATCTGAATATATTACTATTTCAGGGGGAACATCAAGTTCAAGTAAATTAGGAACTGTAACTACATCAGTACTAAATGTAAGAAGTGGAATTGGAACACATTATTCAAAGATAGGTAAATTATCTAAAGGAACACAAGTTAATATTCATGATACTCAAGATGGATGGCATAAGGTTAACTTAGCTAACGGTAGTACAGGTTGGATTCATGGAGACTATGTATCAGTTTCTGGAGAATCATCAACTCCATCTACAGGTGGAACACAAGAATCTATAAGTAATAAATATGGAACTGTAAATACTTCATCATTAAATGTAAGAAGTGGAGCAGGAACTAATTATTCAAGAATAGGTAGTGTAAAACTTGGACAACAATACAACATTGTAGGAAGTTTAAATGGATGGTATCAAATTGATTTAAAAAATGGTAGTACTGGATGGGTATCAGGCCAATACTTAAATGTAAGTGATGGAACTGTTAGCAATGAAAGTAATTCTAATAATTCAAGTACAACTATAAGCAGTGCAGCAGAAAGAGCTGTTGCTTTAGCAAGACAACAATTAGGTAAGCCATATGGATGGGGAGCAGAAGGTCCTAATTCATTTGACTGTTCAGGACTTACTTACTATGTGTATAAGCAACAAGGTATAACTTTACCAAGATCTTCAAAGTCTCAAGCTACATATGGTACAACTGTAAGCAAGAGTGAGCTTATGCCAGGAGACTTAGTATTCTTTAACACTAATGGAAGTGGAATAAGTCACGTTGGAATATACATAGGTGATGGAAATATGATAAATGCAACAAAACCAGGTGATGTTGTTAAAATATCTAATATAAATTCTAGTTATCATGCAAGTAGATTTGTAACTGCAAAGAGAGTTTATTAATTTGTAGAAAAAGACAATTTCTTAATTTAAAGAAATTGTCTTTTTTTTATATTTTACTTAACAAAAATTTTTTATAGACATATTAATTATTATATAAATAAAAAGAGGAGAATGCATATGTTTATAATTGAAGATAGGTTGTTAGATAAAAGTGAAGACCAAGTAAAATGCCTATTAAACTATCCAGTAATTAAATTAATAAATAATGAAAATGGTTTCGTAGAATATATAAACCGAAAAATTTATGAAGATGTGCTATGTTTTAAAGATGTAGTAGAGCAAATTCTAAAAGAAGAAGATATAAACAGTGTAGTAAACCTAATGACAGAATACACAATATCATTTAACAAAAATAATATAATAAGTATACCAATAGAATTTAGTCAATTTATAGAACTATACAACATAAATTATATAAACTCTTACAACTATGATTTTAATGAAGAAAAAGAAATTAAACTAAGAGACATCTTTGATGAATTAATAGATTATAAAACATTTATAGGAAACATGGTAAAAATTCAATTAGCTATGATGCTAGATAACAATGAAGAAATAGGCATAAGTAATTATGACTTAATAAACATGATTTACAACATAGAAATATACGAAGATCAAGCATTTTATCTAGAAGAAGATGGATTAGTAATTTGCTTATCATCATATGAAATGGGAAGCAACATAAGAAAAATTTTAGAATTTAAAATAATGTATGAAGATGCAAAGTACTATTTTAGTGATTATTTTTTAAGGGGGGTTATTAGTGAAAGTACTACAACCTTATAATCGAGAGGCAGCAGCAGCTTATGCTAAAAAATGGGCTTTAGGAAGAAATAAAGAATATAAAGATTATGAAGATTGGGGAGGCGATTGCACTAATTTTATTTCTCAGTGTTTAAAAGCTGGAGATATTCCTTTTGATCATTCTGGAAATAGTGTTCTTAAACAATGGTATTGGTATAGTGATAGTAGTAGAACTCCTACTTGGACTGCGGCAGAACCATTTTATAAGTATATTACTGGAAATAATAATGAAAGCAGTAGTAACTTTGGTATATATGCTAGGGAAGCTGAGTATAATGAGTTGGAACTTGGTGATATTGTTCAATTAGTTTATGAGGGTAGAGCCTATCATAATATGATTGTTACTGAGGTTATTCTTGAAGGTGACTTTTTAATTGATTATTTGATTTGTCAGCATACCTATGATTTGTTGAATTATCCACTAAGTCTAAAAGAAGGAGAGAGAAGATATTTGAAGATATTGGGGTATTATGAGTGGTAGTTTTATAATGTTCGTGAAAGGCCTTGGGTGGGGTGGTGATGTGTAATTTGACACACATGCATCTGGAAAATGCTGACAATGGATGTCAAATTACACCTTCACCTTCCACAAAAGGCTGCGAACTTAAAACTTCCACTTATGCCCCAATATTTTATTTTGTTGGGGTAGTTTTTGGGAAGAATTTGTCTTGATTTAGGGTTTGGATGTTACATATTGTTAGTACTTCTTTTATGTTTGGGTTATTTTTTATATAGTCTTCTAAGTTTGATGTGTAATAGCGTGGGTCTATTACGTGTATTTTTTTGTATTCATTTGCTAGTAGTGGTATAAAGTTGTGGGCGAAGGAGTCTTTTAAGATTAGTATTTCTTCTTCTTTATTTGGGTTTCCTTCTATTAGTGCATATGCAGGGTCTCCGTGAAGGAAGTATTGGTATTTGTTTTTTCCTTCTAATTTTTCGTTATCATATAATGTGTTGTAATTTCTATCAAAGTCTATTTCTATTTTGTGATTGTTGTAGTTTTTATAGGAGTATATGCTGTCTCCTTTTATTGTTGGGAGTATTGCTTTTGAGTAATAACTCCCTAGAAAGCTTTCCGCTACTTTTTTGTAGTTTGAGTAAAGCTCATCTTCTGTACTTAAATCTTTATTGTATAGTTCACTATATGCTAGCATTGCTCCTAATTGAGTCCAGTGATGGTCTGTGTTGAAGTATATATATTTATCTTTATTTTCCTTTAGTATGTTGTATGGTGTATAAAAGTTTTCTGTGGTTTCCTTTATATAGTTTAGTACATCTTGTTGATTATCTGTTATTGCATATGAAGGTAGTTCTTCTTCATAAAATGCTATTGATGTAGGGATAACTATCAGTTTTGATTTTATTTTGTATTCTTTATATAGTTTTTCTGTTAAATTGTTTGCCTGGGAAATATTTTGATACATAATTTCCTTATTAAAAATAAATTTCTCTAGAAGTCTGTTGTTTTTTGTTATATATATATTTCTAAATTCTCTATTTCCTAACATGTAACTTATACTATTTTTAAAAGATATAAATTCTTCTCTATATGGAAATTGGTCTTCTGTGTATTTATCAAAGTTCTCCATAAAATAACCATTTTTAATTTTATCTAATGATAGCTTAGGCAATTGTGTTAGTATTTTATTTTCTAATGTACTTACTGTTTTATCTGGAGTAAGTATATTTATAATTGGAAATATAAATATAAAAATTAAAAATATAGATACTGTTAAAAATTTTAGTATATTATTTTTGCTCATATAATCACCTACTTTTAGAATCTAAAATATAAAAATGGATTGAATGTTGAGTCTACTAAAAATGCAGTAGATATTATTAATCCTAAGACTAAAGCTATAAATTTTATTATAGTATATTTTGAAAGTATGTTTTTAAATATTGGTGTTGATGCTAGTATTCCTATAATTAAAATTGATATGTTAGGTACTAAGTAATATAAAAATGTTTTATCAATTAATACATTATTAAAGTTAAACATTGCTTTATAATATTTAAATACATCGTTAAAGCTTGTTATATCAAATAATACGAAACTAATTAAAATTAAAATTATTACATATAGATGACTAACTATATTAGGTAAGGATTTTAGTTTTTCTAGTAAAAATAGTTTTTCTAAAATTAAAATAAATCCAAAGTAAAGTCCCCATAATATAAAGTTAAAACTAGCTCCATGCCAAAGTCCTGTTAAAAACCATACTACAATAATATTAAATAGCCATCTTGATTTAGCGCATCTATTTCCTCCTAGAGGTATATAAACATAATCTCTAAACCATATTCCTAATGACATATGCCATCTTCTCCAAAATTCAGTTATAGATTTGGATATATAAGGATAGTTAAAGTTTTCTAAAAAGCTAAATCCAAACATCTTACCTAGTCCAATTGCCATATCAGAGTATCCTGAAAAGTCGAAGTATATTTGTAGTGTAAAGCAGATTATACCAAGCCATGCAGTTGATATAGATAAGTTATTATAATTAGAACTTTTTATATTAAACCAGATTATCCCTAGGTTATTAGCAAGTATTACTTTTTTAGAAAGTCCTATTATAAACCTACAAACACCATCGTAAAGTTTATCAAAATTATGTGTACGATTGTTTAAGTCATTTGCAATGTCAGAGTATCTAACTATAGGTCCAGCAACTAATTGTGGAAATAAAGTTATGTAAGATGCAAGAGAAATTATATTTTTTTGAACTGGGGCTTCATTTCTATAAACATCTATTGAATAAGACATTGTTTGAAAAGTATAAAAGCTAATTCCTATAGGTAAGACAATATTTAATAAAGGAATATTATTATTAGAAATATTGTTATATATTGATATTAAAAAATCACTATATTTAAAAAATGCTAATAGTGACAAGTTTATAATTATGGATGATATTAAAGCTATTTTAGATTTTATATTTCCTCTATTTTTATCTATAATTATTGCATGTATATAATCTGAAAATATAGAGAATATCATTATAAATATATATAAAGGCTCTCCCCAGGCGTAAAAGAATAAGCTGAAGATAAATAAAACTAGATTCCTAAGCCTATAGGGAGATAAGTAATAACAGATTAATACTAAAGGTAAAAAATAAAAAATAAATGCTATGCTACTGAAAACATTCATTTTATATCATCTCCTTATTTTGTGATTGTATCTATTATAAGTTGGTTTATCTTTTCTACATTGTCAGCAGATATAAGATATACATAATTTCCTTTTTTCTCGATTACTGTGTTTGCAGCTCTTGTTGCATTTTCTTCTTTTCCGTATCCATCACCAAAAGGTCTCATGATCATGCCTTCTTTGTAACTTTCTAATGCTTCAAAAGCTTTATTAGCATCATCTTCACTTGAAGTTTTTATAAATAAAATATCTTCAAGTGCAATATTAATAGCAGCTCTTATCATAAATCCTTCTTCAATAGAATCTTTTATATCATTGAAATAGTCAAAATCAGTTATGTTGTAATTCATAGACTGCTCAACTAGTAAACCAGATGATGTAATTGCTTTTTCAACTGTAGATGCAGAAACGTTTTTATATTCGCTACCTTTTGAGCATCCAACTAATCCTAGTGTTAAAACTAGAGATAATATTAAAATTAGTTTTTTCATGTAGTACCTCCAAAATTTGTATTTTTTTGTCGTTATATTTTATAGTTTACTATACTTTTTAACAAAAAAGGTAATAAAATTATTACAGTTTGATTACATTTTAATTACATTTTGAAAACATTTTTAATATTATTATTTACAAAAATATTGAAGGTTATATATTGGAATGATAAAATAAAATTTAAGTAGTATGGTATTTATATACTAAGAAGTAAAAGGATGGGAAACTATGTCATATAAACGTGGTAGAAGTAAAAATAATGTTACGTATTTACATAAAAAAAACAAGAAAAGTGTAAAAAATGTAAAAAGAAAAAAGAATGTAAAAAAAAGAAAAGTTAACTTAAAGAATTTATCTATATTAGTTGTAGGGATTTTAATTTTAAGCTTTGGATTATTTAAAGCTGGACAAGGTGTAACAACTTTAGTAAAAAATATAGCTAGTAAAACTACACAAACTAGTGAAGCTGAAACTATTGAACTTGAAAAGCAATTTGACATGGGCGAAGAGCAAGGTTTATCTACAAAAAAATATACTATCTTTATAGATCCAGGTCATGGTGGTGAGGATAATGGTATGCAAAACAAGGAAACTGAAGTATATGAAAAGGATATAACTTTAGCTATAGGAAAGAAACTTGCTTCAAAGTTATCTAAACATACTGATGTTGATGTAGTAATGTCTAGGAGTGATAGTAGTAAAAATTTAACTACAACTGAGAGAATTGAAGAAGCTAGCAAAGCTAAAGCCGATGTTATGATTTCATTACATATGAATGCTGAATATGGTGGAAATACTGCAAGTGGTGTAGAAGTATATTATAAAAAAGATGATATAAATAAGACTAATGAATTAGCTAGCTTAATACAAGATTCTATAAAGTCTTATGTTGAGATAAGAGACAGAGGTGTTGGAGTAGGTAGATTTGATATATTAGATAAATCTACTGTTTCAGCTATTATGATAAAATGTGGATTTATTACTAATACAGAGGAAGTTAAGAACTTAACTGGTGATAAATATTTAGATGAGTTTACTGAAGGTATAGCACAAGGAATACTTTCATATATAGATGCTAATAAGTAATTAATGGTCGAAAACGGGCAAAAGTTAATATAAAATCCAAGTCATGCAGCTTAAGGGATGCTGCTAATGGCTTGGATTTTATATTTAACTTCTGCCTTTTTGTTTTGCTACGTTATTAATTATTTTGGGGGTGGGGGAACAATTGGTGTTAAAAAAGATATATTAGAGTAGTAGCATATATTTTTTAGGAGTGAGATGTATGGGTGATTCTACTTTTAATATTGTTAATTTTGATGGTGGTGGTCTTAGAGGGCTTTTGAGTATTAGTTTGTTTGAGAGAATTCAAAGGGAGTTTCCTGATACTTTAAAGAGGACGGATATGATTGGTGGTACATCTACAGGAAGTTTGATTGCTTTAGGGTTGGCTTATGGATTAAGCCCTAGAGAAGTTAGAAATATGTATTCTGATGAGAATGTTAAGTATATATTTGATAAGTCTTATTCTGAAATGTTAAGACCTAAGTATGATAATAAACATCTTAGAGATGTTTTACGTAAAGTTTTTCCTGAAAAGTTAAAGTTGAAAGATCTTAAGAAGTTAGTTGTTATACCTTCTTTATATATTGGGAATGAGACTAGTGAGTGGAAGCCTATATTTTATAATAATTTACCAGATTCTCCAACTGAGAATGCTAGGGTTATAGATGTAGCTATGTGTAGTAGTGCTGCACCTGTATTTTTTCCTACTTATGATTGTCATATAGATGGAGGTATTGTTGCAAGTGATCCTAGTTTAGCGACTATAGTTTATGCCCTAGACCAAAAGTTAGGGAAAAAACCTGAGAATATTAGACTTTTATCTATAGGAACTGGATATCTTTATAATAGTATAAAACATGATACTACAGGTTGGGGTGCTATTGATTGGGTTATAAGTAAAGAGCCTTATTTTCCTATTATATCTGTTACCTTAGAAGGTAATAGTCAAACTAGTCAATTATTTTCAAGTATGCTTTTAGATGAAAATTATCATAGATTAAATCCTAGAATGAATAAAGATATTGGTATGGATGATGTAGAGTCCTTGGATTATTTGAAAAATTTAGGTAAAGACTATAATATAGATGAAACAATTAAGTGGATGAGTACTAAGTGGAATAGACTAGGTTAATATTGTGCTATAATAAATAAAGGAGAAGTTAATATCATATTTTGGAGGAAAATATGAAGCACAATTTAGGGGAAATGGAAATAGAGATAGATAATTTTTATAGTTCAAAAAATTATGAACAAAGCTTGGAAATAGAGTTTAGAAAATCTAAGGGGATTTACTATACTCCAAAAGTTATAGTAAATTATATTATGGAAAAAACACTAAAAAATCATGATATAGTTAATAACCCATGTCCGAGAGTGTTAGATATGTCTTGCGGATGTGGGAATTTTTTATTACAAGCATATGATATTTTATATGATTTACTTGAAGAAAATATTTTTGACTTAAAAGAAAAGTATAAAAGTGATTATTGGTGTTTAGAGAATATCCATAAACATATAGTAGAAAATTGTATTTTTGGAATTGATATAGATAGTAATGCTATAAAAATTTTAAAACAAAGTCTTTGTGATAAAGATACAAATATTAATAATATAGTTAATGAAGATTATAATTACAATATTTATAATGATGATGGGTTAAAAAAAGAATGGGAATTTAAGTTTGACTATATAGTTGGCAATCCACCATATGTAGGTCATAAGTCATTAGATAAAGAATATAAAAAATACCTTATAAAAGAATTTAATCAAGTTTATAAAGATAAGTCTGATTTATATTTTTGCTTTTATAAAAGAGCTATAGATTTACTTAATGATAATGGTGTTATGTCTATGATTACACCAAGATATTTTTTAGAAAGTCCATCAGGTAATTCTTTAAGACTTTTTATTAAAAACAATGCCTCTATTAAAGAGATAGTGGACTTTTTAGGAGCTAAAGTTTTTAAAAATGTAGGTATTGCAAGTTGTATAATTACAATGAGTAAAATTTTAAACTCAAATAATTACATAGATGTTTATAAGGCAAAAAATGAAGATATAAAAATTAATGAATTAGAAGATTTAAATAGTTTATTAAATAGTTTTGAATTTGATAAATTTAGCTTAAATCAAAAATTACTAGATAAAAATTGGATTATAACGAATAGTAAAGACAGAGAGTTTTACAATAATATAGAATCAATATGTGAATATTCTTTAGGAGATATTGTAAATAGTTTTCAAGGTGTTATTACAGGTTGTGATAAAGCATTTATTATAGATGGTAACAATAAAAAAGATGTTCCAGATAATATTTTAAAAGTATGGGTAAAAAATAAAAATATTAAAAAATATGTAATAGAAAAAAGTAATTATAATTTAATATACTCTAATGATATAGATAATCAGGATAATTATAAAGAAGTAATAGATAAATTTATAATGCCATATAAGTCAAAATTAGAAAATAGACGTGAATGTAAAAGGAATGTAAGAAAGTGGTATGAGTTACAATGGGGAAGGGAAAAATCATTATTTGAAAGAATAAAAATAATGTATCCATATAAATCTAAATGCAATAGATTTGCTATAGATTATAGTAATTCATATTGTAGTGCAGATGTATATTCTTTTTATATAAAAGATGAGTATATAAATGAATTTTCTAATGAGTATTTAGTTGCTATACTAAATTCTAATATATATGATAGATATTTTAAAATAAATGCTAAAAATATGGGAAAAGAAATTTACGATTATTATCCTAATAAAGTTATGGAAATTAAAATATTTAAGGATGATAATTATGAAGAAATAGAAAGTAAATGCAAACAAATATTGAAAATTTTGTATAATAAAAATTTATATGAAGAATATGAATTTTATCATGAAGAAATTTGTAAACTAGAATATGAAATAAATGATTTAATAAAAAGTTCTTTGAAATTATAGAGTATATTCACTAATACATAGCTCGTTTCATATAATCTAAAGAATATCTTAATTTAAGGGGGCAAAAAAATGATTATATCTAGGGTGTCAGAAGGCGAAAAAAGAGTATATGTGGATGTTAGTGGGTATATAACAAAGAAAGATGCTAGAGAATTTTTAAATAAATATAAAAGTATGAGTAGAGGAATGAATTTTTCACAATATAACTTGGTAGTTAAACCAGGTGTATTTAAATGTGAAGATAATAGCGATATAAGAACTACTTGTATGACATTTTTAAAATCAGGTTATAGAAAAATTTATATAATTGATGAAGATAATCAGTTTACAAGAACTTTAAATCTTAAACCTATGGAGAAAAAATTGTTTTTTAAGTCTGTAAAGGTTATTCCTGATGAAAGTTTAATTAAATAAATTTATTATGTAAAATTTCAAATAATATATAAAAATTATGAAAGATATGTACTTTTGAATAAAGTTTATGGTAAAATATAATTAAATTTTTAGAAAAGTATATATCTTTCTAAAAATAGATATAGGTGGTAATATGAAGGGTTTAGTTTTAGAAGGTGGAGGCACTAAAGGTGCATACCAAATAGGCGCTTATAAAGCCCTAAAAGAACTTGGAGTTGAATTCCAAGGCGTATCAGGAACATCTATAGGAGCTTTAAATGGTGCATTTATAATTCAAAATGATATTGAAATAATGGAAGATATCTGGAGAAATTATGATTATACTAGTTTTATGAATATAGATGAAGAAACATATGAAAAATATAAAGACTTGGATTTTACTGCAAAAAACTTTAATGTTGTAATAGAATTAATAAATAAAGCAAGAAAAAATCAAGGTATAGACATAACACCTTTAAGAGAAATGCTTGAAAAGAATATTAATGAGGAAGCTATTAGAAATTCTAATAAAGATCTTGGTATCGTTACCGTACATTGGGATAAAAAGTTTAAACCTCATCAGCTTTTTCTTGAAGATATACCAGAAGGTAGACTGGTAGACTACTTAATTGCAAGTTCAAGTCTTCCAATATTTAATTTGGAAAAGATGGATGACAAGCTTTATTTAGATGGGATGTTCTCAGATAATATACCAGTAAAGCTTTTAGTTGATCGAGGCTATGATGATATAGTTGTTATTAGATTAGTGGATGATTTTCTTGGCAAAATGAACTTAAATAAGTTTAATGATAAAGATATAAACATAAAAATAATAGTTCCATCAGAACCTTTAGGCGGATCTTTAAATAAAGATAAAGAAATAGTTGAAAAAAATATACTTTTAGGTTATCTTGATACTATGAAGGCTTATGATAGATATGAAGGAGTTAAATATTACTTCAATCTAGATTATAGATATGATGAAGACTATTGTTTCGAAAAATTTAAAAACTTAAAAAAAGAAACTATAGAAGATTTGTGTAAAACACTTGGAATAAAAAGAGAAGCATCTCGTAGAACATTATTTGAAAATGTTATACCAAAAATAGGTGAAGTATTAAATCTTCCCAAAGAATTTTCATATAAGCAATTATTTTATTCAGTGTATGAGCAAAAGCTTCAAGAAAACGGTATTAATCGTGTAAACCTGTATGATTTTTCCAAATTATTAGGTACAGTTCATAAAAACTATAAATCTAATAGTAATAGTGAAGAAATTAACGAAAATAAAGCGATTATACCTGTATCAAAAAGTAAATTACCTAAGGTTGTAACCTATCAAATTATAGGTGACTTTAAAAGCCAAGGATAATTATATAAAGCTAATAAAGTAAATAAATACTTTAATTATAAATATTTTGGAGGTTCAAAAGATGGAAAAGATAGTAAGTATAAAAAATGCAAGTGGGTTACATGCTAGACCAGCAGGAATGTTTGTTAAGAAAGCTGCTGAATTCAAAGCTACAGTAGAAGTTATAGCTAAAGGAAAAACTGTAAATGCTAAATCTATAATGGGAATAATGAGCTTAGGATTAGGTAAAGGTGATGAATTAACAATATCTGCTAAAGGTGAAGATGAAGAAGCTGCTGTTAATACTTTAGTTGAATTAATAGAAGGTGGATTTGGAGAGTAATAATTAGTCTCTTAAAATTAGAGAGTTATATGCTTATTGACAAGTGGGTGACATATAAAATATCGCACATGCAGCTGAAAAGATGCTGCGAATGTACGATATTTTATATGTTCACCCTTTGCTAGTAAATTTATAGCTCTGATAATTTTAATAGATTAAGTTATTACTTTTGTATTTATAGTGAGGAATAACGAAAAGGAATTTATATATAACAACAGGTTATTTTTTAGGAGGAATATTACTATGTTTAGAGGAACAGGGGCGTCTCCAGGGATTGCTATAGGAAAAGTATTAGTTGTAGAACACAGTGAGTTAGAAATAGAAAAAAAGTCTATTACTAATGTTGATGAAGAAGTTGCTAAGCTTGATAAAGCTGTTGAAATATCAAAAGAAGAGTTAACTAAGGTTAAGGAAAAGGCTTTAGTTGAACTTGGAGAACATGAAGCTCAAATATTCGAATCTCATTTATTAGTTTTAGAAGATCCAGAATTAATAGATACTGCTAAAGCTAAGATACAAGATGAGTTAGTTAATGCTGATTTTGCATTAAAAGAAATAAGAGATATGTTCGTAGGTATGTTCGAATCTATGGATAATGAATATATGAGAGAAAGAGCAGCAGATATAAAAGACGTTACTAATAGAATAATAAGACATTTAGTAGGGGCTAAAATAGTTGATTTAGCAGCTTTAGAAGAAGAAGTTATTTTAGTTGCTCATGACTTAACACCATCAGATACAGCTACTATGAATAAATCTAAGGTGTTAGGATTCTTAACTGATATAGGTGGAAGAACTTCTCATACTGCAATAATGGCAAGAACTTTAGAAATAGCTGCAGTAGTAGGTCTTACAGATATGACTACTAAAGCTAAAGATGGAGACTTTATAGTATTTAATGGAGATACAGGGGAAGTAATATTAAATCCTGACGAAGAAACTATAGCTAAATATACTCAATTAAAAAATGAGTTTGAAGAATATAGAAAATCATTAGAATTATTAAAAGGGAAATCTTCAGTAACTTTAGATGGTAGACATGTAGAGTTAGCTGGAAATATAGGAAGTCCAAAGGATGTTGAAGGTCTTATAAAGAATGATGCTGAAGGTGTTGGTCTTTATAGAACAGAGTTCTTATATATGGATAAAGAAGATGCATTCCCAACTGAAGAAGAGCAATACGAAGCTTATAAAGCAGTTTTAGATGGAATGAATAATAAGCCTATAGTAATAAGAACATTAGATATAGGTGGGGATAAAGAATTACCATACTTTGAAATGGAAGAAGAAATGAATCCATTCTTAGGATACAGAGCTATAAGAATATGTTTAGATAGAAAAGATATATTCAAAACTCAATTAAGAGCTTTATATAGAGCTAGTGTACATGGTACATTAAGAATAATGTTCCCAATGATATCATCTTTAGAAGAACTTTTAGCTGCTAAAGAAGTAGTTGAAGAAGTTAAAGGTGAATTAAAAGCTGAAGGAATAGCTTTTGCTGATAATGTAGAAGTAGGTATGATGATAGAAATACCATCTGCTGCTGTTATATCTGATATATTAGCAAAACACGTTGATTTCTTCTCAATAGGAACTAACGATTTAATACAATATACTTGTGCAGTTGATAGAATGAATCAAAAGATAAGTTATCTTTACAACCAATTTAACCCAGCTGTACTTAGACTTATAAAAACAGTTATAGATAATGCTCATAAAGAAGGAAAATGGGTAGGAATGTGTGGAGAATCTGCAGGAGATCAAAGAATGATACCAATACTTCTTGGATTTGGTCTTGATGAATTCTCTATGTCACCAATATCTATACTTCCAGCTAGAAAGTTTATAACTTCTGTAAATTATGAAGATATGAAGAAGTTTGCTGATGAAGTATTATCTATGGGTAAAGCTGAAGAAATAAAAGCTCACGTAGAGAAAACTTTTAATATGTAATAGATTCCCTCAACGGCCGGGGGCAAAATCAAAAAATCCTAGACTAGCAGCTGGAAAAATGCTGCGAAAGTCTAGGATTTTTTTGATTTTGCTCCCTTTGCCTAATGTTTGCGAATATATTACTGATATAAATCTCCTGCTAGTTTTTCTAGTTTTTTTATGTTTAGGATTGTTATGTCTTTTCCGTCTTTTTTTATTATTTTTTCACTGCAGAATTTATCTAGTACTCTCAGTAGGTGTCTGTAGCTTGTGCCTAGTTGTTCTGATATTTGGGTTAGGGTATCAGAACTGTTGTCATATCCTTCTTCTGTTGAGTATGTTGCTAGGATGTAACTTGCTAGTCTGTTTTCTAGTGGATATAGCATGTTTATTGAACTTGATAGTGACGCACTTGATAGTTTGAACGCTAGCTGTCTACATGTATATGATAAAAATTTTGCATCGTTTAAAGCTACTTTTTCTATTATTTCCCTTGGTATCGCTAAGCATAGGCAGTCTTTTATTGCTTGTATGTTGCAGTCTATTGTTGTGTTGTTTAGTATTTCTGTATCACCTATTATTTGTATTGGTGAGTAGAATCTAATTAGTAAGGATTTTCCGTTTGGTGCGCTTATATAAACTTTTGCTCTTCCTTTTAAAAAGAAATATAGGTGATTTAACTCTTCACCTGACGAACAAATATGTTCTCCTTTTTTAAAGTGATATAATTCCATGTACTTAGTCATATCTGTATTGAACATCTCATTTATATTGCATTTATTTATATAGTAATTTAATTTAGATTCATTATCTATTTTAAACATTTTTTAATTCTCCTAAAAAAATATTCGATAATATGACAAATGTCATATTATGTCGCTGTCACTATCTGATATTATAACAAAGCGAGATAAATGTAAATAGTATTTACTAGGAGGAATAGTACGTGAAGAAAATATTATGCTTATGTACAACTTTAATGCTAGCTATGTTAGCTTTAGTAGGTTGCTCAAGCTCAAATGAAAGTAATGATGATAAAATAAAAGTAATCATGGTAACAAGTGTTGGTGGAGTAAATGACCAAAGTTTTAACCAATCATCTTGGGAAGGTTTACAACAAATAAAAAAAGATTTCGATAATATAGAAGTAAGTTATATAGAATCAAAGCAAGAAGCTGAATATGCAGCTAATTTAGAAACAGCTGTTGATGATGGTGCTGATTTAATATTAGCAACAGGTTTCCCATTACAAGATGCAGTATTAAAAGCAGCTAAAGATTATCCAGAGCAAAAGTTTGCTATAGTTGATGTTGATTATGGTGATGAGACTCCTGATAATGTTGCTTGTATATCATTTGCAGAAGAACAAGCAGGATATGTTGTTGGTTTAGTAGCAGGTAAGGAAACTAAAACTAATAAAGTTGGATTTATTGGTGGAATGGATAATGTAGTTATAGAGAGGTTTGAAGCTGGATACAAGGCTGGAGTAGCTGAAGCTAACCCAGATTGTGAAGTTAAAGTTCAATATGCAAATACTTATTCAGATCAAGCTAAAGGAAAATCAATAGCTCAACAAATGTATTCTAATGGAATAGATATAATATTCTCTGCAGCAGGTGATACTGGTGTTGGTGCAATAGAAGCAGCTAAAGAGCAAAATTTATTTGCAATAGGTGTTGATAGAGACCAAAGTAGTTTAGCTCCAGAAAACATACTAACTTCAGCAATGAAGAAAGTTAATGAAGGTGTTTACAATGCAGTTAAATTATTAGCTGAAGGTAAATTTACAGGTGGAACAACTTTAAGATATGGATTAGAAGATAACAGTATAGGATTAGCTCCAACTACTGATAACTTATCTGAAGAAACATTAAACTATGTAAATGGAAAAATAGAAGAAATAGTAAATGGAAAAATAATAGTTCCAAATAAATAGGAAATTATTTTATATATGTAATAATAATTAAAAAAAGTATATCTGCAAATGCAGGTATACTTTTTTATTTTAATATGGACAATCTGGACATCCGTGCCCACAACACATGCTAAGTTCCATATTTTTAGGTGTAATATGAATGTTATTATTTTCATCTAAGTCTATTTTAATATCACCATATTGCATATATTCATATTGACTTAATAAAAATGTAAGATCATCTATTTTATAAACTAAATCATCATCTTTTGGAGAATCTAAAGTCATATTAAAATTAGGACCTTCAAATCCAACGCCAGAAAAATAAATTCTTATGTTATTTCCAACGCCATTAAGTTCTTTTATCTTATTTTTTATATTAAAAAGAGATTTATCATCTATTGCAATCATTAAATAATCCTTTCTTAATGTCCGCAGCCAGAGCAACCTCCACCGCAACCATCATCGTTAGAATTTTCAGGAGATACTTTAAATCCATAACCAGTGTCTTTTATCATCATATCTCCATATTGCATATAATCAGATTTACTCATTATAAAATGAATATTATCTACAGTATATGTTTCATCATCACTTCTTTGCTCATCCAGAGCAAGGCCAAAAGATGGCCCACCTCAACCAATGCCTGCAAAATAAACTCTTATTTTTGCATCAGGATTTTTATCTTTTAAAACATCTTTTAAAGCTAGAGTAGCTTTTTCATCTAAAGTTACCTTCATTTATTTCATTCCTTTCTAAAAATATATTTATAAGTATTATTCCTAAATCTGCTTATAGATATTTAATAATTTTTGTTTATTTTTATATCCCCACATCCACATTTTACTTTTAATATATTTTTAGGATTTTTACCAATACTATTAGACTTGAAGTCTGTATCAACTTCACCTATATCACAAGAAGTATCTAGTAAAAATTTATTTTCCTTTTGTATATTAACAGTAATATCACCTATACTTGATGATAATTCTGTATTTCCAGTTAAATTAGAGATACCACATTTTATATCACCAGTAGTAATATTTATATACCCTTGACCTAGTAAAGTTGAAACATCTACAGAACCAGTATTTAACCCTATACCATAACTATTTGCAGATAAGTAGTTTATATTCATATCTCCTGTACTACTTTCAGCTATAAATGATTTACAATTTACATTTTTATCTATATTAACATCTCCAGTAGATAAATAAATTTCAAGATTTTCTAAGTTTAAATCAGATGTAAAATTAATATCACCAATAGAAAGAGTAACATTTAAGTTTTTATTATAAGAAGAAGGTAAGTAAATTAAAAGTTCTCTTTTAAATGACTTAGCAACTGAATTTATATCTAGTTTTGAATTTCTGTAAATATTTATTGAATTATCGCCTTCTTCTATTTTTAATTGCTCCTTTTCAGATAACTCTCTATTGCATTTTTCAACTATTTTAATTTTATCTTCTGTATTTTCAAGGAATGTAACATCATCAACATCTAGGTCTAAATTTATGTCATTTATATTTTTTAAGCTTAATTTACTTTCAGATACAACGTTTAAATCTTTACTATAATTAATATAATTAGATTTTATAGCACTAAAAACTTCTTGCTGGGAATCTTTTGAATTTGTGAAAACACAAACTAAACCAAGTGTTATTGCAGAACAAAAAATCATTTTAAAAATATTAAATCTTCTTCTCATATTCTTTCTCCTCTTTAGTAATAAAAGTAAGCCTTCATAACTTATCCTATTAAGGCTTCTATTAAAAAAATAATCTATGAGTATGACTATATAATTTATAAACAAGTAAAGCACAACAATAGAAATATATATAAATTAAGATATACATTTTCTTATTTTGTATTATTTACTATATTCATATTTATAGTCATATAAATTGTGATGAAAATATTTATTTTTATTGTCTGAAATATAAAGCATAAC
This sequence comes from Desulfovibrio sp. Marseille-P6017, assembly GCA_900604495.1. Next base: position 333,137 of record UWOR01000001.1, on the reverse strand, counting down.
TGAAATGATGTATTTATTTTTAAGATTTATTTTAGATAAGATTAGAATTTATTAGGTCATTAAAAATTTTTTGAGATTTAAGCTTGTCTATAATAGAATAGTATTTTAATATTAGCTAAATGTCAATTTATTACAGAAACAAATGTAATAAATTTTACTATTTCTTTTATTTATAATAGGAAGTATAACTATATTATATATATTAGGTAAAATATACATGTTGAATAAAACATAATAATAGAAATGATAATTATTTACAATACAATTTTATTATGATATTATATTAAACGTTAGAGTGCTAATGATTAGCCATCTAATTAATTTTAGAAATGGAGTAAAACAAATGAAAAAAAATCATATAAGACCAAATACATTACATTCTACTTTAATGAAATTACATAGAGCTCATAAAAAAAGAGCTAGTCACATGTTTAAAGAAGTAAACTTAACAGAAGGTAAACCAAGGCTTTTAGATTTCTTAGTTAATAATTCAGGTTGTAGTCAAAGAGAATTAGCAAAGTATTGCAAGATAGAACCAGCTACAGCTACAAGTATATTAGCAGGAATGGAAAAAGAAGGACTTATATATAGAGAGAGAAATGCTAATGACAAGCGCATCTTAAATGTATTTCTAACAGAAAAGGGTATAGATGCACAAAAAAAAGTTGAAAAAGTATTTTTAGAGTTAGATGATATTTGCTTTGAAGGTTTTAGTGAAGAAGAAAAGTTAGAAACTATAAAAATATTAAATAAATTACATGACAATTTAATTAAGCACAAAGAGTAAATTTTAATAAGTAAGGAGAGATTGAATTGATAAAATTACTGAAATATCTAAAAGGTTCAGCAGTAGTATGTGCAATTTTAGCACCTTTAGCAATGTGCTTAGAAGTTGCAATGGACTTACTACAACCAACGCTTTTGTCAAATATAATAGATATTGGTGTTGCTAATGGCGATTTAAATTACGTATTAGTAGTAGGTATAAAGATGGTAATTGTTGCAGTAATAGGATTATTTGCAGGAGCAGCATGTTCTTATTTAGCAGCAGTAGCATCGATGAAATTAGGAGAAGGTGTAAGAGAAGGTCTATTTAATAAGATACAAACTTTATCATTCTTAGAATTAGATAAATTAAAAACATCCTCATTAATAACAAGACTTACAAATGATGTAACTCAGCTTCAAATGATGATGAATATGTCACTTAGAATGATGGTAAGAGCGCCACTTACAGCAATAGGTGGTTTAGTTATGGCTATAATTTTAAGTAAACAATTAGCAAGTATTTTCATAGTAGCATTACCAATAATACTTGTTTCAATTTTATTTATAATAAAAAAATCATTGCCACTATTTACATCAGTACAGCAAAGAATAGATAACATAAACACAGTAATGCGTGAGAGTATACTTGGTGTTAAGGTTATAAAAGCATTTGCTATAGAAAAAACACAAGGTGAAAGATTTAATGAAGCTAATGACAACTTAACTAATGAAAGTATAGCTTCACAAAATATGAACTTAATACTTTGGCCAATCGCTACATTAATAATGAACTTAACAGTAGTAGCAGTACTTTGGTTTGGTGGAAATATGGTTAATAATGGAGACCTTGAAATTGGTAAGATAATGGCATTTATAAATTACTTACTTCAAATAATGGGTTCTGTAGTTATGGTAATAAATATAATGCTTACATTTTCAAGAGCAAGTGCATCAACTACTAGAATAAATGAAGTTTTTGAAACTGAAAGTAGTATAAAAGATAAAGAAGATAATGTTGATGTAGAAAACTTTGATATAGAGTTTAAAAATGTTTACTTTAGATACAATGAGCACAGTGAAAATGTATTAGAAGATATATCATTTAAAGCTAAACAAGGAGAAACTATAGGAATTATAGGTTCAACTGGTTGTGGAAAGAGTTCATTTGTAAACTTAATTCCAAGACTTTATGATGCAACAGAAGGTGAAATCTTAATAGGTGGAACTAATATTAAAAATATAAAATTAAATCATCTTAGAGATAACATAGGTATAGTTCTTCAAGAAAGTATATTATTTGGAGGAACTATAGAAAGTAACTTAAGATTTGGAAAAAATGATGCAAACAACTTAGACATGGAAAGTAGCGCCAAAGATGCTCAAGCTTATGAGTTTATAATGAACAAAGAAAATACTTATAAAAGTGAAGTAGAACAAAGGGGGAAAAACTTATCTGGAGGACAAAAGCAACGTTTATCAATTGCTAGAACTTTAATAAGAGACCCTAAAATATTTATAATGGATGATTCATCAAGTGCATTAGATATGGCAACAGAAGCTAAACTTCAAAATTCTATAAAAAATAGAATGAAAGACTCTACAGTACTTGTAATAGCTCAAAGAATATCTGGAGTTATGGATGCAGATAAGATTATAGTTATGGATGATGGAAGAATTTCAGATATAGGAACACATGATGAATTACTAAGAAGAAATGACATATACAGAAGTATAGCTGTTTCACAATTAGGTGAGGAGGTGCTAAAAGTTGTCTAGTAAAGGAATTTCTTTAGATAGACCTGGAAGAGGTCCAGGAATGCACATGGTAAAAAGTAATGAAAAATTAAATAACCCAAAAGAAGCAATAAACAGGTTATTAAAGTATATAGGAGGTAAAAAAGGTTCTTTAGTATTAATATTTGTATTCTGTGTAATAACAACAATCGTTAGTATATTAGGAACTAAATTAAATGGAGATATAGTAGATAAGTATATAGCAGTAGGAGATATAAGTGGTTTATATAGAATTTGTATTGTGCTTATAGGAATGTATGTTGTAGCAACCGTATCTACATTTATTCAAAATAGATTAATGGTTAGTATAGCTCAAAAAACCTCTGCAGATATAAGAAAAGATTTATATTCAAAAATGCAACACTTACCATTAAGCTACTATGATACTCACTCAAGTGGAGATTTAATGAGTAGACTTACAAATGATATAGACAATATAAATATGACTTTATCTCAAAGTATAACTCAGTTAATATCAGGAGTTATAAATATAGTTGGTATGCTTATAGCAATGCTTATGTTAAGTCCCAGTTTAACAATAATAGGACTACTAACTGTTCCTATAACAATATTTGGAACAAGAAGCATAATGAAATATACTCAACCTTTATTTATAAAAAAGCAAAGAGACTTAGGTAAACTAAATGGATATATAGAAGAAATGGTATCTGGTCAAAAAGCAGTACTTTTATTTGGTCAAGAAGAAAATGTTAAAGAAGAATTTAATAACATAAATCAAAGTATAACTAAAAGTGCAATACTTGCAGATGTACTTTCAGGTTGTATGGGACCATTAAATAACTTTATAAACAACTTAACATACTTAGTACTTGCAGTATGTGGTGGTGTATTTATATTAAAAGGAATGAATATAACAGTTGGTGTAGTATTTTCAATAATACTTTATATGAGAAACTTCAATCAACCAATAAATCAAATTCTTAATATATCAAACTCACTTCAAGGAGCTTTAGCTGGTGCTGAAAGAGTATTTGAAGTTATGGATGAAAATCCAGAAAAAGATAAAGAAGATGCAATACATGTAAATGACTTACAAGGTGAAGTCAAATTAAAAGATGTAGAGTTCTCTTACAATAAAGATAAAAAGATATTAAATAAAATTAGTTTAGATGCTAATAAAGGTCAAACTATAGCAATAGTAGGTCCAACTGGTTCTGGTAAAACTACTGTTATAAACTTATTAAATAAATTCTATAACATTGATAGTGGTACTATAACTATAGATGGAAAAAACATAGATGATTTTAGCATGGAAAGTTTAAGAAAATCAGTAGCAGTTGTATTACAAGATACTTATCTTTTCTCTGTTAGTGTTCGTGAAAACTTAAGATATGGAAACTTAAATGCAAGTGATGAAGAAATAATTAAGGCTGCTAAACTTGCCAATGCACATCATTTTATAATGCAACTTGAAGATGGATATGATACAGTACTTTCTGATAATGGAAGTAACTTATCTCAAGGTCAAAGACAGTTACTTGCAATAGCAAGAGCGATACTTTCAAAATCATCAATACTTATACTTGATGAAGCAACTTCGTCAATAGATACAAGAACTGAAGTTGAAATACAAGAAGCTATGGTTAACTTAATGAAAGGAAAAACTACTTTCATAATTGCTCATAGATTAAGTACTATAAGAAATGCAGATAAGATTCTTGCTCTAAAAGATGGAGAGATAATAGAAGAAGGAAATCATGATAAGTTACTTGAGTCTAATGGATTCTATGCTAACTTATATAATAGTCAATTTAGAAGTGGATTAAGTATATAATTTTATAAAAATAGGTGTAATTAATATTACGCCTATTTTTATTTTTAAAATATTATTTTTTATAATTTAGGAAACTCAAACTTTTTTGAATTTTTATAATTTTGATTAACCATAAATTTCTTTTTTTGATATAATAGAAAATAGTCGTTAAATGTATAATAAAGGGATAAATAAAAATGGAAAAGATAAAAGGTAAAATAATAAAGGTATTATTAGTGTATTTATTTGTATTTCTAAGCAGCACAGATGCTAGTGCAGAAAATAGGCAAAAAGTTTTATATATAAGTTCAGGATCTCCTACATATACAGGTACTCAAAGTCAAATGCATGGGTTTGATGATTTTTTAAGAGATGATTATGAAATATACTATGAGTATATGAATACATTTAAATATCCAAAATTAGAGCGAGAAGAATCATTTTACTCCTTATTAAAATATAAACTTGAGGTGTATCCGGATTTTGATGCAGTTGTATTTGTTGATGATATTGCTAGTTCATTTGGGTTAAAACATAAAGAATTATTTGGGGAAAGTAAGTTATTTTTATCCAGTGTATTAGATGAAAGAATAGTTGAATATTCAAAGAATAATGGGATTGAATGTGTAATTAAAGAGTTTAAGCCTATTGTAGATAATGTAAATATTATAGGTCAAATATATAGAAATACTAGAAGTATGAAAACTTTGACCTTAATTACAGGACCTGAAGATATATATAAAGAAGAAATTGATGAATTTTATTCATTAAAGGAAAAATTTCCAAGGTTGAAGTTTGAAAATAAAACGCTAGGATTTAAGAGTGAAGAAGAACTACAGGATGCTTTATCAGAATACTCAAAAGGAAAAGACATTATATTATTTTATATGCCAAATAGTTCAGCTTCATCACAGGATGTAAAAAATACAGAAACAAAACTATGGTCAGCTAATCAAATTTTGAATTGTATAAAAAATGTAACCAATGCACCAATATTTACAACTATTCGTGAAGGTATAGAATATGGAATGTTAGGTGGATATACTACAGACTTTTACAAGATGGGTAAGGTTACAGGAGAGGTAGTAAAGGATTCTCTAGAATCTACTGGTAAATATAACAGTTTAGTAGAAGGTAAGGAAACTAGTACTTTAATATTTAATCAAAAACAAATGACTAAAAACTTTATAAGTAAGTTACAATTACCTGACGATGCTGAATATATATATGAAGCAGAAGAATTTATAGACGCTTATACAGAAGAGCTTATTACAGCTATTATTACATTTCTTATACTTTGTTTAATAATAGCATTTTTAATTAATCAACAAAAAATAAATAAAGATATAAATAAAAAGTTACAGGAATCTAAAGAAATAGCTGAAAAGGCCAATGAAGCTAAAAGTAATTTTATAACTAATATAAGTCATGAATTAAGAACACCCGTTAATGTAATATCATCATCATCACAACTTATAAAGAGAAATCTTGAAATTAAAGGAGAAATAAACAAAGAAAGTTTAATTTCTAATATTAATATGATACAACAAAACTCTTCAAGATTAATAAGACTTATAAATAATATTATAGATGTTACAAAATCAGATAAGGGTTCTAGCTGTATAAACCTTCAAAATACAGAAATCATAAGTCTTATAGAAGATACTGTTCTTTCAGTAGTTCCATTTGCTGAAAATAAAAACTTAAACTTAATTTTAGATACTGATGTAGAAGAGCTTATTATGGCAGTAGATATAGATAAGATAGAAAGAATTATACTTAACTTACTTTCAAATGCAATAAAATTTTCTTATGATAAAGGAACAATCTTAACTCATATAGGAATAGAAGAAGATAATTTAATTTTTAGCGTAGAAGACGAAGGTATAGGAATAAAAGAAGAAAGTTTATCGAAAATATTTGAAAAATTTGTACAAATAGATGATAGCCTTACAAGACTAAATGAAGGTAGTGGTATAGGATTAGCTATAGTAAAATCATTTGTAGATTTACATAATGGATCTATAGATGTAAAATCAGAATATCAAAAAGGAAGCAAATTTACTATTAAGTTACCTATAAAGAAAATTGAATCATCAAAAATAATATATAGTTCAAATATAGAAACTAAAAATACAATAGCTGAACTTTCAGATATATATTTTTAATTAGTTAAATTTAATAAGAATGGCATACATAAAATTTATGTATGCCATTCTATTAGTTTTTTATTTAGCAATTCTTTTGTTGATATAGGCAATTAAATTTGTAATAGTAAAACCTATAAATAGTAAAAATAAAATTAATAAACAAGATATACTTAAAAATAAATTCATTGTCCCAAATACAATATACCATTCAGTGCAGGACAGTTTAAATGTAAAAAACTCTATAAGTGTAGATATAATACTAGAGATAATTATGACTAAGCTTATAATCATAATATATTTACTATAACTTAATCTTATATTTTTAAATTTACCCGTATCTCTACTTGTGTTTAATTTAGATAACACTCTACTAAATAAAAAACCAAGCACTCCAAATAAAAATATTAGAAAATAAATTTCATACATAAATATCCCCCTAAAGTACTGTAGATATACAGTATACAATAGATTGGGGAAATATAGAATATATAATTTAAAATGATAAGTAAAATCTATTGAAAATAAATATCAAAAAATACTTGACGTAGAGAAGATAAATAGCTATTATAAAATTAAGATGATAATGATTATCATTAATAAAAAGGAGGGCAAGATATGAGTAATAGAGTAAATATAATATACTGGAGTGGAACAGGTAATACAGAATTAATGGCTAAGTCAATTTACGATGGAAGTAAGGGTAGCGAAAATGTTAAGCTACTTTCAGTTGAAAATGCTAGTTTAGATGATGTAAAGGAAGCAGATATATTATTTTTAGGATGCTCATCTATGGGAAATGAAGAGTTAGAAGAAACAGAAATGGAACCATTTATGGAAAGTATATCAAATGATATAAGCGGTAAAAAGATTATATTATTTGGTTCATACGGATGGGGCGATGGTGAATGGATGCAAGATTGGGAAGAAAGAGTTAAAAAGTGTGGAGGAATCTTAGTTGAGCAAAGCATAATCTGTAATGAAGGTCCATCAAGTGAAGATATAGAAAACCTTACCAGCTTAGGTAAAAAATATACTTTATCAGTAGAAGCAAAGCAAGTTAATTAAATATAGAGTAGACATATAAATATCCATACTTATAAAATCAATTAATTTTATAAGTATGGATATTTCATTTACACAATAATTAAACTAAGTACTCATTAGAAAGTTATAAAAATTAGTATAATCATTAGTAAATATAGACTCTTTTAAAAAGATAAAATTAAATTCATGAGATAAAGACATATTATTTATATCTAATATTATTAATTCATTTCTTTCAATTTCTTTTTTTGCGGCTTTTTCATACATTATGGAAATGCCTAGGTTGTCTTTAACTAATTCTTTAATTACACTTATATTTCCAATTTCAATAACATGATTAAAGTTTCTATAAGAATAGTTGTTTTCATAAAGATACATTGTAAAAATTTCTCTACTTCCAGAACCTTTTTCTCTTAAAATTAATGTCTCGTTACATAAGTCTTCAAATGTAATTGATTTTTTATAAGATAATTTATTTAAAGGAGAAGCAACTACAACTAAATTCTCCTTACTAATAGGGTAAGTATTATAATCAGATTTATTAAAATGACCGTCAATTATTGCAAAATCTATACTACCTTTATTCAAGCTGTGAAGTAAATACTTTGTATTGTTTACAATCATAGAAATATTATTATTTGGATATAACTTAAGATATTTCTTTAAATAGGGAGTTAAATAAAACTCTCCAATAGTTCGAGTTGCACCAAAAACTAAGGACTTGCTTTTACTTTGATAATCTTTCAAATGGTGTTCTATATTAGTAGACATTGTTTGGAGTTTTTGAATAGAGCATAAAAAATCATATCCTTCTTCTGTTAAACTAAGTTTCTTACTAATATAGTTAAAAAGTTTTAAATTATATTTTTCCTCTAAATACTTTATATGTTGACTAACTGCTGGTTGAGTTATAGACAAGTTTTTAGCTGTTTTTGTATAGCTTTTAGTATCACATAAATCTATAAATGTTTTTAATCTAAAATCAATCATACCACTTCCCCCTATAAGAAAATTGTATATAAGAAGAATTTATAAATCAATAAATATTTATAATTTTACATTATATAAAAACCTAACTACAATTAAAGTAAATAATGATTAAAAAAATCTAAAAGGGTGATAAAAATGGATATTTTAGTTATAGGTGGTGTTGCAGCTGGTACTAAAACTGCTGCAAAATTAAAAAGAGAAAATAGAGATTTTAATGTAACTATTATTACAAACGGAAAAGATATATCATATGCAGGATGTGGCCTTCCATATTATGTAGGTGGAGTAATAGAAAATAAAGAAAGTCTTATAGTTAATACTCCGCAAACTTTCGAAAAACTTACCCAAGTAAAGGTTATTACAAATACACAAGCTCTAAAAATAAATAGAGATAAAAAAACTGTTAATACAAAAAATATTATAACAAATGAAGAAAAGGAATTTTCATATGACAAATTAGTTATAGCAACTGGAGCAAGTCCAATAAAGCCTAATTTGGAGGGGATAGATTTAGAAGGAATTTATTATGTAAGAACTCCAGAAGATGCAATTAACTTAAGAAGTATTATAGAAAAAGAAGATATAAAAAGAGCAGTAGTCGTTGGTGGTGGATTTATAGGTCTTGAAATAGCAGAAAACCTTTTTGAAAATAATATTAAAACTACTATAATAGATGCCAATGAAAACATACCTCCAGGTTTTGATAAAGAGGTATCATCATACATACAAGAAAGATTAATAGATGAAGGAATTATGGTACTTACAGATGAAAAAGTAACTTCTATAATAGGAGAAAAAAGAGTAAGTAAAATTAAAACAGATAAAAGAGTTATGAAAGCTGATTTAGTAGTAATGAGTGTAGGGATAAGACCTAATTCAAAAATAGCTAAAGATTGTGGATTAAGCTTAGAAAAAAATGAAACTATAAGTGTAAACTATAACATGCAAACAGATGATGAGGATATATTTGCAGTAGGTGATTGTGCATGTGTAAAAAATATAATAACTAATGAAAGTACTTGGTCACCAATGGGATCATCAGCTAATAAAGAAGGTAGATGCGTAGCAAGGACTATAGTAGGAAAAGAAAGTAGATTTAAAGGAGTACTTGGAACTTCAATTGTTAAAATATTAGATATAAGTGCAGCAAGAACTGGCCTTACTGAAAAAGATGCAATAGCTTTAGGTCATAATGTTGAAAGTGTAATAGTTCCACTAGATGATAAAGCTCACTATTATCCAGGTGCAGGATTATTATTTATAAAATTAATAGCTGATAAAAATACTGAACAGGTACTTGGAGCTCAAGTATTTGGAAAAGGTAGTGTAGATAAGCAAATAGATACAATTGCAACAGCTATTCACTTTAAAGCTAAGGTAAGTGATTTACAAGATTTAGACTTAGCATACGCACCACCATTCTCAACAGCAATATCTCCAGTAGGTCATGTTGCTAATGTTTTATTAAACAAGATTTATGAAAGTGTAAATATAATAAAATTTGAAGATTTTATAGAAAATCAAGATAGTTATAAAGTTGTTGATGTAAACAAAGCTCCAAGTATAGAAGATGCTATGTATGTAAATTTAACTGATATAGATGGTAAGGTAGATGGACTTGAATATGATGACAAAATATTATTAGTATGCCAAAGAGGGAAAAGAGCATATTTAACTTACAACAGAATGGAATATTACGGATATAAAAACTTAAGTATATTAGAAGGTGGATTATCACTAAACAAAGAAATGGGGGATTTATAAAATGGCAATTAAACCAAAAATAAGTGCAGAACAAAGAAAAGCAGTAAAGAGCCAGGGATTTTTATCAAACAATGATGGAGTACATTTTTCTTGTAGAGTAGTAACTGAAAATGGAGCTTTAAATGTAGACCAATTACAAAATGTATGTGATGTAGCAAGAAAATATGGAAATGGAAATGTATCACTTACGACTAGATTAACATTAGAAGTACCTGGCATAGAATTTGAAAATATAGAAAATGTAAAAGAGCATTTGGCAAAAGATGGTCTTAAATCAGGGGGAACAGGATCAAGAGTAAGACCAGTAGTACCATGCAAAGGTACTGTCTGTACATTTGGACTTTATGATACACAAAAGTTAGGAACAGAATTACATGAACAATTTTATAATAGGTATTATGATGTAAAACTACCACATAAATTTAAAATAGGAATAGGTGGATGTCCAAATAACTGTATAAAACCAAGTTTAAATGATTTTGGACTGATAGGTCAACATGTACCTAAGTACGATGAAGACATGTGCTCAGGATGCAAAAAATGTGCAGTAGAAGCTTCTTGTAAAATAGGAGCTGCGAAAGTAGTCGATGGAAAACTAATTATAGACAAAGATAAATGTAACAACTGCGGTTTATGCATAGATAAATGTCATTTTGATGCAATAGAAGGTGGAAAAGAAGGTTTAAAAGTAATACTGGGAGGAAAATGGGGGAAACTTTCAAGACCAGGAACTCCAATAAAAGGAATATATTCAATAGAAGAAGTAAAAGAAATCCTAGAAAAAACCATATTACTATACAGAGAACAAGGTAAAACAGGTGAAAGATTTGGAGATATGATAGACAGAATAGGATTTGAAAAAATAGAAGATGAAATACTAAGCGGAAACATACTAGAAAGAAAAGAAGAAATATTAAACGCAGACCTTCATTTAGTAGGAGGAGCAACATGCTAATAATATTCGGATAGACGGATGAATTAGCTTGGAGGTATATGATTTTAAGTCATGCAGTTGAAAAGATACTGCAAATGACTTAAAATTCATATATCCTCCTGCACTAATTCATCCTGAACAATCCGAATATTAATTAACCTTTTTATATATGATAGGATCTTCGAAGCCGAAGGTCTTTTTGTTGTTTTTATAGAAAATCTCGCTTACGTATAAAGTGTTGTTTTCTATTTTTTCTTTTAATATAAATTTTGTTACTGGTGAAAACATACTAGTACTTTCTCCAGTAAATACTCCATTATCTTCGTTATATATCATTGGATTAAACTTTTCTGATTTTACAAGCTCATTATAGTCCATTATTAGATTTTCATTGTCATTTCTAAAATCCTCTTTTGATACATTGTTAGGCAATTCATAGGATTCTAGTACAACTTTATTATCTTCATTTAATGTGAATAAGAATAAATGAGGAAGTATGTTTTGTCTACCACCTTGATTATAATAACTTTCTTCTATTACGAAGTAGCCATTAAAATCTTTTGGTAAGTTTTTTATTTTGCTATTACAAACCCCATTGATATGTTTTGCTTTTGGATGTGTTATATTTCCGTTTTCTTCTTGATTTCTTATTTGTTCATCATTATTAAAGTTACCACATAAATTTTCTACAAAAACTTCTAATACGTTCATAGTTATATATCCTCCGATAATCTTTAAAACTTATTATATTTATAAATAATTTAAACAAAATAAGTATCCAATATACTGATAGCTAAATTATTTATTAAATAATGTACTCCTAATTATTGATATTGTCAACTTTATTTTTATCTAATACTTTTTTCATTAAAATAGGATAATTTGTAAATATACCATCTACATTGAGTTTAATCATTTTCTTCATTAAACAAGGAAAATTTATTGTATACACAAAGACTTTTAAATTATTTTTATGTGCTAATTCAACTATTTCTTTTGAAGCTAGTTTTCTACTTATGTGAATGCTATAAACATTTAACTTTTTTGCATGATCAACTACGTTATTTTCTGGATAATAGTCTTTCTTGTTTAAATAAAGAGCTCCATATTTTATTTTAGAGTTAAGATTTTGAAAATCTTTTATACATTTATGATTAAAACTTGAGATTAAAACTCTATTTTCTAGATTATATTCTTGAATTAATTTAAGTACATCTTCTTCTAAATGATAGTTAAACACATTAGTTTTTGCTTCTATATTTAAAATACAATTAGTGTTTTTTATAAGTTCGAAAACTTCTTCTAAGGTAGGGACTTTGCAAAGTTCATTATTTCTATATTTAAGCTGTTTACATTTGAAGCTTTTTAAATCTTCTAAATTATAATCTTTAATTAAGCCTTTACCTTTAAAAGTACGCTTAACGTCTTCATCGTGAATAACTACTAATTTACCATCTTTAGATTTATGAACATCGAATTCAATTCCATAAATAGATAGTTTTAAAGCTTCTTGAAAGGATAAAATTGTATTTTCAGGATAGCGACCGCTATAACCTCGATGAGCAAAGATTATCATAAAACCTCCTACAATAAAAATATTATAAATTTTATTTCTATTATATAAATTATATACTAATAAATTAAAAAATTACAATTTAATATATATATAAATGGGTATGTAATATTATCACAAGAAAAAAATGATTTCTATAATTTGGAAAAAGTTGACTTAAATTACTTATGAATGTATAATTATATATACTTTAAATTTATTAAATATTTTGAAAATTAAAAAGGGGAGGTTAAGTATATGAAAAAAAGCGTAGACACGCTAGTAGTAGGATTTGCCCTATTCTCTATGTTTTTCGGAGCAGGAAATTTATTATTCCCTCCATATTTAGGGCTTGTATCAGGTGAAAGTTGGCTAACTTCACTTGGTGGATTTGTGCTAGCTGATGTAGGATTAGCTTTACTAGTATTGCTAGCTGTAGTAAAAGGAACTGGAAAATTAGAAAGTGTATTAAACAGAGGTGGCAAGGGACTAGCTGCTATAATAGGTGCATCAGCAGTTTTATGTATAGGTCCACTTTTAGCTATACCAAGAACAGCAGCAACTACATATGAAATGGGTATACAACCAATGTTAAATTCATCAGGAAATATAGCACCAATAATAGCTTCTATAGCATTCTTTGGTTTAACATTATTACTTACAATAAGACCATCTAAGGTTGTTGATATAGTAGGAAAAGTTTTAACGCCATTATTAATATTATCTCTTATAACTTTAATAGTACTTGGAATAATAAATCCTATTGGAGAAATAAGCCCAGATGTTATGATAAGTAATAACTTATTTGCAGAGGGAGTTTCTCAAGGTTATTTAACAATGGATGCATTAGCAGCAGGAGTTTTTGCAGGAGTAATAATAAATGCAATAACAAGCAAAGGATATAATAGAGCAGATGAAAAAGTAAAATTAACTATAAAGTCAGGATTAGTTGCGGCAGTAGCACTAGCAGTTATATATGGTGGACTTACTTATTTAGGTGCAACACTATCGACTAAGTTTGATGTAGAAACACCACAAGCACTATTAATGGTTGAAATAACTTCAGCTTTACTTGGTAACCCAGGAAAAATATTATTATGTGTAATAGTATCTTTAGCTTGTTTAACAACATCTATAGGTTTAACTTCAGCTACTGGAGAGTATTTCTCAAATGTTACAAAAGGAAAATTAAAATATGAAACTATAGTTATTGCAGTCTGTGTATTTAGTGCAATTGTATCAAACTTTGGAGTTGGAACAATAATAAAATTCTCAGCACCAATACTTGAAATAGTTTATCCAGTGCTTATGGCATTAGTATTATTATCATTATCATTTTCAAGAGTTAGAAATGATAATATATTTAAATTTGCAGCGTATACTACATTAGTAGTTAGTTTATTAAGTGTAGCAAATGGATTATGGGGCATAGCTCCATTTATGACAAAACTACCACTAGCTTCACTAGGATTTAACTGGATACTTCCAGCAATAGGAGGAGCAATAGTTGGCTCTTTAGTAAAAGATAAGAAATCATCAAGTTTATTAAATGATATTGGATAGTATTTATATAAGATACTTTATAATGTATAATAAAAGTTAAATTATATATTATAGGAGTAGAAAATGGAAAAATTAGCATATATATTAAATTTATTGCTAGATAAATTAAAAAAGATTTTAGTAAGATTTAAAAATTCTAAATTTGGATTACTTTTTATAGTTAATATTTTTAAAATACCAGATTTTATGACTGATAATAGAGTTAGTATAATTAGCAAACTTAAGGTTGTTTTTTCTATTGCTGTGACGGTTTTATACTTTGTATCAGCGATTGACTTTATTCCAGAGATATTTTTAGGGGCATTTGGACTTGCTGATGACGCACTTGTTTTACTTTGGAGTCTTGGAATTATTAGTGAAGAAATAGAAAAATATAAATCTATGATAAAAGGAACTAAAGATCCAAATATAATAGAAAATGTTGATTTTGAAATAAAAGATGATGAGTAAAAGATAAATTAAGATAAAATTAAAAAATGTATCAACTACTTTTATAGTTGATACATTTTTATTATGCATTAAAAACTTCTTTAATAGATTTAAGTAAAAGTTTATTTTCATCAGGTTTTAAAATACACACCCTAAAGAAATACTCATCTAACCCATCAAAAGAAGCACAATCTCTAATTATAATTTTCTTAGAGATAAGTTTTTCTCTTAAAATTTTAGCAGTAATAGATTTTGATTTTATTTTACATAAAATAAAGTTACCATTACTTTCATATACATGCAAATCAATTATCTTACTTAATTCATTAATTAAAAAATCTCTTTCTCTAAGAATAATATCACTACAATGGTCTATAAAGTTTTTATCTTTAAACATAATTTCACCCATAGAAGAAGCCACTATATTTACATTCCATAAATCTAAGTGTGAATTTATACTGTTTTTAACATCTTCATTACCAATAAGTCCATAACCAAGTCTTAAACCTGGAGTAGAAAAGAATTTAGATGTACCTCTTATTACAAATAAGTTTTTATATGTATCTACTAACTTAGTACAAGAAAATACACTAGTATCTGTAAACTCTACATAAGTTTCATCAATCATTACAAAAGATGATGTAGAACTTAAAATTTGCTTAATCTCATCACAAGAGAAAGTAAATCCAGTAGGATTGTTAGGATTACATACTATCACTAAATCGTAGTTATTTTCTTTTATATTATCAATTAACTCAAAAACATTTATTTTAAAGTCTTTTTCATATCTAGCAAAGTACTTCGTAATATCACAGTTTATTTTAGATAGTTCATTTTCATATTCTGAATAAGCTGGTGATAATAATAATGCACTTTTAGGATTTATAGTTTTTATAAATGAAGATATAAGCTCTGTAGCACCACTTCCTAAAACTATATTGTTTTGTAGACAATTACAATAACTAGAAATAGATTTTTTTAAATTTTTATAATTTGGATCTGGGTACATTGATACTATATCAATATTATTTATAATAAATTCTTTAGCAAGAGTTGATGTACCAAAAGGATTTATATTAGAGCTAAAGTCCATAAATTCTTCTTTTGAAAAACCGTATTTGCTAGATAAATCATATAAGTTTGCTCCATGATTTACACTCATTAAATTTCCTCCTAAATAGTCATAAGTGGACATAATATATATATAATTATTATGTGTATACATAGAGTATAATACAAATAAAAAATTTAAGCCAAGATTTTAAGGCAATCTTTAATAAATAAAATAAAAATACGAATTATAAAATAAAAATGAATAAAAATATTCAAAAAAATACAGTTTTATGATATACTGATAAAGTAAAACATACGGAAATAATCAGGAGGGCAATATGTTCAAAGTTACTGGAGTAATGTTATCTGAAGAAGAAATAAAAGCGAAAGTATATGAAATAGCAAAGAAAATAGAAAAAGATTTTCAAGGTGAAGATCTATTAGTAGTAGGAATACTTAAGGGTGCTAGCGTTTTTGTAGCGGACCTAATTAGAAATATAGATTTAGATGTAAATATGGATTTTATGAGTGTATCAAGTTATGGTAACTCAACTGAATCTTCTGGAACAGTTAAGATATTAAAAGACTTAGATGTTGATATAGAAGGAAGAAATGTACTAATCGTTGAAGATATAATAGATTCAGGATTAACTTTAAGCAACTTAGTTGCAGCTTTAAAAACAAGAAATCCAAAATCTTTAAAGTTATGTACTTTATTAGATAAACCACAAAGAAGAAAAGCTAATATACATGTTGACTATGTTGGATTTGTTATAGAAGATAAATTCATAGTTGGATATGGTATAGATTATGCTGAAAAATATAGAAACTTACCATATATAGGTATAGTAGAAGATGTTGAAGAATAAGGTTATTATATAAATTTTATCTAGGAAAAGTCATTTAAGATATTTATCTTAAGTGGCTTTTTTATTATAATAAGTTTATATTAAGTTAAAACCGAGAAAATAAATTTGAATATAAAAGCTGATATAGTCAGATGTCAGTTAAAGTGATCTATTTATAGATCATTTTTTTATGTAATTAAAACTTTTAGTACTTTATTTACGAATATATAACTAGAAGAAAATAGATGAGGGTGGAAAATGGATAAGGATTTAAGACTTATTAAGAAGATAAGAAAACGAAATAGCAGGAAGGCTGCAGATGAACTAATTTCTAATTATTATAAAGAAATTTATATTTATGTCTACAAACAGACAAGTGATAAAGAATTATCTATGGATTTAACACAAGAAATTTTTATAAGTATGCTTAAGAGTTTGCATAGTTTTGATGAAAATAAAGCATCTTTTAGGACATGGATTTATAGGATTGCTACTAATAAGGTAGTTGATTATTTTAGGTCAAAAAATTATAAGTATTCAACTATGTTGGACGATATAGATGAAAAAGAAGTAGAAGATAAGAGTAATTTTACAATTAATTTAGAGCATAAAGAAGATTTAAAAAAGATACAAAATATAGTAAATAAGTTAAGTGGTGAGCATCAAGAAATTTTTAGATTGAAGATTTTTATGGAATTTACTTTTTTAGAAATATCAAAAATATTAGATGTGAGTGAATCAACTGTTAAGACTAAATACTATTCAATTATAAAAAAGATTAAGAACGAATTTAATGAAGTTTAGGAGGTTAGTATGGATAAGTTTGATATAGATATGCCAAATAACTTAGAAATAAGAAAAGAAATTAGCTTTATTTTAGATGAGGGATTAGAGAAAAAAGAATCTTTTTATTCATATGTAAAAAATATGTATCAAAAAATAGGATTTAAAAATTTATTTCATGATTTTACAGAGTTAACTTTTATAGGAATATTATTAGTTTCAATTTTAGCTTATGGAGTAGTGTCTATTAGACACAATTACTTTATATCACAAGAGCGTATTTATACTTTTATATTTATAATTTCGCCACTTTATTATTTATTAACAAATATATTTTCATTTGTTAATGTAATAGAAAATAACACTTTTGATATTGAGATGATTTGTAAATATAATATACACCAAGTATCAGCACTTAGAATGATAGTTTTTAGTGTAATATCAATGCTTTTAAGTAGTGTATTTATTTTAGGTTTGTATAATCAAATAAATTTATTAAAAGGAATGATGATTGGTATAACATCAATATTTTTATTCTCAGCTATTCTTTTATATTCAATAGTGAAAGTGAAAAATGTACTAGTTAAATATATAGTTGTAATAAGCTGGATAATATCTAATGCTACTTTACTTATATTAAGTGAAGATATATATTTTGTGTTTTTAGAAACTATACCAAGTGTAGTTTATTTACTGGTAACTATAGCATCAATGTGGGTTTATATAAAAAATATAAAAATTTTATCAAGATACAACAAGACATATGACAGTAATACGATATAGAAAAATAAAAATAAATTTATAAAAATAAAACTATTTTAAAACTTAATACGAATAAATATATGATACAAATTTAATTGCAATTAAATATATACTTAATAAACTATGGAGGAAACTCATGTTAACAATAAAAAATGTAACGAAGAGATATAAAGATTTTACAGCTCTAGATAATATAAATATGGAATTTGAAAATGGAGTATATGGACTTCTTGCACCAAATGGAGCAGGAAAGACTACTTTAATAAAAATGATAGCAACTTTAATTTTCCCAAGTGAAGGTGAAATTCTTTATAAAGGAGAGAATATAGTAGCTATGGATGAAAGATATAGAGATATATTAGGATATTTACCTCAAGATTTTGGTTATTACAAAAATTACTCACCAAATAAATTCTTGATGTATTTAGCAGCATTAAAAGGAATAGAAAAATCAGTTGCTAAGGAAAAAATAAAACAATTATTAAAGTTAGTAGCTCTTGAAGATGTGGCAGATAAAAAAATGAAGAAATTTTCAGGTGGTATGATACAAAGAGTAGGTATAGCTCAAGCTCTTTTAAATGATCCTAAAATATTAATTTTAGATGAACCAACAGCAGGACTAGACCCAAAAGAACGAGCAAGATTTAGAAATTTACTTAGTGAATTATCAAGAAATAGAATAATAATAGTATCTACTCATATAGTTTCAGATATTGAATTTATATCAAATGAAATAGTAATGATTAAAGATAAAGAATTACTTTATAAAGATACTATAGATAATATTTGTGAAAAACTACATGGAAAAGTATTTGAAACAGAAATAGAAAATAAAGATATAAATGATTTTAGAAGAAAATATTTATTACTATCAGAAAAACAAGAACATAAAAAAGTTAAAGTAAGATTTATATGTGAAGAGTCTTGTAATAAAAATTGGGATTTAGTTTATCCAAATTTAGAAGATGTATTTTTATATGAATATAAAGATGATTTTGTGGGAGTATAGCTTATGGATATAAAGATACATGAATTTAAAAAGATAATATCCTCACCCGTGATTATTGGTTTAACTATAGTTTTTCTTTTGTTTAATATAGTTAATATATTGAGTTCATCATATTTCAAAGAAGATATAAAAATAATTAATAAAATTATTTTAGAACTTGGACCTGAGATAAATGATGAAATGATAAGTAATATGAAAAATAAATATAAAGAGAGCTTAAAAGAAGTTAACAAAATAACAAAAGAAAAAGTAAATAAGAATTATAACAGCATAAGCGAATTTATTATAAGCGAAGAATACTATACAAATAATTATGATGGTGGAGTATTTACTAGTGAAGAGTTGGAATTTTTTAATGAAGTTAGCTTATTAGAAATATACTCAAATGCTAGTATTGATTTAATTAAGTCTTATGAAGAGTTAAATATAAAAGAAATAGGTGAATCAGAAATACAAGGGTATGGACTTAGTGGACAAGCAGCTACTATGGCAAGAAAAAACTATCAGAATCTATCAGATAGATTTGAAGAAATAAAGTCAACTAATGAACATAAACATCTATTTTTCTTAGGAAGTACATATAGAATGCATAGTTTATTATTTAGAGAAACTTTATCGAAATGTATATATGAAATAATGATTTTGGTAGTACTTATAACAGCTTATTTAGTAAATTTTGAATTTGATAGTAAAACCAATTTATTAGCTTATTCAACCAAAAGAGGTAGAAAAAATATTAAAGACAAGTTAGTTGTTTGTATGATTTTCTCATTATTAGTAAGTTGCATTATCTTAGGAGGAACTTTACTATCTTATTTTACTACATTTGATTATAGTCAAATTTGGAATATACCTATAAGTACAGCATTTAATTGGGAATATAAACTACCATATATAAGTTTATTAAATCATACTTTCATAGAACGATTAGTTTTAAGTTGTTTAATAATACTTATTTGTGCACTTATATTCTGTACAATTGCTTTTATAATTTGTACCCTAATAAAAAATAGTTATTTAGTGATTTTTATATTTTATATTATTTGGAATAAGCTTAATAATACCTCAAATATTAAGCAAGAGTTCTATAATTTTGATATATTCTCAATATAATATATTTCAATTAATATTAAATCCTCATATGTGGTTTATGTATATGGGACCACTTACAATGAAAAATTATGAAGTGATTACATTAATAACTAATATTTTATTAATAGTTATAGGGTCAATATTTACTATTAAAAGATTTAAAAAAGAAGACATAAGCTAAAGGGAGAGATTATGAATTTAATTAACAATGAAATAAAAAAAATTTTTAGACCTATAAATATAGTTATTATATCCTTAATCACAGCTATAATATGGATATTATTTATAAGTTTTAATATAGAGTATTTTCCAAATGGATCAGATAAATATATTTATGATATTAGTGTATATATGTTAAATAAATATGGAATATCAATGGATGAAGAAGAATTTAAAGATTTAAAAAATTATAGAGAAAAAAGAGTAGAGAAAGCAACACAATACTTATTAACTAAAGATGAATTTATAAATTCAGGACTTTCTACTTATGATGAATATTTAAATAGAGAAGAAAATAAGACTCTTGATTCTAATGCTAGAAAAAATTTGGATAAATTACAAGAAGATTTATTTTTTGAAGAAAATAATTATTTATTTTGGGAGTTACAAGAATTAGATTATGTAATTGAAAGATATGATGATAAAGATTTTTGGGTAGGTCTAGGAGGTATGGATGAAAGTTCATCACAAAAACAAAGACATGAAGAGCTTATTAATAGTGATACATCTTATTCTCCTTTAAACTTTAGAATACTTGGTAATTATCATAGTTTAATATTTGGTATAACATTACTTATATTAATTTGTGTGCCTATTATGATAATTTCAATTTTCATAAATGATAATAAAAATAAAGTTAATTATCTTCAATATAGTTCAAATATAGGACGAAAACTTTTTAAAAAGAAAATAATAGCAAGTATAATATCATCATTTATAATAGCAACAGTACAGCTAGGTATATTATTTATAGTTTATAAATCAAATAATACATATATGTTCTGGGATTGTAGTATAAACTCAGCTATAAGTGATATGGCATCTTGGTATGATATGACTTTTGGACAATATATAATTTTATCAGTAATTTTAAATTATATTATTGCATTTATAACATGTATGATAGCTATTTTGGTATCATCGAAAGTAAATACATATATAAGTGCCATAGGTATTCAAATACCACTTTTATTTGTACTTGGAACATGGTTAAATAATATGGGGATGAAATATTTAACTTCTACTTATTATTACAAGTATAGTTTACATCTAATATACGTTATATTAGTTGGAATATTAGGACTTATGATTGTAAAAAGAATTAAAAAAGAGAAAATTTTAGAGATATAAATTAAAAGCTATATAGTTGATATGAGTATATCAATATATATAGCTTTTTTTATTATAAGGAATTATATTTTTATCTTTTTTATATAATTTAATAATAAAAGCTTAAAATAAGATTATGCAATTAAATAAAGATGTATTTATTTGATGAAATTATGTATAATTGCAATAAGTAGAAATTATTAGGAGGAAAGCAAATATGGGCATTCAGTTAGAAATATTAATGTACTTACAAAGTATAAGGTCACCACTTTTAAATGCTTTATTTTTAATTCTTACAATTAGTACAGAGGTACCTATTATAGTATTATTTTCGGCACTAATGTATTGGTGTATAAATAAGAAGTTTGGACAAAGGATATTATTTTCTTTAATTGGAAACTTTGTTGTAAATACTGGAATAAAAGAATATGTAAGAGCTCCTAGACCAATAGGGACAGACGGACTAGAATCTTTGAGAGTATCAACTGCTACAGGATATTCTTTCCCAAGTGGTCATACACAAACAGCTACTAGTTTTTGGACTAGTTTTATGATTTTGGCAAAAAATAATTGGATGTATATACTTGGAATCATTATGATTTTAGCTGTAGGGATATCTAGATTGTATTTAGCTGTTCATTGGCCTATAGATGTAGCTTTTGGATGGATATTTGGAATATTTTTTAGTATAGTTTTAATAAAGATATTTGATTACGTAGATGAAAATAAAAAATACTGGATACTACTATTACTTTTAGTTATGCTTTCAGTAGTAGGATATTTTTTAAACGGTGAGTCGTACATAGAGTATTTTGGAATTTTAACAGGCTTTGTACTTGGTTACATAGTAGAAGATATATTTATAAACTTTAGTACAGACAGAAAAAGTAAAGGATATATAAACTTTAGTAAAAATAGAAAAAATGAAAGTTCATTAATTATAAATATAAAGAGATTTTTAGTTGGTATAATTTCTTTAGGTATAGTTTATATAATATTAAAGTATACAGTAGGTATTATACCTAATTATTTTGATGTTTCAAATATAGATAGTTTTGATATGGTAACAAATTATATTAGATACTCAATAGTTGTATTTTATGCAGTAGCAGGAGTTCCTGCTTTGTTTAAGGTTTTAAATTTAGATAACTAAAAGAAAATTAAGACAGAAAGATATAGAAGGTGATTTTTTGAAAAAAGTAGTAGTTATAGGAGCAGGAGCAGCTGGTATGATGGCAGCTGCTACAGCAGCGGATAGAGGAATGGATGTTATTTTGCTTGAAAAGCAACATAGAGTTGGAAGAAAATTATTAATAACAGGAAAAGGAAGATGTAATATAACAAATGCAGCTGACATTGAAGAGTTAATAGAAAATGTGCCTACAAATGGTAAGTTTTTATATAGTGCGTTTTATACATATACTAATGATGATGTAATAGATATGTTTAATAGGCTAGGTGTTAGTACTAGAGTAGAAAGAGGAAAAAGGGTTTTTCCAGAAAGTGATAAAGCTCGAGATGTTGTAGATGCTTTAGAAAAGCAATTAAATAATAAAAAAGTAAAATTAGAGCTAAATGCTCAGGTTAGTAAGATTTTAGTTAAAGATAATAAAGTAGAAGGTGTTGTTTTAAGCAATAAAAAAGAAATAAAGTGTGATTCTATAATAATAGCAACTGGTGGACTTAGTTATCCATTAACAGGATCTACGGGAGATGGATATAAATTTGCAAAATCTGTAGGTCATACAATAATAGATACAAAACCATCCCTAATAGGTATGGAGGTTCAAGAAAAGTTCGTTCAAGATTTAGATAAACTATCACTTAGAAATGTTTCTATAACTGTTTTAAATAGCAAGAATAAGAAGATATATGATGATTTTGGAGAAATGGAATTCACTAAATATGGAATAGATGGACCTATAATAAAATCTGCAAGTTGTAGGATGAAAGATACAACAAAGGATAACTATAAGATTGTAGTTGATTTAAAACCTGCATTAGATGAAGATAAACTTGATAAAAGAGTTCAAAAGGATTTTCAAAAGTACACAAATAAAAGATTTGAAAATTCTTTAAATGATTTACTTCCAAAGAAGTTAATACCAATAATAATTGAACAAAGTGGAATACCAAAAGATACAATAGTACATCAAGTTTCAAGAGAACAAAGAAAAAAATTAGTTAATTTATTGAAGAATTTTACATTAACAGTAAAAAGATATAGACCTATTGAAGAAGCTATTGTTACTTCTGGAGGAATAAAGGTAAGCGAAATAAATTCAAGCACAATGGAATCTAAATTAGTTCAAGGTTTATTCTTTGCTGGAGAAGTTATAGATGTAGATGCTTATACAGGTGGATTTAATCTTCAAATAGCTTTCTCGACAGGATATTTAGCTGGTATTAATTGTTAGAATATGTCATAATTTACCTGCATTAAAAAATATAAGCTCCATATAATACTACCAAGCAACAAAATTATTAAGGAAAGAGGTAATCAACAATGGCAAGCAACAATAATAATAACAAAACAGTGGTACCAGGAGCTAAAGCAGCTTTAAATCAAATGAAATTAGAAATAGCTAACGAACTTGGAATGGCTAACTACCAACAAGTTGACAAAGGAAACCTTACAGCTAGAGAAAATGGTTATGTAGGTGGATACATGACTAAAAAATTAGTTGAAATGGCAGAAAAACAAATGTCAGGACAACAACAACAATAATAAAATAAAAAATAAATATAATAGAAGCCCTATAATTTCATAGGGCTTATTTTATTTATTAATAAAGGTATGTAATAAAAATAATATCAATGGACAAAATAAAAAAAGATATAAATTTACATAAGGAGTAGTGTTATTATGAGTACAGTAAACTTTGAAGAAATAAAAACTAATTTTATTAATGCTGATGTAGATGGGAAAATAAAAATCTATACTACAACAGAAGGGTTATCAGTAGAACAATTTAGAGAGTTATTAAAGTACTACCCAATACAACATCTTTCAAAATTAGAAAAAGCTTTAGGATAAGAAATACAATTTATAAACATAAAAAAAGAATTGTGTAAATTAATTTTTATAATTTATACAATTCTTTTTTATGTTAATGAGTATTACTTGTATTAACATAGTTATAAATTTTTTCGTTACCTAAGTCAATAGAACCAGTTTGTATGTATTTTATTATATTGTCTAAGTCATTAGAATTTAAATATTCCATTGGTATGGTTAAAGTAAATCCAGTAGATTCTAATAAATTTTTAAGTTTTATCTTTTGTGGTATATTAGGTTTTGTCTTAGGTTCATTTTTATATTTTTTCTTCTTACCTTTAGAGATGTTATCATTTTGTATTGTTATAAGTGTATTTATATAGTCTATGTATGAGTCCTTAAATTCTGGCTCGTGAGTATACTTCTCATCTAATATGTCATTTATTGATCCATCTGATAAAATATTTTCTGCAAATTTATCTGCAGTTAACTTACCTGTTATAATACCTTTTTGATACTTTCTTAATACTTTTTTAGTATAGCTATAAATTTTGCTTCTAGTTTCTAGGTCTAAGTTTACAATTTCCATGATGGAAACACTCCTTTTTTAGAAATATAAATAAAATCCTTCTTTTTTATTATTGACAAGTATAAAAAATATTATAATTGTAAAAATATATAGGTAATAGTAGAGAAAGAAGGTAAAATTTATGATAAATGGAATTATAAAGTTATTTTATTCAGAAGTCGTAAAAACAAAGATAAAAAATCTACCATCATCAGAGTATCAATTAAGAGATGAATGTAAGGATATTCAAAATATAACATTAAAAATAGATAGCATATTTTTTAAAGGATTAAAATTTATATTTGGATTATTTATTTTAATATTTGCTTTTAATATAAAAATTATTTTAGGAATAGAAGTTTTATTATTAGAACTTGCTTATATAGTTTATAAGAGAAACTTAGAAATACAAGTGAAAGAACAAATTGAAAATATAAAAAATAGTATAGAAGTAACATCTGTAAATTTACTTGATGAGAGAGGAAAATCAGGTATAAATGTGCTTATAAGTTTACTAATAATGGGAGTTTTAAGTGGTTTTAACTATATACTTGTCCTTAGCTTTTTGGCGGTTTTTCTATTTACTATAAAACACATATGTAGTAATATTAAATAGAATAAATACTTGTATGGGGAGGACGAGGATGAGTAAAGACATCAATAAAATGAGAAACTTGGTTCAGATTTCATCTATGGTAGCTGAATCATCAGATTTCTTTAGTATAAAAGATAAAATAATAGAAAAAATGTTAGAAGTAGTTCATCCAGCTAAAGCATGTGTTAATTTATTTTATAAAAATAATTATAAGCATGCTTATTTAGTATGTTCACAAACCTTAGAAAAGATACCGGGGTTCTTTCCTATTGGTGAACCTATAGGAGTTAAGATTGAATTCTCAACATATCCTAAGTATATACATGAATCGGTAAAAGAGAAAAAAGTAATATATATAGAAAATGTATTTGAAGATGAAAGAGCTGAAGATGAAAGAGAGATGGCAAGGGTTGAAGGATATGTTGGTAGAATCATATTTCCACTTATAGTAAATGATATAGTAGTAGGATTCATGACATGTTTCTTAAATGAAGAAGACACTATATCTGACTATGATATAGATTTTATATCTTCTGTAGCATCTCTTATGGCTTTATCTATTGAAATAACAACTAAGAATAACAATATTCAAAGATTGGTTAATAAGTTAAGAAGTGCAATAAGTTCTATAAATGAAGCAACTAAAAATTTTTATCATAACAAAGATATAAATAAGTTCTTAGATCACTTAAGCGAGCAAGCTTGTGATATTACTAATAGTAAGGAAGCGCTAATTATTATAGATGAAGATAGTTATAATAATAAGATTTTTAGTTCATATAATATGGAAAAAAGAAGAAAGACTACAACAGAGGTGTATTCTTCTATAGGAGAAATTCTAGCTAAGGAAAATCGTGGAGGATACTGCAATAATGCAAGTTGTTGTATTGTAAATAATGTAAATATAGATAATTATATTTACTATAAATTATTTGATAAGAATAAGCAAATAGGTTGTATAGTTTGTGCAAATGGAGATGGATATACGGATGATGATTTAAATATACTTAGTATATTAGCAAATCAAGTGGCAGTTGGAATGAAACTATATGAGTACAACCTTGTTGATGTTAAGCATAAATTATTAGCTAACGAGCTTAATATTTTAAATAAACAGCAAAAACTTATAATGGATAAAAGTATGATGGAGTGTAATGATGAAAAAGAATTATATTACTATCATAGACCAGCAAGAGTTGTAGGAGGAGACTTTTACTACGCAACTAAGGTTGATGATGAGAATATAGTTTATATAGTAGCAGATGTTATGGGTCATGGTATAGTATCTAACTATGTAGTTGCTATGATAAAAGGTGCATTTAAAGTCCTTTGTAATCAGTATAAAACACCTGGAGAAATAATGACTAATTTAAATAAAATGTTATATGATGAGTTTGACAAAATGGGTGTATTTACAACTTGCTTAATAAGTGTATTTAATACTAAAAATAATAAAATAGCTATATCAAATGCAGGTCATTATAGTCCTATAATGGTAAATAATGATGGAAGTATTAAAATCAACTTAAATTGCATAAAAGGGATACCGCTTGGAATACTAGAAGATTCAGAATATGAAACTAATATTTTTGATGCAAATAATTCTCCGATGATTTGCATGTATACTGATGGTGTTTTAGAAATAAAAAATAAAGAAAAAGAAGAGTACGGGATAGGAAGATTAGAAAAGTTTTTACAAGAAAATTATAATCTAGATCAGCAAAAGATGATTGAAAACCTTAAACATGATCTAAGAGAATTTGCATCTACAGATAGCTTTGACGATGATATAATGATTGTAATGCTTAAAAATAGATAGGGGATAGGATATTGGAGAATGTAGAGATTTTAATAATAAATGCAAGTCCAAGAAAAAATAAGAATTGTTATTTTATTTCAAAAAAAATAGAAAGTAAATTAATAGAAAACAATATAAGTTATAAAACATTTAACATATACGATATGGAAATAGAATATTGTAATGCATGTGGGTTCTGTGAAAAAACAGGTTATTGCAGAATAAAAGATGAAATGACTCCGATGTATGAAATGTTTAATAAAAGTAAAGGAACTATTGTTATAAGCCCAGTTTACTTTGATAGTGTAAGTGCTAAATTAAAAACATTAGTAGATAGAACACAAGCGCTTTATGCAAGTAAATACATACTAAAAAAGCCATCTATAGATAGATATAAAAAACGTGTGGGTATGTATATTGCAGTAGGAGGAGCCTCTGGGTATGATACACAGTTTAAGGGTGGACAGATAATTATGGACTTTTTCTTTAAATGTATAAACACAAAACTTACTCAAAATATATATGTAAATGAAACTGATGAATGTAAAGTTGAAGAAAATTTAGAATTTACAAAAAACTTAGATATAAATTTAGAAAAATACGTGAAAGAAATAAGATAAAGGACTATAATTTATAGTATTAAAATAAAATGATAGAAGGGGTTATCCCAAAATAAATATTTATTTTGAGATAAGCCCTTTTGCTACATATATAGAAAGGAATGATATTATGTTAAGATACCTAACTAGTGGAGAGTCACATGGTCAAAGTTTAATATCTATACTAGATGGAGTTCCATCAAATATAGAATTAAATATAGATGAAATTAATAAGGAATTAAAGAAGCGACAATCAGGATATGGTCGTGGTGGTAGAATGTTAATTGAACAAGATAAAATAAATATATTGGGGGGAGTAAGAGGTAAAAAAACTCTTGGAGGTCCTATATCTATTGAAGTTAAAAATAAGGATTATGAAAACTGGGTTAAGTATATGAATCCTATGGATGATGTAGATTTAGAAAGTAAAAAGGTTAATAACGTAAGACCTGGACATGCTGATTTAGCTGGAGCATTAAAGTATGACTTTGATGATGCTAGGAACGTACTTGAAAGATCTAGTGCTAGAGAAACGGCAAGTAGAGTTGCAGTAGGAGCAATATGTAAGCAAATACTAAAAAACTTTGATATAGATTTTATATCTCATGTAGTTCAAATAGGAAGCGTAAGAGATAACAATATATATGAGTTTGATTATATAAAAGAAAATGTAGATAAAAGCCAAGTTAGATGTGTAAATAGTGAAATTGAAAAGAAGATGATAGATGAAATAGAAAAAGTAAAGTTAAATGGTGACACTATTGGTGGTGTAGTAGAAGTAAGAGTTAAAAACTTAATACCAGGTCTTGGTTCTTATACTCATTTTGATAAAAAAATAGATGGTGAATTAGCTATGCACCTAATGGGAACACAGGCAATTAAGGGTGTCGAAATTGGTATTGGATTTGACGTGGCAAATAGCTATGGATCACAAGTTATGGATGAAATAAAATACAATAAAGAAGATGGTATAAAGAGAAGTACTAATAGATTAGGTGGAATAGAAGGTGGAATGACAACAGGAGAAGAGGTCGTTATAAGATGTGCAATGAAGCCCATACCAACTTTATATAAACCACTTAACTCTATAAATATGAATACACTAGAAAGTTATAAAGCTAGTATAGAAAGATCTGATAATTGTGCAGTTCCAGCATGTAGTGTTGTTTGTGAAAATGTAGTAGCTTTTGTAATTTGTAAATACTTCTTAGATAAAATTGGAGGAGACAACTTACAAGATTTAAGAGCAAATTATGATTCATATATAAAAAGGTTAGGTGATAGAGGATGGAAAAGATAGATAATAAAGTTTGTAATATAATAATCGATAACAGTTATAAAAATTTTGAAGAAAATTTAAAAAAACAAGGTAATTATGACTTAGTTTTAATAATAAGTGATAGTAATGTATATAATTCTCAAGGCCATGAATTTATAAAACATATTAATGCAAGAATTGTATATGAATATATAGTATCACCAGGAGAAGATTCTAAATCTCTTGATACATATGAAAAAATAATAGAGTATTGTGTAAGAATAAATTTATCTAGAAAGTCAGTAATTATTGCTTTAGGTGGAGGTGTTGTAGGCGATTTAGCAGGTTATGTAGCATCAACTTATATGAGGGGTATTGATGTTATCCAAGTACCAACAAGCTTACTAGCTCAAGTAGATTCATCTATAGGTGGAAAAACTGGGATAAATATAGGGAATTTTAAAAATATAGTTGGTACTTTTTATCAACCCAAATTTACATATATAAATGTTGATTCATTAAAAACCTTATCTGAAGATGAGTTCTTAAGTGGAATGAGCGAAGTTATAAAATATAGCATTATATATGACTATGAATTTATAGATTATTTAATAGGAAATAGTGAATCTATAATAAATAGAGAAAGTGATAAATTATATTACATAGTAAAAAAATGTGCTTCTATAAAAGCAAAGGTTGTTGAGGCAGATGAAAAAGAAGGCGGATTTAGAAAAATATTAAACTTTGGTCATACCTTTGGTCATGGAGTTGAAAAGTTATGTCATATAAGTCATGGAGAAGCTGTAAGTATAGGTATGAATATGGCATTTAAAATGGCTTTAAGAGAAGGTTTCATAAAAGAAGAATACTGTAATAAATTCTTAGAAGTATGCGAAAAATACTCTTTACCAATGAATTTTGAAAACGCAGATGAAGAAGAAGTACTTAATATAATGAAGAGTGATAAGAAAAATAGTTTTTCAAAAATAAATTTAGTTTTACCAGTAGGTTTAGGTGAGGTAGAAGTAATAAACACTATATCAGAAGAAAAAATACTAGGTATAATAAAGGAGTCAAAGAATGCTTAGAGGAAGTTTTGAACTTATAGGGGATAAGTCAATATCACATAGAGCAATAATGTTTTCATCTATATCAAAAGGGAATAATAAAATTAGTAACTTCTTAATGGGGCAAGATTGTTTAAGTACCATTTCATGTTTTAGAAAAATGGGTGTAGATATTGATATACAAGGAAAAGACGTTTTTGTAAAAGGTAATGGTTTAAAAGATTTAAAAAAGCCTAATGATATTTTAGATGTTGGAAACTCTGGAACAACTATAAGACTTATGATGGGAATTTTAGCAGGAAATAATTTTGAATCAACTTTAATTGGTGATGAATCAATAGGCAAAAGACCTATGAAAAGAGTTACAGACCCTCTTAAACAGATGGGATGTACAATTCAAGGAAAAGATGATGCAAATTATACTCCAATAACTATACATGGAGGAAATTTAAAAGCAATAGATTATCATATGCCAGTAGCATCAGCTCAAGTAAAATCTGCTTTAATACTTGCTAGTCTTTATGCTGATGGAGAGAGTATAATACATGAAAAAGTGAAATCTAGAAACCACACAGAAATAATGCTTAAATCTTTTGGAGCAAATATAAGTGTTGATGATTTGAAAATAAAAATAAATCCAGTAGATGAATTATTTAACCAAGATATATATGTTCCTGGAGATATTTCTTCAGCGGCATTTATAATAGTTGGAGCTTTAATTAGTGAAGGTTCAGAAGTTCTTATAAAAAATGTTGGATTAAATGAGACTAGAACTGGAATACTAGATGTAGTAAAAAAAATGAATGGTAATATAGAAATTCTAAATAAAAGATTTGTTGGTGGAGAAGTTGTTGGAGATTTACTTGTAAAATACACTAAAGAACTTCAAGCAACAACTATTGATAGAGAAATTATACCAAGGCTTATAGATGAGATACCAGTAATTGCAGTTCTTGCAACTCAATGTGAAGGAACAACAATAATAAAAGATGCTCATGAATTAAAAGTAAAAGAAAGTAACAGAATAAAAGCAATGGTAGATAATTTAAAAAATATGGGTGCAGATATAGAAGAATTAGAAGATGGAATGATAATCAAGGGAAAATCAAAGTTAAAAGGCGCTCATATTGAAACATTTAAAGATCATAGAATAGCTATGGCTTTCTCTATAGCAAACTTAATAAGTGATGGAAATGTTAAATTAGATAACGAATTATGCATAAATATATCTTTCCCTGGTTATTTTGATTTACTTAAAGAGTTGTCAAAATAATTTATATACTGTTTGATTTTAGGATTATTTTTATGTATAATTAGAGTGAATATTTTATAAAATTTGTAGGAGGATACAAAATGAAATTACCAATAGCTTTATCAAACAGACATATACATTTAAGTCAAGCAGACATAGATGCTTTATTCGGAGAAGGACATCAATTAACTGAATTAAAGCCATTATCTCAACCAGGACAATTTGCCTGTGAAGAAAAAGTTGACTTAGTAGGACCAAAAGGAACTATAAAAGGAGTTAGAGTTTTAGGACCAGCTAGACCAGCTACTCAAGTTGAAATATCTTTAACTGATGGATTTGCTTTAGGAGTAAAAGCTCCAATAAAAGAATCAGGAGATATAGCAGGAACTCCAGGATTAAAATTAGTAGGACCTAAAGGTGAAGTTGAAATGCCAGAAGGAACTATAGTTGCAGCTAGACACATACATATGAGCTTAGAAGATGCTGAAAAATTCGGTGTTAAAGATAAGGATATAGTAAGTGTTAGAACTTTTGGACCAAGAGCTGTAGTGTTCGAAAATGTATTAGTTAGAGCTAGTGAAAAATTCGCTTTAGAAATGCACGTTGACATGGAAGAAGGAAACGCTGCTGGTGTAAGAAATGGAGACTTAGTAGAGTTAGTAAAATAATCTACTTTAAATAACTTTATAAAAAATCCTAGTCATGCAACTAAAATATGTTGTAAATGACTAGGATTTTTGTTTATACACTTTATAGTTAGGATTAAAAATTTTATAGATTAAGCTATAAATGAAATTATTTTAACTAGATTGATTTTGATATAGAGAAGTGCTTATTCGTTAGTAGAATCATTAACATTAGAAGATTTTAAGTAGTCAATTCCGTATGCATACATGTTTTCTAATAAGGGAATCATTTTTTCACCCATTTCGCTTAAGCTGTACTCTACTTTTGGTGGTATTACAGCATAAACTTTTCTAGTTATAAGTTTATCATTTTCTAAACTTCTTAATTGATTTGTTAACATTTTCTGTGTAACTTCTGGCAATTTTTTCTTTAATTCGCTAAATCTTAAACAACCGTCACTTAAATACCAAAGTATTAGAAGTTTCCATTTCCCTGAAACTAATTTATGAAATAAAAACATTGGACAAGTATTATATTTAGCACAGCTATTATTTTTGTGACATTTGCTGTGAAATGAAACTTCTGAACTCATTATATAACACCTCTTAAATTAATAGTTATTTTGTAAAGTTGATATTTTATATTATACCATAAAAGGTGATATCTAAAAATATAGGAGGTATACTTTTGTATACTATATACAAAAAAAGTGCCTACTTTAAAAAAAGTACTCAAAGTTATATTATTAATTCAGGTAAAATTTATATTACTAAATTTTATAATAATTAATTCTATTATGGAAAATATATTTTATATAAATTATTAATAAACTTAATACAATTTATTAATAAACATAATTTTAAAAGGTATCCAAAATGTGGTAATATATAGTATGTACTAAATTACTGATTAAAGAAGGAGACTTAATATGACTAATAAAATAGCAAACATGATAGATCATACAGTTTTAAAAGCTACGACTACAAAAGAAGATGTTATAAAAGTTTGTAACGAAGCAAAAGAACATAATTTCTTTTCTGTATGTATAAATCCTACTCACGTAGAGTTAGCAAAAAAAGAGTTAGAAGGATCTAATGTTAAAGTATGTACAGTAATAGGCTTCCCTTTAGGTGCTAACACACCAGAAGTTAAAGCATTTGAAACAAAGGATGCAATAGCTAAAGGTGCAGATGAAGTAGATATGGTTATAAACATAGGTGCTTTAAAAGATAAAAATTATGACTTAGTTGAAAAAGATATAAAAGCAGTTGTAGATGCTGCAAATAAAAATGCTTTAGTAAAAGTAATAATAGAAACTTGCTACTTAACTGATGAAGAAAAGAAGATAGCTTGTGAACTAGCTGTAAAAGCTGGAACTGACTATGTAAAAACTTCTACAGGATTTGGAACAGGTGGTTCAACTCCAGAGGACATCAAGTTAATGAGAGATACAGTAGGTCCACACATTGGAGTAAAAGCATCAGGTGGAGTTAGATGTAAAAAAGACGCAGATGCTGTTATAAATGCTGGAGCTAGTAGAATAGGTGCAAGTGCATCTATAGCTATAGTAAGTGGAGATGAAGTATCTGACGGTGGATATTAAAAATATTTTTTATTAATTAAGAATACAAATAAATTTTTGAAAAAGGTTTAAAATAAAACATATATGGGTATATCATATTATGATTATTTGATTAATAGAAGAAGATATCTTAAATTTCTTAATAACTGAGAAGTTTAAAAAGAATAGAAGGATTTTATCCCATTATGTAGAATTGGTTTAATCAGTGAGATAATTGTGTGCA
The DNA here is from genome assembly GCA_900604495.1 of Desulfovibrio sp. Marseille-P6017. Next base: position 298,932 of record UWOR01000001.1, on the reverse strand, counting down.
AAATACATAGAACAAATATTTACCTCACAAAGATTACATTTGTAGTAATATATTAAGGAGGATTACGTAGTATGGCAAAATTCATGAAAACAGTTGATGGTAATACAGCTGCTGCTCACGTTGCATATGCATTTACAGAAGTAGCTGCTATATTCCCAATCACTCCATCTTCAACAATGGCAGAAGTTGTAGATGAATGGTCAGCTCAAGGTAGAAAAAATATCTTCGGGCAAAAAGTAAGTGTTGTAGAGATGCAATCTGAAGCAGGTGCTGCTGGAACATTCCATGGTTCATTACAAGCAGGTGCTTTAACAACTACATTCACAGCTTCACAAGGTTTATTATTAATGATACCAAATATGTATAAAACAGCTGGAGAGCTTTTACCGGGGGTATTCCATGTTAGTGCTCGTGCATTAGCTGCTCAAGCTTTATCTATATTCGGTGATCACCAAGACGTTATGGCTGCAAGACAAACTGGATGTGTTATGTTAGCATCAGGTTCTGTTCAAGAGGTAGCTGATATATCTCCAGTTGCTCACTTAGCAGCAATCGAAGGTAGATTACCATTTATAAACTTCTTTGATGGATTCAGAACTTCTCACGAAATCCAAAAAGTTGAATTATTAGAAAATGAAGATTACGCAAGTTTATTAAATAGAGAAGCTTTACAAGCTTTCAGAGATAGAGCTTTATCTCCAAATCATCCTGTAACTCGTGGTACAGCTCAAAACCCAGATGTATACTTCCAAACTAGAGAAAGTTCAAATAGATACTATGAAGATATAGTTGGAATAGTTGAAAAATACATGAACAAAATGAGCGACTTAACAGGAAGAAAATACGGATTATTCAATTATTATGGAGCAGAAGATGCTACTAACATAATAATAGCTATGGGTTCTGTAACAGAAACTATAGAAGAAACTGTTGATGCATTAAATGCACAAGGTCAAAAAGTAGGTTTAGTAAAAGTTCACTTATACAGACCATTCTCAATAGAACATTTAATGGATGCTATACCAAGCACAGTTGAAAGAATATGTGTATTAGACAGAACTAAGGAACCAGGTGCTCCAGGAGAACCATTATACTTAGACGTACGTTCTGCATACTACAATAAAGAAAATGCTCCTATGATAATAGGTGGAATATATGGATTAGGATCAAAAGATACTACTCCAACAGAAATAAAAACTGTATTTGATAACTTAGCTTCAGAAAATCCAAAAAATAACTTCACAGTAGGTATAGACGATGACGTTACTTTCAGATCATTAGAATTATCAGAACCATTAAAAGTTGCGGTTCCAGGAACTGTAAGATGTAAGTTCTGGGGATTAGGATCTGACGGTACAGTTGGAGCTAATAAACAAGCTATAAAAATAATAGGTGATAATACTAAGAAATATGTACAAGCATACTTCGATTATGACTCTAAAAAATCTGGTGGGGTAACAATGTCTCACTTAAGATTCGGTGATGAGCCAATAAGATCAACTTACCTAATAGACGAAGCTGATTACATAGCATGTCATACTCAAGCTTATGTATATCAATATGATGGATTATTAGAAGGTCTTAAAAAAGGTGGAACATTTGTATTAAATACAATATGGGATCAAGCTGGTCTTGAAGAACATTTACCAGCTCACTTAAAGCAATTTATAGCTCAAAATAACATAGAGTTCTACACTGTAAATGCTACTAAGATAGCTCAAGAAATAGGGCTTGGAAATAGAATAAACATGATAATGCAATCTGCATTCTTCAAGTTAGCAAACATAATACCAGTAGAACAAGCAGTAGAATACTTAAAAGATTCTATAGCTAAAGCTTACGGTAAAAAAGGTGAAAAAGTTGTTAACATGAACTACGAAGCTGTTGAAAGAGGTATAAACTCTTTAGTTAAAGTTGAAGTTCCAGCTGAGTGGGCTAATGCAAATGATGAAAAGGTTGAAAAAGTTGAAGAACCATACTTCATCAAAAATATATTAAGACCTATAACTGCACAACAAGGTAACAAATTACCTGTATCTGCATTTAATGAAGGTTTAGAAGATGGTACTATGCCACATGGTACAGCTGCTTACGAAAAACGTGGTATAGCTGTTAATGTTCCTGAATGGATATTAGAAAACTGTATCCAATGTAACCAATGTTCATTCATATGTCCTCATTCATGTATAAGACCAGTTCTTGTAAATGAAGAAGAATTACAAAATGCTCCAGAATCATTTAATGCTAAAAAAGCTATAGGTAAAGGATTCGAAGGATTACAATATAGAATACAATTAAGTCCAATGGACTGTACAGGATGTGGAAACTGTGCTGACATATGTCCAGCTAAAGATAAAGCTTTAGTTATGAAGCCTCTTGAAAGTCAATTACAAGAAGTTGATAACTGGGCATTCGCAGCTGATCATAAAAAAGTTGCTCCAAAAGGTGACATAATGGCACCAACAACTGTAAAAGGAAGTCAGTTCAGACAACCATTACATGAGTTCTCAGGAGCTTGTGCTGGATGTGGTGAAACTGCATACATCAAAAACGTAACTCAATTATTTGGAGATAGAATGATGATAGCTAATGCTACTGGATGTTCTTCAATTTGGGGTGGTTCATACCCATCATCTCCATATACAATTAACCATGAAGGTAAAGGTCCTGCTTGGGCAAACTCATTATTCGAAGACAATGCTGAATTCGGATATGGTATGTATTTAGCAGTTAAACATATAAGAGCTAAAATAGCTGAAAATATGGAAAGCTTATTAGCTATGGATATATGTGATGAAGCAAGAGAAGCATTTACTGCTTGGTTAGATGCTAAAGAAGATGGAGAAGCTTCTAAGGCTGCAAGTGCTAAAGTAAGTGCAGTATTAGCAAACTCTCACAATATAGAAAATGCTGAAGTTAAAGCTTTAGTTGAAGAAATAAAAGAAAGAGAAGATTACTTAATTAAGAGATCTCAATGGATCCTTGGTGGAGACGGTTGGGCATATGATATCGGTTACGGTGGTGTAGACCATGTTCTTGCATCAGGTGAAAATGTAAATGTTCTTGTATTCGATACAGAAATTTACTCAAATACAGGAGGACAATCTTCTAAGTCAACTCCAGTTGCTGCAATGGCTAAGTTCGCTGCTGCTGGAAAGAGAACTAGAAAGAAAGACCTTGGTATGATGGCAATGTCTTATGGAAATGTATACGTAGCACAAGTAGCTATGGGTGCAGATAAGAACCAATTCATGAAAGCTATAGTAGAAGCTGAAAAATATGATGGACCATCATTAATAATCTGCTACGCTCCATGTATATCTCACGGATTAAAAGAAGGTATGGGACGTAGTGTAGAAAACGAAAATAAAGCTGTTAAAGCTGGATACTGGCATTTATACAGATTCAACCCAGAATTACAAGCATCTGGTAAGAATCCATTCAGCTTAGACTCTAAAGAGCCAACTGAAAGCTTCAGAGAATTCTTATTAAATCAAGTAAGATACTCTGCTGTTGCAAAACAATTCCCAGATGTAGCTGAAGAATTATTTGCTCAAGCTGAACAAAGTGCTAAAGAAAGATTAGAAAGTTATAAGAGATTAGCTAGCTACGAGTTAGTTCACTAAAATCTTAATATATAAAAAAGAGTTATCTCATTAAGAGATAGCTCTTTTTTTGCTTTTATGTAAAATAAGTAACAAATCTGCAACAATTTGTATATTATATAGGGGATAATTATATCTAAATTAATCCAAATTAAAGTAATTATACTTAAAGGAGAATAATTATGGTTGAAAAATCCGATGACTGTGTATTAAAAAATAAAGCACAAGTTGTTTATTCATATAATAATTCAGACCAGATAATTACTAAGATCACAGAAAGCAATACAGAATCAATTCAAATTCATAGATGTAATTATTATCAAATTGAATGTATTAAAGGTTGTGTAGATCTTAGTGAACTTTGCTTAAATAAACAACAAATATATAATCTTTCTATAAAAGGTAATGCAGAATTACATGATTATTATATAGAACACAATAATAAATGCTTGATTATAAGATTTAGATTAAAATTACGTATCTATTATAATAAACAAGGTCATAGTCACTATTATGATTATTATAAAAACTATGAATATAGTGTACCATTTGATAAAAATAGAGTAAGTGAAATAAATATCACTGTATTAAGTACAAACTATAAAATATTAAATAATAACTTGATTGAAGTAAGTTCAGTTACAAAATTTGAATATTAAAATCATAAAAACATAAATTATGACATGAATTTTAAAAATAGTAACGTTTATCGACATAATTTTATATATTATATTAAGTAGTAATTACTACTAATACAATATTAAGAGGTGAAAGTACTGTGGAAGATAGTACTATGAAAAAATTACAAACATCATGTCCAGAAACTTGTGATGATGGATGTGAAATAAGAAATGTAGCATTTGTAAATTATCAATATAGACCAGTTGAAGATGGAATTGAAGCGGAGGCAGAAGAAGCTTCTGTTATTAGTAATCCAGTTAGAACATGTATAGTAAATGGAATAAATCCTGACTTTAGAATTATTAAATCAGCTTCTAAAGAAGCTACAGAACCTGAAGATATAATTCTTTATACAGTTACAGTAATTAATACAGGAGATACAGTATTAACTGGAGTACAAATCTCAGATGACTTAGATAACATATCAACATATGTACCTAACAGTGCAAAAGTAGTTCTTCATGTTCCAAATGGTACTGATCAAGATGTTGATTTTACTGTTGGAACTACAGATCCATTAATAATAACTGCAAATGAAGGATTAGATCCAAATGACATGTTTATATTCTCTTATAAAGTTCAAGTTAACTCTGATGTAGGTGCATCTCAATCTGTTGATAATACAGTTACAGTTACAGTTAATGAAGTTGAAGATCTTCAATTAGATAGTCAAAATATTCCTATTAGATATGCTAGAGTAGAAGTACTTAAGGCAATTAGAGGAAATGTTAGATGTGTTGAATGTGGTGATGATTTAACTTATACAATAAGACTTATAAATACAGGAACTATAGCTGCTACAAATGTAGTAGTTACAGACTTATTTGATTCAAGATTCTGCTTTGATGAAGGTGATGTAGTAGTTAGAGATGCAAATGGTGATGATTTAGATCCACAACCAAATATTAGTGTTGTTAATGGATTGCTTACTGTTACAATTGCTACTTTACAACCAGGTGAAGTTAATCAAAGAAGAATAATTATATCTGGACAAATATGTTGCTGTGACGAATAAAGTAATAAAAATTCAACTAATTAAATCAGCTAAATAATAAGTTATAAAGTGAAACGAGTTATCTCAAAGGAGATAACTCATTTTTTATATATCAAAAATAAATATTAATTGACAATGATTACCAATAGGACTACAATTGAATTGATGATAATGATTTTCAAAATTATTTACGAGAAGGAGATGTTAAAATGGCATTAAGTATGATAGGCATTGGAGAAAAGAGAAAAATAGTAGAAGTAAGGGCTAAAGATTCTGTAAAAAGGCATTTACAAAGCTTAGGATTTATAGTTGGCGAAAAAGTAGAAATAGTAGCTGAAAATCCAAGTGGGCTTATTTTATTAGTAAAAGGATCTAAAGTAGCTTTAAATAAAGGAATTGCAAATAAAATAATAGTTTCTTAAGGAGGGATAAAGATGACATTAAAGGATTTAAATCCTGGTCAGTCAGGAATAGTAAAAAGTATAGGTGAAAAAGGGCCTATAAGAAGGCGATTAATGGATATGGGAGTAACACCAGGTGTAAAAGTTGAAGTTATTAAGGTAGCACCATTAGGTGATCCAATAGAAATAAATATAAGAGGATATGAATTAAGCCTTAGAAAAGATGAGGCACAAAATATAGTATTAAAGTAATCGAGGGGAAATGTTATGGGATATACAATAGCGTTAGCAGGAAATCCAAACTGTGGTAAAACTACAGTATTTAATGAAATAACAGGCTCAAAACAACATGTTGGTAACTGGCCAGGTGTAACTGTAGAGAAAAAAGAAGGTAAGTATAAGAAAAATAAAGATATAAATATAGTAGATTTGCCAGGAATTTATTCTTTATCTCCATATTCTCAAGAGGAGATAGTAGCTAGGAATTATATTATTGATGAAAAACCAGATGTACTTATAAATATAATAGATGCAACAAACATAGAAAGAAATATGTATCTTACATTACAAATTTTTGAAACGAAGATTCCTACAGTTATAGCTCTTAATATGATGGATGAGGTTGAAGCTAGAGGAACTAAAATAAATATAGAAAAACTTCAAAAATACTTAGGTGTAAAAGTTGTTCCAGTCATAGCTAGAAGTGGAAAAGGTATGAAAGAACTAATGGATACAGCTATAGAAGTTGCTAAGATGTATAACCATGATTCTATAAAAGACATAGAAGATGTACATATATCTGTAGATGGAACTGAAGCGCTTAGTTTAGATTTAGGTATTGATGTATTTTCTGAGAAAATAGAAGAGTATGTTCAAAAAATACATTCAAAATTAAGTGATAAAAGTGATATAAATACATGGAAAGCATTAAAAATCTTAGAGGAAGATGCTATAGTAAATGAATCATTAAGTGTATCAGAAAAAATTGATATCCAAGATATTTTATCAAAAGCAAATGAAGAATTTGATGGTGATATTGAGTCAGAGATAGCAGATCAAAGATATAAATTTATTTCAAAGATAGTAAATAAGACGGTTTCTAAATCAAAACCTAAGAATGGAAAAAGAGAAGAAACAACTTCAGATAAAATAGATAAAATTTTAACTAATAGAATTTTAGCTATACCTATATTTTTAGCTGTAATGTATTTACTTTTCTCTATTACTTTTGGAGAAAGTATAATAGGAATTGGTGTTTATTTACAGACTATAGTTTGTGATTTTTGGGATGGACCATTAACTGAAACTATACTAAGTTCGTTAGAATATTTAGGAGCTGCTGAGTGGGCAATATCTCTTGTAGGAGATGGAATACTTGCTGGTGTAGGTGGAGTTGTATCATTTTTACCACAAATACTAGTTTTATTCTTACTTATGTCAGTACTTGAAGATAGTGGATATATGGCTAGAGTTGCTTTTGTTATGGATAAGATTTTTAGAAAATTTGGTTTATCAGGAAAATCATTTATTCCATTATTAATGGGATTTGGTTGTTCTGTTCCAGCGCTTATGGCATCTAGAACTTTAGAAAATGAAAAAGATCGTAAGATAACTATGATGATAACTCCGTTTATGTCTTGTGGAGCAAAGCTTCCAATATATTTAATGTTTGCAGCAACTTTATTTGCAACTAGTAATCAAACTAACATAGTGTATACAATATATATGTTAGGTCTAGTTGTTGCAGTAGTATCTGCACTAATATTAAGTAAGTTTGTATTAAAAGGAGAAGCATCAAACTTTATAATGGAGCTTCCTCAATATAGAATACCTACATTAAAAAGTGTTTTAATACATGCATGGGAAAAAGTAAAAGGTTTTGCGATAAAAGCAGGAACGATAATTTTAGCATCAACAATATTGATATGGGTTTTATCAAGCTTTAATTTATCTGGAATGTGTGAAATGGAAGATAGTATATTAGCTTCTATTGGTAGAAGTATTCAATGGATATTTGCTCCTTTAGGATTTGGTGACTGGAGAGCTTCAGTTGGTGTAGTTACAGGATGGATTGCAAAAGAAAATATAGTATCTACTTTCGGAGTTTTATTTGGAGCATCTGATGCTATAACTGAAGCTGCAATGGAAGGTAGTGCGGCAATACCACAAGTAGCAGCAGTATTTACTCAAGCATCAGCATTTTCATATATGATATTTAATTTATTATGTATGCCATGCTTTGCAGCTGTAGGAGCTATAAAAAGAGAAATGGGTTCTTGGAAATGGACTGGTATTACAGTTGGTTTCCAAATGATAGTTGCATGGATAGTTGCATTCTTAACTTATATAATATGCCAGATGATATTTTAAATAATAAGGAAGTGAATTAAATTAATGATTAATTATATTATTGGAATAGGCGCTTTCTTAATAGTATTTTATGTTATAAAAAATGGAATTAAATCTTACAAAAGTGGAAAAAGTACCTGTGGATGTAGTTGTAAAAACTGTCCATCAGATAGTGCTTGCAAAACAAATAAAAAATAAATAAAATAAAATCTTGGTATATATAAATATGTATTTATATTACCAAGATTTTTTTGAAATAAATAGTATAGCATATAAAAAAAGATATACATAAATATGTTATAATAATTAAGTAGAAAAAGATAAGTTGGAGGAAAAATAATGAGAGAATTATCAACTGTGTCAGATGATTATTTAAATAATAATATTAAATATTTAAGATTACTATCGAAACAGTACCCTAGCATATCTAAGGCTAGTGAAGAAATTATAAATTTAGAAGCAATACTTAATCTTCCTAAGGGAACAGAACATTTTTTAACTGATATACATGGTGAGTATGAACCATTTGTACATGTATTAAAAAATGGATCAGGAGTTATAAAAAGAAAGATAGAAGAGCTTTTTTCTAATAGCATAAGAGAATCGGAAAAGAAGATGTTAGCGACTCTTGTTTATTATCCAGAACAAAAATTAGATTTAATATCTAAGGAAGAAACTGACATAGAAGATTTTTATAGAATAAACATGTATAGACTTATAGAACTTTGCAGGTATACATCAAGCAAATACACAAGATCTAAGGTTAGAAAATTCTTACCAGAAGAATTTAGATATATAATGGAGGAATTATTACATCCAGATAATAGTAGCGACCATAAGCATGAATACTACCATAGTATAGTTGAGACTATTATTGAAATAGACAGAGCTAAAGAGTTTATAATAGCAATATCTAAAGTAATACAAAAATTAGTAGTTGATAGGTTACATATAATAGGAGATATATATGATAGAGGTCCAAGACCTGATATTATTATGGATATGCTAATGCAGCATCATAGTGTAGATATACAGTGGGGGAACCATGATATATTATGGATGGGCGCAGCTGCTGGACAACCTGTTAATATAGCTAATGCACTTAGAATTTGTGCAAGATATGCAAATTTAGATATAGCGGAAGATTTTTATGGAATTAACTTATTGCCACTTGCTACCTTTGCAATGGATGCTTACAAAGATGACCCTTGTAAGGAGTTTTTACCTAAAGTAGGAGAACAAAACGTATCAAATAGTGAAAAAGGTCTTATTGCAAAAATGCATAAAGCTATAAGTATAATACAATTCAAACTAGAGGGAGAAGTAATAAATAGAAGACCTGAATTTGATATGAATCATAGATTATTACTAGATAAGATAAACTATGAAGAAGGAACGATTAATTTAAAAGGAAAAGTATATAAATTAAAAGATAATTACTTCCCAACAATAGACCCTAAAAATCCATATAAGCTAACTAAAGCAGAAGAAATCTTAGTAGAAAAATTAATATCTTCTTTTAAAGGAAGTGAAAAACTTCAAAAACATGTTTCATTCTTATTTTCAAAGGGTAGCATTTATTTAAAAGCAAATTCAAATTTATTATTCCATGGATGTATACCATTAAATGAAGACGGAAGCTTTATGCCTATGAATATAAAAAATAAAGAATATAAAGGTAGAGCCTTAATGGACAAAATGGAAGCTTTAGCTAGAGAAGGTTATTTCTTTGCTGAAAATACATTACAAAAACAATATGGAATGGATATTATGTGGTATTTATGGACTGGAAAATGCTCATCTTTATTTGGAAAAGATGATATGACAACTTTTGAAAGATACTTTATATCAGAAAAAGAAGCTCATAAAGAAAATAAAAATCCATATTATTTCTTAAGAGAAGATGAGACAATATGTAAAAGAATTTTCGATGAATTTGAGTTGGATTTTGAAGAATCTCATATAATAAATGGACATGTTCCTGTAGAAAGTAAAAATGGAGAAAGCCCAATAAAAGCTAATGGAAGAATTTTAGTTATAGACGGAGGATTCTCAAAAGCATATCAAAAGAAAACTGGTATTGCTGGGTATACTTTAATATACAATTCTTATAGCTTACAGTTAGTATCTCACGAACCTTTTAGCTCAGCAGAAGAAGCTATAGCGAACGAAAGTGATATATTATCAACTACTGTTGTTGTAGAACATAAGGTAAAAAGAAGAAGAGTTAAAGATACTGAAGCTGGAGAAAAAATACAAGATGAAATAAAGGATTTAAAATTACTTTTATTAGCGTATAGAAAAGGTTTAATAAAGGAAATGTAATATAAAAATATTATATATTTTAAATAGAAAAAACTTGACACTAAATATGTATTATACTAGAATTAAATTATAATAAATATAAAACTAATTCAATTAACTATTATTGGATTGTTACTGATAATGCAGGCAATACCTAGGTTAAGTTTTACAGCATTGCTGTATCTTAATTTAGGTATTTTTAATTTTATACATATTTATAGTCAGTTAGAGGGGGTACAAGTAAGGATGATTATTGAAAGAGTTTATAACAACAATGTGGTATTGGTAAAAGATGAAAACAATAAACAGCTAATACTTACAGGTTGTGGTATAGGATTTCAAAAAAAATTAGGCCAATTAGCTGACGAGAGTAAAATAGAAAAAAAGTTTGTAGCTGAAGATGAAGGTTTCAAAAATAAGATAAGCAAACTAGCCCTTGAGGTTGATGAAGATGTATTTAAAGCTAGTTCGGCTATAGTTGAATATGCTGAAACAAAGCTAAAAGCTGAATTATATGACTATATATATGTGGCACTTACAGATCATATAGCATTTGCACTTAAAAGACATAAAGAAAATATAGAAATAAAAAATGAATTACTTTATGAAATAAGAAGAATTCATAAAAGAGAATTTGAAATTGGTATTTGGGCAATCGGTTACTTAAATAAAGAATTTGATGTTAACCTACCAGAAGATGAAGCAGCTTTTATAGCCATGCATATAGTAAATGCCAATTATAATGAAAATACATCTGAATCATTTTTAATGACAAAGATAGTTAAAGAAATACTTAATATTATAAGGTATTATTACTCCGTTGAGTTTAATCAAAATGAAATGAACTATGAAAGATTATTAACTCATTTAAAGTTTTTTGCAAAAAGATTAATAAAAAATGAAAGCAAAGAAAATAAACAAAATGAACTTTTAGGAATTATAAAAGAAAAATATGAAGATTCATATAAATGTGCAAGTAAAATAAAAACATTTATAGAAGAACACTATGAATATGTTGTCAGTGAAGATGAGCTTTTATACTTAATACTTCATATTAATAGGGTAATAGAAGTTATAAAAATAGAAGAAAAATCAATCATAAATTAAACCGTATTAAGGTTGTTACTGTTTGGCAGGCAAGACTTAGGTTTATAAGAATATATGATTATTGTTTTAGTAGGTTTAGGTTATACGCATACTTTTAGGGTAGGCTTAGATACTTATATCTATTAAAGATAATTGTATATTTCTATAAGCTTAAGTCTTTTTTTATAGCAATAATCAAATAAATTTTAACAATTATAAAATAAGAAAGGGAGATTAAAAGCAATGTTTAAGAAATTATTCGGTGTTTTACAAAAAGTTGGTAAGTCGCTAATGCTACCAGTTGCTATACTTCCAGCAGCAGGTATACTTTTAGGATTAGGTAATGCATTAGTAAATGAAAATGTTATATCATATATGCCATTCTTAGCAAATGGTACAGTTGCTTTAATAGCAAGTATGATGGAAGGTTGTGGTCAAATAATATTTGATAACTTACCTTTAATATTTGCAGTAGGTGTTGCAGTTGGTTTAACTGATGGTGAGGGTGTTGCAGCTCTTGCAGCAATCGTTGGTATGTTAGTAATGAATAAGGCTATGAGTGTTACAGCTGGAATAACAGCTGATATGACTGGCCCTATGTATGCTAATGTTTTAGGTATACCTACAATACAAACAGGTGTATTTGGTGGTATCATCATAGGTATTCTTGCATCAAGTATGTATAAGAAATTCTATAAAATTGAATTACCTCAATATTTAGGTTTCTTTGCAGGGAAAAGATTCGTTCCTATTATAACATCAGTATTAGCATTATTAATAGGTGTAGCATTAACATTCGTATGGCCTCCAATACAAATGGGGTTAATGTCATTCTCTCAAACAGTTATAGATGCTAACAGAACTTTAGCAGCATTCTTATTTGGAGTTATAGAAAGAGCGTTAATACCATTTGGATTACATCATGCATTTTATAATCCATTCTGGTATCAATTTGGTGAGTATGTAAACAGTGCAGGAGATCTTGTAATGGGAGATCAAAGTATATGGTTTGCACAACTTAAAGATGGTGTAGAATTTACAGCTGGTACATTCATGACTGGTAAATTCCCATTCATGATGTTTGGACTTCCAGCAGCAGCTTTAGCTATGGTACATGAAGCAAAACCTGAAAAGAAAAAATACGTTGCTGGTATAATGGCATCAGCAGCATTAACTTCATTCTTAACTGGTATAACTGAGCCAATAGAATTTGCATTCTTATTCGTAGCTCCAGTATTATTTGCAGTACACTGTGTATTTGCAGGTTTATCATTTATGTTAATGCAAATATTAAATGTTAAAATAGGTATGACATTCTCAGGTGGTCTTATAGACTTTACTTTATTTGGTATAATACCAAATAGAACACCTTGGTATTTTGTTTTAGTAGTAGGTGCAGGACTTGCAGTAATATACTACTTCGGATTTAGATTTATGATAAGAAAGTTTGACTTAAAGACTCCAGGTAGAGAAGATGAAACAGAAGAAGTAAGTTCTTCATCTAGCTTAGGAAAAGGTGAATTAGCAAACGAAATATTAATAGCTTTAGGAAATAAAGAAAACTTAAAGAGTTTAGATGCTTGTATAACTAGACTTAGAGTACAAGTTGAAGATATAGAAAAAGTAGATAAAGATAAATTAAAAGAGCTTGGTGCAGCTGGTGTTATGGTTGTAGGAAACAATGTACAAGCTATATTCGGTACAAAATCAGATACTTTAAAATCAGAAATAAACGAAATAATATCAGGTAAATTAATTGTTAATAAATCTGAAAATAAAGAAGTTAAAAAAGAAGTTACTAAAATTGAAGAAAATTCAAGTACAGAGTTAGCAATATCTTGTTCTGAAGAGGTAATGTCTTTAACTAATGGACAAATTTTAGAATTATCAGATGTTCCAGATGAAGTTTTCTCAAGTAAGTTAATGGGAGATGGATTTGCAATAAAATCAAGTGATGGAGTAATATGTTCTCCAGTTGATGGTAGTGTGGAAGTTATATTCCCAACTAAGCATGCAGTAATAATAAAATCTGATGCAGGAAGAGAAATACTTATACACATGGGAATAGAAACAGTTAAACTAGAAGGTAAAGGATTTGATTTAGCTGTAAATGTAGGAGATAAAGTTAAAGCTGGTGATAAACTTGCTAAAATGGATTTAAAATATATAGAAGAAAATGCAACTTCTAGTATAACTCCAGTTATATTTACGAACTTAGAATCAAATGAAAAAATCACAGTAAAAACTGGTAAATGTAATTTAAAAGAAAGTAATAGAGTTACTATAACAAAATAAATAATATAAAAAAAGGTTGAACATTATTATGTTCAACCTTTTTGTTTAGATAGTTAACTAGTTTATAGATAATGAATCTATTAAAGTTTTGAATAGATTCATAGTAGATTCATTTAGTTCTGGGAAGAATTCTTGTATAGAGTCAATTAACTTATTGTAATTAGGAAGCGATTGTGTATTAAACATATCATTACTAGGGTATTTAAGGTTATATTTCCAAACTTCTAAGCCTTGGAATGGATTAGCAGTTCCTAGATATAAGTCATTTAAAGAATCTACATATAAAATTCTACCTCCATAATTATATCTATTACCTAAACCATTTAAAAATACTGGTAAGAAGTGTACACCATCTAAGGATTTATATAAATTAAATCCAAAAGGATAGTTAAATTCATTTAAAAGTCTTACTATAATTCTATACATTTTAATTAAGGTATCAACTAACTCTGAAGATAAAGCATCATCAGATCTATAAGAAGATAATATTTCTAATATAAGTTGCATAAATAAAGCACTATCAAAAGTACTTATATATAAAGCACCATTATATTCTTGTATTTGCCATCCATAAACATTAAATGGATTGTTAAAACCAGAATTAATACCAGATATACTATTAGGACCTACAATCATTTCAACCTTATCATCTTTATCTAATCTTATTAGATCAAATCCTTGAGGTATTATCCAAGACAATGGCAACTCTTTTGTTCCACTTAAATAAAGATGATTTTTAAATACACCCATAGCTAAAGTTACAGTATTAGATGGATTACCAAAACCATCAACTACAAGTGTCCATTTATTAAGTTCAGTTTTATTAGTATCTGTTCTCCAAACTCTTATCTTATTATTTATAGATGTTGCTAAATATAAACGATTATTAAAAACAGCCATATTTACTATTGCACCGGAAGGATTTTTATTTGGATCAAAATTTGGAGTTGAGCTAGGATAAGTTTCTAGTTCCCAAGAGAAAAATTCTGGGTCTATATTACTATATAATAGAGGATAAGTTACTTGACCACCCTCATCAATATTAGCTACATATAGTTTATTATCAAATATAACCATAGCTCTTGAAGAGTTTCCTTCTAGTGTTCCTCGATTATAAACCGTAGATTTTGTTTCCATCCAGTCTATACCATTTACTGATTTGTATATTTTTAGTTTGTTAGGTGGCAAACATGTGCCAGCTGCATATAGAGCTGGATTACCATTATAAGCTCTATAGTTAACCATATATCTAAATCCATAGATATTACTATTATAAGGAGCTTTAAGCACCTTCTCCCAAGTAGAATTACCATCTTTTCTTAGTCTCCAAATCTCAGCTCTATCATCCTGTACTGTTGGAGTTAAAGATAGTGGGAATCTTAAGTTTTGTATATATAAGCTAGAGTATAGAGGTATTATATTTCTACCAGTACCAACATATATATAATCGCCTAAACCACTAATTGACCAGGCATAGTTATTTTGTCTTGCATTTATTAAATTGTTAAAATCTAAACCATTAAGTGGTGTTAGACTTTCAAAACTTGACATATAATCAACACCTTTATTATATATATACAGGCATTAAAATTTACCTGTCTGTATATAATATGAGTTTGTAAAAAAATGGTGAAAGACCAAGGATATTGTATTTATATATATTTTTTCTAGTTTAATACATTAAATATAGATTAAAACAGTAGTATTTTGACATAAGTATTAAAATACAGTATACTTATTTAGTACGTTGAATTTAAAATGTAAGAGGTGGAAAAACGTGGAAAATATAACAATTCAACCAGTCTTAGTTGGAGGAGATATAAACTGCTATAGTGTAGCAAGAGCATATCATGAAGCTTATGGAGTTAAGTCAATAGCATTTGGAAGATATGCATTAGGTGCAACTAAGGATAGTAAAATAATAGATTTTAGAATAGACCCAAGAATAACTGAAGAAGAAGAATTTATAAAAGTATTATTAGACACTGCAGATGAACTTGCAGCACCTAATAAAAAATTAATTATACATGGATGTACTGATGAATATGCAGAGTTAATAATAGATCATAGAGATATATTATCAGAAAAATATATAGTTCCTTATATAGGGAAAGAGTTAAAAGAAAAGCTTATAGAAAAAGAATTATTCTATCAAATGTGTGAAGAAAAGGGATTAGATTACCCTAAAACATTCATATACTCAAAAGGTGATGAAATAACAGACTTTGGATTTAAGTATCCAGTTATAATAAAGCCTTCAGATAGTGTATTATTCTGGCAACATCCATTTGAAGGAATGAAAAAAGCTTATCTTGCTAACAACGAAGAAGAGTTTAAAGAAATAACGACTTCAATATATAATGGAAAATATGATAAGAGCTTAATAATACAAGACTTTATACCAGGTGATGACTCACATATGAGAGTTTTAACTTGTTATTCAGACCAAAATGGTAAAGTTAAGATGATGTGTTTAGGACATGTATTATTAGAAGAGCATACACCAAAAGGAATAGGAAATCATGCTGCTATAATAACAGAGTATGATGGTCCTTTAATGGAGAAATTTAAGAACTTCTTAGAAAGTATAAACTACACAGGTTTTTCTAACTTTGATATAAAATATGATAGTAGAGATAACACATATAAAGTATTTGAAATTAACTTAAGACAAGGTAGAAGTAACTTCTATGTAACATCTTCAGGTAATAATATAGCTAAGTATGTAGTTGAAGATAGAGTTTACAATAAAGAATTAGATTTAAAAATACAAAAAGAACCTTTCTTCTGGCGTGTAATACCTAAGAATGTAGTTTATAAATTCGTTAAAAATCAAGAATTAGTAAATCTTGCTAAGAAATTAGATTCAGAAGGTAAGAGTGCAACATCATTTGGATATGATGCTGACTTAAAAGGAAACTTTAAGAGAAGTTGGTATGTATTCTTATACAATATAAACCAAGTAAGAAAGTTTAATAAATACTGCAAATAAAGTGGTGATATAAAATGGAAAATAATAAAACAGTTGGTGTTATTGGTGGACTTGGACCTATGGCTACAGTATATTTTTATGATATGGTAGTAAGGATGACTGATGCAAAAACTGACCAAGATCATATAGATATGGTTATAGCTAATAGAGCAACAACACCAGATAGAACTGATTATATAATTGGAAAAAGCAAAAACAGTCCAGTAGATATACTAAAAAAAGATGCAAAGAGATTAGAAAACTTTGGAAGTGACTTTTTAGTTATAACTTGCAACACAGCTCATTATTTCTATGATGAAATACAGAAAAGTGTAAATATTCCTGTTTTAAATATAATCGAAGAAACTGTAAAACATGCAAAAGAACAAGGTCATAAAAAGTTAGGAATATTAGCAACAACAGGAAATATAAGTACAAACTTATATCAAAATATGTGTAAGAAATATGATATAGATTATTTAGTATTAGATGAAAATAGACAAGCTAATATAATGTCTATAATATATGATGATATAAAAAGTGGAAACCCTGCTAATATGAACAAATTTAATGACATAGTCAATAATTTAAAAGAAAATAACTGTGATGGTGCAATTTTAGGATGTACAGAATTATCAATTTTAAAAAATGATAATAACTTAGATGATGAGTTTTATATAGATTCATTAGGTGTTTTAGCTGTTAAAACTATAGAAAATTGCAATAAAAGAGTTAAATAATAAAATATAAAAAAATAGAGTAGTTAAAGCTACTCTATTTTTAGGATTTAAATCTTAGAATGATATTCCAATTTTAACATAGATTTTCTAAGTAAAATTTAAAAATAATATGATATACTACAGTTTATGAATATACCAAGGATAAGGAGGGCTTAGTAATGAAATTATTTAAAGTTATGGAAGATGTTGAATTTACTTGTGATAAGCCTTGGGACGAAATAAAAGAAATCGAAATAAAAGATATTGCATATAATTCTTCAAAATGTGAAGATGGATATATATTTGTTGCTATAAAAGGTGAAACTGTTGATGGTCATAAATACTGCATGGATGCTTATAAAAGAGGATGTAGAGTATTTATACTAAATGATGATATAGAATTAGGAAATGATGCTATAAAACTATTTGTAAAAGACAGTAGAATAGCTTTATCAAAAATGTCAGCAAACTATTTTGGTAATCCATCAAAAGAGCTAAAAATTATAGGTGTAACGGGTACAAAAGGTAAGACTACAATAACTAACTATGTAAGTGAAGTTCTAAATTCTTCAGGACTTAATACAGGAGTTATAGGAACTAATGGTACTTTTTACAATGGTATAAGTGAAAAAACAGTTAACACAACTCCAGAAAGTTATGAACTTCATAGAATATTTAGAACAATGCTAGATAATGGAGTAAAGTGTGTATCTATGGAAGTTTCATCAGGTGGAGTTATGATGAATAGAGTTGAGGATGTAGATTTTGATATTGCAATATTCTCAAATTTATCACCAGATCATATAGGTCCAAAGGAACATCCAACTTTTGAACATTATTTAGAATGTAAAGCTAGACTATTTACACTAGCTAAACATGGAATAATAAATATAGATGACGAGCATGCTAAAGAAATAATGAATAAAGCAACTTGTGATATAGAAACATTTTCTATATCAAATAATTCAAATTTAGTAGCTAAAAATATAGAGTACTCAAAATCTATAGACTCATTAGGGGTAAGTTTCACTTGTCATGTAGGAGAAGAAGATTTCCCTTGTTATATATGTTCTCCAGGAGAATTTAGTATATATAATGCATTAGCAGTAATAGCTGTCTGTAGATATTTAGATGTAGAACAAGAAGTTATGTTAAACTCTTTAAGACAAGCTAAGGTAAATGGAAGAGTAGAAGTTTTACCAATACTTCCTTATGCAACAGTTATAGTTGATTATGCTCATAATGGAGTAAGCTTAGAGAATATACTTCAAACACTTAAAAAATACGATCATAATAGATTAATATGTTTATTTGGATCAGTAGGTGGAAGAACAGAGTTAAGAAGAAAAGAGTTAGGAGATGTTGCAGCTAAAGAATGTGACTTATGTATACTAACTTCGGATAACCCTGATTTTGAAGATCCAATGAATATAATAAGTGATATAGCAAAATCTTTTGAAAATAGTAATTGTGAATATATAGTAGAGCCAGATAGAAAGTTAGCTATAGAAATGGCTATAGAAATAGCTAAAGAAGGCGATATGATAGTATTTGCTGGAAAAGGTCATGAGACTTATCAAATAATAAAAGGTGATAGAGTACCTTTTAGTGAAAAAGAAATAGCTATGAATGCAGCTAAGAGCGTTTTAGCTGAAAAGAATTACTTAACACTTGCATAATGAAAAGCTAGATGGGATTGTAACTAATAATATGTTATTATCCTTTCTAGCTTTTATAATTTATTTAATTTTTATAATTCTTAAGAGCTTGATTCCAATCAAGTACATTGAACCAGTTATCTATGTACTTAGAACGATCGTTTTTATAGTCAAGATAATAAGCATGCTCCCAAAGGTCTATACCTATTATTGGTTTTAATCCACAACATATTGGGTTATCTTGATTAGGTGTATTTACTATGCATAGATTGTTATTTTTATCTAATACAAGCCATGTCCAACCTGAACCAAATACATCTAGTGCACTTTTCTTAAACTCTGATTTGAAGTTTTCATAAGAATCAAATGTACTTTCTATGCCTTCTTTTAATTTTCCTGTTGGAACAGGATTATTTTTGTTAGACATTATATTAAAGAATAATTCATGATTGTAAACACCGCCACCATTATTTCTTACTATGTTTCTAACATCTTGTGGTAAAGAGTCTAAATTACTTAATAATTCATATAAAGTAAGATTTTGTAAATCAGGATATTTATCTAGGGCTGCATTTAAATTTTTTACATAATTAGCATAGTGTTTATCATGATGAAGAGTCATAGTCTCCTTGCTTATATAAGGTTCTAAAGCATCGTAAGAGTAAGGTAGTGGTTTTACCTCAAACTTATATGTTTCTTTAGAATAAGATAAAGCAGTTAATCCTTGAGTAAGAATAATTGATAAAACTATGCTTAAAGTTAATAATGCTTTTTTCATTTAATCACCTCATAAATATTATGCTTAAAAAGGATAATATTATTTAAAAGGCCTAAAGGTATATTTATACATACATATTAAATATATTTTGAATCTCACTATTTTTAATCAAGTTAATATGTTTTATTGGTTTTGGAGGTATATTAAAATCTATAATATTTTTCTCCATCCAAATAATATCCCACCATTTATTAAATTTAAAGCCGGCATGACTAAAACATCCTACAAGATTAAATCCATGTTTTTTATGGAATTTCTCACTTTTTATATTTGGAACAGTAATACAAGCATAAACATTATAAAATCCTTGAAGTTTTAAAATATCTAAAATGCAAGAATATAGAGTAGAGGCTATATTTTTATTGTGATAAGATTCATTAGCATAGATAGACAATTCAACATCCCAATTATAAGCATCTCTTTCTTTATATTTAGATGCATAAGCATATCCAATTATTTTATTATCAATAAGAGCAACTATATAAGGATAATCTTTAGATATAGTTTTAACTCTATTTTCAAATTCCTCTAAACTAGGAATCTTATATTCAAATGTAATTGCAGTATTTTCAATATAATATTTATAAATATTTAAAATCTCTCTTGCATCGTTTAAGTTGGCTAATCTTAATTCCATATGATATCCCCCCTAATTAATTATTTTTAGATTATTGACTAATTATATCATAATAAAAAAAGCTATATTTGGTTTTAATCCCAAATATAGCTTTTATTTTATTAAACGTTAAATCTGAATAATATTACATCTCCATCTTTAACTATATATTCTTTACCCTCAAGTCTAACTAATCCTTTTTCTTTAGCAGCAGTCATAGTACCAACATGAACTAAGTCATCAAAAGCAATAGTTTCCGCTCTTATGAATCCTCTTTCTATATCAGAGTGGATTTTTCCACCTGCAGCAGGAGCTTTAGTTCCAAGTTTTATAGTCCAAGCTCTAACCTCTTGAGGTCCAGCTGTTAAGTAAGATATAAGTCCTAATAAAGCATAAGAAGATTTTATTAATTTATCTAATCCTGATTGCTCAAGACCTAAAGTTTCTAAGAATTCTTTCTTTTCTTCTTCAGTATCAAGTTCAGCTATTTCTGCTTCTATTTGAGCACAAACAACTACAACTTCAGCATCCTCAGTAGCAGCGAATTCTCTAACTTTGTTTACATAATCATTGTTAGCAGCTTCATCAGCTAAATCATCTTCACATACATTAGTAGCATATATTACTGGTTTAGAAGTTAATAAGTTTAATGAATTAACAAATGTTTGTTGATCTTCAGTAAAGCTCATTGTTCTAACACATTTATTATCTTCTAAAGTAGCTAGTATTTCTTTTAAGAATTCAACTTCGGCAGCTACAGACTTATCAGCTTTAGCAGCTTTAGCACTTTTTTGTATTCTTCTTTCTAATATTTCTATATCAGAGAATATTAATTCTAAGTTTATAGTTTCTATATCTCTAAGTGGATCAACACTTCCATCAACGTGAACAACGTTAGGATCTTCGAAGCATCTAACAACGTGAACTATAGCGTCAACCTCTCTTATGTGAGATAAGAATTTATTTCCAAGACCTTCACCTTTTGAAGCTCCTCTAACAAGACCAGCTATATCGCAGAATTCTATAGCTGTTGGAACTATTTTCTTTGAATCATATAGTTCTTTTAATTTATTTAATCTTTCATCTGGAACAGCAACCACACCTACGTTTGGTTCTATTGTACAGAAAGGGTAGTTTGCAGATTCTGCACCTGCTTGAGTTATAGCGTTGAAAAGCGTACTTTTACCTACGTTTGGTAAACCTACTATACCTAATTTCATAATTGTATCTTCCTTTCTTTATGTTAATTTGATATTGAAATTTATATATAAATTTATACAACCTTCTAAGTCGTGAACACAACTAATAAAGCTGATTTTTACAAATTTACAAACTTCATTATAGACATACATACTGATTATACATCATATATATAACAGATGTAAACTATACATTATTATGGAGTTGGTTTTATGCTAAGTTCAATACTTTTATTTGTATGTATATTTTTAGGTTTTATATTTACAGGTTATATGGAAAATATATTTATAGTTTTAGCCACACTTCTTTTTTATAAGCAGATAATTATAGATAAAAATTATAAATATATAGCATATGGACTTATTATTGCTTTTATTGGAATAAATATTATAACTATATCAATATTTAGAAATAAAATAGCTATAAAAGATGTGAGTCCACTAGAAGACCAACCAGAAACAGTAGTGTTGTTGGTTTCTGGAGGTGAAAGTTCAAACTATGATTTAAAAGAAAGGGCAAGTGAAGTTTACTTTGAAAAGGGATTTAAATCATACTTAACTGGAATAAAAGATTTATATACATTTAAAATGTACTATGAAAAATTTGGGTCAAGTGATTTTAAAGAAGATGCAGAATATATAGCATCAAATTTGAGAGAAAAGTTAGGCAATAGTTATAAAGTAGTAAATTCTTATCTTTATTCATCACCTTATTTTGAAAATAGTATAGAAGATATTATTTCAAAAGGATATAAAAATATAATTATTTGTCCTATGTTTATGACAGAAGGTGAAGATTTTGATGTTTTCACTAAAAGATATGAAAGTTTAAATTT
Source organism: Desulfovibrio sp. Marseille-P6017 (assembly GCA_900604495.1). The sequence continues at coordinate 276,440 of UWOR01000001.1, read as the reverse complement.
AAGTAAATACAATTTAAATAAGGTAGAAATAATGGAAACTTTCTACAAATCAAATAACTTAGCAACATTATATAAAAATGAAATATTAAAAACTATATCAAGTAAAAATAAAGATATAGGAGTGTTATTAATTGGTTTTCAAAATGAAAACAATGTAGAACAAGATATATTATTTAGAGAAAAAATAAGAGATTACATATTGCAAGACGAAAAAAATAGTAACATTCAAATAAAATTACCTCTTTTAGAAAATAATAAAAAGGATATAATTAAATGTGGTGAGGAATTACTAGAATATGGAATTGATGGTCTATATATAGTGTTACCAACAAGTATAATTGATAGTATTTATACTAAAAACTTAGTGGATAGCATACTTAGTAATTTAGACATGGGAAATACAAAGCTTTATTATATAGATGCTGATAAAAAATACGACTTAATAGTAAATGAGATATTTGACAGAATATCATTACTAAGCGCAATAGGAGGGTAAAATGGACGGAATAAAAAATATATCTTTAGGAGAACAAATTAACTTAACGTTAATTCATTCTAAGAAATTTAAATCTAATCTTGTAAGTATATATATACAAAGATTACTAGATAAAGATGAAGCTACAAAAAATGCTTTAATACCAGAGATTGTAACTAGTGGTAGTATGAAATATCCTAGTGCAAGAGAAATATCAAATGAGTTAGATAACTTATATGGATCTTCAATGGGAGCAGATATTACTAAAAGAGGAGAGCGCCAAGTACTTAGTTTTAAAATAATAAGTACAAATGAAAAATATTTAGATGAAAATATATTTAAAGATGTAATTGAATTCTTTAATGATATAGTAAACAATCCATTAGTAATAGATGGTGGATTTAAAGAAGAGTTTTTAAATATAGAAAAGCAAAATTTAAAGGATAGAATACAAGCTAAAATTAATGATAAAGGAAGATATGCACTTGAAAGAGCCTTTGAAGAAATGTGCCAAGGTGAAAGATACAGCATAAGTGAATATGGATATGAAGAAGATATAGACAAAATAACTCCTAAAGAGTTATATGAACACTATAAAGAAATCTTAAGAACATCACCAATAGATATAGTAGTTGAAGGTGATTTTGATGAAGATGAAGTTATAAAAGTAATAACTGATAACTTTAAATTTGAAAGAGGAAATATAATAGATATACCTAGAGATGAATTTATAAAAGAAATAAAAGAAGTTAAAACTGTAAATGAAAAAATGGAAATAACTCAAGGAAAACTTATAATGGGTTATAGAAGTAATATAGATTACTTAGAAGAAGAAAAATACTTTGCCTTAGTAGTAGGGTCAAATATATTAGGTGGAGGACCAGACTCTAAATTATTCTTAAATGTAAGAGAAAAAGAAAGTCTATGTTACTATGTATATTCTTCAATAGAAAAATATAAAGGAATATTATTTATATCAGCAGGAATAGAAGCCAATAATTATGAAAAAACAATAAATTTAATAAATGAGCAATTAGGTAAATTGAAAAATGGAGAAATATCTGATAAAGAGTTAAATAACAGTAAAAGTGCTTTAATAAGTTCTATGAGAACAATAGCAGATAATATAGGTGGAAGAAGTGATTTTTACTTTGCTCAAGCAATGGGAAAAACTAATTCTACTATAGAATCAATAATAGATAAATTAGATAAAATAAGTGTAGAAGATATAGTTGAAGTTGTAAAAGATATAAAATTAGATACTGTATATTTCTTAAGCAACTAAGGAGGCATAAATATGAAAGAAATTACTAATGAAGTTTTAAAAGAAAAGATATATTATGAAAAATTAGAAAATGGATTAGATGTTTACTTTATGCCTAAAGAGGGATTTACAAAAAAATATGCAGTTCTTGCAACTAATTATGGTTCAAATGAATTAGAATTTGTGCCAATAGGCGAGAATAAGCCAATAAGAGTAAACGAAGGAATTGCTCATTTTCTAGAACATAAGATGTTTGAACAACCAAATGGAAAAAATGCATTTGACGAATTTTCTAAGTATGGAGCAAGTGCAAATGCATTTACTAATTTTACAATGACGGCTTACTTATTTTCTTGTACTGAGTATTTTTATGAATGCTTAGCTCATTTAATAGATTACGTTCAGACTCCTTATTTTACAGATGAAAATGTAGAAAAGGAAAAGGGAATAATAGAACAAGAAATAAAAATGTACAATGATGATCCTGATTGGAATGTATATTTTAACGCTTTAAAAGCAATGTATGTAAACTATCCAGTAAGAGTTGATATAGCAGGTAGCGTTGATAGTATATATAAAATAACAAAAGAAGAATTATATAAGTGTTACAATACATTTTATAATCCAGGAAATATGACTTTATTTGTAGTTGGAGATTTGGATGTAAATAAAGTTATGGATACGGTAAAAAAATATAATCATAATGATGTAGAAAAATTAGAACATAAAATAGAAACATTTTATCCAGATGAACCTAATCATGTAAATGAAAAGGAAGTAATTGAAAAGTTTTCAATATCAATACCTATGTTTAATATAGCATTTAAAGATAATAATGTAGGTATGTCTGGTAAAGAGCTTATGAAAAAGGAAATAATTACAGAAATATTAATAGATATGATTTTTAAAAGAGGGACAGCTCTTTACGAAGACTTATACATGCAAGGATTAATAAATGAAAACTTTGGATCAGGATTTTCATCTCAAGTAAATTATGGGTTTACTATAATAGGTGGAGATTCTAAAAATCCCAAGGAAGTAAAAAGAATAATTCTTGAATATATAGAAAAATATAAAAAAGAAGGTTTAGATAAAGTCGCTTTTGAAAGAACTAAGAAAAAGAAAATTGGACATTTCTTAAAATATTTTGACTCTGTTAACTTTATTGCAAATAACTTTATAGCATATAACTTTAAGGGTATGAATGTACTAGATTATTTAGATGTTATAAAAGAAGTTAAGTTTGAAGAAATAGAAGAAAGACTTAAAGAGCATTTAAAAGAGGAGTATTGTGTAATATCTATAGTTGAGCCTAAATAATAAAAAAAGAATTCACTATTTAGTGAATTCTTTTTTTAATTTCTAGCAAAGTCTTTTAATTTAAAGCTACCACATGTCATAAAGACTAATCCCATTAACAATAAAGCAAATATAGATATATATATATTACCTCCATTAGCTACTTCAAATATCCAATAAAATGGAGATATCATAGATAATTTATTAAATAATTGACTATTAATATTTAATGAAGGTAGTAAATCACCTAAGCATAAAATGATACTAATTAAACAATAAAATGAAGTTGTAAGAAATACATAAGATTCTTTTTTAAATAACCTACATATGAAAATTACTAAACCAGTAGAAACAAATGAGTTAGCACAAATTAATAATATAGTAGGTATACTTATATTATCTCCATGAATTATATTTGCTAAGATTAAAGCTAAAGAAGAAAAGAATGCTTGAACTAAAAATAATGAGAAACATAAACTAAAAATAATATGGAAATCTTTATTTTTAGTAGATAACATTCTTCTTAATACATTTGATTTTCTAAGTGATAATAAATCCATACAAAATACACCGCTACATAAGTATAAAAAATAAGAAATCATAAAAACAGATAATACGTCGCTTCCTAATAGAGAAGATTCTTTTTTTATTATATTAGAAGTTATTATACTTGTATTTATATTACCGTCTTCCTTATATTTTAACGATTTACTTATAAATTTATTTATATTTGATTCAGTTAATAAACTTCCTCCACCATTAGATGTTTTAAATGATGTAACTTTAGGACTAACTGAATTATCAATATCAACAGAAAAATTATTATTTAATACTATAACAGAAGAAATATCATTATTTTTTAGTAAATCTATAGCTTTTTCTTTATCCTTAATATCAAATAAAGTCATATTATCTCCTAGTTCATCTATAAGTTTGCTTTCATATTTTCCATCTTTGTTACATACCAAGGCAATTTGTTGCTCAAATAAAGATCCATTTGAGTTATTTACTGATGAGCTTACAAAAAATATCATAACTAATGGTACAAATATCATTGGTAATATTAAATGAGGTGATTTTAAATACCTCTTTATATTTGCTAAAGTTAAATTAATTATATTCATTTATATTTCCCTCCAATGATATTTTTCTTTTATTGCTGATAAAATAAATAATATTGATGATATTAATAGTATTAAAATACATGAAGTTGATATAGAGCTAAAATTATCGTATACACTATAATTAGTAAATAAATTATTTATAATATGTGTAGGTGATAGAGTATAAAATTTAGATAAATCCTCATAAAAAGGAACAAATGTACCACCTAAAATTAACTCAGCAAAGCTTAAAATACATGTAATGATAACACCATATTTTTTAGGAATAAATGAACTTATGAACTTTGATATTGAAGCTATAAATATGGATGTAATTAAACATATAATAATTAATAAAAATATATTTCCAGTAAATGCAGTTCCTAAAAATCTATTAATAAACACATATAAAATTAAAAAAATTAAAGAATATATAAATAAATTTACAAAGCTTAAAATTAACTTACTTACTCTAGATATAGGCATAGAGTATATTCGTTTATTTAATCCAGAGTATTCTCCTATATAAGAATTACTTACTTCACCATCATAACCAGATGCAGTATTATTAAATATCATTGATATAATTAAAAAACCTAATAGTGATATAGCAAAATACTCAGATGAAGACTTAGATATATTTGAATCTACAAATTTACTTTCTATAAATGAAGTACCAACATCACTAAAATATAATTCTTCATGATAATTATCTATAATATTTTTAGCAATGCTTGAGAAGTTTGAGCTTTTTTTATGAAGTTCTTTTATATTTATGGAATTTTTATTATTATTTTCTAAACTAACTTCATATCCTTTAGGAATTGTATTTCTAAATTAAGATCCTTATTTTTATCTTCTATACTAAATAATTCACTATAATTATTTTTAATATAACTAATAAGATGATTTGATGAAGTAGTATTATCATTATCTACAAAGTTTATATTTATAATTTGAGTAACATTAGGGCTTTCAAATGTTGACTTACTTATACTTCCTAAAAAGAAAACCATAAAAATTGGTAAAAGTATAAAGTTACATATATTCATAAATAAATTACTTTTAAGTGATTTAAAGAAAAACTTAATACTATAGTATAATCTCATAATATCCTCCTAATCTCTTAGATTCTTTCCTGTAAGATTTAAAAACACATCTTCAAGACTAGAATTATTATAAGAAATATTAGATAAACAAGCATGGTTACTTTCTAATATACTTAAAGCTTTTGATATAGAAAAATCTTTTTCTGTACTAAGTAAAAGTAAACCGTCTTCTTCTTTTACAGATATAACTCCCTTGAGATTTTTTAGTTCAAATATAATATTTCCATTTAAATTATTTACACATATGGATATATTAGTGTTACTTGAAACTAAGTTCCTTAAATAATCTTGAGTACCAAAAGCAATTTCTTTTCCTTCATCCATAATAAATATCTTAGAACAAAGACTTTCTACCTCTTCCATATAATGAGATGTATATATTATAGTTGTATTTCTTTCTTTTGATAGATTTTTTAAGACTGTAAAAATATGATTTCTTGATTGAGGGTCAACTCCAACTGTTGGTTCATCAAGTATTAATATTTTAGGATGATTAATTAAAGCCACTGCTATATTAAGTCTTCTTTTCATACCACCAGATAATTTACTTACTTTTTTCTTTTTAACATCTATAAGACCTGATATTTCTAAACACTCGCTTATTCTTTCTTTTAATAATTTACCTTTAAGTCCATATAATGAAGCAAAATACTCTAAGTTATCATAAGGTGTTAAAGTTTCTATTATTGCAAGTTCTTGTGGAACTAATCCTATTAAAGATTTTACTTTTATGGAGTCTTTGTCCATAGTCATATTATTTATTTGAATAGTACCGCTATTAGGTGAAGTAAGTCCTGATACAATATTTATTAATGTTGACTTACCAGCACCATTTGGACCTATAAGTCCAAATATTTCACCTTCACTGATATTAAAGCTAATATTATCTAAAGCTATTTTATCGTTAAATCTTTTTGTTATATTTTCTATTTTTATAAAGCTCATAAAAACCTCCCGTAATTTTCTAATACTATAATAAAAAATTACGGGAGGTTTTTCTATAACTTAAAGTAACTAAAAATAGTGACTTAAGTCACTATTTTATTTTTAAAAGCAAATATAGCAATTTGAGTTCTATCTCTAAGGTTAAGTTTTGATAATATATTACTTATATTATTTTTTATAGTTCCTTCAGATAGAAATAATTCATTACTTATTTCTTTATTAGTAAGACCATTTGCTATAAGCTTTATTATATCAATTTCCTTAGATGATAAATTGTGTGTGTTTATAATTTCATTTGTATTATTAGTTTCATTATTAATGACCTTTGATGCAACACTTTTATCTAAAACTATATTTCCATAAAAGCTAGAGCGGATTCCTTCATATATAACATCATTAGAGCTATCTTTTAAAAGGTATCCAGATGCACCTAGGTTCATAGCATCTTTTATATATTTGTCGTCATTAAAAGTAGTAAGTATAAGTATTTTTATAGATTCATCATATTCTTTAATTAATCTAGTTCCTAAAACACCATCGCATATATTCATTCTTATATCCATAAGAACTAAATCTACACTATTATTTTTACAAAAATCTAAAGCTTCATATCCGTTTGCTACATCACCAATAACATTTATATCATCATAAGATTTTAGTATTATTTTAAGACCTGTTCTTATAAGTTTTTCATCATCGACAATTAAAACATTTATTTTACTCAATAAATTCACCTCTTGTATTTTTAGGAAAAGAAGCATGTATTAAAAAAACATCATTAGAAGAATTAAATCTAGCTAAGCCATTAAGTTCATTCATTCTTTCAGTAATACTTTTTAGTCCGTTTCCTTTGATTATATTTTTGCATGTAGTTCAATTATCTTTTATATTTATAACTAAATTATCATTATTAAAATTTAAAAATATTTGAATTTTAGTTGCATTAGAATGTTTTATACAGTTTGATAAAGCTTCTTGAATAACTCTATATAAAGAAGTTAATTGTATACTAGAAAGCTTCCATGTATTTTTAGATACAGTCATTTTAACATCTATATTAGTCATCTTTGAAAAATTATTTATTAATTCTTTTATTTTAAAAAGATTTTCATATTTTTCATATTCTTTAGGTTTTAAAGTATTTATAGCATTTCGTACTTCTTTAAACTCATTTTTACAAACTCTCTAAGCTCACATACTAATTCTTTTAAATCTTTATCATAAGAAACTAACTTTTCTATTGCACTAAGTTGAATTATTGTTGTAGAAAGAGCATGTCCTACGCTATCATGAATTTCTCTTGATATTCTATTTCTTTCTTTAAGTATAGTAAGTTCTTCTAATGAATCTATATAAATTTCTAAATCAGAATTTGCTTTTTTTAACTTATCTTCAGATATCCTAAGTTGATTATATATTTTTTGAGAGTTTAATTTAGATAAACTTTCATTATGTATATAGATACAAAGTATAGATATAACTAATAAGAAAAATGAATATTCAAATGCACTTAATAATGAATAATCAATATTTATTATTAATGAAAAAATTATAGCTATTATTAAGTAAATATATTTGTTATAGATTTTTTTAGAATTTGTAATATCCAAAATCATTGGGATAAAGAAAAATACATTAATTTTATCAATATAATTAGAAAGTATATAAATTAAAATAAATTCTATTATAAGTGATATATGAATAAATATTTTTTTGTATTACAAATTAAAATACCTAATTTGATTATTTATTATAAATATCAGTATTAAGAAAAATGAGTAACTTGATGATAAGTTTATATTAATAAAATAATCTATAAATATCATAAATAAAGATAAATATCTAGATATTGTAATTAATTTATAATTATTCATAAGACCTCCGCTTATTATATATTTTATTTTAGGATAATCTATTTTATCAATTATTCAAATATGTGATATTAGTAAATTAGACATTTATAATAATATTATTATAAATTTAGTCAAAATACTTTTTTATAAATTTAAAACTGTTATAATATTAAAATAAACTTTTATAATTAAATCAGTATTATAGTAAGGGGAAAATATTATGATAGATATACATTGTCACATACTGCCAGGAGTTGATGATGGAGCAGTTGATTTAGAAGAAGCATTAGAAATGGCAAGAATAGCAGAAAAAGAAGGTATAAAAAAAATAATAAATACATCCCATTTTCATCCTGAATTTAAGTATATAATGGGAGAAGAACTTGTAGATATAGTAGATAGATTCAATATAACTTTAAAGGCAAATAAGATTAACTTAGAAGTATTGTTAGGAAATGAAATATATTATACAGATGAGATAATTGAAAATCTAGATACTTTAAGCTTTTATACATTAAATAAAAGTAAGTATGTACTAATAGAATTTTCACCTATGAATATTCATAAAAATTTAGCCGATGTAGTTTATGAAGTTAAGTTAAAAGGATATACACCTGTATTAGCTCATGTTGAAAGATATAATAATATTATAGAAAATCCGAATATAATATATGATTGTATTAAAGAAGGAGCTATAATACAAGTAAATGCTTCTAGTATATTAGGAAAGCATGGCAAAGAAATAAAAAGAACAAGTGATATTTTATTAGATAATAATATGGTACATATAATAGCAAGTGACGCTCATGGAAGCGAAAGAAGAAGACCTCAATTAAAAGAAGCATATAACTTTGTAGAAAATAAATATTCAAAAGAAGTTGCAGATAATTTATTTAATAACAATCAGAGTTTAATTATAAAAAATGAGGATATAATTATACCTAAGGCAATCAGATATGAAGAAAAAAAGGGACTTTTTAGTAAATTATTTAAAAGATAAGGAGCAATAATAATGGATAGAGTAGCATTTACTATATTTGGTATAGATGTAATGTGGTATGGAGTGTTAATGGCTACAGGAATGATTTTAGGTACGCTTTTAGCATTAAGAGAAGCTAAAAGAGTAGGAATAAGTGAAGATGATGTTTTGAACCTAGCAATATGTGCAATACCATCAGGTGTAATAGGTGCAAGACTTTATTATGTTATTTTTAATTGGAGTTACTATTCTCAAAATCCATCTCAAATATTAAATTTTAGAGGTGGAGGAATGGCTATACATGGTGCCTTAATAGGAGGTATATTAGCTGGATTTATTTATACAAAAATAAAGAAAATTAATTTCTTCAAAATGGCAGATGTAGCATTAATAGGTATGCCTCTAGCACAAGCAATAGGAAGATGGGGAAATTATATAAATGGAGAAGCTCATGGAGGACCTACAAACTTACCATGGGGAATAATAGTTGACGGTGTTAAAGTTCATCCAACTTTCCTTTATGAATCTATATGGGATTTTGGTTTATTCATATTTCTATGGATGTTTAGAAAGAAAAAGAAATATGAAGGACAACTTGCCATTTACTACATAATATTTTACTCGCTAGGTCGATTCTTTATAGAAGGACTTAGAACTGATAGCTTAATGATAGGTCCACTTAGAATGGCTCAAGTTATAAGTTTAGTAGGAGTAATAGGTGGAATAATAGCGCATATTTATTTATCAAAGAAAAATAATAATACAAATGAAGAAGAATCAAAATAAGTAGTACTAAGGAGATATAATATGGAATTTCATCATGTGTCGGTACTTTTAAATGAGTGCATTGATAATTTAAATATAAAACCAGACGGTGTTTATGTTGACTGTACAATGGGTGGAGCTGGTCACTCAAAAGAAATAGTAAAAAGATTATCTGATAAAGGTCTTTTTATAGGATTTGACCAAGATAAAAATGCAATAGCAACAGCAAAAGAAAGATTAAGTGAATACTCAGATAGAGTAAGATTTGTTCATAGTAACTTTGAAAATATAAAAGAAGAGTTAGCTAAGATTGGTGTTCATAAAATAGATGGAGTTTTAGCAGACTTAGGAGTTTCATCTCATCAATTAGATGAAGCTGATAGAGGATTTTCTTATATGCAAGATGCACCTCTTGATATGAGAATGGACGTTAGATGTACTTTTTCAGCATATGATGTTGTAAATACTTATAGTGAAGAAGAACTTGCTAAAATAATAAAAGATTATGGTGAAGATAATTGGGCTAAAAGAATAGCTAAGTTCATAGTTGAAGGAAGAAGTGAAAAGCCAATTGAAACTACTGGAGAGTTAGTTGAAATAATTAAAAAGGCAATACCTAAAAAGGCAAGAATAGATGGACCGCATCCAGCAAAAAGAACTTTCCAAGCAATAAGAATAGAAGTTAACAACGAGCTTGGAGTAATAACTAAGATGATAAATGATGCAGTATCTATAATGAATGAAGGTGGAAGAGTGTGTATAATAACATTCCACTCATTAGAAGATAGAATAGTAAAAAATGCATTTAGAGATTTAGCAGTGGACTGTATATGTCCACCAGAGCTTCCTATTTGTCAATGTGATAAAGAAGCTGAAGTAAAGGTTATAACAAGAAAGCCAATACTACCAAGCAAGGAAGAAGTAGAATTTAATCCAAGAAGTAGAAGTGCAAAGCTTAGAGTAGCACAGAAAATATAAGGTTTATTGTTAATAAAGCTTGTAATGTAAATATAATCTTACATTGCAAGCTTTATTTTAATAATAAATCTTTTTTATTATATTTACTTGTTAAAAATAGATTTTGATTTACCTTATAGTATTACTATATAATGTTATTTAAATTAAACATAATAAAGGGGGCAAAAAGTGAAAAATATTTTAATAATATCATTTGGAGAACATACAGGATTAAGTATAAAAAATCAATTAAAATATATCTTGAAAGATAAAGTTAATATAAATAATTTAATTTTAAATAGTAGTTGTGACTATAAATTAGATGGTGACTTAGTTATATTTTCTAGCCAAGAAGTTAAGGATATATGCCTTCCTAAAATAGATAAAAATTTAGATTATGTAATTTTAAAAAGGGTAATAAGGCATGAATGTATTGATGAGATTTTAAAAATAAGAAAATATGAAGATATACTTGTTGTAAATGATACTAAAGAAAGTTGTGACGAAGTTATTAATCAACTTAATAATCAAGGAATAGATCATGTAAATTATTATTCTTATTATCCGGGTATTATTAATTATAAAAACGCTAGTATAGCTATTACACCAGGAGAACCTCATTTGGTTCCTAATGGGATAAAAAGGGTTATAGATATAAAGCCTAGGAGGATGGATGTAATAAGTTTAATAGAAATACTAATGAAACTAAATTATATGAAAGAGTATGAAAGTTTAATTTCATCTTACTTTTATAAAGATATTATAGATATTTCTAAGAAATATATAAGTATGTATCAAGAAAGTAATAAAGTAAAAGAAGTTCTAACAAGTATAGTAGATAACCAAAGAAATGGCATTATCTATACGGACACTGAAGATAATGTAATAACATTAAATGAAGAAGCAGTTAAGTTATTAAATACGTCTAAAGAAAATATTATAGGTGAAAATATTTATAAGCATTTTAAAGATTTAAAAGAAGACATTATTAGTATTAGTGATAAAGAGGTTTTAATATCTAAAGAAAATATAAGAAATAATGATATTTATAGTGGCAATATGATTGTACTTAATGAGGTTAAGCATATACATAAAATTGATGATGAATTAAGACGAAAAGAAAAGTCTAAAGATAGTTATTCTAAGTATACTTTTGATGATATAGTAGGTAGTTGTAAATCTTTAATAAAAAATATAAACTTGGCTAAGAAAATTGCTAAAACAAATTCAACTGTTTTAATTCAAGGTGAAACTGGAACTGGAAAAGAAGTTTTAGCTCAAGCCATACATAATGAATCTGAAAGAAGAGATTATCCATTTGTAGCTATTAACTTTGCAGCAATACCAGAGAACTTAATAGAAAGTGAGCTTTTTGGATATGAAGAAGGCGCTTTTACAGGTGCAAAAAAGGGCGGTAAAGTCGGTTTATTTAAAAAGGCACACAAGGGAACCATATTTTTAGATGAAATAGGTGATGCATCCTTATATTTACAGTCTAGATTACTTAGAGTTCTTCAGGAAAGGGAGATAACTCCAGTAGGTAGTACAGAGGCAATTCCTATAGATATAAGAGTTATAGCAGCTACTAATAGAGAATTATTTGAAGAAGTTAAGTTAAAAAACTTTAGAGAAGATTTATATTATAGATTAAATGTAATGCCTGTATACTCTATACCACTTCGTAATAGAAAAGAGGATATAAAGTTATTACTAGAATATTACTTATTTAAATTTGTTAAAATAGATAATTTAGAGTTATTTTTTACAAATGATGCTATAAAATTACTTGAAGAATATCATTGGCCAGGTAATATAAGGGAATTAGTAAATATTGTAGAATACGTATGTACAATAAAAGATATTGATTCAAAAGTGGAGGTAAATGACTTTCCAAAGTATATAATTGAATCCGTTAAATATGAAAAAGAAGATAGTTTAAGTAATCAATCATTAATAAAAGAAGATTTAGATGAAAAAGAGTTATGGGTATTAAAAAAGATTTATAAATATGAAGGAATAGGTAGACGAACATTATCCATTGTATCTTATGAAGAAGGTTATGGTATTGGCGAAGGAAAAGTAAGAAGTATAATGAAAAAATTAAGAAATGATGGATATATAGATATTAATAAAGGATTAAAAGGGACGAAAATATCAGAGAAAGGGATAAAAAGGGTTAAATCTTAATTGATTAACCCTTTTCATTATTTTCTCCTAAAATTATAGCTTATATAATGAAGATGAATCTTGTATTATGCCTTAAATAAAAATAGACTCCAATGATTTATGTTTTAAGTTTTAAAAAATAAGCGATAAATATAAAAGTTGGCATAGAAATTGCTTAATAAATAATGTAGAAAAATAAATAAACGGAGGAATTTAAATGAATACATCAAAAAAGAAACCAACATTATTACAAGCATTAATACCTATAGTTTTTATGATTGTCGCTTTAGCCATAGGATATGGTTTTTTAAACATAAAAGCAGAGCCTATAATGATAGCTTCAGCTTTCATAGCAGGGATAATAGCTTTAAAACTAGGTTATACATGGGATGAGATGCAAAAATCTATAGTAGATAAGATAGCAAATGCACTTCCTGCAACATTAATTTTATGGAGTGTAGGGCTTTTAATAGGTTCACTTATGTTCTCAGGGGCTGTACCAATGATAATATATTATGGGGTTCAAATGATAAATCCTAAATTTATACTAGTAACTGCATTTTTATTATCGGCATTACTTGCAATAGTTACAGGAACATCATGGGGAGCTGCAGGAACGATTGGTGTAGCAATGATGGGTATAGCAGGAGGATTAGGAGTATCTCTTCCAGCAACAGCAGGGGCTGTAGTTTCAGGAGCATTTTTAGGAGATAAATTATCTCCACTTTCAGATACTACAAATCTGGCTCCTATGGCAGCGGGAAGTGATATATATGATCATATAAAGCACATGCTTTACACAACTGTGCCAGCAGCTATAGTATCAGCGGTAGTTTATTTAATAGTAGGATTTAACTCTTCAGGAGAGTTAGTAACTCCAGAATCAGTTAATTTAATTATGGAACAATTAGATTCTATGTTTAACTTTAATATAATCTTATTAATACCATTAGCGATTATAGTGTTAGGGTCTGTAAAAAGATGGCCAACTATACCAACTATGTTAGGTACAAGTTTATTTAGTGTATTTTTAGGTTCAGCTGTCCAAGGATTTAGTTTAGTTGATGGATTTACATCTTTAATATCAGGTTTTGATTTAACTATGACAGGTTTTCAAGGTGAGGCTACAGCTGAAGTAATAAAACTTATAAATAGAGGTGGAGTGGCGTCTGTTACAAGTACAACAGTACTTATATTCTGCGCTATGGGATTTGCAGGAATTGCAAGTTCTTCGGGAATGCTTGATGTAGTACTTGATTTATTAATGTCAAAAGTAAAATCTACAACTGGAATAATAATATCAACTATAGTATCTTGCTTTACTGTTGCATTTGTTACAGGAAGTTCATATTTATCAATACTTGTACCAGGTGAGTTATTTAAAGAGGTATATCCTAAGAGAAACTTACATCCTAAAAATCTATCAAGAACTTTAGAAGATTCTGGTACAGTTATAGTTCCATTAATACCATGGTCAGCAGCAGGAGCATATATGACAGCGACATTAGGTGTTCCTACTTTAGAATACCTACCATGGGCTATATTAAACTATACAGGAATAATATTTGCTATAATATTAGCTATTACTGGATTTGGAATAGCTAAATTAGACAATAAAGAAAATTTAACTAAGGGAGCGTAGTATATATGATACTTATAAAAAATGTAGAGGTATATTCTCCAGAATATAAGGGAGTAAAAGATGTTTTTATAAGTGGAGGAAAAATATCTTTAATTGAAAATGAAATAAATTTTAATAATGATAAAATAAAGATTATAGATGGTAGTAAAAAAAAGCTTACTCCAGGTTTTATTGATCAACATGTTCATATAACTGGAGGTGGAGGAGAAGGTAGTTTTAAAACTAGAGCTCCAGAGATAACCCTAAGTAAACTTACACAAGGTGGAATAACTACAGTAGTTGGACTTTTAGGGACTGATGGAACTACTAGAAGTGTAGAAAATTTAGTTTCTAAAGCAAAAGCATTGAAGGAAGAAGGAATAACAGTTTTTGCTCATACAGGTTCATATGAATATCCTACTATAACTATAACAGGATCTATAAAAAGAGATATAGTTTTTATAGATGAGATTATAGGAGTAAAGTTAGCTCTATCAGACCATAGAGCTCCTAATGTAAGTAATTTAGAGTTACAAAGAGTAGCATCAGATGCAAGAGTAGCAGGTATGATAAGTGGAAAAGCAGGAATAGTAGTTCTTCATATGGGAGATGGCAAAAAAGGTCTTTCTCAAGTAAATGAGATATTAAAAGAAACTGAAATTCCTATGAAAACAATAAGACCTACTCATGTAAATAGAAAAAAAGAACTTTTAATGGAGGCTTTTGATTATGCAAAAAGAGGAGGAATAATAGATTTAACTTGTGGGATGAAAGATGATTTAACTCCAGGTAAAAGTATAAAAAAAGCTATACATGAAAATGTACCTAAAGAAAACATAACTATAAGCTCTGATGGATATGGAAGTTGGTCAAAATATGATGAAGCTGGTAACTTAATTAAGATGGGGGTATCAAGTGTATCTAGCTTACATAATGAATTTAAATTTATGGTAAATGAATTGGATTTTAGTATAGAGGATGCATTGACTTATATAACATCTAATGTTGCAAAAGGTCTAGAAGTATACCCAAGAAAGGGATGTATAAATGAAGGTTCTGATGCAGATATTTTACTAATTGATGAAAATTTAGATATTGATACAGTAATAGCTAATGGTAAAATTATGATAGAAAATAAAAAAGTATTAGTAAGTGGTACATATGAAGATATAAATATTTAAAAATTAAACTGATTCCTTTTTAATATAGGAATCAGTTTTTTTATTTTAAAATAATAAGTTGTAAATCAATGATTTTAAGAAATATAACATAAATAGACATACTTATCCTTATGTACGATATATATAATTCATTTTTCATAATAAGGACTCTTTTTTTATTGTTTTATGTATAAATTTATATATAAGTAGTTAAAGGAAGTTTGTTATAGTAAGGAAAAATAATAATAGAGGGATTAAATATAAGTTATGCTTAGGTCTTATGGCTATTTTAACTATAGGAGTGGTTGGTATGAAAAAGTCTAAGGAAAAAGATAAGAAAAATAATAAAATTAAGGACATAAATGAATATAAGAAAAAGAAACAGAATAAACATAAAAATAGGAGTAGAAAAACTGCTTTTAAAAAATCACGTGTAATTCTTACGTTTGCTTTTGTGTCAAGTATAATGATAGTTAATCTATGCGGTTATGCTAAAATTTCAGAGCTAAGGTATGATATATATTATTTGGAAAAAGATTTAAGATCTAAAGAAATAATTATAGAACAGCTAAATTCAAATATATATAGTAATACTAGCATAGAGGAAATTGAGAATATGGCAAAAGAAAAATTAAATATGGACTATCCAAATGACAATCAGATTGAATATATAACTGTTGAGGATTAGGGGTGAAAGCTTATGAAGAGAATAAGAGGAAACAGTAAAAAGAGGTTAGTATTAGTTCTTATATTAGCATGTACTTTATTTTTTTGTTTAATATTAAGAACAGGTTATCTTCAATTAATTAAGGGGGAATGGTTAAGTTCTAAGGCTTCAGAACAACAAACTAGAGAGATACCAGTAGAGGCTAAAAGAGGGACAATATATGATACAAATATGAAGGAGTTAGCTGTAAGTGTTACAAAGTACACTGTTTGGTGTAAGCCAGTGGAAGTTGAAGATAAAAAAGATGTTGCAAGTAAGTTGGCTGAAATACTAGATAAAAAAGAGGATGATGTTTATAAACTAGTTAACAAAAAAAATACTGCTCTTGTTAGAGTTCAACGATGGATAGATGATGAAACTGCAACTAAAATAAGAGAGTTAAGTTTATCTGGTATTTGGGTAGCAGAAGACAATCAAAGATATTATCCATATGGAAATTTTGCATCATATGTACTAGGTCATACTGCATCAGATTCAACTGGGATTACTGGTATAGAAATGCAATACAACAGCAAACTTGAAGGAAGTGATGGAAAATTAATTGTAAGCACAGATGCTTCTGGTAGAGAAATACCACAAGGTTCAGAAATTTACTATGAGCCAGAACAAGGGAATGGATTAGTATTAACTATCGATGAAGTAATACAACACTATGCTGAAAAAGCAGTAGAAAAAGCATACGAAACAACGGGAGCTAAAAGGGTAAGTGTAGTAGCTATGGATCCTAAAACAGGAGACATATTAGCTATGACATCAAAACCAGATTATGACCCTAATGACTCTAGAACAGCTATATATCCATATTACCAAGAATTATTAGATAGTTATAGTGATAAAGATATAATAAATGGATATTATGCAATGTGGAGAAACTCAGTAATAAATGATACATATGAGCCTGGGTCAACATTCAAACTTATAACATCATCAGCAGCATTAGAAGAAGGACTAGTAAAGGAAAGTGATAAGTTTGTATGTAATGGTACTGTAAATGTAGCAGGAACTACAATAAAATGTTGGAGACATTATAGACCTCATGGAGAGCAAACTTTCGCTCAAGGTGTTCAGAATTCATGTAACCCAGTTTTCGTTGAGTTAGGAAGTAGATTAGGAGTAAGCAAGTTTTATGATTACATAGAAGCCTTTGGATTTACTTCAAAAACAGGTATAGATTTACCTGGTGAAGCAAAAGGAATAGTTTATAATGAAAAAAATGTTGGACCAGTAGAACTAGCAACTATGTCATTTGGTCAATCAATATCAGTTACACCTCTACAATTAATAACTGCTGTATCATCTATAGCTAATGATGGTAAGCTTATGCAACCTAGACTTGTAAAAGCATACACTGACAACAAAGGAAATGTAGTAGAAGAAGTGAAATCTAAGGTAGTAAGAACTGTATTATCAGAAGAAACATCAAAAAAAATGATGGAAATAGCACAGTCAGTTGTAACAGATGGTGGAGGTAAAACAGCTTATATTCCAGGATACAGAATTGGTGGTAAAACAGGTACTGCACAAAAAGTTGTTGATGGAACTTATGCACAAGGAAAATATATATGCTCATTTATAGGGATTGCTCCTACTGATGATCCTCAAATTGTAGTATTAGCAATAGTGGATGAGCCTACTAAAGGAAGTTTATTTGGTAGTACAGCTGCAGGACCTATAATTAAAGAAATAATGAGCGAGGCATTACCTTATTTAGGAGTTGAACCACAATATACAGAGGAAGAGAAAGCCGATAATGAAAAAGTAAAAGTTGAAGTTCCAGATGTAAGAGATTTAAGTATAGAAGAAGCAACAAAAGCACTAGAGGATGCTAAATTAACTGTAAACTTAGATCCTGATGTAGAAATAAAAGATGGGTCTAAAGTAATTGATATGTTCCCAAAACCAGGTGTCAAAGTATCAGAAGGATCAAGTATATCTATATACTTTGATAATTAAATTTGTAAATAATTTGTAATTAAAGATAATTATAAATAACTTCAAAAAAACTACAATCTGTTATATAATTATAAAGTTAAAATTTATTTGGGGGCAATGTATATATATACATTGCCTTTTATTAAGATGAGTTGTAAAATAATAAGGCATATAGAAAAATTAAGGAGGAGTGGTATGGAAAATCTAACAGTTAAAGAGTTAGTAATTGCGACTCAGGGTAAATTAGTTTTAGGAAATGAAGATAACATAGTAAATGATGTTGTTATAGATAGTAGAAAAGCAAATAAAAATAATGTATTCGTAGCTATCATTGGAGAAAACCTAGACGGACATAACTTTATGCAAAGTGCATATGATAACGGATGTAGAACTTTTATAAAGAATAAAGAATCGAAAGTTGAAATTAACCACTCAGATATTAATCTTATAGAAGTTAAAGATACAGAAATAGCTTTAGGAAATGTTGCAAATTATTACAAATCAAAATTCAATATACCATTTATAGGTATAACTGGTAGTGTTGGAAAAACAACTACAAGAGATATGGTATATGCAGCTGTATCATCTAAATTTAATTCATTAAAAAATGAAGGAAATCTTAATAATCAATTAGGTGTACCTCTTACGTTATTTGAATTAAATAAAATGCATGAATGTGCAGTTATTGAAATGGGAATGTCAGGTTTTAATGAGATAGAGCATTTAGCAAATATCGTAAATCCTAAAATTGGAGTTATATCAAATATAGGTTTATCTCATATAGAAAGACTTGGTTCACAAGAAGGAATATTAAAAGCAAAGATGGAGATAACAACAAATTTTGATTCATCAAATACTTTAATTGTAAATGGAGATGACAAGTTTTTATCAACATTAAAAGATAAAGATCATGTTTATACATTAAAAACATTTGGATTTAATAAAGACAATGATATATATTGTGAAGATTTCAACATGGGAGAAGATAATATAACTTTTACATGTGTAATAAATGGAAATAAAGAAGAAATATATGTACCAGCGGTAGGTGAACATAATATATATAATGCTATGGCAGCTATACTTTGTGGTATGACCTTAGAAATTCCTTTAGAAAATATAAAGGAAGGTTTAAAAAACTATAAAGCGACAAAAATGAGATTAGACATAGTTAAAACTGATAACTTAACTATAATAAATGATACTTATAATGCTAGCCCAGATTCTATGAATGCTGGACTGAAAATTTTAGGTAGATATAAAGAAAGAAAAGTTGCTATACTTGGAGATATGTTTGAAATGGGAGAACATGCAGAGTATGGGCATAGACTTGTTGGTAAATCGGCAATAGGAAATACTGATGTATTAATAACAATAGGAGAAGACTCTAAGTTTATAGGAGAAGAAGCCCAAAGTTTAGGATTTGATTCAAATAATATACATCACTTTGAAACTAAAGAAGATGCAATAAATAAACTTGATAATTTAATACAAAAAGGAGATGTAATATTAGTAAAAGCATCTAGAGGTATGAAATTAGAAAAAATAGTAGAATATTTAAATAAGTAAACAACGAAAAGAGAACAATGACAGGGAGAGGAGTTATATTATGTTAGGAATAAAGGAACTTACTTATACAGCAATGATTTCATTTCTAATAGTAATTATATTAGGACCAATATTTATACCGATGTTAACTAGATTTAAATTTGGGCAAACAGTTAGAGATGATGGACCAAAAACACATTTACAAAAAAATGGAACACCTACAATGGGAGGCGTTCTTATAATAATAGCTATACTTATAACAGGACTTACAAGAAGTAATATTAGCTCAGATATGGTAATAGGGCTTTTATGTGTAGTAGGATTTGGATTTGTAGGGTTTGTAGATGACTTTATAATAATTAAAATGAAAAGATCATTAGGATTAAAGCCATGGCAAAAAATAGTTATGCAATTTGCACTAGCTTTATATGTTTCTTACTACCAATACAGTTCATCACCAAGTGCGACACAACTTATAATACCTTTTACAGATGCTGTAATAAACTTAGGTCCATTATACATACCAATAATGACATTTATGATAGTTGGTATAGTAAATGCAGTTAACTTAACTGATGGTTTAGATGGATTAGCATCAGGTGTAACAGTAATAGTTGCAGGATTCTTTATGATATTTGCAGCTTCAATATCAAATACAGATGTAGCAGTTCTTGCTGCAGCAACAGTAGGTGCTTGTATAGGGTTCTTAGGATTTAATGCATATCCTGCAAAAATATTTATGGGAGATACAGGCTCTATGGCATTAGGTGGTGCAGTTACTGCTTTTGCTATTTTAACAAATTCTATGCTTGTATTTGTTTTAGTTGGAGGTATATATTTTGCAGAAGCTTTATCTGTTATGCTTCAAGTTGGATATTACAAATTAACTAAAAAGAGAATATTTAAAATGGCTCCAATACATCATCACTTTGAACAATGTGGATGGCCAGAAACAAAGGTTGTATTCACATTCTGGATAGTTACTATAGTTCTAGCTTGGATAGGAGTAGTAGCAGTATTCTAATTTTGGAGGGAAATAAAGTGGAACTTAAAAATAAAAAAGTTTTACTAGTAGGTTTAGCGAAAACTGGAGTATCTACAATAAAATATTTAGATAAACTAGGAGCTAAAACGATTGTAAATGACATAAAAGAAAAAGCACAATTAGAAGAAATATTAGCACAATTAAAAGATATAAAAAATGTTGAATATATATTAGGGTATCATCCAGAAAATGTTGATGATATAGATATGGCTATAGTGTCTCCAGGAGTTCCCCTAGATTTACCTTTTATATGTAAACTTAAAAATAATAATATAAAGATAATTGGTGAGGTAGAACTAGCATACAGATTATCTAAAAATAATCCTACATTTATAGGTATAACAGGAACGAATGGTAAAACTACAACAACTAGTATAGTAGGAAAAATATTTAAAACGTCTAACAAAGATACTTATATAGTTGGTAATATAGGTAATCCTGTAATAGATACAGTAGATTCAACTAATGAAGATTCAATCTTAGTAACTGAATTAAGTAGTTTCCAATTAGAGAGTATTGATGAGTTTAGACCAAAGGTAAGTGCATTTTTAAATGTTACTGAAGATCATATGAATAGACACCATACTATGGAAAATTATATAGCTGCAAAATCTAGAATTTTTGAAAATCAAAAAGAAGAAGATTTTACAATTTTAAATTATGACGATACTATAGTTAGAGATTTATCACAAAAATGTAACTCTAAGGTTATTTTTTTCTCTAGAAAAGAAAAATTAAATAAAGGAATATATCTAGATGAAAATAATAATATAATTATAGATATAGACAAAAAAATAGTACTTATGAATGCTGACGAATTAAGTTTGCCAGGTGAACATAACCTTGAGAACTGTATGGCAGCAATAGGAATAACTTATGTTAGCAATATAGATTTAAGTATTATAAAAGATGTATTAAAAAACTTTAAATCTGTAGAGCATAGACAAGAGTTTGTAAGAGAATTAAACGACATAATATTTGTAAACGACTCAAAAGGAACGAATCCTGACTCCACTATAAAAGCGATTAAATCTTATAAAAAAAATATAGTTTTAATTGCCGGAGGTAAAGACAAAGGAAGTAGTTTTGATGAACTACTTG
The DNA here is from genome assembly GCA_900604495.1 of Desulfovibrio sp. Marseille-P6017. Next base: position 254,391 of record UWOR01000001.1, on the reverse strand, counting down.
AAGCTGCAAAGAGTAATGTTGTTGCATTAGTTCTTTTAGGAGAAACAGCTCCTAAGATAGAAATATGTGCAAAAGAAAAAGGATTTGAAAAAATATATAATGTAAAAAATATGAAAGAAGCTGTAGAAAAATCTTATGATATTGCTCAAAGTGGTGATGTAGTTTTACTTTCACCAGCTTGTGCAAGTTGGGATATGTACAGTAATTTTGAAGTAAGAGGAAAAGACTTCAAGGATAATGTAAACAATTTAAAATAGCCTCTTAACGCCACACAAATGCAAAGGGAGGTAAGTCTTAAATGCCTAAAGAAGGTTTGAAGCCTAAAGAATCAGGTTTAAAAAAACAAATCAAAAAAGGAATGAAGACTGAATTTGATCCAGTAGTATTTTATACTACTATGACATTAGTATTTATAGGCATAGTAATGGTGTTTAGTGCTAGCTATATTCAAGCTGCATTTAAACACCAGGATGCCTTTTATTTTTTAAAAAGAAATGTAATATACGCTGTCTTAGGTTTTATAGGAATGATGATAACATCAAGGATAGAGTATACATTTTGGAAGAAGAATGCTACTAAAATAGGTATATTAGCAGTAGTTTTATTAGTATTAGTTTTAACACCTTTAGGTATAGAAGCAAACGGAGCAAAAAGATGGTTAGGTGTAGGTGGAGCAACTATACAACCAGCAGAGATTGCTAAGTTTGCCAGTATATTAATAACTGCAAAATTAATTGAAAAAAAATATGACAATATAAAATCTTTGACAAAAGGTGTTTTACCACTTCTTATAGTTCCAGGTACTTTCTTTATACTTATAATGGGTCAACCCAATATGTCAACAGCAGGTACTATAATATTAGTTACATTTGTAATGTTATTTGTAGCAGGAATGAATATGAAATTTGTATATACTATGATAGCACTAGGAATAGCTGCATTTGCAGGATTAGTACTCTCAGCTCCGTATAGATTAAAACGTGTATTATCATTCCTAGATCCATTCCAAGACCCACTAGGATCAGGGTATCAAGTAATCCAAAGTTTATATGCCATTGGTTCTGGAGGTTTATTTGGACTTGGACTTGGTAAAAGTAAGCAAAAATATTTTTACATACCAGAACCACAAAATGACTTTATATTTGCTATAATAGGTGAAGAATTAGGCCTTGTAGGATGTATAGTAGTGATGATGTTATTTGTAATATTAGTATATAGATGTATAAGAATAGCATTAAAATGTCCAGATATATTTTCTTCTATGGTTGTTATAGGAATAGGAGCTCAAATAGGAATACAAGCAGCTTTAAATATAGCTGTTGCCACATCATCTATGCCAGCCACAGGAGTAGCATTACCTTTTATAAGCATGGGAGGAACATCATTAACCATACTTATGGGGGCTGTAGGTATAGTGTTAAACATCTCAAAGCATGTCAAAATTAACTAACAGGAGATGATTCAATGAAAATTTTATTATCAGGCGGAGGTACTGGAGGACACGTATATCCAGCAATCGCTATTGCCAACAGAATAAAAGAGGCACACCCTGAAGCAGAAATTTTATTTGTTGGTACAGAAAAAGGAATAGAATCAGAAATAGTTCCTAAATATGGGTATGAATTAAAAACAGTAACAGTACAAGGTTTTAAAAGAAAAATAGATTTTGATAACGTAAAAAGAGTATTTAAATTATTTAAGGGATTAGAGCAATCTAGAAAAATTGTTAAACAATTTAAACCAGATGTTGTAATTGGTACGGGAGGATATGTTAGTGGTCCAGTACTATTTAATGCGGCCTTAAAGAAGGTTCCAACAGTAGTTCACGAACAAAACTCTTTCCCTGGAGTTACTAATAAAATACTTTCAAAAGTTGTAACAACTGTTTTAACTAGTTTTGAAGATTCTCATCAAAGATTCCCTGAAGCTAGTAGAGATAAATTAGTTCTTACAGGAAACCCAGTAAGAAAAGAAATATTAGTTGCAAGAAAAAATATAGCAAGAAAAAATATTGGTATAAGTGAAGAGAAAAAGATGGTACTTTGCTACGGGGGTAGTGGAGGATCAGAAGAAATAAATGAAGCAATGAAGTTTGTAATAGAAAATATGGTTAAAGAAGATATAGCATTTATATTTGCAACTGGTAAGTATTATTATGAAGATTTTGCAAAGAGTATAGAAAACTTAGACCTTAAGCCATATCAAAAAGTTGTTCCATATTTAGAAGATATGGCAAATGCATTAGCTGCCAGTGATTTAGTCATAGGTAGTGCAGGGGCTATATCATTAGCTGAAATAACAGCTTTAGGAAAGCCTTCTATAATAATACCAAAGGCATATACTGCAGAAAACCACCAAGAGTATAATGCAAAGAGTATAGAGTCAAAAGGTGCAGGAATCGCTATACTAGAAAAGAATTTAACTCCAAAAAGTTTAAACAGTGCAGTATTTAAACTATTAGGTGATAGAGAACTTTTAATAGATATGGCAAATGCAAGTAAAGAAATAGGCAAGCCAGAAGCTATAGATTTAATTTACGATGAGATTATGAAGATTTATAATAAAGGAAATAAATCTAAAGTTTCTAAAGAAGAAAAAATAGAAAAAAATGAAGAAGCAAAGGAATCAAAGGAAGAAAATAAAACTAGCGATGATTCAAAATCTGAGCACAAAGTAATAGGAATAAAGAAAAAGTAACATATAACCCCTCTAGTACATAGACTTTAAATATAGGCATTTTATTTAAATCTACTGCTAGGGGGGTTAACTTTGTCTAGGTATATAATAAATGGAGGCAATAAAATAGAAGGAACTCTAAAAATTAGGGGAGCAAAAAATGCTATATTACCTATAATGGCAGCATCAATACTAAATGAAAATGTTAGCATTATTCATAATGTACCTTTTATAGCTGATGTGCTTGTTATGATAAAAATACTAGAAAGTATAGGATGCAAGATTGAATATAGTGAAGACACCTTAATTATAGATAGTTCAAATATAAATTTCCATAAAATTAATGAAGAATATGTAAGAAAAATGAGGTCATCAATAATTATTATGGGTGCTATGATAGGAAGACTTGAACATATAGAAATAAGTCATCCAGGAGGTTGTGCAATCGGTCAAAGACCAATAGACTTACATTTAAAGGCATTAAGGGCTCTTAATGTTAATATAGAAGAAAGTAATGGAGTTATTAGTTGCTATAGAGAATGCCTAAAAGGAAATATAATTAATTTTGAAAAAAGAAGTGTAGGAGCAACTGAAAATGCCATGCTAGCAGCAGCAAGAGCTACTGGTACAACTAAAATATACAATCCGGCTAAAGAACCTGAGATAGAAGACCTACAGAATTTTTTAAACGCTATGGGAGCTAAAGTTAGTGGTGCGGGAACTGACTATATTGAAATTGAAGGCGTAAAAAATTTAGGTAGAGTAGAATATAGTGTAATACCCGACAGAATAGCTATAGGAACATATATGGTTGCTAGTGCTATAACGGGTGGTAGATTAGAGGTTGAAAATGCTATAAAAGCGCATATGGAGCCTATAAGTAACGTATTAAGGGGTGCGGGTTGTGAAATAGAATATACAAAAAGTGGACTAATTATGGTTGCACCAAAAGTTATAAAAGCTGTAGACTTAATAAAAACATCACCTCATCCAGGTTTTCCAACAGATATGCAGTCTCAAATGATGGCTTTGATGACATTATCTGATGGTATTACGGTATTTTTTGAAACTATATTTGAGAATAGATTTATGCATTGTAGCGAACTTAAAAAAATGGGAGCAGATATAACTTTAGTAAATGCTAATATATGTAAGGTAAGAGGTGTAAATCAACTTTATGGAAACAAAGTTAAGTCTACAGATTTAAGAGGTGGAGCAAGTCTTATTATTGCGGCATTAGCAGCTAATGGCGAAAGTGAAATAGATAATATATACCATATAGAACGTGGTTATGAAAATATAGAAAAAGTACTTAGAGATCTAGGTGCAGATATTAGGAAAATATAAAGGCTCGAAATAGAGCCTTTTAATATATAATAGAATAAAAAGTAGTTTAAAATAGGACAATCTTATTTATTGTAAAAATAAGATTGAAATTGCTTTCGAAAGTATAGTTTATTATGTAGGGAAATATGATAATAAGGTTGTATTTTATAATATGCTACTTTTTTATAGGAGGTGAAGATTTGAAGAAGCAAAAAAGAAAAATAAGAACAGATAGAGTGATGATTATTTTACTATGTGTTTTTATGTTTTCTATAGGATTAGTAACCTTATTAAAAAGCGATTTATTTAATTTGACTAAAGTTGAAATAGTAGGCAATAGCGTATTAAAAAAAGATGAGGTAATAAATGAAGAAAAATTAATCACTAAAAAAAATATATTTAGTTACAAATTAAAAGATATAAAAAAAGAGATACAATCAAATCCTTATGTAGATGATGTAGAGGTTAAGCGTAAACTTCCAAACAAAATAGTAATAACAATAAAAGAAAAAGAAGTTATAGCACTATTATCAAATGGAACAGATTTTTGTTATATAGATAATAGTGGAAACTTAATTGAAAAAATTGATAATTTAGATGAAAATAATGATAAAATAGTATTTAATGTGAAGTATACTTTAAATAATGGGACTGTTAAATTTGAAAATGATAAAGTTAAAAAAAGCGTTTTAAATTTAATAGCATTATTAAAAGAAGAGCATTTAGAAAATGAAATATCAGAAATTGAATACACAGGTTCTAATGTAAATATTATAGTAAATATTGGACCTAAATTTTTAATAATAAATGATGATAACTTAGATTATAATATATCTAGAACTAGCAAAATACTTGTAGATTTACAAAGTAAAAATATAAAAAGTGGTATTGTAGATTTAACTTATAGCAATTACGCAGTATATAAACCTAGTTAATAAGCAGCAATGAGGAGTGATTAATTTGCACAAAAAAATACCTTATAAAAGTTTAATTATAGTCACTACTATATTAGGAATTTTTATAAGTTTACAATTAAGAAGCATAAATATAGAAAATAATGGAATGACAACCCTCAAAAAAGGAGAACAATTAGCTCAAGAATTAAAATCATTAAAAAAAGAAGAAGCTGATTTACAAGAAGAAATATATGAAATACAAAATAGCATAGATAGCTATAAAAGTGATGAAGATGGTAGTAATGATGATAGTATAAAATCAGAAATTAAAAAATATGAAGAGTTAGCAGGATACACTGATGTAAAAGGGGAAGGAATTAAGGTAACTATTAAATCTACAAATAATAATTTAAATGATAATTCTTCAAATAATATATCTTATAATTATGACATATTATTATCTCTTATAAATAAATTAAATTCTGCTCAAGCAAATGCTATATCAATGAATAATCAACGAATAGTGCATGATTCGTATATACATTTAAAGGAAGATAAACTATACTTAAATGATAGTATTATAAAAGAGCCATTTATAATAAAAGCAATAGGAAATTCAGACACATTAGCATCAGCCCTTCAAATTAAATATGGTATTGTCTGGGAAATAGAAAAATATTATAATGCTAAAGTTACTGTAGAAAAAAGTGAAGATCTAAAAATAGAAGCATCATCAGAAAGAAAATATTTGGAAGATAATAGCGAGTTAATTGAAGACGATGAAAATTAATAAGTATAAACTACAAACAAAAAAGATGCTAATAATATTAATTGCTTTTATGATAGGGATATTTATTTCTACTTACATAAAGTCTATGAATTCAAACAATGTATATATAACATTGAAACAAAAAAGGGAAATTGAAGAGGAAATAAATGATATTAAGCTTGAAATTGAAAATTTAAAAGAAAAAAAAGATAAGTATGAACAAAGCCTAAAAGTATATGAGCATGTTGATGAGGATGAAAATAAATCAGTAGAAGAATTGATGAATGATGAACTAAAATATTTAAAAGAAATAAGTGGATATTCAGATGTTAAAGGAAATGGAATAATTATTACTATGAAGGACAGCGAAAGAGAGTTATCTAGTGGTGAAAACCCAAATGACTTACTTATTCATGATATAGATATATTGAGAGTTATAAATGACCTAAGAAAAGCAGGGGCAAAAGGGATATCTATAAATGATGAAAGAGTTCTACCAACAAGTAAAATAAAATGTTCAGGTGCAACAATTACAGTAAATGAAACAACATATGGACAACCATTTATAATAAAAGCTGTAGGAGATATAGATTCCTTAAAGGCAAGTATAAATTCTCCAGAGTCATATGCAAGTTTACTGAAGGAAGTATATGGGATTTATATAAATGTAGAGGAAAAAGATTATTTAGTAGTAAATTTTTACGAAAAAAACAAATAAAAGTATAAAAAGCTTGAAAAAAAGAACTATTTCAAAGTAAAATAAAGAAGGTGAGTATTTATGTTATGGATACTAGGAGGACTAGCACTAGGAGTATTTATTGGTTATTATATTCCATTTACTTATCCTATGGATTACTCCCTTTATATGTCGGTGGCAATACTTGCAACGCTAGATTCAATCTTTGGTGCAGTAAAGTCAACTTTTGAAGGTAAATATGATAATATTATATTTATAACAGGTTTTATTGGAAATTCATTATTAGCTATATTTTTAACTTATATAGGTGATAGACTGGGGATACCAATTTACTATGTTGCAATATTAGTATTTGGTTCGAGATTATTCGACAATTTATCTATAATAAGAAGACATGTTATATTAAGGTTAAGTAATAAAAAAAGAGGAAAATAAGTATTTTTATGGAATAAGTTAGTGAAATGTTAACAAATTTTGTAGATTAAATGATATAATTATTACATAGATTTACTTTGAATCGTAAAATAAGGAGGTTTATAAATGCTAAACTTTGACGTAGAATCAGATAATTTTGCGCAGATTAAGGTAATAGGTGTAGGTGGCGGCGGAAATAACGCAGTCAATCGAATGGTAGAAGCACAACTTAAAGGTGTTGAGTTCATAGCAATTAATACTGATAAGCAAGCTTTATATACATCTAAAGCTGAATATAAAGTTCAAATAGGAGATAAGCTTACTAGAGGGCTTGGAGCAGGGGCAAACCCTGAAATTGGGAAAAAAGCAGCAGAAGAGAGTAAAGATGAAATTGTAAAACTACTTGAAGGTGCGGATATGGTATTTGTTACTGCCGGTATGGGTGGTGGAACAGGTACAGGAGCAGCTCCATTAGTTGCTCAATTAGCTAAGGAAATGGGGATACTTACAGTAGGTGTTGTTACAAAGCCTTTCGTATTTGAAGGCAAAATAAGAATGAAGAACGCTGAAAGAGGTATAGAGGATTTAAAAGCTAACGTAGATACATTAATAACTATACCAAATGATAAGTTATTACAATTAGTACAAAAGAATACTTCTATGCTAGAAGCATTCTCTATAGCTGATAATGTATTAAAGCAAGGTATACAATCTATTTCAGATCTTATAGCAGTGCCAGGTTTAATAAACTTAGACTTTGCCGATGTTACTTCTATAATGAAAGAACAAGGTCTAGCTCATATGGGTATGGGTAGAGCAGTAGGAGAAAATAGAGCTGTTGAAGCTGCTAGAGAAGCAATACAATCACCATTATTAGAAACTTCTATAAAGGGTGCTAAAGGAGTACTACTTAACATAACTGGTGGTTCTAACTTAGGTTTATTTGAAATAAATGAAGCATCTACATTAGTTCAAGAATCATGTGATCCAGAAGCTAACATTATATTTGGGGCATCTATAAGAGAAGACTTAGGAGATGAAATAAGTATAACTGTTATAGCAACAGGTTTTGAAAGTAATCAGCTTCAAGATATGAGAATAAATGATACTATAAGTAAGTTTACTACTAAGCCAGTTGAACCTGAAGTAAAAAAAGTAGAAGTTCAACAAGTTCAAGCTGAACCAGTTAAGGAAGTAGTTACAGTTAAAGAAGAGCCTAAAAAAGTTGAAGAAGATGATGATATGATAATCCCAACTTTTTTAAGAAGAAGAAGATAATTTAATCTATAAAAGTATGAGATGACTTAAGTCATCTCTTTTTTATGCAAATAAAAGGTAAAATGATACTTAATAATAATAAAATTTATTTTATTAGAACAAAAATAATAAGTATTTTATAACTATTTTATACTAATATATAAATTATTCTACAGGTTTATTCTACCTATAAAGACTATTGATACTGTATACATAGAAAAATAAATAGTAATGGGGTGAGTTATGAATGATTTTATATATTTTAAGAGTTTACTTCGACTGTTAAAACTGACAGAAATTTCTAAATGAGTGAAGTATAATGAACTAAAGGTTTATATAGAGGAGGAGCATGTAATGTATATTGATTCTTATATTATAGAAAACCTACTAATAAATTATATTATTATAAGTTGTACTTCTATTCTAACAAAAAATTTAAATAGTAGAATTCAAAAAATTTTAGGTTCAAGTTTAGGTGCTATATACTCAGTTGCTTATGTTCTACCATCGTTAAAAGTTTTATTCACTATACCATGTAAGTTTATATTTATTTTAATAATTACATTGATATCATTTAAATTTAACAACAAACATGAATATATAAGAATTCTTATTACATTTTATATAGTAAATATATTTATCTCAGGAAGTACTTATTTTTTGATTTACTTTACAGGAATTAGTCATGTGAAAATATCTTTCTTAATAGCATGTGCATATTTTAGCTGTAAGCTTCTTCAATACATATATATAGATATAAAAACGCTTAAGCATATAAAAGAATTTAACAAAACAATAAAAATAAGTTTACTAGGTTGTAAATGTGAATGTGAAGCTTTATTAGATAGTGGAAACTTTTTAAAAGATCCAATAAGTAAAAGCGATGTAGTTATAGTTAAGTCTAAAGTTCTAAAATCCTTATTACCAGATAAGGATCTTGATTATGATTATGAGGATATTAATGTAATGAAAGTTGATGAAATTATTAATGACTTAGATGATGATCTATCTGCTAGAGTAAGATTAATTCCTTATAAACATGCTGGTAGTAGTCAAGCTAATATGATTTTAGGATTTAAGGCAGACTACTTAGAAATAGATGAAAAAAAAATTGGCAATGTAATTATTGGAGTATCAAATTTTAAGGATGATGAATATAGTGCAATATTGAATCCAAGTATTTTATCATAGTCAAAATAAACTTAATATACTAAAGGGGGAAGAGACCAATGAAGTCTTTATTAGTAAAATTTAGGGCAAAGTTTAGAGGTATAATTTTAAATGTAGGTATAAAATTAGGAATCATAAAATCAGATAGTGTATATTACATGGGTGGAGTTAATGTTTTACCACCACCACTTAAACCAGAAGAAGAAAATGAACTATTACAAAAACTAGAAAAAGATGAAAGTGTAAAAACAACACTTATTGAAAGAAACTTAAGACTAGTTGTATACATATCTAGAAAGTTTGAAAATACAGGTATAGATGTTGAGGATTTAATATCAATAGGAACAATAGGACTTATAAAAGCAGTTAATACTTTTAAACTCAATAAAAACATTAAGCTTGCAACATATGCTTCTAGATGTATAGAAAATGAGATATTAATGTATTTAAGAAAGAACAATAAGAAGAAGGTAGAGGTATCTTTTGATGAGCCACTTAATGTAGATTTAGATGGAAATGAACTTTTACTTTCTGATGTATTAGGAACAGAAAATGATGAGATATATAAAATTATTGAAGAAGAAATTGATAAAGATTTATTGATTATGGCATTAGATAGGCTTTCAGATAGAGAAAAGCAAATTATGGAATTAAGATTTGGTTTAACTAATAAGGGTGATGAAAGAACTCAAAAGGAAGTAGCTGGAATGCTTGGAATATCTCAATCCTATATATCTAGATTAGAAAAGAAGATAATATCAAGGTTAAAAAAAGAAATGAAAAAATTTGTATAAGTCAAATAATTTCTGCTTAAAAGTATAAAAATAATACATGTGTAAATAATTTCATATATAACAAACTTTTAAGAGAGGACTGAAAATTATGCAAATTAATAAAGTTGAAATCTGTGGTGTTAATACATCTGAACTTCCAGTTCTTAAGAATAATCAAATGACAGAGCTTCTTGTTAAAATAAAAAATGGAGATGAAGAAGCTAGACAACAATTTGTGAGAGGAAATTTAAGATTAGTTTTAAGTGTCATACAAAAGTTCAATAACAGAGGGGAAAATATAGACGATTTATTTCAGATAGGATGTATAGGACTTATAAAAGCTATTGACAACTTTGACTTAAGTCAAAATGTAAGATTTTCAACTTATGCAGTCCCTATGATTATAGGTGAAATAAGAAGATATTTAAGGGACAATAATCCAATAAGAGTAAGTAGGTCATTAAAAGATATTGCATATAAGGCATTACAAGTTAGAGAGAGACTAGTTAGATCAAATGCAAAAGAACCTACAGTGTCAGAAATAGCAAAAGAGCTAGGATTAGAAGTTGAATCAGTAGTAATGGCTTTAGATGCAATACAAGATCCAATATCACTATTTGACCCAGTATATCAAGACAACGGAGATGCCATCTTTGTTATGGATCAAGTTCAGGACAAGAAAGATACAGATGAAAATTGGCTACAAGAAATAGCCTTAAAAGAAGCTATTAAAAAGCTAAACAGTAGAGAAAAATTAGTATTGGACCTAAGATTTTATAAAGGGAGAACACAAATTGAAGTAGCAGATGAGATAGGAATATCTCAAGCACAAGTATCAAGAATAGAGAAAAACGCACTTAAAAACATGAGAAAATATATATAAAAAAATTTAAAGAGCATGTCTAAGGCTTAATTCACATAGCATATTAATATAAGGAAGTACATATTAAGTGAATTAAATACTTTGACAATGCTCTTTTTTTTAACTAAATATTTATTTTTTATGGGAGGGAGATTATAATATGATGAGAGTATCTGATATAATGGACAAAGAGGTTATTAATATTAAAAATGGAAAGAAAATGGGGTTTATAACAGATATAGACCTAGACATTAATGAAGGTAAGGTAGTATCATTTAGTATATTAGGAGATTCAAGAAACTTCTTTTCAAGAGGAAGTGAAGAAGAAGTTGTATTCTTTAGTGATATATTAAAAGTTGGTTGTGATACAATAATAGTAAATTTAGGATCAGATATTAATTTAGATGAGTTTAATATAGACAAGATATAAGGCAATAATAGGCTTAAAAACTAAGGAGGAATAATATGCAGTGTCCATATTGCAATTATAAGGAATCAAAAGTTGTAGATTCAAGACATACAGATAGTAAATCAATTAGAAGAAGAAGAGAATGTGAATCTTGCAAAAGTAGATTTACAACTTATGAAAAAATAGAAACAACACCGATAATGGTTATAAAAAAAGATAATACAAGAGAATACTTTAGTGGTGAAAAAATAAAGCATGGAATACTAAAAGCATGTGAAAAAAGACCTGTGTCTATTGAACAAATAGATGAAATTGTATTTTTTATAGAAAATGAAGTTAATAAAAATTTTTCAAGCGAAGTTGATGCCAAAGCAATTGGTGAAATGGTAATGGAAAAATTAAAAGATGTAGATGAAGTATCTTATGTTAGATTTGCATCGGTATATAGACAATTTAAAGATATAAATACTTTTGTTAATGAATTGAAAAATATACTAATCGAGAAGGAAGACTAAAATGGAAAATTACATAGAAGTAAAAAAAATTAAAGATGAAATTGATTTTGTTAACCTAGCAATTACTACTAAAAATATTGATTCGAAAAGTAAGAATGATTTAATAAATACATTTACTAAAGAACAATTTAATTTAGATAACTTAACAAGTAATATACAAATTCATTCTGATATAGTAAATATTGTTGATGAGAATAATATTGGTTGTAAAAATGAAGGGGATGCATTAATAACAAACTTAAAAAACGTTCCTCTTCTTGTATTTACTGCAGACTGTGTTCCTATAGCAATAATAGATAAAAAAAATAAGGTTATAGGAGCTGTTCATGCAGGATGGAGAGGTACTTACTCTCAAATAGCTAAAAACACAATAGAACTTATGAAAAAACAATATAATACAAATACGAAAGATTTAATTTGCGTTATAGGTCCATCTATTGGATCTTGCTGTTATGAGGTATCAGAAGAATTAATCGGAAAATTTAACACAATTCTTACAAACTGCACTGAAAAATTCTATATAATAAAGGAAGACAAGTACTATTTAGACTTATGGAAAGTTAATGAATATATTTTAAAATCTGCTGGAGTTAAGGGAGAAAATATTATTAACTTAGGAATATGTACTAGCTGTAATAGCGATAAATTCCATTCTTATAGGATTCATGATAAGACAAACAAAAGAATTGGATTAATTATGCAGATAAAATAGAGAGGAGAATAATTCTTATGAATACTAAAATTCTTGTTATAGATGATGAAATGCATATAGTAGAGCTACTAAAGTTCAATTTAGAAACAGCAAACTATGAGGTTCACTGTTCATATGATGGTTTTGATGGTTTTATAAAAGCAAAGGAAGTTAAACCAGATTTAATTCTTTTAGACTGGATGCTTCCAAATATAAGTGGTATAGATGTTCTGAAAAAGATTAGGTCAGATAAGGATTTACAAAGTATACCAGTAATAATGTTGACAGCTAAAAATATGGAAGGTGATAAGGTAGAAGGACTAGAAGTAGGTGCAGATGACTATATAACAAAGCCCTTTGGTATTAAAGAATTATTAGCTAGAATTGTATCGGTATTAAGAAGATATAATATAAATTCAAAAACTGAAAATGATATATTAACGCATAAGGATATTAAAGTGGACCTATCAAAGCATGAGGTTTGTATAGGTAATCAAAAGATAGATCTTACATTAAAAGAATTTGAGTTATTAAGATTGTTACTTCAAAATAAAGGAAAAGTTTTATCAAGGAACTATCTTTTAGATAAAATTTGGGGATATGAGTACTATGGAGAAACTAGAACTGTAGATGTTCATATAAGATATTTAAGAAAAAAAATAGAAGATAATAATGAAAAATATATAGAAACTATAAGAGGTGTAGGATATAAAATAGATTAAGCTTTATATCCTTTAGGAGAATAAATATGAATCAAATAGAGAATATATATTTTTTTGTAATGTTAGTTTCTGTAATAATTACTATAATATCTCTTAGATATGCAATAACTATAAAAAGATACCTAGAAAGATTTACCTTTGTTTCTAAAAAAGTAAGTAATAAAGAGCTTCATGCTAGGTTGAATATTTCTGCAAAAGGTGAACTTGGAGAGTTAACAAATAATTTTAACTCTATGATTGAGAATATGAGTGATACAATTGAGGAAGTAGAATATAAACATCTTCAATTAAAGTCTATATTAAAAAGTATATCTCATGGAATTTTAGCGATAGATATAAATGGAAATATACTATTAATAAATGATGAAGCTAAGAAAATAATTAAATCAGACTCAAATCAAATTGTAGAAGGTAAAAATATTGCTTATGCTATAAAAGAAGAAAAAATATTAAAAGTAATATCTAAATTTAGAGGATCTAATACAAATGAAACTACTAAAATCATTATGGACGATGAAACTGTGTATAAGATAAAAGTTGATCCTGTTTATCTTCAAAATACAGTTAACGTTATAATTGGATCTATTATAAATATAGAGGATATCACTGAAAAAGTTAAACTTGAGAATATGAGAAGTGATTTTGTAGCAAACGTAACTCATGAGTTAAAAACCCCTTTAACATCTATAAGTGGATTTGTAGAAACCTTAAAATTGAACGAAAACATAGATCCAAGTACAAGAAGTAGATTTTTAGGAATAATAGAAAGTGAATCTGATAGACTAAAAAGGTTAATAGATGATATATTACTTTTATCATCTATAGAAAATACAGAAAGTAGAGTTTTAGAAAAAATAAATCTATATAATACATTTAATGAAGTAAAAGAGATGCTTAGTTTTATTGCAAAAAGTAAGGATATAGAATTTAAATATGAATTTGAAGATGAGTCATTATGTGTAGAGTCAAATAGGGATTACATAAAACAGGTTTTCTTAAATTTAACAGAAAATGCAATAAAATATACACCGGACCATGGAGAAGTAAAAGTTATTGTATCTTCTAATGATGAGGATATATTTATAAATGTAATAGATAATGGTATTGGAATACCTAAAGATGATATACAAAGAATTTTTGAAAGATTTTATAGAGTAGATAAAGCTAGAAGTAGAGATGTAGGGGGGACTGGTTTAGGTCTTGCTATAACTAAACATATAATTAAATCTTTACATGGTAAAATTGAAGTTAAAAGTGAACTAAATAAAGGTAGTGAATTTATAGTAACTATACCTAAAAAAATTTCCTAGATAAATAGGAAATTTTTTTTTGTTTTTGTACAAACTAATCTTATGATATTTTAATGAAAAATTAGTTAGGAGGATGGTGTATGAAAGACAGTTTAATAAATGATGATCTATTTAGACATGCATTTATAATTGCTTTAATAATCGGTACTTTGTGTAGAGGGTTTGTTTTAAGAGTAACAGATAAGCAATATCCAACAAGACCACTTGATTATATAGAACAAATAATAGTTGCAGGTCTTGCAGCATCTCTTGGAGCCATAGCACTACCAGCTCTTATAGATAAAGAGTTTTCAGCATTAACATTTTTTGCAGTAGGAATACAACAATTTCAAGGATTGGCACAGCAAGAGAGAATAACCCTTGAAAACCTAGATGACGATGAAATTGTGCAAAAAGGTGGATCTTATGTAGAAGAAATTGCATCAACTTATGAAACGAGAAGTTATATAAGTTTATTTTCAGCATTAGTAGCATCAACAGTATATATTTATTTAGCTAGAAGATATAAATTTGGAATGTTGATATGTACAATAGGTGCTCTAATTGGTGGAATTATAGTAGCACTTATATTTAGAGCATCTCTAAGAAGAAATAGTATAGGTGACGTAGCTGATGTAGTACCTGCAAAGATAAATTTTAAAGATGCTGATTTATTTGTTAATGATGTACACATAACAAATATAGGATTACAAAGCAGTAGAGATAGATATATAAATAAAGGCATGGCAGTAGAAATAATACCTAAAAGTATTGGTGATTTTGGAATAATAAATGACTTAGGTCAAAGACAAGCAATACTACATAATATATATATTCATATGGGAATTGATAAAGATGTTGATGAAGTAGATATACTTGCGATATCTAAAAGTAATTTAGAGAAAATGACAGTTGTAATACCATATATTCCGATTTTACAAAATCAAGATGTACTAATACAAGTAATTAAAAGTACACCAATTATAGGTACATCTAAAGGAAAACAAAGTGCATATAAAAATAAATAATTTTAAGTAAGGGGTGATTATATGGATAGAGTTTTTTTTACGGGCTTAGCAATAGGTATAATAAGTAGACTTATAATGCTAAACTTAGATCAAAGACAATACCCAACACAACCTAATATGTTAGTTTCACAATTAGTGTTAGCTTTCGTAGCATCTTCTTTAGGAGCACTATTAGTTCCTGCTTTAATAGATCGTTCATATACTTCTATAACATTTTTATCACTAGCAGCTGAGCAGTTTAGACAAGTAAGAGAGAATAGAAGAAACACACTTCAAAATTTAGAAGATTCACAGCTAATAAAAAGGGGTAATTCTTTTATAGAAGAGATAGCTAGAACTTATGAAGTTAGAAATTACATGTGTATAATAACTTCCTTTTTTACTGTTGGCTTTTATTATGTAATTATATCAGAATTTAATACTAACAAAGATATAACACTTATTATAAGTAGTGTATTAGGTTTAATGCTAGCATTTTTATTAAAGAAAATATCAAGAAGAAAGAGTATAGGTGACGTTGCAGATGTATCTATAGTCAAAATACAATTTGTGGATGATGTAATTATGCAAATTGGAGATCTAAAAGGAATAACAAATGTAGGTTTAGAAAAAGATAGAGAAAGATTTTTGTCTAGAGGAATAGGTATAGAAATTAAACCAAAAGATAATAGTTATACTAACGCAGCTATAATTTATGACTTAGGACAAAGACAAGCTATAGCTTACAATCTTTATTCTAGACTCGGAGTTTATAGAGAAAACAATGAGCCTGCTTTTGTCCCATTACCAAGAAGAAATCCAAATAATGAAAGTATATTAATGGCTTATATACCTATGGAAAAAAATGAAGATAAAGTAATAGAAGCAGTAAAATCTTGTCCTATTCTCTCTTCATCAAAAGGGAAGTACTTAGGACTTAGAAATTATAAAACAGATAAGAAAGGAAGTGCATAAGAATGGGAGATAATGTAGGATTAAATGAATTTACCCTAGCTGTTATAACAACAGATAAAAATATGAATCCAGTTGGAGGATGCCCTATATTTTATGCAGATGATGATAAGGATTTACAGAATAAGGCAATGTTAATGGCTAAATGTGTATCAGGTATGGTTCACCAAATAGCAAAAGGAACATTAATAATAGTTAAACATTAAGCTTAAAGGTACCTTAGGTACCTTTTTTTGTCAAACATTATAAACCTATATTTGGTATGTTATGTATATAGCGAAAATTGTATTTTATTGACTATTTAAATTAACATATGGTAATATAAAATGATGTATTTATAAAGAAGAGTGGTGATTACGAGATGGAAGTAAACGTAAAAAAAAGTAATAATGTTATAAGTAAAGTATACAAAGGAAGTATAGCT
The DNA here is from genome assembly GCA_900604495.1 of Desulfovibrio sp. Marseille-P6017. The sequence continues at coordinate 237,522 of UWOR01000001.1, read as the reverse complement.
GAAGAAATAGGCATAGAAGTGGGAGATTTACTTATAAGTATTAATGAACAAGAAATCCATGATATAATAGAATATAAATTTTTAATGAGTGATGAATACATAGAATTAGAAATACAAAAGATCAATGGTCAAATTTATGTATATGAAATAGAAAAAGAGTATGATGATGATTTAGGAATTGAATTTACAAATCCAATAATAGATAAAGCAAAGAGCTGTAGAAATAAATGTGTATTTTGCTTTATAGATCAGCTTCCAAAGGGAATGAGAGAAACTCTTTATTTTAAAGATGATGATTCAAGACTTTCTTTCTTACAAGGTAACTTTGTAACTCTTACTAATATGAGTGAAGAAGATATAAATAATATAATTAGATACAGAATAAGTCCTATAAATATTTCTGTACATACTACTAACCCAGAGTTAAGGCGTACTATGATAAAGAATAAATTTGCAGGAAAGCTGTATGGAATAATGCAAAGGTTAGCTGAAGCTGGAATACAAATGAATTGCCAAATAGTTTTATGTCCAGGATATAATGATAAAGAAGAATTAACTAGAACTATATCTGATCTATCAAATTTATATCCATATGTAAATAGCGCAGCAATAGTTCCAGTAGGTATAACTAAGCATAGAAGTCATCTTCCAAACTTAGAGATATTTAATGAAAAAACAGCAGGAGATACTATTGACCAAATAAATGAATTACAAAAGATGTATTTGGAAAAACTAGGAACTAGATTTGCATTTTTATCAGATGAGTTTTATATAATTGCCAATAGAGAATTATTAAAATACGATGAATATGAAGGATTTATACAATTTGAAAATGGTGTAGGAATGATAAGTAAGTTAGAAAGAGAAATTCAAGATTACTTAGAAACTTTACCATTAGATAAAATAACTAGAACTAAAAAAGTATCTATAGCAACAGGACACTCTGCTTATGCGTTTATAAAAGATATGGCAGATTTAATAATGAAGAAGTTTAATAATGTAGAAATAAATGTCTATAAAATAATAAACAACTTCTTTGGAGACACTATAACAGTTTCAGGTCTTATAACTGCAACTGATATAATGGATCAATTAAAAGATATAGATTTAGGAGAAACACTTTATATACCTAGAGCTATGTTAAAAGCTGATGAAGAAATATTTTTAGATAATATAACTTTAGAAGAAATACAAAAAATGATGAATATCGAAGTAGTTCCGTGTGAAAATCAAGGAATAGACTTTGTAGATAAGATTTTAAAATAGGAAGGAGAATATAATGGATAATAGACCGATAGTTGCAGTTGTTGGTAGACCAAATGTTGGTAAATCTACACTGTTCAATAAATTAGCAGGAAAAAGAATATCTATAGTTGAAGATACTCCAGGAGTAACAAGAGATAGAATATTCACAGAGGTAGAATGGTTAGGAACATACTTTACATTAATTGATACAGGAGGTATAGAACCAGATAACGGAGATGTAATATTATCTCAAATGAGAAATCAAGCTATGCTTGCTATGGATATGGCTCACGTTATACTTTTTGTAGTTGATGGAAAGTCAGGAATAACAGCTGCTGATAAAGAAGTAGCTACTATGCTTAGAAAAACTAAGAAGCCAGTAATATTAGTTGTAAATAAAATAGACAGTCAAAAGCAATTTGATAATGTGTATGATTTCTATGAATTAGGACTTGGAAACTTACATGCAATATCAAGTGCAAATGGAATGGGACTTGGTGACTTATTAGATGAGGTTGTTGAGAATTTCCCTAAAGGATTAAATACTGAGTATAGCGAAGATATAATAAGAGTAGCTATAACTGGTAAACCAAATGCAGGTAAGAGTTCAATACTTAATAAAATATTAGGTGAAGATAGAGTTATAGTAAGTCCAATTGCAGGTACTACTAGAGATGCAGTAGATACATATCTTGAAAGAGATGGACAAGAATTCCTTCTTATAGATACAGCAGGTATTAGAAGAAAAAGCAAAGTATACGAAACAGTAGAAAAATACAGTGTATTAAGATCTATGAGTGCTGTAGAAAGAGCTGATGTAGTTTTAATAGTAATAGATGCACAAGAAGGTATAACAGAACAAGATACAAAAGTTGCAGGTATAGCTCATGATGAAGGAAGAGCTTGTATATTCGTAGTTAATAAGTGGGATTTAATAGAAAAAGACAATAAAACATTAGGAAATTACACTAAAGAAATAAAAGAAAAATTCCCATTCATGATGTATGCACCGGTATTATTTGTTTCTGCAAAAACTAATCAAAGAATGAACAAAATTTTAGAAACAGTACAATATGTAGCAAGTGAACATGCTAAGAGAATATCAACATCAGCGTTAAATGATGTTATAGGTGAAGCAGTAATGTTAAATCAACCACCATCAGACAAAGGTAAGAGATTAAAAATTTACTACGCTTCTCAAACAGATGTAAAACCACCTAAATTTACATTATTTATAAATGACAAAGAACTTACTCACTTCTCATACCAAAGATATCTTGAAAATAAGATAAGAGAAAACTTTGGATTTGAAGGAACTTCTGTTAGATTTGAATATAGAGAGAAGAACAGAGGATAATAATTTTGCCAGGGGGTAAATATGATTAGCTATATTATTTTAATTATAATTGCTTATCTTTTAGGTAATATATCAACATCGACTATAATAGCAAGAAAAATGTTTAATGTTGATATAAGAACTCAAGGTTCTGGAAATCCAGGATCTACAAATGTGCTAAGAACGCTTGGAAAAAAAGCTGGTGCAATGACTTTTGCGGGAGATTTATTAAAAGGCTTAGTAGCTGTATTAATAGCAAGAGTAATAGCAAGGTTTACAGGATGCGATGAAGTTACATCTGCATACCTTGCAGTTGTGGCAGTTGTAGCAGGTCATAACTGGCCAGTGTTCTTAAAATTCAAAGGTGGAAAAGGTGTTGCAACATCTTTAGGAGCTATGATAGGAATGAATCCAGTTATAGCATTGAGTTGCTTTGGAATATTTCTAATAGTAGTAGCAATAACTAAATATGTATCATTAGGTTCAATAATTGGTATAGCAGCATCCCCTTTATTTATGATAGCTACTAATAATAAAAAAGGAATATTTGTTACTTTATTCTTAACAGCATCTGTAATATATACTCATAGAGCAAATATACAGAGATTAGTAAGTGGTACTGAAAGAAAAATTGGTGCAAAAAAATAATAAAAAGTTTGTCATAGGTGGTGTTTTATGGAAAAGTTAACTGTATTAGGAGCTGGAAGCTGGGGAAGTGCATTAGCATTAGGTCTTGCTAAAAAAGGTTACAATGTAACTATGTGGACTTTAAACCAAGAACAAGCAGATAAGATAAATAAAACAAAAGAAAATATAGATTATTTACCAGGTGTGTTATTTCCAAATAACATAACATTAACTACAAATATAGAACAAGCAGTGGAAGGTAGTAAATTAATAGTTTTAGCAGTACCATCTCAAGCTATTAGAAGTGTTTGCAAACAAATAAAACCATTTGTAAACAAAGATCAAATACTAGTAGATGTGGCAAAAGGATTAGAAAAAGGGACTGGACTTAGATTGTCACAAGTATGTGAAGAAGAGTTACCAGGAAATCCTTACGTAGCTTTATCTGGTCCATCACATGCAGAAGAAGTTGCGAAAGATATACCTACAACACTTGTTGTTGCATCAGAAAACTTAGAAATAGCTCAAGAAGTACAAGATATATTTATGAGTCCTAAGCTTAGAGTTTATACAAATCCTGATATAATAGGAGTTGAACTTGGAGGAGCATTAAAAAATATAATAGCTTTTGGAGCAGGTATTTGTGATGGATTAGGTTATGGTGATAATACTAAGGCTGCTCTTATGACTAGAGGAATAAGAGAAATAGCAAGGCTTGGTATAGCATTAGGAGCCGATACAAGTACATTTTCAGGTCTTTCTGGTATAGGGGATTTAATTGTTACATGTACAAGCATGCACAGTAGAAATAGAAGAGCAGGTATATTAATTGGACAAGGTAAAAGCTTAGAAGAAACTTTAAAAGAAGTAAAAATGGTAGTTGAAGGAATAACAGCTACAGAAGTTGCTTATGAAGTTTCTAAAAAGATGAATATAGATATGCCTATAACAAGTGCTATATACTCTGTTTTATATGAAAATAAAAATGCAAATGAAGTTGTAGTTAACTTAATGATGAGAAGTAAAAAACACGAAATGGAAGAAATAGTTGATGATAAGCTAGGATTTTAGTCCTAGCTTCTTTTATGTTTAATTTAATTTTTTATTTTGGTATATTAGCATCATCCTAAAAATATAATTAATTAAGAAATTATATGCAGGAGGGGAATTTGATGAATAACATATACGAAGACATAGCTAAGAGAACTCAAGGTGACATTTATATAGGTGTAGTAGGTCCTGTTAGAACAGGTAAGTCTACATTTATAAGAAAATTTATGGAGAAGCTTGTGTTACCTAATATAGAAAATGAGTTTAAGAGAGAGAGAACACAAGATGAGATACCACAAAGTGGTTCTGGTAAAACAATAATGACAGTAGAACCAAAATTTGTTCCAGCTGATGGGGTTGAAATAAAAATAAAAGACAATGTTACTTTAAAAGTAAGAATGGTTGACTGTGTAGGTTACATAGTTGATGGTGCATTAGGCCATGAAGAAGATGGAAAACAAAGATTAGTATCTACGCCATGGTCACAAGAAGCCATGACATTTGAAAAAGCAGCGGAGTTAGGTACTAAAAAGGTTATAAGAGATCACTCAACAATAGGTATAGTAGTCATAACTGATGGTTCTGTAACTGGTATAGATAGAAGCAGCTATATTGAACCTGAAGAAAGAGTAATAAATGAATTAAAAGCACTTAATAAGCCATTTGCAGTTGTTTTAAATACTATAGATCCAACTAGTGATGAAACAGAGTTACTAAGAAGTGAATTAGAAGAAAAATATGGAGTGCCTGTAGTACCTTTAAATGTTGTTGCTATGGATGAAAATGATATAGAAGATGTTATGGAGACTGTGCTTTATGACTTCCCATTAACTGAAATCAGAATTAATTTACCTCAATGGGTTGAAGGATTAGAGATGAATCACTGGATTAAAAATAATATAATATTTGCATTAAAAGAAAGTATAGCTGATATAGGAAAGCTTAGAGATGTGGATAAAATAGTACAAGGATTTTCAGAATTAGAATTCTTAAAAGACACAGAGGTTGATAATGTTGAACTTGGAGAAGGAGTTATAACAATAGATTTAACTACAAAACCAGAATTATTCTATAACATATTAGAAGAAAAAAGTGGATTTAAAATTGAAGGAGATTATCAATTATTAAACCTTATAACTAGATTATCTAAAGTAAAAAATGAATATGATAAAGTAGAAAGTGCTCTTATTGATGCTAAGACTAAAGGCTATGGAGTAGTAGCCCCATCATTAGACGAGCTAAGTTTAGAGGAACCTGAAATAATTAAGCAAGGAAAACAATATGGAGTAAAATTAAGAGCCAATGCACCGTCTCTTCATATAATAAAAGCAGATATATCTACAGAAGTGTCTCCTATAGTTGGAAATCAAAATCAAGGTGAAGAAATGGTTAAATACTTATTAGATGAATTTGAACAAAATCCAAGTGAAATTTGGGAATCTAATATGTTTGGAAAATCATTAAATGATTTAGTAAAAGAACAATTACAAAGCAAACTATATACAATGCCAGAAGAAATAAGAGTTAAGATACAAAAAACTCTTCAAAAAATTATTAATGAAGGCAGTATGAATATAATAACTATATTATTATAGTCTTAATAGAAATAGCTTTTGACTTTTTCAAGAGCTATTTCTATTTTTATATAATAATAAATCTTTTAAGGTGACTAGAATGGGTCAATTAGTTGGATATGGAAGCTTCTAAGAGTTTAGGTGTACCATTTGGAATAGTAGATTTATCATTAGCACCTACACCATCTGTAGGTGACTCAGTGGCAAGTATATTAGAGGATATGGACTTGAAGTAGTAGGAACTCATGGAATTACTGCTGCTTTAGCTTTATTAAATGATGTTGTTAAAAAAGGTGGGGTTATGGATTGTTCAAGAGTTGGAGGATTAAGTGGTGCATTTATACCAGTATCTGAAGACTTAGGAATGATTAAAGCTGTATCAAAAGGAGCATTAAATATAGAAAAATTAGAAGCTATGACAGCTGTATGCTCTGTTGGATTAGATATGATAGTAGTAAAAGGAGATACAAGCGCAGAGACTATAAGTGCTATGATAGTTGATGAAGCAGCTATAGGTATGATAAATAATAAAACAACGGCAGTAAGAGTAATATCTGCACAAGGGTGCGATGTAGGTTATATAGTTGAATTTGATGGATTATTAGGACTAGGGGCAGTTATAGAAACAAATAAATATTCGTCTAAGTTATTTATAAAAAGAGGTGTTAAGATACCAGCTCCAATACATTTTTTCAAAAATTAACAAAAAGCTCCTAATAAGGAGTTTTTTTAAAATTGAAAGAAAAATATTATAAATAACAAATTTTAAAATATTAAATTTATACAAGAAATTTATACATAAATAAAAGGAAATTATATAAGTGTAGAGAAGTAATATAACAGGTTTCCTTATATATAGGAGGTGAAATCTTGAAGAAAATAAAATACTCAAATTTTTTCTTACTAGGTATATTTATCTACATAATATTTCATATAATATCATTTATAGCAAGTAAGACTATACAAACTCAGGTTTTAGAAAATGAAGATAACAAGATGAAAATAAGTAGAAAATGTATTATTGTAAGAGATGAGTATTTATTAAAATCAGATATCAATGGAACTTTAAATTTATTAGTGGATGAAGGATCAAGAGTAAGTAAGTCTCAGGAAGTTGCTAGTATATATAACAATGTAGACAGTGATATTGATGAAAAAATAAATGCTTTAGATGAAGAAATAGATAAAATTAAAGCTGGAGAAATTAATATATCTAAAAATGAGATAAATAACTTTAATGAAAATATAGAGTTAATAGTAAGCAAGATACAAAATGATTTACTAGAAGAAGATTATAGTAATATTAAAGAGTATAAAGAAACCTTAAGTAATTATGTAAATGACAAAAATAAATTATTAAATAATGGAATAGACACTGCTAAATTATCTGCTAAGGAAGATGAAAAAGAAATTTTAGAAAATCAAAAAAACAACAATGTATTTACATGTCTATCAAGTATAGCAGGAATAGTATCATATAAATATGATGGAAATGAAGGAAAATATACCTTCACTAATTTAGATAGTATAACAAAATCTGATATTCAAAAAGAAGTAGATAACTATAAGGAGATAAAAACTAACTCTAAAGAAGTAAAAAGTGGAGATATAATAGCAAGAGTTATAAATAATTATGACGCATATGTGGCAACTTATATAGATGAAAATGAAGTAAGTTATTTTGAGGAAAATCAGTCAATCGTATTATGTAATAATGATGAAGAGATAGATGCAAAAGTTTATAAAATTAATAAAGAAAATGATAATTATATAGCAATACTCAAAATAAATAATCAAAATATGGGAATTTATGATACAAGAGTAAAAGAATTTGATATAATATATAAGCAAATAGAAGGTTTAAAAATACCTAAAAGTGCTATAAAGACAGTAGATAATAAAGAAGGCGTCTATGTTATAAATGAAGAAGATAAGACACCTAACTTTATTGAACTAAAAGGTATTATATATGAAGATGATGACTACAAATATGTTGATTACTATAAAAATAAAATAGATGGAGTAAGTACTGTAGACTTGTATGATAAAATTATTTTGAAACCTAATATTATAAATATAAATATGAAAATAGAGTAGGTGATATGATGGAGCATATTAAAGAAAATATACAAGCTATTAATGATAAAATAGAAGATTCGGCTAAAAGAAGCAAAAGAAATAAAGATGAAATTACTTTATTGGGTGTTACTAAAACAGTAGATACAAATGCTATACTAGAAGCTATAAACTGTGGAATAACAGATGTTGGTGAAAATAAACCTCAAGAATTAGCAAGAAAATATGATATTATAGGTGATAAAGTAAGATGGCATTTAATTGGTACATTGCAGACTAATAAAGTAAAGTATATAATAGATAAAGTGTATATGATACATTCATTAGATAGAGAAGCTTTATGCGAAGAAATTCAAAAACGTGCTGAAAAAATAGGTAGAACTATAGATTGTTTAGTTCAAGTTAATATTTCAAAAGAAGAAAGTAAACATGGATTAAATAAAGAAAATGTTATTGAATTTATTAAAAATACGTCACAAAAATATAAAAATATAAAAATAAAAGGTCTTATGACAATGGCTCCTTTTACATCTGATGATAATGAAATAAGATCTGTATTTAAGGAACTTAAAGAATTATCTTTAGAAATAAAAAGCCTTAATATACAAGATGTTTCTATGGATAAATTATCTATGGGGATGAGTAATGACTTTGAAATAGCAATAGAAGAAGGCTCTACAATAGTAAGAGTAGGAACATCTATATTTGGAAAAAGAAATTATAATTAATTGAAATAAACTTAGGAGGAAATTGAAAATGGGTGATGGAATATTTTCAAAAATCAAAGATTGGGTTACTAGTCCTGATGAAGAATATGCAGATGAATACATGGAAGATGAAGTAGATGATTTAGATGGAGACATGGATGATGATGACGATATAACATCAGGATTTGATTCTATAAATGCATCTAAAAATAATAAAATAGTAAGTTTACATACAGTTAGTCAAATGAAAGTTGTAATATTAGAACCTAAAAGATATGAAGATGTTACAACTATTGCAGATCATTTAAAGCAAAGAAGAGCACTAGTAGTTAACTTAGATAGCGTAGAAAAAAATGAGGATAAAAAAGCTATATTTAACTTTATGAATGGTGCAGTATATGTATTAGAAGGTAATATACAAAAAATAACTAAATCAATATTTATACTAGCTCCAAGCAATGTAGATATTGACTCTACAGTAAAAAAGGAATTAGAGAGTAAAACAGCATTTCCTTGGCAAAAATAAAAAATAAAGGAGTTTTAGGAAAATGGGTACAATAGGATATGCACTATATAGGCTATTAGATTTATTATTATTTATAATATTTGTACAATGTATAATGACATGGATTCCTGGAGCGACACAAACAAAACTATATGATATACTTTCAACTATAACAGATCCAATACAAGACCCAATAAGATCTGTTGTGTATAGATATTTAAATTCACCATTAGATATTACACCAATAGTAGTGTTCTTTTTAATAAGAATTGTACAAAGAGTTGTATTAATGGTTTTCTAGTAAAATGGACAAGTTAAAACTTACAAATCATATAAAAGATATAGACCTAAAAAATAAGATGTTTAAAATAATAGATAAAGCTAACAGTTGTATGAAAAACTATGATGTAAAGTATAGTGATTTTCTCAACCCATATGAAGTTAAAAATGCTATAGATATATTAAACTCAAATAATGATATAAAATATACTGTAGATGGAGGGTATGATAACGCAGAAAGAAGCGTAGTATTTATGTATCCTTTTTATATGGAATATGAAGATATAGATAATACTCTTAGATTTATTCAAATTGAAGGTAATTTTAAGTTTAAAACTATATCACATAAAGATTATCTAGGATCTATTATGAATTTAGGTATAAAAAGAGAAAAAGTTGGAGATATAATTATACATGAGAATTTCTGCCAGGTGATAGTAAGTGCAGATATATGTGACTTTATAATTATGAATCTTGAGAAAGTATCTAGAAATAATGTTAAGGTTAGAGAAATTTCAAAGGAAGAGATTATTTATAATCCACCTAATTATAAAGATATATCTTTTACTGTAACTTCAATTAGACTAGATTGTGTTATAAGTGGACTATATAACATATCTAGACAAGAAAGTATGAAGTTTATTAATGGAGAAAAAGTTCAAGTTAATTATGAAAAAATAACATCTCCATCTAGAGAAATAAAAGATGAATCTTTAATTTCTGTGAGAGGAAAAGGACGAGCTAAAGTTATAAATATTGGTGAATTAACTAAGAAGGGTAAAGTTAAGATACAAGCAAAGATAATAGTATAGGAGGGGAATGTATGCTAACTCCAATTGATATAGAAAATAAAGACTTTAAAAAAGCTTTAAGAGGATATAATCCAGATGATGTAGATGAATTTCTAGATATAGTTAAAGAAGATTTTGAAACATTATATAGAGAGAATATAGACCTTAAAGAAAAATTAAACTTATATCAGGAACAAGTAAGCAGATATAAAAGTATAGAAGAAACTTTAAACAAGACATTAATAACAGCTGAAAGTACAGCTGCAGATACATGTGCAGCTGCAAATAAAAAAGCTAAAATAATAGTTGAACAAGCAGAGTTAGATGCTAGAGCAATAATAGAAAAAGGAAATAGTAGAGTTATAGAAATTAGACAAGAATATGATTCACTAGTAAAAGAATTTAAATTATTTAGAAATAAATTTAAATCTTTATTAGAAGATGAAATAAGAAGTGTTGATGGAATATTCTCTGATATAGATGAAAAGTGTAAAGAACCTTTTATGAATACAACTACTTATGATGGAGAATTACTTCATAATGAAAAAGAGGTTGCAACGACTATAGATTAAGTGTCGAATGAAATAATCAGAATATAAAAATATTGACTATTTGGTGTACTTAATATATAATTTCATATTATAAAATCAAATTAAAAAAAGTTAATATTTATCTAAAAGCAATGATAGAGAGAGTAAATTTTTTGAAGTTTTACAGAGAGTTGGGATAGGTGAGAACCAATGAATGAAAAAAAATTGAAAATCACTCTTAAGCTGCAGGCTGAACAATTTTAAATTAATTAAGCTGTGCCGGTAAGTGCCGTTAAACTTTTTCAGAGTGCTATATATAAACATTTTATTTTATATATAGAATTAGGGTGGTAACGCGATATCAACTCGTCCCTTTTATAGGGGACGGGTTTTTTTATTTTTAATTGAATTTGTTTGATAGTATAGTTTTTAGATAACAATGTTAAATAATATAATCATTTTTAGAAAGGGTGATGATATGTCAAAGTTTAAGTCATTAGTAGACAGTTCTGTAAAAGATGCAGAAGCTAAAGTATCTGAGTATTGGAAAGATATAAATATACTTGAGAGAACATTAGAAAAAGGTGAAAATGATCCAAGTTTCGTATTCTATGAAGGTCCTCCAACTGCAAATGGAAATCCAGGAATACACCATGTTGTAGCTAGAACATTAAAAGACTGGGTATGTAGATATAAAACAATGAGTGGATACCAAGTTAAAAGAAAGGCTGGTTGGGATACTCATGGTTTACCAGTTGAAATACAAGTAGAGAAAGAATTAGGTCTTTCTGATAAGCAAGAAATAGAGAATTATGGTATAGCTAATTTCAACCAAAAATGTAGAGAGTCAGTTTTTACATATGAAAAACAATGGAGAAACATGACTGAAAGAATGGCTTATGAAACAGATTTAGATAATCCATATATAACTTTAGATAATAACTATATAGAGTCAGTATGGTGGATATTAGATAAGTTTAATAAAGAAAACTATATATATGAAGGTCATAAAATACTTCCTTACTGCCCAAGATGTGGAACTGGACTTGCTTCACACGAAGTAGCACAAGGATATAAAGAAATAAAAAATAATACTGTAATAGCTAAGTTTAAGAGAAAAGATGCAAATGAGTATTTCTTAGCATGGACAACTACTCCTTGGACATTACCATCAAACGTTGCATTAACAGTAGGACCAGAAGTGGACTATGTAAAAGTTAAGCAAAATGATGAAGTGTACTATGTAGCTAAAGCTTTAGCAAATAAAGTATTAAGTGAAGACTATGAAGTATTAGAAGAAATGAAAGGTAAAGATTTAGAATATATAGAATATGAACAATTAATGCCTTTCGTTGAAACTGATCAAAAAGCATTCTTCGTTACATTAGGAGATTATGTAACAACTGAAGATGGTACAGGTATAGTTCATACAGCACCTGCATTTGGTGAAGATGACTATAACTTAGGTAGAAAATATAACTTACCAGTTCTTCAACCAGTTGATGAAACAGGTAAATTTACAACAACTCCATGGGAAGGTAAATTCGTAATGGAGGAAGGTGTAGACGTTGAGATAATAAAATGGTTAGCTCATGAAAATAAATTATTTGGAAAAGAAAAAGTAGCTCATAACTATCCACACTGTTGGAGATGTCAAACTCCACTTTTATACTATGCTAAGCCAAGCTGGTATATAGAAATGACTAGACTTAAAGATCAATTAATAGAAAACAACAATTCTGTTGATTGGTATCCAAAATTCGTTGGTGAAGGTAGATTTGGTAACTGGTTAGAAAACTTAAATGACTGGGCTATATCAAGAAGTAGATACTGGGGTACTCCACTTAATATATGGAAATGTGAATGTGGACACAAGCAGTCTGTAGGTTCAAGAGCTGAGCTTGCAGAGAAGGCTATAGAAGATGTAAATCCAGAAACAGTAGAACTTCATAGACCATATGTTGATGATATACATTTAAAATGTGATTGTTGTGGAAAGCCTATGACAAGAGTAACTGATGTTATAGACTGTTGGTTTGATAGTGGATCTATGCCATTTGCTCAACATCACTATCCATTTGAAAATAAAGAAAACTTTAATCAATTATTCCCAGCAGATTACATCTGTGAAGGTATAGATCAAACTAGAGGATGGTTCTACTCATTACTTGCTATATCTACATTTGTAACAGGTAAAGCACCATACAAAAAAGTTCTAGTTAACGATCTAGTTCTTGATAAAGATGGAAAGAAAATGAGTAAATCAAGAGGAAACACTGTAAATCCATTTGAATTATTTGATAAGTATGGAGCAGATGCACTAAGATGGTACTTACTATACGTATCTCCACCATGGACTCCAATAAGATTCGATGAAGATGGATTAAAAGAAGTTCAAAGTAAGTTCTTAGGAACTATGAAAAATGTATATAACTTCTTTACATTATATGCAAATACAGATGATATAAATCCAACTGACTTCTTTGTTGAGTACAAAGACAGACCAGAATTAGATAGATGGATATTATCTAAGTTCAACAACTTAAAGAAAGAAACTGAAGAAAACTTAGAAATATTCGAAGTAAACAAAACTATAAGAAGAATACAAGCATTCATAAATGATGATTTATCTAACTGGTATATAAGACGTTCTAGAAGAAGATTCTGGGCAACTGAATTAACAGAAGATAAAAAAGCTGTATATAACACAACTTATGAAATATTAACAGAGCTTTGTAGATTAATAGCTCCATTTGCTCCATATATGTCTGAAGAAATGTATAGAAACTTAACTAATGAAGAATCTGTACATTTAGCAAGCTACCCAAGAGCAAATGAAAGTTTATTAGATTCTAAATTAGAAGAAAAAATGGACTTAGCTAAAAACTTAGTTACATTAGGTAGAGCATCAAGAGAAGCTGCAAGAATAAAAGTACGTCAACCAATACAAGAAGTATATGTAGATGGAAAATATGAAGCTATACTTAGCGATATAGTAGACTTAATAAAAGAAGAGCTTAACGTTAAGCAAGTTGTTTTCGCTAAAGATTTAGGTGAATTCATGAACTTTAGCTTAAAGCCAAACTTTAAAGTATTAGGTCCAATACTAGGAGCTAAGATGAAGTTCTTTGCTGGAGCATTAAATAAATTAAATGCAGGTGAAGTAGTTCCTAAGTTAGAAGCTGGAGAAAGCTTAACTGTAGATATAGATGGTGAAGAGTTTGAATTTAATAAAGATCATGTTTTAATAAACATATCTGCTAAAGAAGGATTCAACGTAGTTATGGAAAATAACTTATTCGTTATACTTGATACTACATTAACTAAAGAGTTAATAGAAGAAGGATATGCAAGAGAATTTATATCTAAAGTGCAACAATTAAGAAAATCTAGTAACTTTGATGTATTAGATAACATAGTTATAGAGTACTGTTCAGATGATGAAATAGCAGCTGCAGTTAATAGATTTGAAGACTACATCAAATCAGAAACTTTAGCTCTTGAAATAGAAAGAGTTGAAGATAAAACATTAGAACAATGCAACTTAAATGATCATATGACTGGAATAAAAGTTATAAGAAAATAATTTAAATAAAGGATTGGTTTTTCATTTTATAAGAACCAATCCTTTTTTATATTAAAAAATATATTTTATTATTTATATTAAATTGTTGAAAGAATAAAATGCGAGTGATACCATTTTAATATCTTATTAAAAATATAAGGGGTGATTTATATGAGTGAGAAAAAACTAAATATTGAAGAAAAAAATATTAAAGCACTCAATGGTTTAATGGGAATTATTATATGCGTGGGGCTTATAATATTAGGATCATTAATAATCACAACTGCATGTAAGTTTAATGGAATAATACTTGGAATTGGAATTAGTTTAGGTATAATAACTATAATTATAGGGCTAATTAGCTTTGCAGGACTTAAGGTTATAAATCCTAATGAAGCTTTAGTATTAACCTTATTCGGTAATTATTATGGAACATTAAGTGAATCTGGATTCTTCTGGGTAAATCCTTTTGTAACTGCAATAAATCCAACTTATGATCCAATTACAACTAGAACTAGGATAGGAAAAACAAAAGATAATTTAGAAGAAGAATCTATTTCAATTGGAAGTAAAAAAGTATCTTTAAAAACTATGACGTTAAATAATAATCATCAAAAAGTAAATGATGAACTTGGAAATCCTATTATAGTAGGAGCAGTTGTAATTTGGAGAGTAGTAAATCCAACAAAGGCGGTATTTAATGTAGATAACTTTAAAACATTTTTATCAATACAATGCGACTCAACAATAAGAAATATAGTAAGATTATACCCTTATGATATAGCTGATGGAGATGAAAAAGCAGAAAAGTCTCTTAGAGGAAGTTCAATGGAAGTAGCAAATAGATGTAGAGAAGAACTTCAATCTAGAGTAGAATGCGCAGGTATTGAAGTTGAAGAAGTTAGAATAACACACCTAGCATATGCACCAGAAATTGCAGCTGCTATGTTACAACGTCAACAAGCAGAAGCTATAATTGCAGCACGTAAAAAGATAGTTGAAGGTGCAGTAGGAATGGTTGAAATGGCACTTAATACATTAGAAGAAGGTCAATTAGTAGAGCTTAATGATGAAAAAAAGGCTGCT
Source organism: Desulfovibrio sp. Marseille-P6017 (assembly GCA_900604495.1). The sequence continues at coordinate 222,151 of UWOR01000001.1, read as the reverse complement.
ATGGTTAGTAACTTACTAGTTGTATTATGTGGAAATAAAGATGCTCAGCCTATAGTAAATAGCGGTGAATTATATTAAGCATAATAAATAATTAAGTATAATCAAATAACCTCTTTTTGCAAATAATATAATATATAATTTTGCAAGGAGAGGTTATTTTGATTAAATATACTAATGAAGAACTTACAAATAATATTATAAAGATGCTAAAAAATAAATTAAAAAAAGATTACTCTAAAGGTAATTTTAAACGTGATGCACATGCTAAATGTATAGGTTTATTAAAGGCTAAGTTTGTAGTAGATAGTGATATTTGTGAAAAATATCAAGTAGGTATTTTTGAACCTAAAAAAGAATACCCTGCTTTTATAAGAATATCTAATTCTAATCCTAAAATATTAAGTGATAAGTTTAAGGATTTTAGAGGTTTTTCTATTAAATTATTAGGCATTGAAGGCGAAAAGTGTATGGATGATGAAAAATATACTCAAGACTTTTTGCTAATAAGTAATGAAATTATGCCTATTGGTACTTGGAGATTATTTCATGATGCTATTTATTATAATAGTAAATCAATGCCATTTATATTTATATTTAAATTATTAATGCAACATAAAATGAGTCCAATAATAAGGTCCTTAAAAAATATGAAAAATGATACAAGTCCTTTAGATATTAAGTATTTTAGTACAACGCCTTATAGATTTGGAGATGAAGTTGTAAAATACTGCATAGTTCCAAAATCTAAGTATAAAAGTAAATTACCTAAAAAATTAACTCATAGATATTTGACTAAAAATATGCAAGTGCACCTTAATAATTTTGAAGCTGTATTTGATTTTATGGTTCAATTTAGAACAGATAAGTCAAGTATGCCAATAAATGATGCATCAGTAAAATGGGATGAAAATAAATCTCCTTTTATAAAATTAGGTGAAATAAGGATACCTAAGCAAAAGTTTGAAACAAAACAGAGATTTGAAATGTCAGAGATAATGTCTTTTTCTCCTGGACACTCATTATTAGCACATAGACCAATAGGAGATATAAATGAAGGTAGAATGAAAATTTATAAAGAAATGTCTAAGTTTAGAAATAAAATGAATAATAAACATGTTTTTGAGCCAAATGAAGAATATTTTAACAAAATAAAATAATAAAAAAGATGTCTAAAATAAATTTTAGACATCTTTTTTATATCCACTTATTTACTAAAAAACTAGCAACTTTTTCAAATGGAATTTCTTCTGTTTTTAATATACTTTGAACAACTAATCCATCTATTATTGAAATTAATAAAAATGAAAAAGCTTCAGAGTCATCAATATTTTCATGTAAATACTTATTTATATCTTCTTGTAAAGTTGTTCTCCACTGTATATATTTTAGTTTTATTCGTTCTCTTAATGGTTCATTTCCAGTTATAGCTTCACAAAGTAAATACATATGAATTCTTCCGGTAGAACCTATTGTTGATATTTTTCCCATAACAATATTAATAAGATCATCTTTAGAAGATTTATTTTCTATACTATATACACAATCTAATACAGCATCAGTAATTATCTTTAAATGATTATCAGCTATATCAAAGATTAAGTCATCTTTAGAAGCATAATGATAATACAATGTACCTTTACTTATACCTGCTGTTTTTGCAATATCAGATAAACTAGTATTTTTTATTCCGTTTTTAGTAATTAGATTTATAGCAATATTTAAGATATTTTCTTTCATATTTATATTAGATTTCATAAAATCAACCTTTCTTTATGGTTAAGCCTTAAGTAATTTATATTATAGATACGTATTATTTTAAAGTCAATAAACTAAAAACTTCAAAATTTAAAGGGATTGACAATTAACCACAGGGGATATACAATAATAATAAGTAATCGGTCGACCGACCGACTGATTATTTACTATTAATATTAACACAAATAAAGAAAATAATCACTATAGTTTAAATAAATAATTAAGAGAGGTAAGTAAAATGAGTAAAATAAAAATACTAGTTGATGGTGGGTGCGATTTGCCTCAAGAAATTTTAAAAAAGTATGATATAAATGTAGTAGGTTTAAATGTATCTTTTGGTAATGATGAAAGTTTTATTGCAGGGGAAGAAATAGATAATGAAACTTTTTACAAGAGAATGGGTGAAATGAAGGAATTACCTAAAACATCTTGCCCATCACCAGATAGATTTTTAGAAGCATACAAAGGTGAAGGAGATATATTATTATTATCTGTAAGTTCTAAATTATCAGGAACATATAGTAGTGCTAAATTAGCAAAAGATATGTATGACAGTGATTTTGCCGATAAGAAGATAGAAATTATAGACACACTAAATGGATCTATAGGTCAAGGTTTATTAGCAATAAAAGCGGCAGAATTAGTTTTACAAGGAAAATCACTAGAAGAAATAGTAGAAGAAATTGAAAAAATAAAAGATGATGTTATATTTTATGGAACATTAGAAACTTTAGAAAATGCTATAAAAGGTGGAAGAATTAATCCTCTTGCAGGTAAAATAATAAACACATTAAATCTTAAAGCAATAGTGCAAATAACTGAAGGTGTTGTAAAGCCTATAGATAAAGCTAGAGGTTTAAATAATAGTTTAAAGAAGGTTCTTGAATATATAGATAAAAACTTAGAAAATGTAGAAGATAAAACTATAATTATAGGGCATGCGCATTGTAGTGATAAAGCTATTAAAATAAAAGAAGTTTTAGCAAATAAATATAATGCAAAAAAAATAATTATAAGTGAAGTGGGTCCTGTTATGGGAACATATGCTTCACAAGGAGCTATATTAGTAAGTTACTTGTAATTTTTAAATCACAGTCTTGACAATTCTTCCAGGAAATCATATTATAAAAATAAATATAATATGAAAATCCAAAGAAAAGAATTAGTAGCTAAATAAAGCTTCAATACAGAGAGTAGAGAAACGGTGAGATCTTTACATGAAAAGTTTAGTGAATGGATCTTAGAGGAATTAAGTTAAATATAATAAATTTATTATAGAGTAGCTGATATCGTGACTGCACGTTATAGCAGGTTTAAGAGATACATAATAGTATTTAGATTATGTATAAATTAGGTGGTACCGCGGAAATAAATCCGTCCTATTAAATTTAATAGGACGGATTTTTTATTATGAAATTTAGAAGTTATCTAAATAAGCAGAAAATTTTAGGAGGATTAAGATGAACATAATAGGTATAATAGGTGCAATGGATGAAGAAGTAAGTATATTAGTAGAACTTATGGACATAGAAAAAGTAGTTGAAAAAGCAAGTTTAAAATTCCATAAGGGAACATTAGAAGGAAAAAATATAGTATTAGTTAAATGTGGTATAGGAAAAGTAAATGCCGCTTTATGTACTCAAATACTAATAAGTGAATTTAATGTTGATGCAGTAGTTAATACAGGAGTTGCAGGAGCACTTCATAGTGAATTAGACGTTCAAGATATAGTAATATCAACAGATGCTATACAACATGATATGGATACTACTGCATTTGGAGATAAAAAAGGTGTAATACCAAGAATGGAAAGCTCAACATTTATAGCTGATCAAATGCTTATAGATGCAGCATATGAATCATCAATTAAGGAATCTAAAGGAAATAAGGTTTTAAAAGGAAGAGTAGTATCAGGTGATATATTTGTAAGCTCTAAAGAATTAAAAGATGAGTTAATAAGTGAATTTGACGCTTATTGTGCAGAAATGGAAGGTGCAGCAATTGCTCATGTTTGTACTTTAAATGCTACTCCATTTGTAATAATAAGAGCTATGTCTGATAAGGCAGATGGAAGTGCAGATGTTACGTATGATGAATTTGTAGTAGAAGCTGCTCATAGATCTAAAGATATAGTATTAAATATGTTAAAGTCATTATAATTGGAGGATAAATATGAGTGAAAAAAAAGTAATATTTAGTGGTATACAACCATCAGGAAAGCTAACACTTGGAAATTATTTAGGTGCATTAAGAAACTTTCCAAAGTTTCAAGATGACTACGATTGCTATTACAGTATAGTTGATTTACATGCTATAACAGTTCCTCAAGAAGCTAAGGACTTAAGAGCAAATACATTAGAAATATTAGCTCAATATTTAGCTTGTGGACTTGATCCAGAAAAAAATACTATATTCATACAATCACATGTAAGTGCACATACTGAACTTATGTGGATATTAAATACAATGACTTATATGGGTGAGTTAAGTAGAATGACTCAATTTAAAGATAAGTCTCAAAAAAGTGAAGCAAACTTAAACGCTGGTTTATTTACATATCCAGTACTAATGGCTGCAGATATACTTTTATATCAAACAGAGTTAGTTCCAGTTGGAGAAGATCAAAAACAACATCTAGAACTTGCTCGTGATTTAGCATCTAGATTTAATAATAGATATTCGCCAACATTTAAAATACCAGAAGGTTATATACCTAAAGAAGTTGGTAGAGTAATGAGCTTACAAGAACCTAATAGGAAAATGAGTAAGTCAGACTCTAATGAAAATGCATATATATTATTATGTGATGATCCAGATACTATAAGAAGAAAGATAAAAAGAAGTGTTACAGATTCAGAAGGTGTTGTAAGATACTGTGATGAACAACCAGGAATAAAAAATCTTATAGATATATATACTCAATTAGGCAATAAAACTGTTGATGAAATTGTAGCTATGTATGAAGGAAAAGGATATGGAGAATTTAAAGCTGATTTAGCAGAAGTTGTAGTAGATGCTTTAAATCCAATAAGAGAAAGATACTTAGAACTTCTTAAAGATAAAGCATACTTAGAAGAAGTATATGCTAAAGGTGCAGCAAAAGCTGAAAGACAAGCTAGAAAAACTTTAAGAAAGGTATATAAAAAAGTAGGATTAATAGAAAGAAAATTTATATAAATTCATAAAAAAATAGTCACTATTTAAGTGGCTATTTTTTGTTGTGTATTTTTATTAAGGATTTATCACATAATAAATTTGAATTATATGTTTCATAAAAGGATGTGAAAGTATGAGGCATAAAAAGTATGAAACTGAAAAAAATCATAATGAAGAAAATCCAACATACATAAGTATGAAAAAACTTGATGAAATAATTAATGAAATGTATATATCTGATAATCCAAAAGAAGATTTAGGTCTTATAAAAAGATACTTAGAAAGACTTATGTTAATTATTGAAAGAAGCAGAATTAGAGAATACATGATGCTTACTGATAGTAAAAGAAGATTATTTCTTATAAATTTTATTGCAGGCTTAGGGAAAGGTTTTGGTCAAGCTATAGGATTTTCAGTTCTTGCAGCTTTATTATTTTATTTACTAGCTAGTTGGATAGATTTACCTATAATAGGAGCATATATAGCTAAATTATTAAATGTAGTTGATAATTATAGAAATAAATAGAGGTGAAAAGTATGGATATGAATAAATATAAAGAACAATTGTTAAAAGAAAAAAATAATTTGACTAAATTAATAACAGATATGCAAGATAATACTTTATTTGGAAACACAGAAAAACATACTAGTGAAAGATATAGTTCAGGAGAATTATCAGCTTATGATAATCATCCAGCAGACTTTGCAACAGAAGTATTTATGAATGATATGCAAAATAGTTTAACAATACATGAACAAGGTAGATTATATCAAGTAAATAAAGCTTTAGATAAAATAGAAAATGGAACTTATGGGGTATGTGAGATTTGTAATCAGAAAATTGATTCTGATAGATTAGATTTACTACCAGATACATCTTTATGTTCTGAGTGTGCAAAAACTCATGATAATCTACCTCCAGACACAAAACATGTAGATTTAAACTTTGTAAATAAAGGATGCGATTTTTATTCAGAGGATTTAAAAGATTTAACTGATTTAAATAAAAATGGATTATATCACGACAAGGAGTATTAAGTTTATCAGAAAAGAGGTTTAAAAAATGAAACAAAAGACAGGTATACTACTAATTGGATTATTATTAATATTTATAGGATATTATGTAAAGTCAGATTCTTTAAATTCAAAAGAAGTTTTAAATTTAAATGAGGAAAATTATGAAACAACGGATGATATAACAAGAGACTATAAAGATATTATTATAAAAAAAGGGAATGATGAAGAAAAAGTAGTTGCATTGACTTTTGATGATGGGCCAGATGAAGTTTATACACCTCAAATATTAGATATATTGAAAAAAAATGATGTAAAAGCAACCTTCTTCTTAGTCGGTGAAAATGCAAAATTACTACCAGACTTAGTAAAAAGAGAGTTTGATGAAGGTCATGAAATAGGAAATCATACTTTTACTCATATTGACGTAGCTAAGATGAGTTATGATACTGTTTATAATGAAATTAATAAAACTCAAGAAATGATAAAAGAAATAACAGGTGTTGAACCCAAATTATTTAGACCGCCATATAGAGCTATAAGTAGAAATATGTGTGATATAATAAAAAATAAAAATATGAATATAGTATTATGGTCAAATTTAGATCCAAGAGATTGGTCTAATCCAGGTGTTTATAGTATAGTAAATACTATTGAAACTAAAGTTAAAAATGGAAATATAATATTACTACATGATTATAATGGAGTAAGAAGAGCAAAATCTCAAACAGTACAAGCGTTAGAAATTGTTGTACCATATCTTAAAGAAAAAGGATATAAATTTGTTACTGTATCAGAATTAATAGATCATTTAAATAAAAAAGAACCAGAAACTCAAAACTAGGCTTCCATTTAGGAAGTCTTTTTATGTATAATTATACTTATAATACTTTTAGGAGGACAATAATATTGATTTATGAAATAATAATAGCTATATTAATAGGTTTAGATCAACTTTCTAAATATTTTGCTCTAAACTATTTAAAAGATATGGGTAGTATTCCAATTATACAAAGTATATTTCACCTTACTTATGTAGAAAATAGAGGTGCAGCATTTGGAATGTTCCAAAATAATCAAATTATATTTATAATAGTAGCAAGTATAGCCTCAATATTTGGACTATATTATCTACATAAAAAGAATATGCATATAGTAGGTAAAGTTGGTATTTTACTTATAATTTCTGGTGCAATTGGGAATCTAATAGATAGAGTAAGATTAGGATTTGTAGTAGATTATTTTGATTTTATAATAATATGGGAATATGTATTTAATGTAGCAGACGTATTTGTAGTAGTAGGTACAGTATTGTTATGTATATATATATTATTTTTTGAAGATAAAGAGATGGTGAAGTAATGGAAGAAATAAGACAGTTTTTAGTAGGCGAAGAAGAAGAAGGAGATAGACTAGATGTATATCTATCTGAACAATTAGGTGATATGTCTAGAAGCTATATTCAAAAGATAATTAAAGATAAAAAAGTTGAAGTAAATGGAAAAGTAGAGAAGGCCAAATATTTAGTTAAAGAAGAGGATAGTATAAAGATAGAAATACCAGCACCTAAATTATTAGAAGTTATTCCCCAGGACATACCTATAGATATTGTTTATGAAGATGATGATGTATTAATAGTAAATAAGCCTCAGGATATGGTTGTTCATCCAGCACCTGGAAATTATGATAATACATTAGTAAATGCAATATTATATCATTGCAAAGATAAATTATCATCTATAAATGGTGTTATAAGACCAGGTATAGTTCATAGAATAGATAAGGATACTTCAGGACTTTTAATGATAGCTAAAAATAATAATGCTCATAATAGTTTAGCTGAGCAATTAAAGGATCATTCAATAACAAGAGAATATGAATTTATATGTCATGGTGTAGTAAAAGAAGATAAAATAACTGTTGATAAACCTTTAGGAAGAAATCCTAAGGATAGATTAAAAATGGCAGTTGTAAAAGATGGAAAACGAGCAGTGACACATTTTGAAGTAGTAGAAAGATTTGAAAACTTTACTCATATGAGAGCAAGGCTTGAAACTGGGAGAACTCACCAAATAAGAGTTCATGCACTTTCTATAAATCACCCACTTTTAGGAGACCCAATATATGGACCTAAAAATACTAAGTTTAAGTTAAATGGTCAAACTTTACATGCTAAAAAGTTAGGATTTATACATCCTAAAAGTAATGAGTATATAGAGTTTAACTCTGAACTTCCAGAATACTTTAAAGATATAATTAAAAAACTAAAGTAACTTTATGTGCACATGAATGAAACTATAAAAAACTTGCAAATAATTAAAATGCAATTTATAATGGATAGTAACAAGTTTAAATATGAAATACCTTTAATTGATACAGAGATATCATAAGGCAACTATTAAGTATGTATTACTTAGTTTACTTTGTAATATACCGCTTCTTGTCTTATGATAGGAAGCTTTTTTTATGATTTATACTAAGTGATTAGCCTAGGAGGATAAGAAATGAAAGAAAAAGCAACACTAATGGATGAAAAAGCTATAGGTAGAGCTATAACAAGAATAAGCCATGAAATAATTGAAAAAAACAAAGGTATAGAAGATGTTGTATTGGTAGGTATAAAAACTAGAGGTGTACCAATAGCTAACAGAATTTCTAAAAAGATAGAACAAATAGAAGGTAAATCAGTTAACACAGGTGAAGTAGATATAACTTTATATAGAGATGATTTAAAAAAAGTTGATATAGACCCTATAGTTAATGGTTCAAATATAAATTTTGATATAAATGATAAAATAGTAATATTAGTAGATGATGTACTTTATACAGGAAGAACTGTAAGATCAGCATTAGATGCTATTATGGATGTAGGAAGACCTAAATCAATTCAGCTTGCAGTATTAGTAGATAGAGGTCATAGAGAATTGCCTGTAAGAGCAGATTATGTTGGGAAAAATGTACCAACATCAAAGTCAGAAGTTATATCTGTAAAGTTAGTAGAAACTGATGAAGAAGATTCAGTAACTATTAAAGGATAATAACATAATATAAAAATAAAATTAAAGAAGGTTTTATATTGCCTTTTAATTCAGTACAGAGAGACTGAAAAAGGGAGAATAGTTCTCCCTAAAAAAATTTGGGAGGTTTTTATGAAGAAATTAATCATGTCATTTCAACACTTATTAGCAATGTTTGGAGCTACAGTTTTAGTTCCATTATTAACTGGTTTTGACCCATCAGTAGCAGTATTTTGTGCAGGTTTAGGAACTTTAATTTTCCACTTCTGTACAGAACGTAAGGTTCCAGTATTTTTAGGATCAAGTTTTGCATTTATACCAGTCATAATAGCTGCTAAAGATGCTAACGGAGGAGATTTAGCATATGCACAAGGTGGTATAATGGTAGCCGGATTAGTATATGTATTACTTTCACTATTAGTTAGATATGTAGGTGCAGAAAAGATTAAAAAATATTTTCCACCTCAAGTTACAGGAGCAATGATAGCAGTAATCGGATTAAATTTAATACCAAGTGCATATAACATGGCTGTAACAAATATAATGATAGCTACATTAACTTTAGGTATAGCTATATGTATAAACGTATTCGGTAAAGGATTTATAAAGCAAATAGGAATATTAATTGCTGTAGTTGTAGGATATTTAGTATGTTACTTTACAGGATTAGTTGATACATCAACAATAACAAGTGCAGGTTTATTCCAAGTTCCAAACTTTACATTACCAAAGTTTAGTTTAGAAGCAATAGTTATAATAGCACCAGTAGTATTAGCGGTATTTATGGAGCATATAGGAGATATGACTACTAATGGAGCAGTTGTAGGTAAAAACTTTTTAGAAAATCCAGGTCTACACAAAACATTACTTGGAGATGGTTTAGCTACTATAGTAGCAGGATTCTTAGGTGGGCCAGCAAATACAACTTATGGAGAAAATACAGCAGTACTTGCAATAACTAAAAACTATGACCCAGCAAACTTAAGACGTACAGCAGTAATAGCTATACTTCTTGCTTGTGTAGGAAAATTTGGAGGTTTCCTTCAAAGTATACCTCAGGCAGTAATGGGAGGAATAAGTTTAATGTTATTCTCTATGATAACTTTTGTAGGATTAAAAACTATAAAGGATAGTAAATGCTCAGAGAATAAGAATAATATAATAATAATTGCTACTATACTAGTAATAGGTCTAGGAACTACTTACTTAGATGGTAAAGGAATATCAATCGGTATACCTATAACTCAAAGTGTTAAAATAACAGGATTAAGTCTAGCAGCAATAATAGGTATAATCTTAAATAGATTATTAAATAATGACCAATTTAAAACTGAAAAAACAAAAGTTAGCATGAAAGTTTCTAGTGCTAATAACTAAAATAGAAAACGCAAAATTTAGAATTTAAAGTCTAGATTTTGCGTTTTTATTTATATATATATAATTTAATTATTAAGAAAATGTAACAAATTGTAAAAATAAGGGAAAATATGATATACTATAGCTTTGCAAACAGAATATTATATAACAAAAACTTAAACATAGAGGGGGAGATATGTATGTGTGGATTTGTTGGATTTGTTAGCAAAGCAAATAATAAGGAATATATATTAAAGGGTATGTTAGATGCTATAATACATAGAGGTCCAGATCAAACTGGTGAATTTATAAATGAGGATGTAGCATTAGGCTTTAGAAGACTTAGCATAATAGATGTAGCTCATGGAGCTCAACCTTTATTTAATGAAGATAAAAGTATAGCATTAGTATTTAATGGTGAAATATACAATTATCAAGAGCTAAGAGATGAATTAATACAAAGAGGGCATATATTTAAAACTAATACAGATAGTGAGGTTCTAGTACATTCTTATGAAGAATATAAAGAAGATATGGTACATAAGCTTAGGGGAATGTTTGCTTTTGTAATTTTCGATATTAAAAATAAGAAATTATTTGGTGCAAGAGATCATTTTGGTATAAAACCTTTTTATTACACTACTTTGGTAGGAAAAGGTGAAAAATCATTCTTATTTGGATCAGAGATAAAAAGTTTTTTAAAACATCCAGATTTCGTAAAAGAAGTAAATAAAGATGCTTTAAAACCCTATCTAACGTTCCAATATTCAGTTTTAAATGAAACTTTCTTTAAAGGAGTATTTAAACTTCCACCAGCTCATTACTTTACTTATGAAAATGAAAAGATGGAAATAAAAAGATACTGGGATATCAATTTTGATGAAAAAGAAAATACATTAGAAAATTATATAAATGAAGTTAAGCATATAGTTAATCAATCTGTAGAAGTTCATAAAAATAGTGAAGTTCCTTTAGGTTCATTTTTATCTGGTGGAGTAGATTCTAGTTATATAACTAGTGTTTTAATGCCACAAAAAACTTTTTCAGTTGGATTTGAGCAAGATAAGTTTAATGAATCTAATTTAGCAAAAGACTTATCTAATATGCTTGAAATAGAAAATTTAAGTAAAATTATAAGTGCTGACGAGTGTTTTGATAAACTGGATTGTATTCAATATCATATGGATGAGCCACAAGCAAATCCATCATCAATTCCATTATACTTCTTATCTGAGTTAGCAAGGAAACACGTTACAGTGGTTTTATCAGGAGAAGGTGCAGATGAACTATTTGGTGGTTATGAATGGTATGATGAAACTCCAGTCATGAAAAAATATAAGAAAGTTCCTAAACCTTTAAGAAAATCACTAGCTAAGCTGGTTAAGAATAAACCGTATTTTAAAGGTAAAATGTTAATGGTTAAAGGAGGAAGTAATGTTGAAGATTACTTTATAGGACAAGCTTTTATTTTTGAAGAAGATGAAGCAAAAGATATACTAAGCAAAGAATATTCTCAATCACCGTCAATAAAAGATATAACTAAACCTATATATGAAAAGGTAAAAGATAAAGATGATTTAACTAAGAAACAATATTTAGATTTAAATCTTTGGTTACCGGGGGATATATTATTAAAAGCAGATAAGATGAGTATGGCACATTCTTTAGAATTAAGAGTTCCTTTTTTAGATAAAGAGGTTATGAATGTTGCTGAAGATATACCTAGAGACTATCGAGTTAATGATGAAAATACTAAATATGTTTTAAGAAAAGCAGCTAATGAAGTACTTCCAGATGAATGGGCCAAAAGAGAGAAAAAAGGATTCCCTGTTCCAATAAGAGAGTGGCTAAAAGAAGAAAAATATCATAGAATAGTAAAAGAATCTTTTGAGAGTGATTATGCTAGAGAATTTTTCGATACTACCAAGATAGTAAAATTACTAGAAAATCATTATAATGGAAATGAGAATAATGCAAGGAAGATTTGGGTAATATATACATTTTTAGTATGGTATAAAAGATTTTTTATAGATAAAGATAAATAAATAGCATTATAAATTAAAGCTATAAACAGTAGATAAAAGGTTAAAATGTACTTAGATAAGGTCATATTTTAAAAAATCTATTGTTTATAGCTTTTTAATTTTAATAAAAATAAATAATAAATTATATATAAAACATAGATATTAAAGCTATTTGAATAAGAAGTATAAAAGTAAATCCAATCGTAAATTTAGTATGTTTTGTCTTATGTCTGAATAAGTACATTCCCAACAAAGAACCAACACTACCACCTATATAAGCAATAGTGAATAAAGTGGATTCACGAATTCGCCATTGATTTTTTATAGCTCTCATCTTATCTATATACATTAAAATAAATCCTATTATATTAATTGTAAAAATATAGTATAAAAATAAATTATTCATATAATCTCCTCAAAAAAGTTAATAATTAGCATATATTATGATTATAATTTAAAGTAGTGGTATTTAATAGAAATTTATATATATATAAAATGAAATTTTGCATACAAAGGATATATTTATTCTATTTGATAAACATTAGCAAAGCAAAAGGAGGTATGTATTGTGAAAAACTTAGTTGTCTATTTTTCATTAGAAGGAAATACAAAATTAATAGCAGAAATAATTGCAAAAGAGTTAGATGCAGATATTATGGAATTAAGAACAAAAAAAGAATTTCCTAAAAAAGGCTTAAAAAAATACTTTTGGGCAAGTAAAAGTGTAATTTTCAGAGAAAATCCAATACTTATAAATAAATATATAGATTTAAATCAATATGATAATATATTTTTAGGTTCACCCATATGGGTTGGAACTTATGCATCACCATTTAATACATTTATTAGAGATTATAAAATATATAATAGAAATATAGGATTATTTGCTTGTAGTGGTGGGGGTAGCACTAAAAAATGTTTTGATGAATTTAAAAAAATGCTTAAATGGAATAACTTTGTTGGAGAAATAGAATTTGTGGGGCCACTAAAAGTTGATAAAGAAAAGAACATTAAAAGTATAAAACAATGGATAAAAGGTCTTAATATATAAATTTATTAAAATAAAAAATAACTGCATGAAAATTTACATGCAGTTATTTTTATTTATTATTATGCAATAGCAGTAAATAAGCACCTCCAGCTAAACTAGCATTATCTCCATCAATTCTTCCAACTAAGGACTGCTTAGAAACACCACTATATACATATCCATCTTCATCAACTTTACCAATAGGTGAATTTTTTGTTATATGGTTATGTACTATTCCGTTTTCATCAACTCTACCAATAGGAAAGTTATTTTTATTATATATAATATTGCTACAGACTTTGCCTACAGGACATTCATGATATAGATGATTATGAACTATACCACAAGAATCTAATCTTGCTACCCCACTGTAATTATAAGGAAAATTTACTATTGTACTTACCATAATATTTACACCAACCTTTTAAATAATATAAATTAAATTTATTTTTAGAAAACGTATTCTTTACTTATTTATATTAAAAATTAGACGACTTAATGTTAATACCTTTGCAAAAAGTATAAGAATATTGAATACATCAAAATACAAAATACATAAAACAATACACTTGACAAAGTATGGATTACAAGCGTAAGATTAAATAGACTTACAAATGTAATCCAATGGAGGTGTTAAAAATGAAAAATATGATACAAATATCAGAAAGTGAACTAGAAGTGATGAAAGTACTTTGGAATATAAAAAGTGGAACAAGCTCTCAAATAATAGAAAAATTAAGTACTATCACAGATTGGAAGCCCAAAACTATACAAACTTTAATTACAAGACTGGTAACAAAGGGAGCTTTAAAAGTAGATAAGAGCAATAAAAAGTCTTATATATATTATCCTAATATAGGTGAGGATGAATATAAAAATTTAGCAAGTAGTTCATTTTTAGAAAAGCTTTATAATGGATCTATAAATATGATGGTAGCTAGTTTTATAAAGAATAAAAAAATGTCTAAAGATGATATAGAAGAACTTAAAAATCTATTAGATGAAGATTAGATATGTATAGGGGTGTAAGATGAGTAAATTATGGAGTATTGTTCTAGAAGCATCTATACATGCAAGTATAGTAGGTATAGTAATTCTTTTAGTAAAGTGTATATTAAGAGATAAGTGGTAAATGGAGTTATTTACTATGGATGTTGCTTGTAATAAAATTAATAATTCCATTTGGTCCGCAAAGTAGCTTAAGTGTGTTTAATAAATTACCTATAAATATAAGTCAAATCAATAGCTATGATGAAAGTTTAGATATTTCTAAAAATGAATACACTGAAGGTTATGATATAGATGATATGACTTACAGTAGTAATACTGAAAATAATGTAATAATTAATGAAGAATCAACATTTACTACTAAGAAAGAGTTTAGAAATTCTAAAAGTGTAGTTTTTGATATTTTACCTTTAATATGGTTAGGAGGATTTATTACATCACTATTTGTAGCTGTATTTATGAATTTTGTATTAAATTATAACCTTAAAAAAGACAATAAAAATATAGATGAAAGATTAGAATTACTTTTAATAAAATGTAAAAATAATATGGGAATAAGGACTAATATAGATATAAGTATAAATGAAGATATTAGAACTCCTGGACTTTGCAAAATAATAAAACCTAAAATCATATTTCCATATTCTATGATAGACCTAAATGATGATGAAGTAGAACATATATTATTGCATGAGTTATCTCATTATAAAAGATGTGATATTTTAGTTAATTATTTATTAATATTACTCCAATGTGTTCATTGGTTTAATCCATTGATATGGTATTTATTTAAAAAAATAAGAGAAGATATGGAATTAGCAACTGACGAAATGGTAGTAAAAGTATTAGATGAAAGTGAACATAAAAATTATGCTATGACTATTATAACTTTAATTGAAAGAGTAAATATAATTCCTAAAAATATAGGAATACTTGGAATGGCAGATAACAAAAAAATTCTTAAAAAAAGGATTAACATGATAAAAAAAGCTAAAATATTTAAAAATAGAAAAGTATTGATAAGTGTTATGGGTGTTAGTTGTATGTTGGTTTTAGGAACTATACTTTTAACAAGTAAAAGTGATTCAAAAGATGATATAGTAAAAGGAAATTTAGAAGGATTATTAGAATATAAAAATGCTTATGTTGGAAATGCAAGTAATATCAATAATTTGCTACAAAATTTAACTCTTGGCTGGGAGAAAGAAAGTATTGAGATTAAAACAGATAAAGAACCATATGGAATAAGAGTATATTATAAATTAAAAGATATAAATAAATCAGAGCTAGAATATAAACTGTTTGTAAACTCAACAATAATATTTTCGTTAATAGATAACTTAGAAAATATAGAATATTACATATTAGATAAAAGTAGCCATAAAGAATCAGAATTAAAATATGAACTTAAATTTAATAAAAATGATGTAGAAAATGCTTTAGGAATTGATAGTATAAATAAATTTAATAAAAGTGAAGAAAGTTTTAATTTATTAATAGAAAAATTAAGTATATATAGACAAGTAGGAACTACTTTAGATGAAGCCATATCCAATACCATAAAAAAGTTTATGTATGATAATGATTTTGGAGGAGAGCTAGATTCAGAAGGTTATAAGATATTAGGAAGTAAAGAAAATAAAAATATAATTGAAACATATGTAGTATTTAATTATGGTAGTTTTGAATTTGAAAATGATGTTTTTTCTATTCTGACAAGGTCATATTGTGAAACTGTAGCAATAAAATTTAAAATAGGTGAAGATAATAAATATTACTTAATTGATTATAAAATACCTCTGGATGGTTCTTATTACTTAAGTTCTAGACAAGAGATATTCCCAGTTTATTTATGGTATAAAGTGATCAATACAGAAAAATATTTTAATGAATTAGCTAAGCAACAAGAAAATCAGGCTAAAGAATACCTAAAAAGCATAAATAGAGAAGCTGATATTAATGTAGATGAAAATAGGATAGATGGAAAATATTCTAAAGAGTATCCAAGTATAAATGTAGAAGCACAAGATAAAATATATATGGTAGAAGAGTTATATACATACCCATCGTGGATAGGAACTAGAGAAGCAGTTATAGATGGGAAAAGATATAAATATGAAATGACTACCAAGAAAGATACTGATGGATACCATGTGATGATTTATAAAAAATATGATGAATATAAAAATTTGATAGAAGAACATAATTATAAGATTTATGATAATGATATAAAGGAAATAAAGCATATTATAAAGTGAATATAAAAAGCTGACAAAGATTAGCTATAGTTTAAAATGACCTATTTATAGGTCATTTTTTATTAAAAGTTAAAAATATTAAAAAAATGTTGACATTAACGTTACGTAAAAGTTTATCTTAATAGTAAGGAGGTAAGTTAATATGGAATATACAATAAATAATCTTTCAAAATTAGCAGGAGTAAGTACAAGAACTCTTAGATATTATGATGAAATAGGACTTTTAAAGCCTAAAAGAATAAGCTCATCTGGATATAGGATATATGGAGAAGAAGAGGTTAATTTACTTCAGCAAATACTATTTTATAAAGAACTTGATTTACCTTTAGAAAAAATAAAATCTGTAATACATAGTGAAGAGTTTGATTGTGTAGAAGCACTACATGAGCATAAAAAAATTTACTAGAAAGACAAAAGCAGATTGAAAAATTATTAAATAATATAGACCGAACGTTATTGTCGTTAAAAGGAGAAGAAGAAATGTCTAATAAAGAAAAATTTGAAGGTTTTAAAAAAGATATTATAAAGAAAAATGAAGAAAAGTATGGGAAAGAAATAAGAGAAAAATATGGAGATAAGAGAGTAAATAAAAGTAATAAAAAATTTGCAGGCTTAAGTGAAGAAGAATATAATGAAAGTGAAAGAATAAGAATTGAAATTAATGAAAAATTATTAGAAGCTATGAAGATAAATGATCCTTCAAATGAATTAGCTATGGAAGTTGTAAGGCTTCATAAGAAATGGTTAGAATACTTTGGAACTTATCCACCTCAAGCTCATTTAAATCTAGGGCAAATATATGTTGATGATCCAAGGTTCACAAAGTATTACGATGAAAATGTAAAACAAGGAGCTGCTAAATTCTTAAGCATGTCTATAGGAGCATTCTATAATGCAATATTTAATGAGAATACTTGGCAATGGGTAATTCAAGATAAATAAACTATAAAAAGTGTAAATCTTTAAATAAGATTTACACTTTTTATTATTAAATTTCTTTATTTTTTAATGATGCAACCATCTCTTCATTAGGATCTACATACATTGTATTATTAGTTTCATAAATTACCATACCAGGCTTAGAACCACTAGGTTTTTTAACATGTTTTTTCTTAGTATAATCAACTGGAACTTTACTAGAAGATTTAGCTTTACTAAAGTAAGCTGCTAGCATAGCACCTTCATATATAGTTTGTTCAGATATATCTTTACCAGCACATTTTATAATAACATGAGAACCAGGAATATTCTTAGTATGCATCCATATATCTTCTGGATCTGCGATTCTAAGTGTAAGGTGGTCATTTTGTTTATTATTTTTACCAACAAGTATTCTAATTCCTTCAGACGAAATAAATTCATGTGGTGAAGTAGTTAGCTTTGCTATTTCTTTTTTAGATTTAAGCTTACCAGAAGCTTTAGAATATCCAAGTGAAACAAGTTCATCTTTTATATCTTGAAGTTCAGCTAAGTTTTCACAGTTTTCTATATTTAAAAGTATATTTTCCAAGTAATCTATTTCTTCTTTGTTTATAGCCATTTGAGAAGTTATTTCCTTTTTAGCTGTTTTTAATTTATTATACTTTTTGAAATATCTTTGTGAATTTTCAGAAGGTGTTAAATTTTTTCTAAGAGGAATAGTAACACTTTCATAATTAGGGTCATAGAAGTTTTGAACATCTATACTTTCCATTCCTTTTTGAATCATATAAATATAAGCAGTAAGGAGCTCACCCTTTATTTTGTAACTTTCTGCATTGTTAGCTTCTTCTAATTCTTCTGATTGTTTTTCCTGTTTATGGTAAAGTCTTTCAAGTTTTATTGAAATACTCTTCTTTAAATCAGAAGCACGTTGATGAATTCTATCTTTTATATCTTTATTTTTATAATAGTCTTCTAATACTGTAGACATACTTTTCTTATTAATAAATTTAAATTCATTATAAAGACTTAAATTTATACAACTAAAGTCAAGCACTCTATCTATTTTTTCGTTTAATACTATGCAAGGAGAAAATTTATTGTTTCTTATATCATTAAATAAGCTATTAAACTCATTAAATAAAGAGATTAATTCTTCATTAGATAAGTCGCTTATGTTGATTTTTTCATTTAATTTAGCTCTATAGCAAATCTCCTTAGAAATAACTGGACTTATACCTAAAAACTTAGAGTAAATACTCTTGAAAACAGGGCCATCATATGACTTTAATGCTTCAATAAACTCATCTTTAGAAATACTATTAAGGGGATTTAACTTATCTTGTGCAGGTGGTAATTCATAAGTAAGCCCAGGTAGTATTTGACGAACTCTACTTATACTAGTAGGAATTCTTTTTGCTGAATCTATAATTTTATTGTCCTCATTATGAGTAAGTATAATATTACTATGTCTACCCATAATCTCAATATAAATATCTTTTGTAGTTTTTTCCTTTAATTCATCTAAAGAATCAACGCTTATTTTTATGATTCTCTCAAATCCAACTTGAGAAATATCAACTATATTTCCACTTTGTATGTATTTTCTAAAAAGCATGCAAAACATAGGTGCTTTTTTCGGATTTTCTTTTTTATAATCATTAGCAATATAAACTCTAGGATTAGAAGAACTACAACTTAAAATAAGTTTATAATTTTCTTTATT
The DNA here is from genome assembly GCA_900604495.1 of Desulfovibrio sp. Marseille-P6017. Next base: position 202,886 of record UWOR01000001.1, on the reverse strand, counting down.
ATTTCTTATATATAAAACAATCTCATCATCTTCAGGTTGATGAACTTTATCAACCTTACCGCCAATAAGCTTGGAAGAAAGCTCATCAACTAGTGAGTGTATAACCAAACCATCTAAAGCCATAAAAACACTTCCCTTCATATTAATATTAATAAATTAATTATTACACATAATAACCACATTGTGAATAGTAACTAAGAATAATAACTAATATAAAAATCTTATATATTTTTTATTCTTTCTAAAAACTAATCTACTTATTTATTTTGATGTAGGAATGTTGTATAATATTTAGTTAGTAACTTATATAAAAGGGGAGATTTTATGGAATTTTGGAAGTTACATGGAATAGGTAATGATTTTATAGCAATAGATGGTCGATTTGATAATATAGATTGTAATAATTATGGTGATTTGGCAAAGAAAGTATGTCATAGAAGATTCTCTGTAGGGGCAGATGGACTATTAGTAGTAAAAGCTTCTAAAGTGGCTGATGTTGAAATGGTATATTATAACTCAGATGGATCTAGAGCTGCCATGTGTGGAAATGGATTGAGATGTTTTGTAAAGTTTGTTTATGATAATAATATAGTTAGAAAAGAAGATTTTAATGTTGATACTTTAGATGGAATAAAGAAAGTAAGTATAAATTTGAAAGAAAATAAGATAGATTCAATAAAAGTTAATATGGGAAAGGGAAGTTTTTTATCAAAAGATATACCTATAAATACTAGTCAGGATAAATTTATTAATCAAAAAATAAAGGTATTAGATAAAGAATTTATATTAAGCTCTATGTTAATGGGAGTTCCACATACTGTAGTTTTAGTAGATAAATTGAACTTAGATGAAGTATATAAGTATGGTAAGGAAATTGGAAAAAATAATATTTTTCCTAAAGGAACAAATGTAAACTTTGTAAAGGTTGAAGATGAGAATAATATATCTGTAAATACTTGGGAGAGAGGATGCGGATACACTTTAGGATGTGGAACTGGAATGACTGCATCTGCCATTATATGCAATTATCTAAAAAAAGTAGGCAAAAGTGTAAATGTTACATCTCAAGGTGGAACAGTAAAAATAGATATAGAAGATTTTGTTTATATGACAGGACCTTCAGTAAAAATATGTGAAGGAAATTTGGAGGTATAATATGGCTATAAGTATGACTGGCTTTGGAAGAGGAGAATATAAAGATGACAACTACTATTTTTTAGTAGAATGTAAAACAATAAACCATAAATATTGTGATATAAATATACGTCTTCCAAGAAAAATATCTTTTTTAGAAGATAAGGCTAGAAATTTTATTAAAAACTACATAAAAAGAGGTAGAGTTGATATTTACATAAAGCTTGACTTGTTAGGTAGTGAAGATGTAAACTTAAAGTTCGATGAAACACTAGCAAATCAATATGTAAATATCTTAAGAGATATAAGAGATAAATTTGATTTAGTTGATGATATAAGTGTTATGAACGTAGCAAAATTCCCTGATATAATTAAAACAGAGGAAAAAGAAGAAGATGAAGAGTTATTATGGTCTATGTTAAGCAAAGCATTAGAAGAAACTTTAGTTAAATTAACTGAGATGAGAAGTGAAGAAGGACAAAGATTAGCTAAAGATGTATTAGATAGATGCGATATTCTTGAAAGTACAATTGAAGAGATTGAAAAGTATTCTTATAATGTTGTTATTGACTATAAAGAAAAGTTAAATAATAGAATAAGTGAAATATTAGAAAATCCAAGTATAATAGATGAAAATAGATTAGCTCAAGAGGTTGCTATATATGCAGATAAAAGTAGTATAACAGAAGAAATAGTAAGATTTAAAAGTCATATAAAGCAATTAAGAAGTACGATAGTTAAAGATGAATCAATTGGAAGAAGAATAGACTTCTTAATCCAAGAAATGAATAGAGAAACAAATACTATAGGTTCTAAGTCATCGGATTTAAATATAACTAATTTAGTTGTTGAAATAAAAAGTGAATTAGAAAAGATAAGAGAGCAAATTCAAAATATAGAATAGTATAAATAGATAAATGGAAAGGAAGAAGCGTAATGGTTAAAAGAAAAGGCCTATTACTAGTTGTATCAGGACCATCAGGAGCAGGTAAGGGTACAATTTGTAAAGCGATATTAGACCAAAATGACCAAATTAAGCTTTCTGTATCAGCTACAACAAGAAAGCCTAGAAATGGAGAAGTTCATGGAGTTAACTACTTCTTTATAGAAAAAGAAGAGTTTACATCTATGGTAGAAAAAGGTGAATTTTTAGAGTATGCTCAAATTTATGACAATTTCTATGGAACACCAAAAGCAGCAATAATTGAGACTTTAGAAAAAGGTCAAGATGTTATCTTAGAAATAGAAATGCAAGGAGCAAGGCAAGTTAAAGAAGTATATCCAGAGGGGATATTCGTATTTGTACTTCCACCATCTTTAAAGGAATTAAAAAATAGAATCGTTGGAAGAGGCACAGAAAGTGTAGAAGAAATAGAAAAAAGATTTAGTTGTGCATTTGAAGAAATAAAACAAATAGATGACTATGATTATTTTATAGTTAATCAAGATGTAGAAAAATCAGTTAAAGAACTAGAAGCTATAATATCTTCAGAGAAGAATAAGGTTACTAGATATAAGAATAATATAATAGATAAGTTCAAGGAGGAGTTATAAAATGATAAAACCATCAATCAATGAAGTATTAAACAAAATAGACAACAGATATTACTTAGTAGGTACTGTTGCAAAAAGAGCGAGAGAAATAATAGATGGATCAGCTCCATATGTTGAAAACAAGCAAAAAGAAACTAAGCCAGTATGTATAGCTACTCAAGAAGTTGCAGAAGGTGAAATAACATATAGAATATTAACTCAATCAGAAATAGAACAAGCTGAGTTAGAAGAAAAGCAAGAACAAGAAGCAGCGAAAAAAGAAATAGAGGAATAAGATATGCTGAAAAATAAAACTGTTGTAATTGGCGTAAGTGGTGGAATTGCCGTATACAAAGTTTGTGATGTAGTAAGTAGGTTAAAAAAGTTAGGTGCAAATGTTCATGTGATAATGACTAAGAGTGCAACAGAATTTGTTGCTCCTCTAACCTTTCAATCCTTAAGTCAAAACTATGTAGTAAGTGATATGTTTGAAGAACCTAAAACATGGGATGTAGAACATATATCATTAGCTAAAAAAGCAGATTTATTCTTAGTAGCACCAGCTACTGCGAATATAATCGGTAAAATGGCTTGTGGTATAAGTGATGATATGCTTTCAACTACAGTTATGGCTACTAAAGCTAAAGTTTTAATAGCTCCAGCAATGAATACTAATATGTACGAAAACCCAATTGTACAAAGAAATATAAGTACATTAAAATCGTTAAATTATGAATTTATAGAGCCTGAAAGTGGAAGACTTGCTTGTGGGGATACTGGTAAGGGTAAACTAGCTACTCCAGAAAATATAGTTCAAGCTATTATTAATGCTCTTATAAAAGAACAAGATTTAAAGGGAAAAAGAATAATAATTACAGCAGGACCTACTGTAGAATCTATTGATCCAGTTAGATATATAACTAATCGTTCTACTGGAAAGATGGGTTATGCAATAGCAAAAGAAGCGATAGATAGAGGTGCTGAAGTAACTTTAGTTTCTGGACCTACTAAATTAGAACCACCAACAAACTTAAAAAAACTTATAAGAACAGAATCTGCAAAAGATATGTATGAAGCTGTAATGGATAATTTAAACGAAAATGATGTTATTATAAAAAGTGCAGCTGTAGCAGATTATAAACCTAAGGATTATTGTGATAAAAAAATAAAGAAAAACGATGATGACTTAGTTATAAGATTAGATAGAAATAAAGATATAGCTTATGAAATTGGAAAAGTTAAGAAAGATAAAATATTAGTTGGCTTTGCGGCTGAGACTAATGATCTTATTGAGAATGCTAAAAATAAAGTAAAGAAGAAAAACTTAGATTTTATAGTAGCAAATGACTTAACTAAAGAAGGTGCTGGATTTGGTGTTGATACTAATATAGTTAAAATCATAGACAAAGAAGGTAATATAAGTGAATATCCTATAATGAAGAAAAATGAAGTAGCAAATGTTATTTTAGATAAAGTTAAAGATTTATTAGAAAAATAAAGGGGCTGTCTCAAGGTAGATTAAATTATTTTACTTTGAGATTGCCCTTAAATTTTAGATAATAATAGAGGTTAAAATATGAAAAAATATGCAAAAGTTATAGTAAGGAACAATAGCATATACACCGACAATTTATTTACATATGAAATACCAAACTTTTTAGAAAATGAATTAGAGTTAGGTCATAGAGTATTAGTTCCTTTTGGAAGAGGCAATAAACCAACTGAGGCTTTTGTATTTGAAATCACAGATATTATTGAAGATGGAATAAAAACCAAAGAAGTTGTTGATTTATTAGATGAAAAACCAATATTTAAAGTTGAAGATTTGGAATTAGTTAAATGGATGAAAAATAGATACTTATGCACTTATATAGATTGTATAAATTTAATTTATCCAAAAGGATATAAGTTAAATAACTATAAGGTTGTTATTTTAAATTCGAATATAAAAGAGTTTGACTTATATGAAGAAAACTTAAACTTAAATCAAAATGAAAAGCTTATAATAGAAAAGCTTTTAAATAGTAAAGGTAAGATTAAAGTAGATAAACTAAAAAAAATTAAAAATATAAATAATATTTTAGATAGAATGAAAAATAAAAACCTTATTGATTTAAAATGGGAGTACAAAGATCATAAAAATGAAAAGAAAATATGTTATGTATCATTAAGTATGGATATAGAATATATAGATGATTATGTAATTTCAAATAAAATTAATTTAGGTAATAAGCAAAAGGAAATTATAGAGTTTTTAAAGCATAATAGTAGTGTAGAGATAAATGACTTATTAGAAATACTTAATGCATCTAAGCAAAGTATAACTTCTCTTGCAGGAAAAAATTTAATTTCTTTGGAAATAAAAGATTATTATAGAAGTCCAGAAAGTATTTATCAATCTGACAATAAAAAAATATACCTAAATGAAGAACAAACCTATGCTATTAATAAAATAAACTCTGAGATGTTTAATGATATCAAAAAGCCTTATATGATACATGGAGTAACAGGTAGTGGAAAAACTGAAGTTTATATGGGAATTATAGATTATGCTTTAAACCAAGGTTTAGACAGTATAGTTTTAGTTCCAGAAATATCATTAACTCCACAAACTATATCTAGGTTTAAGAATAGATTTGGAGATATAGTAGGTGTTTTTCATAGTCAACTTTCAGAAGGTGAAAAACATGATGTTTATAAGGCTATAAAATTAGGTAAAATAAGAATATTAATAGGAGCTAGATCAGCTTTATTTGCACCTTTTAGTAGTCTTGGTGTAGTTATTATAGATGAGTTTCATGAGGGTGCATATAAGTCAGAAAAAAATCCGAAATTTAATGCAATAGAAGTTGCAAGATATTTAGTTATGAAAAAAAATATTTCTTTAGTTTTGGGTTCAGCAACACCTTCTATAGAAGAGTACTATAAAGCAATTAATGGAGATTATGAGCTTATAACTATAAAAAATAGAGCTAATAAAAATCCATTGCCTAAAATAGAAGTAATTGATATGAAAAGTGAATTATCAAATGGAAACAAAAGTATACTTAGTAATAAGCTACACTTAGAAATAGAAAAGGCTATTAAAAACGGAAATCAAACAATTTTATTTTTAAATAGAAGAGGATATGCAAATTTTGTTTCATGTAGAGAATGTGGATATGTATTTGAATGTGAAAACTGCGATATATCTCTTACATATCATAAGGGTAAAAATGTAGGGCGCTGTCATTATTGTGGATATGAAAAGGAAATACCAAAGGAATGTCCAGAGTGTGGTAGCCATTATGTTAAACCATTTGGAACTGGGACTCAAAAGATAGAAGAAGAAATAAGGAAGATATTTGAAGGTGTAAGAGTTTTAAGAATGGATAAGGATACAACTTCAAAAAAAGGATCATTAGAAGAAATTCTAAATAAGTTTAGGAATAAAGAAGCAGATATTTTAATAGGAACTCAAATGTTATCTAAGGGATTAGATTTTGAAAATGTAACATTAGTAGGCATTTTATCTGCAGATATGATATTAAATTTTCCAGATTTTAAAAGTGCTGAAATTACTTTCCAACTTGTAACTCAAGTTGCAGGAAGAGCAGGTAGATCAGATAAAGAAGGAAAAGTAATACTTCAAACGTATGACACTGATCATTATGCAATTAGAAGATCTGTAAATTATGATTTTGAAGGATTTTATGAAGATGAAATAAAAATAAGAAAAGCATTTGGATATGCTCCTTTTAATAATATGTTAAGTGTTGTAATTAGTGGTAGTAATGAAAAGTTAGTAGAACAAAATGCAAGAGCAATGTATGACTCTATTATTTATTTACTTGAGAATAGAGGTATAAAAGAATTTGATTTTATTTTAGGACCTAATCCTTGTTCTATTTCAAAAATAAATCATAATTACAGATGGCAGATATTATTTAAAGACGATAATATTGAAATTAATTTATTAAAGGGTATAATAAAATATATATGTATAACTAAAAGAGAAGTTGTATTTAATAAGGATATCAATATATCTATAGATATTAATCCAAATAGTGTATTATAATTTTTTAGGAGGAAAATAAAAATGGCATTAAGACAAATAGTTCAAATAGGTGAACCAGTACTTAGAAAAACTTCAAAAAGGGTAGAAAAAATTGATGATAAAATAATTCAATTATTAGATGATATGGCAGATACAATGTATGAGGCTGATGGTGTAGGACTTGCAGCACCTCAAGTTGGGATATTAAAAAGAGTTGTAGTAATAGATATCGGAGATGGATTATTAGAGCTTATAAACCCAGAAATAATAGAAGTATCTGGAGAACAAATAGATGATGAAGGATGCTTAAGTGTAAGTGGTCAACAAGGACCTGTAAAAAGACCATATACAGTAAAGGTGAGAGCTTACAATAGAGAAGGACAATTATTTGAAATAGTAGGAGAAGAGCTTTTAGCAAGAGCATTCTGTCATGAAATAGATCACTTAGATGGTGTATTATTCGTTGACAAAATAGAAAAGTAATTAGGAGCTGATTAGATGAAAATAGTTTTTATGGGAACACCAGATATAGCAGTAGGGTGTTTACAAAAAATAATAGATGAAAAGCATGATATATTAGGCGTTGTTACTCAACCGGATAAACCAGTAGGTAGAGGTAAGAAAATGGGAATGCCTCCTGTTAAAGAACTTGCATTAAAATATGATATACCTGTATATCAGCCAATAAAAGCAAGAGATGAGGAATTTGTTAAAATACTTAAAGACTTAAATCCAGACTTAATAGTAGTAGTTGCGTTTGGACAGATACTTCCAAAGGCAATACTAGATATACCTAAATTTGGATGTGTAAATGTACATGTTTCTTTACTTCCAAAATATAGAGGAGCAGCACCAATAAATTGGGTAATAATAAATGGTGAAGAGAAAACTGGTGTAACTACAATGTACATGGATGAAGGTTTAGATACTGGTGATATGATATTAACTTCAGAATTTGAACTTAACGATGAAATAACGGCTGGAGAACTTCATGATGTAATGAAGGAAGAAGGAGCAAAAGTATTAAAAGAAACTATAGATTTAATAGCTAAAGGAGAAGCTCCTAGAATACCTCAAAATCATGAAGAATTTACTTATGCTCCTATGATGAATAAAACTTTAGGGCAAATAGACTTTTCAAAACCAGCAAAAGAAATACATAACTTAGTAAGAGGAGTAAATCCATGGCCAAGTGCTTACACAACTTATAAAGACCAAACTATGAAGGTATGGAAAACTAAAGTACTAGATGAAACTAGTGGAACAAATCCAGGTACTATATTAAAGGTCGATAAAGAAGGTATTAGAGTAAGTACAAAGGATAATGTACTTTTAATAAAAGAAATACAAATGCCAGGAAAGAAAAGAGTTTTAGTTGAAGAATATATAAAAGGAAATAGTATAGAAACTAATGAAGTGTTAGGCTAGGTGTCAAAATGATCGATGCAAAAAAATATATAAATACTATAATTATTTTACTAGTTGTACTTATGATTGGAGCATCAATAATAAATATACTTTTATTAAACTTAACAAATATATTTGAGTTTTTAGTAAATATTATAGTTACACTTACAATAGTTGCTATAATACTTTCAACTATAATTACGTATAATATAATTTCAGATAAAGAAATAAAACCAAGATTAATGAGTATCAATTTTAAAATTGTAAACTTGATATTTCCTTTAATTATAAAAATTGCATCTTTAGTAGGAATACCAAAAGATGACATAAGAAAAGTATATATAAAGCTTAATAATAGATATATATATAGTCAAAAATATAATTTGAAAAGTGAAGATATACTAATTCTTATACCACATTGTGTTCAAAAAAATAGTTGTAAGTTAAAAGTTACAACAGATATAGCCACTTGTAAGCAATGTGGACTATGTAATATAGGTGATTTAGTAAGATTAAAGGAAGAAAAAAATGTAGATATATTTGTAGCTACAGGAGGAACTTTAGCTAGAAAAATTATTTTAGAGAATAAACCTAAAGCAGTTATAGCTGTTGCATGTGAAAGAGATTTAACTGCTGGAGTTCAAGATGTAAGTAAGATTCCGGTTTTAGGTGTATTTAATAAAAGACCAAATGGTCCTTGTGTAGATACTTGTATAGATGTTGAAGAAGTTGAAAATGCAATAAACTTCTTTAGCGTATAGTTAAAATAGGAGAGTGTTATAAATTATGTATGGATATGGTGGTTATTACGGTGGTTTTTACTATGATAGAACGATGCTTATACTAATACCAGCTATATTATTTACTATGTATGCACAGTATAAAGTAAGCACTACTACTAATAAGTATTTAAGAATAAATGCTCATAGAGGTTACACTGGAGAGCAAGTAGCAAGAACAATACTAAACAATAATGGTTTATATGATGTAAATATCGAGATGGTAAGAGGACATTTAAGTGATCATTATGATCCAAGAAGAAAAGTTGTAAGATTATCTCAGGATGTATATTATGGTACATCTATAACTTCAGTATCTGTAGCAGCTCACGAATGTGGTCATGCAATGCAACATGCTAAAGGATATGCACCTCTTAGTATAAGAAGTAGTTTGGTTCCTGTAGTAAACTTTGCGTCAAATATATCATGGCTATTAATAGCACTTGGATTATTTATGAGTAGAGGTGTTTTCTTACAGATAGGAATACTTTTATTCTCAGCATCTGTATTATTCCAATTAATCACTTTACCAGTTGAATTTAATGCATCTAGTAGAGCATTAGTTCAACTTAATAATCTTGGTATAGTTGAAAATAAAGAATTAAGAGGAAGTAAACAGGTACTTACAGCAGCTGCATTAACTTATGTTGCAGCAGCACTTACATCAGTACTTCAATTACTTAGATTAATAGCAATAGCAGATAGAAATAATGATTAAAATGGGGCTGTCTTAGGGGGCGTGTATCTAATTTAGATACTATACCATAAGACAACTCCTTTTTTATAGAGAAGGAAAATAAGGAGACAGTTTATGAAATCAAGAGAGTTAGCACTAAAGGTGCTTTTAGATATAGAGGAAAATAATAATTATTCTAATATAGCTATTAATAAGCATTTTAAGAACATAAATATGAATAACCAAGATAGAGGATTAGCTACTGAGTTAATTTATGGTGTAGTTGAAAATAAATATTATTTAGACTATATAATAGATAAACTTTCTAAGATAAAATGTAAAAAGATGAATATTTATGTTAAAATATTGCTTAGAATGGGTATTTATCAAATTTTACTTTTAGATAGTATTTCAGATTATGCAGCAGTAAATGAAACTGTAAGTTTAGTTAAAAAATACGATAAAAGGTCTTCTGGATTTGTTAATGCAATTTTAAGAAACGTTATTAGGCAAAAAGATACTATAGGTGAAGTAGATATAAAAGATGATACAATAATGTATTTATCTACAAGATATTCTTATAAGCCTTGGATGATAAAAAATTGGATAAATAACTTTTCTAAAGAATTTACAGAAGATTTATTAGAAGCAAATAATGAGAAACCAAGTGTATATTTAAGAACTAATACTCTAAAAATTACTAGAGATGAGCTTATTGAAAAATTAATAAATGAAGGTGTAGTTTGTAGTAAAGTTCCTATGGTTGAAGAAGCTATAAAGGTAGAAAACTTAAAAAATATTGAAAATAATCAATTATTTAAAGACGGATTATTTACAATACAAGATATAAGTTCTATGATTGTTGGAAAAGTAATGAATCCTAAAGAAAATTCATTGGTTTTAGATGTATGTAGTGCTCCAGGAGGAAAAACCACTCATTTAGCTACATTAATGAATAATACAGGACAAGTTATATCTAGAGATATATTTGAGCATAAATTAAAACTTATACAATCAACAGTAGATAGGTTAGGGCTTACAAATGTTGATGTACAGTCTTTTGATGCGTCAATATTAGATGAAAGTAGTGTAGATAAGTTTGATTATGTATTAGCAGATGTTCCTTGTTCTGGTCTTGGTATAATAAGAAGAAAGCCTGAGATAAAATATAAGGAAAAAGCAGAACTTAAGGGATTACCTGATATACAAAAGACAATACTTAATAATGCATCTAAATATGTTAAAATAGGTGGGACTTTAGTATATAGTACATGTACTATACAAGATAATGAAAATATAGATATAATTAATGATTTCTTAGCTAATAATAGTAATTTTACTTTAGTGCCTATAGGTGAAGTTAAAGTAGATTTAGATAATCAAGAAAATGGATATTTAAAAATATATCCAAATATTCATGATATAGACGGGTTCTTTATAGCAAAATTAAAAAGAGTAAGGTAGTGATAAATATGAAGCAAAACAAAGTAGCATTAAAGAATATGACAGAAGAAGAATTAAAAGAATTTTTAGTAAGTATTGGAGAAAAAGCATTTAGAGGTTCACAAATTTTTTCTTGGATATATAAAGGTGCTAAAACTTTTGATGATATGAATAATATACCTAAAAGTTTAAGAGAAAAATTAGAAGAAGTATCTTATATAGGCAATATAAAGAAAGAGTTAAGATTGGAATCTAAAGTAGATAAAACAAAAAAATACTTATTCTTATTAAATGATGGTAATATAATTGAAACTGTAATGATGGATTATGAAGATAGGGTAACAGTTTGTATTTCAAACCAAGTAGGATGTAGAATGGGATGTAACTTCTGCGCATCTACATTAGAAGGATTAATAAGAAACCTAGAACCTTGGGAAATTTTAGATCAAATAATGAAAATTCAAGAGGATACAGGTAAAAGAGTATCGAATCTTGTATTAATGGGCAGTGGAGAGCCTCTAGATAATTATGAGAACACTATAAAATTCTTAAAGTTAGTTAATGAGAAAAATGGTCTTAATATAGGATATAGACATATAACTCTATCAACTTGTGGGCTAGTTCCTAGAATGTACGATCTTGCTGACTTAGGATTACCTATAAATCTAGCATTATCACTACACTCTCCTTTTGATGAAAAAAGACAAGAGATTATGCCTGTAGCTAAAGCATATAAAGTTAATCAATTAATAGATGCTTGTAAGTACTATATAAAGAAAACAAATAGAAGAGTTACATTTGAATATTCTTTGATAAAAGGTGTTAATGACTCAGAAAAAGAGGCTAAAGAGATAGTGAAGCTCTTAAAGGGTATGCTATGTCATGTAAATTTAATACCTATAAATAAAGTTGAAGAGAGAGAATATGAAAGACCAGATAAATCTTATATATATAAGTTTAGAGATTATTTAGAAAAAAATAATATACCAGCTACAGTTAGAATTTCTATGGGCTCTGATATAGGAGGAGCTTGTGGACAATTAAGAAGAAAACATAAGTAGCTTAAGGGGGAAATCTTATGATTTATAGTTGTGACTCCCACATTGGAAAAATAAGAAAGAATAATGAAGATTACTGTATGGGGGAAGTTATACAGACTAAAAATGAACAAGCTATAGGAATATTTGCCCTAGCAGATGGCATGGGTGGTCATAATAAGGGTGAAGTTGCAAGTAAATTAGCTGTAGATAATATATTAAAATTCTTAAAAGAGAATTTATTACAAAGCAGTAGCATAAAAATAGATTATATTGATGATATAATTAAGCAAGCATATAATAATGTTAATTCAATTATTTATAAAAAATCGGTAGAAGAAGAAGAATGCTTTGGAATGGGAACTACATTAGTTACGGCTATATTATATAAGGACAACTTATATGTTGCTAATGTAGGTGATAGTAGGTGCTACTTATTGAGTGATGATATATTAACTCAAGTTAGTATAGACCATTCTGTTGTTGAAGAACTTTTAAGAGCTAACGTAATAACTGAGGAAGAAGCTAGAAATCATCCTCGAAGAAACCATATAACTAGGGCTATGGGTACAGAAGATATGGTTATAGTTGATATATTTAAGTATAAATTAAAAGAAAATGATTTAGTTCTTCTTGCAACTGATGGATTAACAGGTTGCGCTAGTAAAGAAGATATAATAAGTGTATTATCAAAAAAAGAAGATATACCAGATATGAGTAAGAATTTAATTGATATGGCTAATGAAATTTCTGGAAGAGACAATGTCTCTGTTATATTAATAAAAGTGTAATTAGGACGGTGATATAGTGGGAGATACAATTTTAGGAAATAGATACCAAATCATCAGAAAAATTGGTGATGGAGGTATGGCATTTGTTTATGAAGCAAAAGATAAGTTGCTAAATAGAACAGTAGCAGTTAAAGTTCTTAGACCGGAGTTTGTAGATGATGAAGATTTCTTAAAAAAATTTAAGAGAGAAGCTGAAGCAGTTGCAAGTTTATCTCATCCGAATATTGTTAATGTATATGATGTAGGAGAAGATGGTAAAGTTCATTATATTGTTATGGAGTATATAGATGGACAAAACCTAAAAGATATAATCAAAAATGAGGGTACTTTAGATGAGTACACAGCTCTTGATATAACTAAACAAATAGCTATGGCCCTTAGCGCTGCACATAGAAAGGGTATAGTACATAGAGACATAAAACCTCATAATATACTAATATCGAATGAAGGTAGGATTGTTAAAGTTGCAGATTTTGGTATTGCAAAGGCTGTATCCAATTCAACTATGACTAATGTAGGAAATATAATAGGATCAGTTCATTATTTTTCTCCAGAGCAAGCAAAGGGACAAAGTGTAAATGCAACTGCAGACTTATATGCTCTAGGAATTGTTTTATATGAAATGATAATAGGGAGGGTTCCATTTAGAGGTGATAGCCCTATATCTATAGCCTTACAACATATAAACGATGATGTAGAATTCACATCAGAAGAAAAAGTTAGTATACCTCAAAGTGTAAGAACTTTAATAAAGAAACTTACAGAGAAATCTAGTGAAGCTAGATATCAAAGTGCTGAAGAGTTAATAGATGATATCGATTATATAGAAAAAAATATAGATTTAGATTTTATAAAAGAATATGATAACTTTGCTACTAAGCATATTGATATAGAAAAAATTGAGCAGAGTGCAGATATAGAAGATGAAGATGAAAAGCTAATAGAAGATGCACCAAAAGTAATTTCTAAACCTAAAAAGGAAAATATAAAAAAGAAAAAAAATAAAGTGCAAAAAGAAGACAGTCCAAAGGTAAAGAAGCGATTAAAGATAGTTGCTATAGTATTAGGTATAATTTTACTTGTTCAAGTATTTTTTGTATCTAAATTTGTAATAAGTATGTTATCAGGAAGTAGTACTGAAAAGCAGGTAGTGTCATTACCTGATTTTAGTAATCAAGATTTAGATACAGTAAAGAAACAGCTTGAAGAATTAGGTTTATATATTACTATAAAACGTGATTATAGCGATACTGTAGAAGTAGATCATGTTATATCTCAAAGTCCATTTTCTGGAACAGAAGTTAGTAAAGGAGATACTATAACTATTGTTTTAAGTCAAGGTCAAAAACAAAGTGAGGTACCTAGTATAGTTGGGCTTACACTTACAGAAGCAGAACAAATATTAGGTCAAAATAATATGAAACTAGGTAATATAAAGCGTGAATATAATAGTAGTTATGAAGAAGGTATAGTAATAAAACAAAATCCAACTTCAGGATCAGGTGTATCTAGTGTAGATGTAGTAGTAAGTAAAGGTCCAGAACCTGTAAAAGAAGAAACTAATACAATACCAGAGGATACAAATAATAATACGCAAACTCCGGATAATAACAATAGCGATAACAATGTAAACAATAATAGCAACAATAATTCTGGTAATAACTCTAATACTGGAAATAACAATCAAAATAATGGTGGATCCAGTGATATACAAACACCAGATGATTCTACACAAAATGGTTCAGGAGATGTACCAAGTATAAGTATACCTGATGCAGAAGGTGGAACAGCATTACCTCAATCAGATGGAGAATAAATTTAATTAAAATAATAATGCTCAATAAGACTAGTATCTTAAAATAAAGATATTAGTCTTATTTTATGTAATTAAAAAGATTAAAAGATTTCTTTTTTATATGAAATATGTATAAAATATAGTAAGATAATAAATTAGGAGTATAATTAATTATAAAGTTATTATGCTATTATATATAGATATACGTAAATTATATAGACACACTCAATTTTAAAGGAGGAATTTAATGTTACAAGGAAAGATTATAAAAGGAATAGGGGGATTTTATTACGTAGATACAGAAAAGGGAATTTATGAATGTAGAGCTAGGGGAATTTTTAGAAAGCAAAAAGTAACTCCTCTAGTAGGGGATAGAGTAGAAATAAGTATAGTAGATGAAGAAACTAAAAAAGGTGTAGTAGAAGAAATAGATAAAAGGGATACGGAATTAATTAGACCACCAATTGCTAATGTAGATAAAGCATTAATAGTATTTGCAGTAAAAAATCCAAAACCACATTTATCTTTATTAGATAGATTTATAGTTTTAGCTGAAAAGGAAGGTTTAGAAATAGTAATAGTACTTACTAAAGCTGACTTAGATGATGATAATACTTTGGAAAAGATAACTAATATATATGAACTAAGTGGATATAAAGTAATACCTGTAAGTAATAAAACTAAATTAAATATTGATAAAATAAAAGATGAACTAAGTGGAAATGTTGTTGTATTTGCTGGTCCATCTGGAGTTGGAAAATCAAGCTTACTAAATGAAATAGATAGTAATTTTATGTTACAAACAGGAGAAGTAAGTGATAAAATAAAAAGAGGTAAACATACTACAAGACATGCAGAGTTATTAAAATTAGATTGTGGAGGTATGGTTGCAGACACTCCAGGGTTTAGTTCATTAACTTTAGATGATATAGAAGAAAATGAACTTAAAGATTATTTTATAGAATTTGATAACTTTGATGATTGTAAATTTGGATCTAGGTGTATTCATGAAAATGAACCTGGATGTGGGGTTAAAGAAGCTGTAGAAAATGAAGAAATATCTAAAGAAAGATATGATAGCTATATACAGCTTTTAAATGAAATTAGACAAAGTAAACAAGGAAAAAGGAGATATTAAAATGATCAAATTAGCACCATCGATACTATCAGCAGATTTTGCAAGATTATTAGAAGATGTAAAGAAAGTAGAAAATGCAGGTTGTGAATACTTACACATAGATGTAATGGACGGTCACTTTGTTCCTAATATAACTTTAGGTCCTGGGATTGTAAAGTCTTTGAGAAAAGATGTTAAAATGGTATTTGATGCACATCTTATGATAGAAAATCCAGATAACTACATAAAAGAGTTTGTAAATGCTGGATGTGATATGATAGTTGTACACCAAGAAGCGTGTAAACATCTTCATAGAACTATACAAAATATAAAATCTTATAATATAAAAGCAGGAGTTGCTTTAAATCCAGCTACTCCAATAGAAAGTATTAAGCATGTATTAGACGATGTTGATATGGTTTTAATAATGACTGTTAATCCTGGATTTGGAGGTCAATCTTTTATAGAAGGTATGATACCTAAAATAAAAGAATTAAAAGAAATTATAGACTCTAGAAACTTAAGTGTAGATATTCAAGTCGATGGTGGAATAAAGCCAGAAAATGTTCATAAAGTAGTAGATGCAGGTGCTAATGTTATAGTAGCAGGATCGGCTATATTTAATAGTGATAATATAGAAGAAACTGTAAAATTATTTAGAAAAAATGCATCTATATAGGTGGCAAAATGAAAGTATGTATCGTTCTTAATGGAGAAATTAAAGATTATAATAAAACTAAATTTATAATAGAAAATGAGAAATATGATTTTATTATTTGTGCAGATGGAGGAGCAAATCATTTATATAATATGGGGGTTATACCTGATTATATCATTGGTGATTTAGATTCTGCAAAATCAGATATTGTAGATTATTATAGGAAAAAGAACGTTTCTTTTAAAAAATTTCCAGCAAAAAAAGATGAGACTGACTCTGAGATTTGTATATTTTTAGCTCAAAATCTTAATGCAAAAGAAATTGACTTTATAGGAGCTTTAGGTGGAAGAATAGATCATACAATAGCTAATATTAACTTACTTTACTATGTTAAAGAAAAAGGTATTAAGCCTAGAATACTATCAGAAGATGAAGAGATAAATATACTTATTAATGAGCAGGTAATTATTAATGGAAATAAAGGGGATTTAATATCTGTAATACCAATTAATGGAGATGCTAATGGAGTTACTCTTGAAAATTTAGAATATCCGTTAGTAAATCATAATATGAAGTATTCAGTGCCATTAGGAATTTCAAATGTTATGTTAGATAATAATTGTAAGGTAAGTGTAAATCAAGGTACATTACTTATAATAAAGAATATAAAAAAATAAATAAAAAAAGCATGCCTAATAGTATGCTTTTTTTATGTTATAAAAATAAGGGCAGGTCTAAATATATTTTAAGTTGCATAAATTAAATTATAAATAAGAATGGTAATGAGTAAGGAGGTGTGTTATGAAAAATCAATCCAAAGGATTATTAGGTATAATATGTATGGCAACGGGTGCAGCAGTAATAATATCCATGATATTACCTAATTGGATTTTCACCATACTTACAGCAGTTGTTCTTATAGTTTGTGGAGTCTTATTATTTTTATATTAAGTAAAATATTAAATATATATTTAGTATTATGTGAATAAATATAATATATAGAAATTATATAATAGTTTATAAAATGGAGGGATAGAATATGAAAATGGTAACAATAAAATTACCGAAGTGGCTATCTAATATAGTATTAAAATTTATGAGAAAAGAGAAAAAATAAGCATATAGAATAAAAAAATAAAAGCCTACTTATATCAGTAGGCTTTTTTTAATAATAAATTATTAAGCTCTTTCAACTTTACCAGAACGTAAACATCTAGTACAAACTTTAACTCTCTTAGGAGTTCCATCTATTACAGCTCTAACGCTTCTTAAGTTAGCAGACCAAGTTCTTCTGCTGTGTCTATTTGAGTGTGATACTTGGTTTCCAGAAACCTTCCCTTTACCACATACGCTACATACTTTCGCCATTATCGTACACCTCCTTAAAATGATAACTATTTAAAGACTAAAAACATATTTATATTAACACAAATATTTAATTTCTGCAATAGAAATATATATTTGTCTTATATATTATTATTGAACAATTTGCAACTATAATATAAAATTATATATATAATTCATTATAAAGTAAATACAAAAAATAAAAAACTAAGCTAGAATATATTGCTATGTGCCTATTTAATTAATTTTTAATATTAAAAAGAACTAAGTAGGTTTAAAATATACTATATTTATAGTATTATAGTAATTAGAATTAATATTACCTAAAGCGATATTTTTAAATGATTTTTGTGCAAAATAAAAATAAAAATTAATTTAAGGGGGTCAAGCCATGAGTGCAAGATTAACTAATGAATATGGATACGTAGAAATAGATAAGCAAGTAATAGCTCAAATAGTATATAGAGCTGCAATGGAAAGTTACGGTTTAGTAGGTTTAGGATATAAATCTAAGGGTATAGTAGAATTATTAAAAGGTGAAAATGCTACTAAAGGTGTTAAGGTAGAAGAGTTAGAAGACAATACCATAGCGATAGAACTTTATGTTATAATACAGTACGGAACAAATATATCTACAGTTGCAAACAACATAATAGATAGAGTAAAATATACAGTTGAAAAGATGACGGCTTTAAAAGTAAGTAAGATAGACATTAATGTTCAAGGAATTCGAGTTAAGTAATTTAGGAGGAAAAAAATGATCCAAAATATAGACGGAAAAAAATTAAGAGATATGTTTGTATCAGGTGCAAACAATCTTCAAAATCATAAAGAATTAGTTGATAAGTTGAATGTATTCCCAGTTCCAGATGGTGATACAGGAACAAACATGTCATTAACTATTTCTTATGCAATGAAAGAATTATCTAAAGTAGACAATAATGAAATAACTAATATAGGTAAGGCTTTATCTAAAGGTTCTCTTATGGGAGCAAGAGGTAACTCAGGAGTTATATTATCTCAAATAATAAGAGGTATAGCAAAGTCTATAGAAGGAAAAGAAGAATTAACTACAATGGATTTTGCAAATGCTCTAAAATCAGGGTCAGATACTGCCTATAAAGCGGTAATAAAGCCTATAGAAGGAACTATACTAACAGTAGTGAGAGAAAGTAGTGAAGCTGCAATAAAAATAGCTAAGAGTGAAGATGACTTTGTTAAGTTCCTAGAATTAGTTATAGTAGAAGCTAATAACTCATTAAATAGAACACCAGAATTATTAAAAGCTTTAAAAGAAGCTGGCGTTGTAGACTCAGGTGGTAAAGGATTAGTTCTTGTATATGAAGGTATGCTAAGTGAATTAAACGGAAATCATATAGATATACAAGATGCAGGTTCAACAGAAATAAAAGAAGTTAAATCAGCACAAGGAAATATATCTACAGAAGATATAAAATTCCAATACTGTACAGAGTTTATATTAGAAAGTGATAAAGTAGATGATACTCAAATAAGAGATATAATGCTTAAATATGGAGATAGCTTAGCTGTAGTTGGAGATGAAGGTGTAATTAAAGTTCATGTTCATACTAATGATCCAGGACTTGCTTTACAAGAAGCATTAGCATATGGACAATTATTAACTATCAAAATAGAAAATATGAAGCTTCAACATGAGAATACTTTAATAGAGTCAAACTATGAAAGTGCGTCTACAGTTGAAGAAGAAAAAGAGTTTGGATTTATAGCAACTTCTATGGGAGATGGTTTAGCTAAAATATTTAAAGATTTTGGTGTTGATCATATAATTGAGGGTGGTCAAACTATGAACCCAAGTACAGAAGATTTTATGAATGCAATAGATACAATAAATGCAAAAAATATATTTATATTCCCAAATAACTCAAACATAATAATGGCTGCAAACCAAGCAAAAGAACTAAGTGATAAAAATATAGTAGTTATACCTACTAAAAATACTCCGCAAGGATTTACAGCTTTAGTAAGCTTTAATGGAGAAGCTAGCGTTGAAGAGAATGAAGCTGCAATGATGGATGCTTTAGGATTAGTTAAATCTGGTCAAGTAACTTATGCTGTTAGGGATACAGTTATGAATGATGTTGAAGTTAAAGAAGGAAATATAATTGCTATAGCAGAAGGAAAATTACAAGCTGCAGGTGAAGGTGTAGATGAAATAACTACAAAACTTGTAGAAAACTTAGTTGATGAAGATAGCGCAATAATAACTTTATTCTATGGAGAAGATGTAAGTGAAGAACAAGCTAACAATCTTCGTGACGAATTAGAAGAGAAGTTTGAAGATATAGATGTAGAGTTATACTATGGAGGACAACCTCTTTATTATTACTTAATTTCAGTTGAATAATGATTTTAAAGTCCTGTATAATCTTACTACCGTTTAGTTGGTTATACAGGACTTTTGCGTAATAGGTGATAACTATGAGTGATTTAAAAAAAGATATACAATATGTAAAAGGAATAGGTCCTAAAAAAGCATATAAGCTAAATAAATTAGGAATTTTTACTTTGAAGGATTTATTATATTACTTTCCTAGACAATATGAAGATAGAAATAATTTAAAGAAGATATCTCAGTTAAAAAATGAAGATAAAGCTACTATAAAAGCAGTTATTGTAGGAATTACTACTAGTACTCCACGAAAAGGAATGACTTTAACTAAGGTTGATGTAAAAGATGAAACTGGATATGCAAAATTAGTTTTTTTTAACCAACCATATGTAAGCAATACATTTAGAAGTGGAGATACTATTTTAGTTTTTGGAAAAGTAAAAAAAGAATTTAAAAGTATAGAGTTAAGTTCTTGTGAGATTGAGCATCTTAGTAATGCTCCTAAAAATACATGTAAAATTATGCCTATATATCCTCTTACATTTGGTGTTACAAATAAGGAGATCATTAGTATAATTAAATCTGTATTATCAAATAAAGAATTAGTTATAAAAGAATATTTACCTAAAAATATAATAGATAAATACAAATTATGTAGTATAGATTATGCAATTAGAAATATTCATTCACCAAGTAACAAAGAAAGTTTTAAAATTGCACTATATAGGATAATTTTTGAAGAGTTTTTAATACTTCAATTAGGTTTATTTATGTTTAAAAATGGAGTAACTGAAATTGAAGGAATAAAATTTGAGAAAAATGAAAATTTAAAAGATATAATAAACTCATTACCATTTAAGCTAACTAATGCACAAAGTAGAGCTTTAAATGAAATTATTGAGGATATGGAATCTACTAAAGTAATGAATAGATTAGTACAAGGAGATGTTGGATCTGGAAAAACGGTAGTTGCATTATTAGCATTAGCAAACTGTGTTTTAAATGGATATCAAGGTGCACTAATGGCTCCTACAGAAATATTAGCAGAGCAACATTATATATCCTTAAGTGAAACTCTCAAAGAATTTGGAATGAATGTAGAACTTTTAGTTGGAAGCCTTACTAAAAAACAAAAAGAAAAGGTACTTGAAAGAGTAAAAAATAAAGAAATAGATATATTAATAGGAACACATGCTTTAATTGAAGATAAAGTAGAGTTTAATAACTTAGGTATAGTAATAACAGATGAGCAACATAGATTTGGTGTTAGACAAAGAGGAAAACTTTCTGATAAAGGTAATAACCCAGATGTATTAGTTATGACAGCAACACCTATACCAAGAACTTTAGCACTTATATTATATGGAGATTTGGATATATCTATTATTGATGAACTACCTCCAGGAAGGCAACCAATAGATACTATTGCTGTAAGTAAAGACAAAAGAGATAGAGCTTATAATAATTTAGTAAGAGATGAGGTAGAAAAAGGTAGACAAGTATATATTGTTTGCCCTTTAGTTGAAGAAAGTGAATCTATAGAAGCTAAAGCAGCTGTAGAATTGGTAGAAGAATTAAAGCAAGAGTATTTTTCGGATTTAAGAGTAGGGCTTTTACATGGTAAAATGAAAGCTAGTGAAAAAGAAAGTATTATGAAAAGTTTTAAAAATAAAGATTTAGACATACTAGTATCAACCACTGTTATAGAAGTTGGAGTTAATGTTCCAAATTCAACGTTAATGATAATTGAGAATGCAGAAAGATTTGGCCTTGCACAATTGCATCAGCTGAGAGGACGTGTAGGGAGAGGAAAACATAAATCTTATTGTATACTAATATATGCATCTAAATCAGACGTTTGTAAGCAAAGAATGTCGATAATGGAAGAGACTAACGATGGATTTAAAATATCTGAAAAAGATTTAGAAATAAGAGGGCCAGGAGAATTTTTTGGTACAAGACAGCATGGACTTCCAGAGTTAAAAATAGCTAATATATTTAAACATATGAAGATATTAAAAATAGCTCAACAAGAAGCTCGTTATATAATAGGGGAAGACATGAAATTACAAAAAAATGAAAATAAATTGCTGAAAAATGAGATAATTGATAAATTTGAGCATTTAGCAAGAGAAATTTCGCTAAATTAAATAAAATTTATGTTAAAATATATTGAGAGGAGATATGACATTGAGAGTTATATCAGGAAAAGTAAGAGGATTAAAATTAGACACTCCTAAAAATCAAGATGTAAGGCCTACAACTGATAGGGTTAAAGAATCATTGTTTAATATGATAAATCCATACATAAGAGAGAGTAATGTTTTAGACTTATTTGCAGGAACAGGTTCTTTAGGTATAGAGTGTTTATCAAGAGGCGCAAAGAATTGTGTTTTTGTAGATAAGAGTAGAGATAGTATAAATATAGTAAAGTCAAACGTAAAAAAAGCTAGAGTTGAAAATGAAAGTACTATTTTAAATATTGATTTTAAAGATGCAGTAAAAAGATTATCAACTCAAAATCAAAAATTTGATGTTATATTTATGGATCCACCATATTATGAAAACATGTTTATAGATTGTTTAAAAAGTATAGACGAATTAAATCTACTACATGAGGATGGAATAATAGTTGTAGAACACGATACAAAAGATGTATTTGAAGAAAGAATAGGAAGATTAATTAAGACTAGAGATAAGAAGTATGGAAATACAACAATGACATTTTATAAGTGGGAGGAACAAAATGAGCAAGAAGATTAGGAAAGCAATGTTTGCTGGTAGTTTTGATCCAATTACTAATGGACATTTAGATATAATTTGTAGAGCGTCTAAACTATTTGATGAATTACAAATAGGTGTACTTTTTAATCCAAATAAAAAAGGTTTATTTACTTTTGAAGAAAGAGTTGACTTAATTAAGTCATGCACTGGGCATTTAGAAAATGTTAAAATTGTAAGTTTTGATGGCTTGTTAGTTAATTATTGTGAAGAAAATGGAATTGATACACTAGTTAGAGGTGTAAGAAGTGGATCAGATGTAGAATATGAGTTACAAATGGCCCATATGAATAGAGAGTTGAACCCTAATATAGAAACAATCATACTACCGACAACAACAAAATATTCTTTTATAAGTTCATCATTAATAAAAGAAGTTTTAACTTTTGATGCAGATGTAAAAAATTTAGTGCCAAAAGTAGTTTTAGAAGAGCTAAAGAGAAAGACTAATAGGGGGAAGTAAGCAATGAAAATAGATTTAGAGATGATTGAGCTGTTTGATCAATTAGAAGATAAAATAAGAAATGCACAGACTGCTCGTTTTTCACAAAAATCAGTTATAGACAAAGAAGAGCTTTTAAGTATGATAAAAGAAATCAGAGCTTTAATGCCAGATGAAGTTACTCAAGCTGTGTGGATAAACAAAGAAAGAAATAGAATACTAAATGAAGCTAAAAGAGATGCAAATGAGTTAAAGGCTCAAGCTGAAAGAGATGCAGAAAAAATAAAAGAAGAGTATGAAAGAACTTTAGAAGAATTAAAGAAAAATTCAGAAGAGACTTTACAAGATTATATAGAATCAAGTGATATAGTTGGACAAGCTGAGCAAAGAGCAAAAGAAATATCAGAAAGAGCAGAAAATATAGCTAGAGAAATAAGACAAGGGTCTATTGATTATGCTACTGATGTACTTTCTGCAGTAGAGCATAACTTAAAATCAATACTAGAAGAAATAGTTAGAGATAAAGCTGAATTAAGATAGAAATGAGTATGGATTAATCCATACTCATTTTCATTTTAAATACTATCATTATCAGGCATTACAAATTTAAATACTAAATAAATAAGCAATATAAAAGCTAGTACTAAATTTGTATTATTCAAATAATAAATCCATAATTGATTATTAAATAAAGTATTATATGTAGGTGTAAAATTAGATGCGAGTGCAGTAGATTCAGACAGTGGATAAAGCAACAATGTAAATGTTGCGGCAAATAATCCATGTAAAAACTTATTAAAAATGTATAAATTAGTATTAATATCAGTTTTAGCTAAGAAGTTGCAACATTGAGCTAATATAGACAGTCCGCTAAATCCAATTAAAAAGCTAGATAGTGTAGCTTTTAATATTAAAGGGGCTGATGTTACTTTAGCAATATTATTGCAACCGATTGTTATTTCAAATAAACCACTTATAAAAGCATAACATAAGTCTTTAGTAACACCCAAAACTGAAAGTGGAATATAAAGTATATTGGATAAAAGTGATATTATATTGAATAAAGAAAGTATTTTAAATACTACTGAAAATACTATAACAAAGCCACCTACTGCAAGTAAAGTATTTACTCCATTTACAACTGCATTTCCAAACATTACAAAAAATCCAATATTACTTGAGTATCTAGTGTTAATAACATTTTTTATATTTGCCTTTACATTATAGTTAGGTTTAGGTAATTTCTCTTTGCCATAAGATCTAAATAATATGCCTACAGTTATAGACCCTAGATAATGACATAGTATCATTAAATATCCTAAAGAAGAATTATTAAACATTCCCACAGCAACTGCACCAATTATAAATAGTGGACCAGATGTAGAGCAAAATGATACTAGTCGTTGTGCTTCAGAAGATGATATTTGATTTGTATCTCTAAGATCATATGCAAGTTTAGCTCCAACAGGATATCCAGAAACTGTTGAAATAGCAAATACTAAGGCACTTTTGCCAGAAACATTAAAAATAAATTTAGTTATAGGGTTTATAATTATACCTATTAAGTCAACTATTTTTAAATCTACAACTAAATTAGCTCCTATTATAAATGGAAGTAATGATGGAATTAATACATTTGCCCATATATTAAATCCATCTTTTGCAGACTTTATAGCTTCTTGAGGGAATATAATAATTCCAAATATTAAGAATAGTACTATGATAATTGGTAAAAAGAAAGATATTGTTTTATTTTTTTTCATAAACACCACCTTGAGTAAATAATATATTTTATTATATTAAATTAATGAGGCTTGTATGAATATAAAACCACTTCCACATTTTTTTAACAATAGAGTATAATATAATTAAAAATTTATTTAAACGCAATTGGTTTGTAGGGGGAAATATGTTCAATAATATAGTTAATAAAAAAGTATATGAGAAAGTTATAGAACAAATTCAAGAGAGTATATTTAGGGGAGAATTTAAAAAAGGTGATAAACTTCCGTCAGAAAGAGAGTTATCTGAACAAATGGGAGTAAGCAGAACATCTATAAGAGAAGCAATTAGAGTAATGGAGACTATGGGTATAATAGAAAGTAAACAAGGTGAGGGTAACTTTATATGTTCAAATATAAATAAATCATTAATTGAACCATTATCACTTTTATTTAAGCTTAACAATGGAAGTTGGCATGAAGTAATAGAACTAAGGCAAGCACTAGAATTAGAAGCAGTTAAGTTTGCTAGTGAAAGAATAACAAATCGTGAGGCTATGGAACTAGAAAATATAATTAAAGAAATGAAAGAAGAAATAGATGGAAAAAATAGAAATGAAGTATTAGTAATATTAGATCAAAAATTTCACAATAAAATATCTTCTATAAGTAAAAATTATTTAATTGAATGTCTTTTTTTAACATCATCAAAATTATTTGAAGCTTTCATAAAAGATGCAAGAGAGAAGATCATTAATAGATATTCAGATGAAAGAATACTATTAAATCAACATATAGACATATATAATGCTATAGTAAATAAAGATCCCAACTTAGCATATAAAAAGATGGAAGAGCATATGAGACTTATAAAAGAAAATTATATAAAATAATAAGATTGTTAATATAAAGATAAATATTGATATTATAAATAAAGGTAATACTATTTAAGTGTGAAGTGGTAATACCACTGACCATCATTCAAGTATCTGACAAATTAATAAAATTTTAAGGGGGATCCTTGATGAATGAGTATATTTTATTTATTCTAGCTATAATTCCTATTATTTGGCTTATAGTATCTTTAGGAGTAATGAAATTACCAGCACACAAAACATGTTTTTTCACAGTTATTCTTACAATAGTCATAGCACTTGTATTTTGGAAAATGCCAGTATTAAATGTAGCCACAGCCACATTAGAGGGAATGGCAGTAGCTTTATGGCCAATTTTATTAGTTATAGTTGCAGCACTATTTACTTATAACTTAGCTGTTGAAACTAAAACTATGGACACTATGAAAAATATGTTATCTAGTATTACCACAGATAAGAGAATACAAGTTCTTATACTAGCATGGGGATTTGGTGGATTTTTAGAAGCTGTTGCAGGATATGGAACAGCAGTAGCAATACCAGCTAGTATATTAGCATCTCTAGGTTTTAATCCCATATTTGCAGCAATAATATGTCTTATCGCAAACACTGTTCCAACAGCATTCGGAGCTATAGGAATACCAGTATCAACACTAGCATCAGTCACAGGATTAGATGTTCTTCAATTAAGTTATGTAACTTCACTTCAATTATCAGGATTTATTGTATTAATTCCTTTTGCATTAGTTATCTTAACTCAAAAAAGTTTTAAGGCCATTAAAGGGGTATTTTTTATAACTTTAATATCTGGGATAACGTTTGCTATACCTCAGGTTTTCGTAGCGAAATACTTAGGAGCAGAATTACCTGCACTAATAGGAAGCTTATGCAGTATGTTATGTACCATACTTATGGCTAAGGCTATGAATAAAAAATCTAATAAAAATATAAACTCACAAGACAAAAATGGATCTACAATTTCTAAATATGTATCAGTAGTATCTACTAGAGAAGGGATACTTGCATGGTTGCCATACATACTTTTATGTATATTAATATTAATTGCCAGCCCATTGTGTAAAGGAATAAATACACTATTGGCTAGATTTAGCAGTACAATACAAATTTATAGTGGAGAAGGAGCATCACCTACATCATTTGTATGGATAAATACACCAGGTATGATAATAATAATTTCAACATTCATTGCAGGATTAATACAAAAAGTAAAAATAGGGAAAATGATAGATGTTTTTATAAGAACTGTAAAGCAACTTTCTAAATCATTTGTAACTATTATGTCAATAGTTGCAATTTCAAAAGTTATGTCTCACAGTGGAATGACTAGCTCAATATCATTTGGTCTATGTGCAATAACTGGAAATATGTATCCATTAATATCACCATTACTAGGAGCTATAGGAACATTTGTAACAGGAAGTGATACATCAGCAAATATATTATTCGGTGGACTTCAGGTAGAAGCTGCTAAATCTTTATCTATAGATCCATACTGGATAGCAGCAGCGAATACAGCAGGTGCTACTGCTGGTAAGATGATATCACCTCAGAGTATAGCAATTGCAACTTCAGCAACTGGATTAATAGGTAGTGAAGGGAAGATATTTGGTTCAACACTAAAATTTTGTTTAGGATATGTATTGATACTTGGTATTTTAGTTTATATAGGAAGTTTTTTACCATTTATATAAGATAAAAATTATTATAAGGAGGAATGTATGTCGATTTTAAGAGTACCTTATTCAAAGGTGGGAATGGAGTTAAATATTCCAGATGAAAACTTATTAGCGGTATTAAAATCAAAGGCTCACAACTATGTAGTTGATAAAACTCAAGAAGAGATAGTGGAAGAATCTATGAATAATCCAATAGGTTCAGTGAGATTAGAAGAATTAGCTAAAGGTAAAAAGAGTGTAGTAATAATAACTAGTGACCATACTAGACCTGTTCCCAGTAAAGTTACTATGCCTATAATTTTAAGAAGATTAAGAGACGGTAATCCAGATATAAATATAAAGATAATAGTTGCAACTGGATTTCATAGACCAAGCACTAAAGAAGAATTAATTTACAAGATGGGTGAAGAAATAGTAAATAATGAAGAGATTATAATGCATGTGTCTACAGATGATAGTGCAATGGTTAAAGCTGGAGTACTTCCATCTGGAGGAGACTTCTATTTAAATAAGGTAGCTTTTGAAGCAGATTTATTAATAGCAGAAGGATTTATAGAACCACATTTCTTTGCTGGATTTTCAGGAGGAAGAAAAAGTATACTTCCAGGAATTGCATCAGCTAAAACTATTATGTATAACCACTGTAGTGAATTTATAGATAGTAAGAATGCAAGAACAGGGATACTTAAAAATAATCCTATTCATAAAGATATGGTTTATGCGGCAAAAACTGCTAAGCTAGCATTTATAGTCAATGTAGTTATAGATAAAGATAAAAAAGTAATAGCATCATTTGCAGGTGATGTAGATAAAGCTCATAAGGCAGGATGTGAATTTGTAACTAATTTATCTAAAATAGATGCTCAAATGGCAGATATAGTAGTAAGTACAAATGGAGGATACCCATTAGATCAGAATATATATCAATCTGTAAAAGGTATGACTGCAGCTGAGGCAACATGTATAGAAGGTGGAGTCATAATTATGGTATCAGCTTGTAATGATGGTCATGGAGGGCAATCTTTTTATGATAACATAGCAAATGCAAAATCACCAAGTGAAATATTAGAAAATGTAAGAAAAGTTAAAAAGAGTGATACAGTACCGGATCAATGGGAATTTCAAATATTAGCTAGAATACTAGAAAAATATACTGTAATAATGGTGACAGATAAGTGTAGCCCTAATATGATAAAAAGTATGCATATGAAACATGCATATACATTTAAAGAAGCTTTAGAGATGGCATTTGAAATAAAAGGAAATGATGCAAAAGTAGCAGTTATTCCAGATGGCGTATCTGTAATAGTAAAGTCAAAGGAAAATATTAATGTAGATTCTAATAAAGAGGAAACTGTATCAATTAAATAAAAGTATTGGAGGAGTAATAATGGAGATTTTAACATGTATAAAACAAGTTCCAGGTACAACAGAGTTGGAAGTTGACGAAGCTACAGGTGTTTTAAAAAGGGATGGTGTAGATTCAAAAATGAACCCTTATGACTTATTTGCACTTGAAACTGCACTTAGAATAAAAAAAGAACATAATGCAACATTAAAGGTAATAACAATGGGGCCACCTCAAGCTAAACAAATCATAGAAGAAAGCTTTATGATGGGGGCAGATGAAGGAGCTATAATAAGTGATAGGAAGTTTGCAGGAGCAGATGTTTTAGCAACATCTTATACAATATCTCAAGGTATAAAGAAAATGGGTAATCCAGATATTATAATTTGTGGTAAGCAAACTACAGATGGTGATACTGCTCAAGTAGGTCCTGAAGTAGCTGAATTTTTAAATATACCTCATGTTACAAATGTAACTAAAATAATAGAAGTAAAAGAAGATAGCATAATAGTTGAAATTGATATGCCAAATACATTAGAAGTATGTGAAATAAAATATCCATGTTTGATGACAGTAGAAAAAGATATATTCCAACCAAGACTTCCTTCATTTAAATTAAAAATAGAAACAAAAAACAGAGAAATACCGATATACTCATTAAATGACTTTGAAGATAAAAATGAAATGAATTATGGTTTGAATGGATCTCCAACTCAAGTTTTAAAAATATTCCCTCCAACACCAAATACAGATAAGGATATATTAAGAGGAAGTGCTGATGATCTAAGTGAAGCACTATCAAATAAATTAAAGGATTTAAAATTAATTTAAGGGGGATTTAAAATGGCAAGAATAGTTGTAAATATGGAAAAAATTCAAGATATAAAAAGTGTTTTAGAAGTATGTCCTTTTGGCGCAATGGAGGAGAAAAATGGTCAAATAGAAATTGGTGCAGGGTGTAAAATGTGTAAGTTATGCGTAAAAAATGGACCAAAGGGAGCTTTTGAATTTATAGAAGAAAAAAGAGAAAGCATAAATAAAGATGAATGGAGAGGAATAACAGTATATGTAGATCATCATGAAGGAGAAATACATCCAGTAACATATGAACTTATAGGTAAAGCTCGTGAAATGGCTACAAAAATAAATCATCCAGTATACTGTGTATTTGTAGGTCAGAATATAAAAGATAAATGTGATGATTTACTAGCGTATGGTGTAGATGAAGTATTTGTATATGATGATGAAGAATTTAAAGAGTTTAGAATAGAACCATACACAGCTGCAGTAGAAGATTATATTCATAATATTAAGCCTACAATAATGTTAGTTGGTGGAACTACATTAGGTAGATCTTTAGCTCCAAGACTTGCTGCTAGATTTAAAACAGGTCTTACAGCTGATTGTACGATACTTGATATACAAGAAAATACTGATTTAGATCAAATAAGACCAGCCTTTGGTGGTAATATAATGGCTCATATTCACACTCCTAATCATAGACCACAATTTGCAACAGTAAGATATAAAATATTCTCAGCGCCAGAGAAAATAGAATCACCAACAGGAAAGGTAACATTATGTAGTATAAATAAAGAAAAATTAATATCTAAAATAAATGTTTTAGATGTTAAACCTAAAACCAAAGAAGTTGGGCTTGAAGATGCAGAAGTTATAGTAGTTGCAAGTAGAGCAATAAAAAAAGAGGAAGATATGCAAATGATATATAAGTTAGCAGATAAACTAGGAGCACAAGTAGGTGGAACTAGACCTATGGTAGAAGCTGGATGGTTAGATCCTAGAAAGCAAATAGGTCTTAGTGGTAGAACTGTAAAACCTAAGTTAATAATAACTTGTGGAGTTTCTGGAGCTGTTCAATTTGTAGCAGGTATGAGCGGATCTGATTATATAATCGCTATAAATAAAGATGAAAAAGCACCTATATTTGATGTAGCAAATATGGCTTTAATAGGTGATATTTATGAAATAATACCTAAATTAATAGAAAAAATAGATGAAAAAAGTTTACAAATAGCTGCAACAGCTGAAGAATAGTAAGGGGGGATTATTATGTATAAGACTATTGATAAAAATGATATAGATTTTTTACTTAGTATTTGTGATAAGGAGGATGTAATTGTTGGTGATGAAATAAGTGAAGATTTTTCTCATGATGAATTAGGTGGAGTTGAGAAATATCCAGAAGTTCTTATAACTGCGCGTAGTACAGAACAGGTATCTAAAATAATGAAATATGCTTATGAAAATAATATACCTGTAACACCAAGAGGGCAAGGAACAGGTCTTGTAGGAGCATCAGTAGCAATACATGGTGGTATAATGATTAACTTAAGCAAAATGGATAAAATATTAGAATTAGATGAGGAAAATTTAACATTAACAGTTGAACCAGGAGTTCTTCTTATGACTATAGGTCAATATGTACAAGAAAAAGATTTATTTTACCCACCAGACCCAGGAGAAAAAAGTGCTACTATAGCAGGAAATATAAATACTAATGCAGGTGGAATGAGAGCTGTTAAATACGGTGTAACTAGAGACTATGTAAGAGGACTTGAAGTTGTGCTTCCTAATGGTGAAGTAATAAATGTAGGAGGGAAGGTAGTTAAAAATAGTTCGGGATATGCAATAAAAGATTTAATTGTTGGTTCTGAAGGTACTTTAGGCATAGTAACTAAGGCTACATTAAAGTTATTACCACTTCCTAAAAAAGCTATAAGTTTATTGATACCATTTCCAAATTTAGAGATGGCAATAAATACTGTGCCTAAAATAATAAAATCAAAGTCAATCCCAACAGCTGTAGAATTTATGGAAAGAGATGTTATTCTTGCAGCAGAAGATTTTCTAGGTAAAAAATTCCCAGATAATACATCTGATGCATACTTATTATTAACATTTGATGGAAATACAAAAGAAGAAATTGAAAAAGAATATGAAAAAGTTGCTAAACTTTGTTTAGAGTGTGGGGCATATGATGTATTTATATCTGATACACAAGAAAGAAATGATTCTATCTGGTCTGCTAGAGGCGCATTTTTAGAAGCTATAAAAGCATCTACAACTGAGATGGATGAATGTGATGTTGTAGTTCCTAGAGATAAAGTTGCTGAATTTATAAAATATACTCATGACTTACAAGAAGAGTTAAATGTTAGAATAAAAAGTTTTGGTCATGCAGGTGATGGAAATTTACATGTATATGTACTTAGAGATGATATGAGTGAAGACGAGTGGAATGCAAAATTAAGTGAAACTTTTAATCATATGTATGGCAAGGCTAGGGTATTAAGAGGTCAAGTTTCAGGCGAACATGGTATAGGATATGCTAAAAAAGAATACTTACACGAATCTCAAAGTGAAGTGTATATGGATATAATAAAAAATATAAAATCTGCTTTTGATCCTAAAAATTTATTGAATCCAGGAAAAATATATTAAATAAAAATAAAGCTACCACCAAAATTTAAAATTGGTGGTAGCTTGTAATTTTAATTTTTTATTTAACATAGATTGGTGATTGATAGAAGTCCATAGGTCCTTTTAGTAAATTCATATTATTTTTATAATAAATCATATTATACATATTACTTGCTTTTATATCATAGTCGATTAAAGTTTTAAATTTAATATCATCTAAAGCAAAAGTAATTTTTGAAAATTTATTTATAATATTAACATCAGAATTTATTTTTATAGTTTTTAAAATTTCTCGACCCTTATCATTAAAAGCTAAAACTCTTATATAAGGTATATAGTTCATATCTTTAACAAGATTGATATCATCTTTAGTTATACCAAGTAAGATGTTGTTAAGTATACGTTTAATTTTAGTTAAAGTATATCTTTTCGATTTTACTAAGGAATGTAAATCATTTAAGGATTTAGAATTAAATATACTTTGGTAAATTTTATTTTCTATTCCTTCATTAACATCAAAATAAGAATCTAGATTATTACTATCTCTAAGTATTATTGATGATAGAATATCAAAAAACATTTCATCAAAGATAGGATTAAAATTATTAGATATTTTATCTTTTATTATATTAAAAGTTGGTACAGGAACTACATTTGATGCAAATGAAATATCATCAGATTCTTTTAATGCTGCCCTTATTGCTGTGGCAGAGCAAATAGAACTACTTATTTCTTCTGAGTTATATTCAGAACTCATCCTTGTAATAGTAAAAGGTGTTATAGTACTTTTTAATTTTAGTATACTCTTTATATACTCTATACCTAAAATATTATTAGATGAATTAAGTATATCCAAAAGTTCATCTTTAGATATAGTAACTAAATTATTTTCATTTATATAATCAAATAAAGCATTACTTCTTGCTGTAGGGAAAAGTATGCCATCATCTAAATATTTTCTTAAATATAACTTAAATGAATCAGGTTCATCAACTAATATTTTTGAAATTGCATAAAGTATATCTATTTCACCAACCTCACTACCAAAACAAATAGAATTTATACAATTTAAAGAATTTAATGTAGTTATTGCACCATGAGAAAAAATTTCTGCACTTTGGCAAGCAAATAAAGTAGGTAATTCAATAACTAAATCAACGCCATTTTCTACAGCTGCCTTGGCTCTAGTATATTTATCAAATAAAGCAGGTTCTCCTCTTTGAAGAAAATTACCACTCATAATAGCAACTGTGTGTGTAGCCTTAGTTATTTCTTTAGATTTTGTTAGATGATATAAGTGCCCATTATGAAATGGATTATATTCTACAACTAGTCCAAGTATATTCATAAAATTTCTCCTTTGTTTAATCATTAAAGTATGTTACAAATAAAAATTATATATAATTTTCAAATTAAAATAAATATAAAAAATAGAGGTATGTAAGATCTAATCTAGAAACTTATCAGTAATGTATAAGTTAAATAAGTTTAAAATAATTAATATTCATATAATAATATTAGGTTAAATAGAAAAATAATACCTAGGAAAAGTATTTTGAAATATACATTAAATATTCTGTAAATACTATGTACTTTTAATATAAAAAGTGATATATTAATTATGATAAATGTTTACTGTATACAAAATTTCATTTAGAAATCGTACAAAAATTGTTAAATTTAAAGTCTTAATAGACTTGTTAAAAGATATTGATAAAATTTAAGGAGGTATACTAATGAAAGTATTAGTATTAAACTGTGGTAGTTCTTCATTAAAATATCAATTAATAGATATGTCAAATGAAGCTGTTTTATGTGTAGGTTTAGTTGAAAGAATAGGTATAGAAGGTTCTATACTTAAGCAAGAAAAAGATGGTGTAGAAGGTAAGTACATAGTTGAACAACCAATGAAAAACCATGAAGATGCTATAAAATTAGTATTAGACGCTGTTCTTGATCCAACTTACGGTGGAGTAAAAGAAATGAGCGAAATAGAAGCTGTTGGACACAGAGTTGTACACGGTGGTGAAAAGTTCGCTTCATCAGTAGTAATAACTGAAGAAGTTGAAAATACAATAAAAGAATGTATAGATTTAGCTCCACTTCACAACCCAGCAAACATAATGGGAATAGATGCTTGTAAAGCTATACTTCCAGGAGTACCAATGGTAGCTGTATTTGATACTGCTTTCCATCAAACAATGCCTAAAAAATCTTACTTATATGGTTTACCTCATGAGTTATACTCTAAGTACGGTGTAAGAAGATACGGATTCCACGGAACTTCTCACAAGTATGTATCTCAAAGAGCTGCTGCTATGCTAGGTAAAAACATAGAAGATGTTAAAATAATAACTTGCCACTTAGGAAATGGAGCTTCTATAGCTGCTGTTGATGGTGGAAAATGTGTAGATACTTCTATGGGATTCACTCCATTAGAAGGATTAATAATGGGAACTAGATGTGGAGATATAGATCCAGCTATAATACCATTCTTAATGAGAAAAGAAAACTTAGATGCAGATGGAATAGATAACGTAATGAACAAGCAATCTGGAGTATACGGTATGACTGGTATATCAAGTGACTTCAGAGATATAGAAGATGCTGCTTCTAAAGGTGATGAAAAAGCTCAAGTTGCTTTAGATGCTTATGCTCAAAGAGTTAAGAAATATATAGGATCTTATGCTGCTGAAATGAACGGTGTTGATGCTGTTGTATTTACTGCTGGTGTAGGTGAAAATGGAATAGACATGAGAGAAGCTATAGCTTCAAATATGGAATTCTTAGGAATGAAGTTAGATAAAGAAGCTAACAAAGTTAGAGGTAAAGAAAGAGTAATATCTACAGAAGATTCTGCAGTTAAAATATTATTAATACCAACTAACGAAGAATTAATGATAGCTAGAGATACTGTAGCTTTAGTTAAATAATTAAAAATACTTTAATTGGATATAATAAAGTTAAGGTAGGTTAATCACCTACCTTAACTTATTTTCATATTATTTACAAATTTATCTATCAAGTAAAAATACTTGACAAACAATGAGGAGATTTGTATAATAAATTTGGCAATATTATTGAGGTGAAAAGATGATTATTAGTCTAGATAAATTAAACAGAAGAGAAACTGATAAATTAGACTTGAATTTTTCTCAAAAAATTGATACTATTAATTATTGTGATAGCACATATAAGCTAACTTCACCTATTAATGTAGAGGGTAAAATATCAAACACTAACAAAGGTTTATATATCGATGTTAATGTTAATTTTACACTTATGGACAACTGTTCAAGATGCTTAGATGAAGTGGAAGTACCTGTTAACTATGACATACAAGGATTCTTAGTAAAAGAAGACTTTGATGAAGATAGTTTTGAGGATGATGATGCTTTCATATATGATGGACAAGAAGTAAATCTTCTTGATATAATAGAACAGACTATAGATTTTAATTTAACTTCACAAGTACTTTGTGATGAAGATTGTCAAGGTCTTTGCCCAGGGTGCGGAGCTAACTTAAATAAAGAAGAATGTTCTTGTGATGAAACTGCGAACGACGAGGAGATTATAGATCCCCGTTTTGCTAAATTAAAAGATTTGTTTAAAAATGACTAAGGAGGTGGCGTAAATGGCAGTACCAAAGCGTAAAACG
The DNA here is from genome assembly GCA_900604495.1 of Desulfovibrio sp. Marseille-P6017. The sequence continues at coordinate 166,802 of UWOR01000001.1, read as the reverse complement.
TCTAAATCAAAAACTAAAATGAGAAGAGCGGCTAACTCACAAATGACTGCAACTGGATTTGTAAGTTGTCCTCAATGTCATGAGCCAAAATTACCACATAGAGTGTGTCCTGATTGCGGATATTATAAAGGTAAAGAAGTTGTTTCTAAATAATAACTTCTAGAAAACATGTAGATTACTCTACATGTTTTTTTTTACTTGTATTTAATAATATATTAGTGCTCATTTAGAGTTAAATTTATAAATTTGATTTATAATATAAGGTAAGTGATTTTATAATACAAATTTAGGAGGGAAGATTATTATGAAGATTGTAGTGGATGGAATGGGTGGCGATAATGCACCTAAATCCAACGTAGAAGGCGTTGTAAGTGCAATTAAAGAATATAATGTAGATATAATAATAACTGGAGATAAAGATATATTAGAAAAGGAATTTTCTAATTATGAGTTTGATAAAAGTAAACTAGAGATAATACATACGACAGAGATAATTGAAAATGAAGATAAGCCTGTTAAAGCAATAAGATGTAAAAAAGACTCATCTATGGTAGTTGCTTTACAATTAGTAAAAGAAGGTAAGGCTGATGCCATAGTATCTGCAGGAAGCACAGGAGCTTTACTTGCAGGAGGGTTATTTGTAGTAGGTAGAATAAAGGGAATAGATAGACCTTGTCTTTGTCCAGCAATACCAAACGTAAAAAGAGGAATGACTTTAATTGCAGATGGTGGAGCTAACGCTGATTGCAAGGTTAGAAATTTAGTAGAATTTGCAGCTATGACAAATATATATTCGAAAAAAGTTTTAGGTATAGAAAATCCAAAAATATCATTAGCAAACATAGGATCAGAAGAAGGTAAAGGAAATGAGCTAGTAAAGCAGTCTTATGAAGAAATTAAAGGTATGGATTTAAACTTTATAGGTAATTTAGAAGCTAGAGATGTTATAAATGCTAAAGCAGATGTAATAGTATGTGATGGATTTACAGGTAATATACTATTAAAATCAGCAGAAGGTGTAGCAATGTCAGTTATGAAACTTTTAAAAGAAACATTTTTATCTAGTACAAAAGGAAAGCTAGGTGCAATGTTATTAAAAAATGATTTAAAAGAATTAAAAGATTTTATGGATTACTCTGAATATGGAGGAGCTCCGTTATTAGGGGTAAATGGAGGCGTTATAAAAGCTCATGGAAGTTCAAATTCTAAAGCTATAAAAAATGCTATAAACCAAGGTATAAAATTTGCTAAAGGTAATGTTTTAAAAGACATAGAGAATTTTGTACAAGAATCTAAAGAGAAAGAAGAAGCTAAAAAAATAAAAAATGAAGAGAAATAAAAAATAAAGCTACCTAATATTAGGTAGCTTTATTTTTTATTTTTAAGACTTGTAATAATTTATAGGACAAGTAAATATACATATATAAACGAGAAAGGAGGACAAGATATGAAAATTATATCTGATGAAATTATAAACTCTCTTTCGTTAAACTTAAGAGAAAAAATAAAAAAACTACCTAAAAGTAATCTTAATATAGAAGAAATTAGATTAAGGTCAGGAAAACCACTTATTTTAAATTCTAATAATAAAGATTATTTTTATAATGAAAAAGAAAATGAATTAGACCTAAATATGAATACGCCATATATAGTTACAAGAGAAGATATAGAACAAACCTTTCAAATAATATGTAAATATTCTATTCATACATTTATGGACGATATAACAAAAGGATTTATAACATTAAGAGGTGGGCATAGAGTTGGAATAGTTGGTAAGGTAATACTTGAAAATGGACAAGTAAAAAATATTAAGCATATATCATCTTTAAATATAAGGATTTCAAGAGAAATAATAGGGTGTTCTGATAAAGTGTTAGAACATATTGTCAAAGGAGAAAATCAAGTAAATAATACTTTGATTATATCACCACCTCAGTGTGGAAAGACAACATTGCTTAGAGATATAGTAAGAAATTTAAGTAATGGTAATAAAAAGTATGGATTTAAAGGAATGAAGGTTGCATTAATCGATGAACGTAATGAAATTGGAGGAGCATATTTAGGTGTTCCACAGATGGATGTAGGTATAAGAACAGATATTATAGAAACCTGCCCTAAGGATATAGGAATAATGATGCTTTTAAGGTCTATGTCACCTAATATAATAGTAACTGATGAAATAGGTAATGAAAAAGAAATAAAGGCATTATATACAGCTTTAAATGGCGGTGTAAGCCTAATTACTACGGTACATGGTAATTCTATTGATGATATACAAGGAAGAAAGGAATTAAGTCGCTTATTAGACAAAGAACTATTTAAGAAGGTTATAATTTTATCTGCACGAAAAGGCCCAGGAACGGTAGAAAAAATTTATGATTTAGAAGAAAAGAGATGGTATTTTGCAAATTAAAGTTATTATTATAGGAATTCTAGTAGGTTGTAGCTATCTAATAGGTGATTTTATACATAAGTCTTATATAAAGAGGCATAAAGAGATTAATGATCTCATAAGAATATTAGAGATAATAAGGATAGATTTATCCTTTGGGTTATATACATTAGAAGAAATATTTAGTCGAATAGGAGAGAAAAAAGAATATTGTTTTTACAAGTTCTTTAAAGCTTTAGCAAATGATTTAAATAGTAATAAGGAGAAAGTTTTAGATGAAATAGTAGAGGATAATTTATTTATTTTAACTAATGAAACATATTTACAAAACAAGGAGGTGGACGAGTTAAAAACGCTGATACTTATTTTAGGTAAAAGTGATGTTACATCTCAAGAAAGAATGATAAACCTTAGTGTAGAAAATTTAAAGAATTTAACTACAGATAGTAAAGAAGATATAAGCAAAAAAGGAAATTTGTACAAGCAACTTATTATGTTTTTAGGAATAGGGATAGGAATAATTTTAATATAGGAGGATAATCATGGATATAACTTTAATATTAAAAGTTGCAGGTGTAGGAATATTAATATCGGTGCTTAACATGGTTTTAGAGAAGGCAGATAGGAAAGACTGGGCAACTTTTACTAACTTAGCAGGTGTAATTATAGTTTTAGGAATAGTATTAACTGAAATAAGTGATTTATTTAATACTGTTAGAACAATGTTTCAGCTTTACTAAAGAGGAGGGATTATCTTGGAAGTAATGCAGTTAGTAGGTATTGCTATAATTTCTACAACCCTCTGTTTAGTAATAAAAAAAGATAGACCAGAAATCGCAAATTTTATAGCTATAATTACAGGTGTAATTATATTACTATCTGTAATATTTAAATTAAACTTTATCATAGAGGGAATACAAGATTTAGCTAATAAAGCGAATATACCCAATATGTATATAACTTTAATAATAAAATTAATTGGTATTGCATATATTATGGAGTTTGCTATTCAACTTTGTAATGATTGTGGAGAAAAAAATATAGCATCAAAGTTAGAGTTTGGAGGAAAAGTGATAGTTATGACTATGTCATTCCCTATACTTTTATCAATAGTAGAAATGATATTAAATATAATACCATAGGAGAATGATTACTTATGAAAAAAAATAAATTAGTTATTTTTATTATCTTATTTATTGTATTTAATACATTTACAATGTGTTTTGCACAAGATAATGAAAATAGTGAGGATTACAAAGGAGCCCAAAGCAGTATTGATTCTTATATAGATAATCAACTTAGTAATATAAATATAAGTGAAATAGAAAAATATATAAGAGAAGATGTTGCGGTTCAAAATATAGATTTAAAACAATTTGTAAAAGGCCTAATTAGTGGAGAAAATAATATATTAGATTTATTTGATAAAGATAAAATCGTATCTACAATATTTAGTGAGTTTAAAACGAGTTTAAGAGTAGCAACTATAATTTTAGTACTAGCTTTATTATCTTCTATATTAAAAAGCTTAGAAAACTCATTTTCATCAGGAGATATAAGCAAAATAACAACTTATATTATATTTATTACTATGGTATCTCTTACTTTGATTGGATTTAAGGATGTCTTAAGTATTTGCTATAAAACTATAGATAACACAATCGAACTAATGCAAGTATTAATGCCAATATTAATAACATTTCTAACTTTAATGGGATTTTCAATAACATCAACAGCTTTAAACCCAATATTTTTAGGTGGAGTAACTTTAATAAATATTATTTTTAAAAAGTTTATGTTTGCATCTATAACAATAGCATTTTCAGTTCTAATAATAAATAATTTATCAAAAAGTATAAAGTTAAATAAACTAGCATCTTTCATAAAAAATATAAATATAGTTACTATAGGAGCTATGTTTACTGTGTATTTAGGATTAGTATCTATTCAAGGAATATATGTAACCAGCTTTGATAAGTTTAGTGTAAAAACAGCTAAATTTGCAATTGGAAATTTTATTCCTGTAGTTGGAGGATTTGTATCAGATTCAGTAGATATATTACTATCTTCATCTCAACTTATAAAAAATGTTTTCGGAGGAATAGGACTAGTTTTATTAGTTGGTATTTGTTTAATACCAATTATAAAAGTATTATCAGTAATAGTTGTATATAAGGCAGCTGCAATTGTAGTAGAGCCTGTAGGTGAAGATGGAATGTCTAGTTTTTTGAATGATGTATCAAACTTAATGATTATAATGCTTGCTTGTGTAATTGCTATTATGATTATGTTTTTTGTTACTGTTGCAATACTAACATCAATAAGTGCAGTAACTCAATAGGGGGGAACTTTATGATGGAAGGTTTGAAGTCGTGGATTATAACAATTTTGATAGGTGCATTTATAGTAGGTATAGTCGATATGATATTACCAAAATCTAAAATGAAACCATATATAAGTGTTGTAGTAAATTTTATATTTGTATTTATAGTTATAACTCCCATAATTAATTTTTTCTCAGGAAACACTTCTTTAGAAGATAAAATCTTAAAGGTAATGAGCGACTATAATAAAGAATATTTAGAAAGTAGCAATAATCTTGCAAGTAAAAGCGGAACTAATAGTTTAGTTAATGGATATGAAGATGGATTAAAAGAAGTGTTAAAGTTAAAGCTAGACGAATATGGATATGATCTAGAAGATATAGAGTTTGACGGATCGGATATTAGTAATATAAAACTAAAAGAAAAAAATATTAGTAATAAAAGTGAAAAAGAGGACATACAATCTAATGAAAAAGAAAAAACTGAACAAGTATTTAACGAAGATGAAGGTGATAAAAAAGAATTAGAAGGAAATCTAAAAGAAGATGAACTTAAAGAAGACTTAGTCAAAATACTTGATGTTTCAATTGAAACTATAGAAATTGATTAATAGGGGTTGAGTAAATGTTTAAAAACTTAAATGAAAAAGATAAAAAAAAGATATACTCTCTATTATCTTTGGGAATTATTTGTGTACTAGCTTTAATAATAATATCTTGTATTCCTGATAATAAAAATATAAGCGACAATAATGATACATCACAAGCACAAGAGCCAAATACACAAGAAGTAAAATCTAGTGAAGAAGAAGATTTAGAAAAAAAATTGCAAAAAATATTATCTAAAATTAGTGGAGCTGGAGACGTAGATGTAATGATCACATTTGAATCAAGTGAAGAACAAGAACCAGCATATAATAGCAATACTACAACTGAGACAACTCAAGAAAAAGACTCTCAAGGTGGTGAAAGAACAGTTACAACTGAAAGTGAAAATAAAACAATGATAACTTCAAGTTCAAATACTCCAATTATATTAAAGACTAACGAAGCTAAAGTTAAGGGTGTAATAGTTGTTTCAAGCGGAGCAACGGATTCTAAAGTAAAAGAAACGCTTTATAGTGCAGTCCAAACAGCATTACAAATACAAGGGCATCAAGTTGAGATTTACTCAAAATAAATAAATATATATATAACCGGGGGGATAAAAATGAAATTTAATTATAAAAACAGAGGATTTGTAGTAATAACATTATCAGCTATGTTAGTTGTTGTTGGGGTGGCAAATTATCAACTTAGCAAGAAGTCAGCGTTAGGTGTTTCAGAAGAATTTAAAGCTTATGAACAAGCACAACTAGATAAAAACTCAGATAAGAGTGATAGTACAGAAGTTGGTATAGTAGATAGTAATTCAATTAAAGAAAGTGCTGATACTACGGATACTAATACTAGCCAAGTTGAAGAGAAGGTAACTGAAACAAGTAAAGAGATAGAAGAACAATTAACATCAGAAGCAAATATGCAAAAATCTTCATACATATTAGACATGAAAATGACTAGAGAAAAACAAAGAAATGATTTAGCAGAAGACTTAAATGAAATGATAAACAATCCATCAACATCAGAAGAAACAAGAAAAGAAGCTTCTGAGATGAAATTAAAATTAGTTAAAGATCAAGAAACTGAATTAAAAATAGAAAACTTGTTAAGCACAAAAGGATTTGAAAATGCTTTAGTATACATAAATGATGATGTAGTAAATGTAGTCGTAAATGAAAATGAATTAGAAAAAGAAGATGCAGCTAAAATATTTGACTTAGTAGCAGAACAATCTGGTGTAAAATATGAAAATATAAAAGTAATGAATAATAAAAGTGAATAATATTATGTAAAAAATCATATTGATTAGAAAAATAATAAAGTGGTTAATATATAAATATATTATAGTTGAAAATAATCCTCAGAATTTACTGAGGTTTATTTTCTTGCAAAGTTTAATAGTATTTGGTATTATAAATATAAAATAGTTCCTTAAATAGGGGGTAAGTATTTATCATGGAAAATAATAATTTTGGACAAGTTAAAATATCTAATGATGTAATAGCTACTATAGCAGGCCTTGCTGCACTAGAAGTTGAAGGCGTAGAGACTATCACAACTTTTACGGACAAACTATTAAAAAACAATAATGGTGTAAAGATACAAATAGAAGACGAGGACGTTAACTTAGATATAATGGTATTAATAGATTACGGAATATCAATACCAGATATAGCTTTAAAGATACAAGAAAATGTAAAAAATACTGTTGAAACAATGACAGGATTAAAAGTTTCTCAAGTAAATATACATATTCAAGGAATTAGCTTCAAGAAAGAAAAAACTGAGCTAGAAGAAGCAAGGAAAGAAGCAAAGATTGCAAAAAAAGAAGCTAAGAAAGAAGAATCTAAGAAAAATTAATATGGACCCTCTGAAAAATCAGAGGGTTTTTTATTGCAAAACGTATATAATAAAGACTGAAGGAGGATTTGACTGATGAAAAAAGAAAATATATCAAGAAAAGTAACTAGTAGAGAATATACAATGAAATTAATCTACCAAACTAGCATAACAAAAGAGGACGTAGAGGATTTAGACATGTTAGTTGATCAATTCATAGAAAATAATGAAGAATACATCTTAAATAGATATGAGGAGTTAAGACTACAACACTCAAACAATCCAGAGTTATGTTTAGATGGTATAAATATAGACGAAGCAATAGATAAAGAATACATAAAGAAAATATGTGTAACATTAGAAGAAAAAAATGAAATGATAGATGCTTTAATTAACTCTAATGCAAAAAACTGGACGGTAAATAGAATAGCAAAAGTAGACTTAGCTATATTAAAATTAGCTATAGCTGAAATAATTGCAATAGATGATGTACCACAAAAGGTTTCTGTAAATGAAGCGATAGAACTTGCAAAAATATACTGTGATGATAAATCTCCTAAATTTATAAATGGTATATTAGGAAGCGTTATAAGTGAACTTGAAGCAAAATAATATAATAATCGGAATTGATACTAGCTGCTATACAACTTCTATAGCAGCTATATCTTTAGATAAAGAAGTAATATTTAATAAAAAAATAATGCTTAAAGTTAAAGATAATTCAAATGGATTAAGGCAAAGTGAAGCTGTTTTTCAGCATATTAACAATTTAGGTGAAATAAGCAGTGAAATAAGTTCTATAATTGAAAAATATAATGTATGTGGTATATGTGCATCAACAAAACCAAGACCAGTAGAAAAATCATATATGCCTGTTTTTACTGTTGGTAGTAATTTTGGAAGATTATTTAGTACCTTAAATAATTGTCCTTTTTATGAAACTACTCATCAAGAGAATCATATTGAGGCAAGCCTTTTAACTAATATGATTAAAAATAAAAATAAGTTTTTATCTGTACATATGTCTGGAGGAACAACTGAAATTCTTTTAATAAATAATAACGGTTTAAATTATGATATAGAAATAGTTGGTGGAACTAAGGATGTAAGTTTTGGACAGCTTATAGACCGAATCGGAGTTAAAATGGGATATAAGTTTCCAGCAGGAAAATATTTAGATGAAAATGCTATGAATTGTAATGAAAGAATAGAATATGGACTAAAGACATCTGTAAAAGAAGGATATATGAATTTATCTGGTATAGAGAATCAGATAAATAAAATTATAAATGATTATAACCAAGAATATATAAGTAAATTATTATTAGATACTATATCTAGAAATATAATAAAATCTATATTATATATAAGCCAAAAGTGCAATGTAGATGAAGTTGTGTTTGCAGGTGGAGTATCTGCAAGTAAATATGTATCTAATAAGGTTAAAAATGAATTAAGGAAGAATAAAATAGAATCATATTTTACTAAAAGTGAATATTCAACTGATAATGCAGTAGGATGTGCAATAATAGGTTTAAAAAACTTTTACTTAGGAGAGTAGATATGAAATTAAGAGCCTTAGATATAAGTGAAGCAAATTCATATATAAAAAGAATTCTAATAAATGACCCAATATTATATAACCTTAAAGTAAAAGGCGAAATATCAAACTTAAAAATACATAGCAGTGGAAATGTGTATCTTTCGTTAAAAGATCAAAACTCTAAGTTAAACTGTGTTATATTTAAAAATAATTATGATAAAAGTATGGATTTACATGATGGTATTAAAATAATTGCTAGTGGATACATATCTGTTTATGAAAGAGATGGATCTTACCAATTATATATAAACTCAATTGAAATAGAGGGAGTAGGAAATCTTTATATAGAATTTAATAAATTAAAAGAAAAATTAAGTAAAGAAGGTTTATTTGATCATAGATATAAAAAAGCCATACCTAAAATACCAAAAGCAATAGGTGTAGTTACTTCTCCTACAGGCGCAGTAATAAGGGATATAATAAATGTTATAAAAAGAAGGTATCCTAAAATTGATATAAAGCTATATCCAGTAAATGTACAAGGAGCCAATTCTGCAAATGATATTTGTGAAGGAATTAAATTTTTTAACAATATGAAAAATGTAGATACTATAATTGTAGGTAGAGGTGGAGGATCAATAGAAGAACTTTGGTCTTTTAATGAAGAAATCGTTGCTAGAGAAGTGTTTAATTCTCAAATACCAATAATATCAGCAGTAGGACATGAAACAGATTTTACAATATGTGACTTTGTATCTGATATGAGAGCTCCGACTCCTTCAGCAGCAGCAGAAATAGCAACCCCATCTTTAAATGATTTAGAGTTTAAATTAAATAATATAAAAAATAGAATGAATAAATCTTTAAATAGCCAGGTTCAAATAGATAAACATAGGTTAAATTCAGCCTTTGAAAAGATAAATAATTACCTAGAATCATACATAATAAAAGATAATATTATACAATTAGACAAAATATATGATAAAATAAATTTTGAAGTCGAAAATAATCTTAAGTTTGAGAAGCAAAGATTAGCTAATACTGGAGCTATACTTCATAACTTGAGTCCGCTATCTACAATAGATAGAGGATATAGTATAGTTCAAAAAGAAGGTAAAGTTATAAATAGCATTAAAGAAGTAAAATTTAAAGATGATATAGATATAATATTAAAAGATGGAAATGTAGAATGTATTATAGAAAAAATAATAAGTAAAAAAGAGGTATAGATATGGATTTAACATATGAACAAGCTTATACAAAATTAGAAGGAATTTTAGAAAAGCTAGAGTCTAAGGGTGCAAGCTTAGATGAATCATTAAGTTTATATGAAGAAGGAATAAGTCTTTATAAATATTGTAATAAATTACTGGAAGATGCTCAATTAAAAATAAGTAAATTTAATGCCCTAGGAGTAGAAGAAGACTTAGATATGAGGGAGGAATAAGTATGGAATTCAAAGAGTCTCTAAAAGAAAAATCTAAATATATAGAATCTTTATTAAATGAATATATGCCAAAAGAAGAAGGATATCAAGCAACTATAATGAAAGCTATGAACTATAGTTTAAAAGCTGGTGGAAAAAGATTAAGACCAATTTTAACTTTAGAGGCTTGTAAAATAGTAGGAGGAAATGAAGAAGATGTACTACCATTTGCTGTAGCTATAGAAATGATACATACTTACTCACTAATACATGATGACCTTCCAGCCTTAGATAATGATGATTTAAGAAGAGGAAAACCTACTAATCATAAGGTTTTTGGAGACGCAATGGCAGTTCTTGCTGGAGATGCACTTTTAAATTACGCTTTTGAAGTAATGTTATCTAATTCAATAAATAAAGAAAATCCACAAAAATACTTAAGAGCAATTAACGAAATTGCAAAAAGTTCGGGTATACACGGTATGATAGGTGGACAAGTTGTAGATGTTGAAAGTGAAAATAAGACAATATCTAAAGATAAATTGGATTTTATCCATTTAAATAAAACTGCTGCGATTATTATTGGATGTATGAGGGCGGGTGCAATAATAGGTAATGCTAATGCAGAAGAATTGGAAAAAATAACTAGATATGGAAGGAATATAGGATTATCATTCCAAATAGTTGATGATATATTAGATATAATTGGCGATGAGTCTAAGCTTGGTAAACATGTAGGTAGTGATATAGAAAATCATAAGTCAACATACCCATCAATACTAGGGTTAGATGAATCAAAATTAGTTGCGAAACAACTTATTGATGAAGCTAAAGAAAATATTAAAGGTTTAAAAGAAGACAGTGGATTTTTAGATGGTTTGGCCGATTATATCATAGATAGAGAGTATTAAGGAGGAAAAATGAACTTTTTTTCAGAAATTTTTAGCAACAAAGTTTTAGGCATAAGTATATTCGCTTGTTTTTTAGCTCAATTCATAAAAATATTTACAGGAAAATCAAAACGTATAGATCTAGCTAGAATACTTACATCTGGAGGGATGCCGAGCTCTCATAGTTCTTTTGTAACAAGCTTGGCAACATTAGTTGGGTTAGAAAGAGGATTTAACTCTACAGACTTTGCAATAGTTGTAGTATTTGCTTTAATTATAATGTATGATGCATCTGGAGTTAGAAGAGCAGTAGGAAAGCAAGCAACAATATTAAATCAAATAGTAGATGATGTACATCATGGAAAACATATTGAGCAAGAAAAGCTAAAGGAGTTGATAGGACATACTCCTGTAGAAGTATGGATGGGGGCTATATTAGGAGTATTAGTAGCTCTAGTGATGGCATAAAATTGAAAAAAATAAGTTTATATGATATAATTTCTAATGTTTTATAAATAAGTTATAAAATGAATATATCTTAGGCAATAATAAGATATATTCATTTTTCTAACTACATAGAAACTATATGTGTTATTTGGTCTTCTATGGAAGACTTTTTTATATATAAGGGAATTATAAAAAATAGTATAAAGTATTTATTAGTTATAAATAATCGGTTTTATAAAATAAATCAAATAAAAGGTGAAGGTAAATGTATAAATATTTAGATAAAGTAAACTGTCCTAAAGACATAAAAAGCATGACAAATGAAGAACTAGATATACTTGCTAAAGATATAAGAAAATTTTTAGTTAAGTCAGTTTCTAAAACTGGAGGACATTTAGCATCTAATTTAGGTGTAGTGGAATTAACACTGGCTCTTCATAAGGTTTTTGAAAGTCCAACAGATAAAATTATCTGGGATGTAGGACATCAGTCTTATGTACATAAAATCCTTACAGGAAGAAAGGATAGTTTTGATACATTAAGACAATTTGAAGGCTTAAGTGGTTTTCCGAAGGAAGTAGAAAGCCCTCACGATATATTTGATACAGGTCATAGTAGTACATCTATTTCGGTAGGTTTAGGAATCGCATGTGCAAGAGATATAAAAAAGGAAGATTTTAATGTGATTTCAGTTATAGGAGATGGTTCAATAACTGGAGGTATGGCTCTTGAGGCTTTAAACAACTTAGGTTATTTAAATACAAACATGATAGTAATACTTAATGATAATGAGATGTCAATAGATAAAAATGTAGGAGCTATGTCTAGATACCTATCAAGTATAATAAGAAATTCAACTATGAATAAGGTAAAAGATGAAGTAGAAAAAATATTTACGGTTACATCTGCAGGTAATTTAATATATAAAACAGCAAGCAAAGTAAAAGATAGTATTGTAAGTCAATTTACACCACAACAATGTGAATTATTTGAGGCTATGGGAATAAAATACTATGGACCTATAGATGGACATAATATTAAAGAACTTACTGAAATATTAAATAAAGCTAAAAATAAGCAAGGTCCTGTTTTGCTTCATGTAATAACTAAAAAAGGTAAGGGCTATAAATATGCAGAAGAACAGCCGGATAAATATCATGGTGTTTCAAAGTTCGATATAAAAGAAGGTGTAAAACCATCATCGACCAAGTCTATATCTCAAGCTGTTGGTGAGAAGTTAATTAATATGGCAAAAAAAGATAATAAAATTGTAGCTATAACTGCTGCAATGCCATCAGGTACAGGGTTAGATTTATTTGAGAAAGAATTTCCAAATAGATACTATGATGTAGGCATTGCAGAACAACATGCCGTTACATTTGCCTCAGGACTAGCAAAAGAAGGAATGAAACCTTATTTTGCAGTGTATTCAACATTTTTACAAAGGGGATTTGATCAATTAGTACATGATGTATGTATAACTAAAAAAAATGTTACTTTCTTAATTGATAGAGCTGGTTTAGTAGGAAATGATGGTGAAACTCATCATGGAATGTTTGATTTAAGTTACTTAAATATTGTTCCTAATATAACTGTAATGGCTCCTAAAGATAGTAAAGAATTAGAACTAATGATGGATTTATCTTTAGAAGTTAATGGACCTGTTGCAATAAGATACCCAAGAGGAAATGCTTATTACCTAAATAAAGGAGAATATAATAATTTAAAAGTCGGAAAGTATGAAGTTATAGATGAAGGTGAGGATATAGCTGTATTAGCAATTGGAAATATGGTAAAGCATGCATTAGAAGCAAAAGAGTTGCTTATAAATGAAAATATAAATCCTACTATAATTAATGCTAGATTTTTAAAGCCTATGGATGAAGAATTACTTCATAAAGTATGTAAAGAACATAAAAAAATAATAACAATTGAAGATAATACATTATCCGGTGGTTTTGGAAGTAGAATAAATAACTTTATTATAAATAATAATTATGATGTTAAAGTTGAAAATATAGGAATTAATGATACCTTTGTAGATCAAGGTAATTCAGATAAGCTGTATGAAGCAGTAGGTTTATCACCAAAATGTATTGCTTCTAGAATAAAAAAATTATAGTGTGGAAGGTAGTTTTATGAAAAAAAGAATAGACGTATTATTAGTAGAGCAAGGATTTTTTGAAAGTAGAGAAAGAGCAAAGAAAGCTATAATGGCAGGTCTTGTTTTTGTAGATAATCAAAGATGTGATAAAGCTGGTGTAGATGTAAAAGAAGACGCCAAAATAGAAGTAAAAGGCAATCCTATACCTTATGTTAGTAGAGGTGGATTAAAGCTTGAAAAAGCAATGAAAAACTTTGGACTAACACTAGATGGAAAGGTTTGTATGGATATAGGTGCATCAACAGGAGGATTTACAGATTGCATGCTTCAAAATGGTGCGACAAAAGTATTCTCTATAGATGTTGGATATGGTCAGCTTGCTTGGAAATTAAGACAAGATGAAAGAGTTGTTTGTATGGAGAGAACAAACATAAGACATGTTACTATAGAAGATACAAAGGAATTTGCAGATTTTGCATCTATAGATGTTTCTTTTATATCTTTAAAATTAGTTTTACCTAAAGCTAAAGAATTAGTTAGACCAGGAGGTCATGTAGTTGCTTTAATAAAACCACAATTTGAAGCTGGAAGAGAAAAGGTCGGGAAAAAAGGTGTTGTAAGAGAAAAGTCTACACATATAGAGGTAATAGAGATGATATCTGAGTTTGCAGTGGGAATAGGATTCTCTATATTAGATTTAGATTACTCACCTATAAAAGGTCCAGAAGGTAATATTGAGTACTTAATATACTTACAAAATTCAAATGATGGATATGAGTTTAATAAAGAAGATTATGATAAAAAAGTATTAAAAGTAGTTGAAGATTCTCATAATTTAAATAAATAAAAATTATACTTAAATAAAGGGGGATTTTAAAGTGATCCTTGAATTGTATATGAAAAATTGTGCCTTAGTAGAAGAATTAAGGTTAACAATTGATGAAAATTTAAATATATTAACGGGAGAAACTGGTTCAGGTAAATCCATAATAATAGATGCTCTAGGTTTATGCTTAGGCGAAAAATATGATAGATCGTTTTTGAGAAAGGGTACAGAAAAAGGAATCGTTGAAGCTATATTTTCTTCAGAGAGTGTTCACTTAAAGGGTGTTCTTGATAAATATGATATAGAGCTAGATGAAGATAATTTACTAGTTATAACTAGAGTAATATATAGCGATGGAAAAAGTGTAGCTAGAGTTAACGGTAGAACTTTAAAGCTATCAGTTTTAAAAGAAATTGCAACTACTCTAATAGATATTCATGGTCAACATCAAAATCAAGCTTTATTTAATAAAGAAACTCATTTACAATTTTTAGATTTATTTGGTGAAAATGAATTAATAGATTTGAAAAATGAGTATAAGGATATGTATCAAGAATACACTAAAGTTAGACAAGCTCTTAACACTTTAACTGAAAATAAGGATGATATGCAAATACAAAGAGAAATAGACTTATTAAAGTTTCAGATAAATGAAATTGAGTCAGCTAATTTAAGCAAAGATGAGTATGAAGATTTGCTTAAGCAAAGGGATGTATTTAGAAATAGTGAAAAAATATATAGTAATTTAAACTTAAGCTATCAACATTTATATGAAGGTAGTGTAAATGCTGTAGATTTAATAGGTAATGCATCTAAAGAATTAAGTTCTATTTCGGAATATGATAAAGTATTAAGTGAATATAATGAAAATGTTGAAAGAATAATGTACGAACTACAGGATATATCTAGAGAAATAAGAAATTATAAAGATAGCATAGATTTTGAACCATATGAATTAGAGCAAATAGAAATAAGAATAGATGAAATTAATAATTTAAAAAGAAAATATGGAAACTCGATAGAAGAAATATTTGATTTTTATGAAAAAACTAAAGATAGATTAAATGAAATTTTAAATAGAGATGAAAAAGTGGATCAACTAAAGAAAGAAATACTTAAACTTGAAAAAATACTTAAAAATAAAGCTGAAAATTTAAGTATAGCTAGAAAAAAAGTTGCGTCAAATTTAGAAGAAGTACTTCTAGTAGAGTTAAAAAGTTTAAATATGAAAAATGTAGTATTTAAAGTTAACTTTGAGGATTGTAACTTTACTTCAGAAGGTAAAGATGATGTGGAATTTATGATATCATTTAACCTTGGAGAAGATATTAAGCCAATATACAAAGTTGCATCTGGAGGAGAAATGTCTAGATTTATGTTGGCATTTAAAACTATATTATCAGATATAGATCAAATAGATACATTAGTATTTGACGAGATAGATACGGGTATAAGTGGTATAGCAGCGCAAATAGTAGGTGAAAAGTTATCACAAATAGCTAGGAAAAAACAGATAATTTGTATAACTCACTTACCTCAAATAGCAGCAAATGCAGATACTCATTATTGTATAGAAAAAAATACATCGAATGAAAGAACATTTACAAGTATAAGAAAACTAGATCATATCCAAAAACGTGATGAAATAGCTAGACTTATTGCAGGTAGCAATATAACTGAAAAAACAATAGAACATGCCAGTGAGATTATAGAATTGGCAAAAAAATAAGGAGTATTAGATACTCCTTATTTTTTATAATTTAAGTTATAAAATAATCAGTATTTGCATAAAAATTTACAATTAAGGAACTATAAAAACATAAATAGAAAATTTAGGAGAATACAAATGTTAGATGTGAAAAAAAATATTAAGTTTATATGTCGTACTCTATTTATGTTTTTTATTATAGGCATCTTAATGTATTTTAGTACGAATAGTGAGAATTTAAGTATAGAAACTATAAATGCTCTAAACAGTGATATTGATAAAAAATACGTATATCCATTAGGTAATGTTGTTGGTATTAGAGCAAGTACAGATGGAGTTTTAGTTATAGGATACGAAGAAGATGATATTGAGTATATAGGAGGGCTTAAGATTGGAGATATTATAAATAAAATAAATGGTGAAAATATTGATAATAGTCGCGATGTATCTAATATACTTAATAATTTAAAGGCTGATGAAATAAAAGTAGGATTTATAAGAAATAATGAATATAAGGAAGAAAATATTAAAGTTAAATATGAAGATAATACATATAGATTAGGATTATGGGTTAGAGATAAGGTTTCAGGCATAGGTACTATGACCTTTTATGATCCAAGTAGTGATACTTTTTTTGCAATAGGTCATGCTATTACAGATGTAGATACGAATAAACTTTTAAAAATAAAAGAAGGATATTTGTATAATGCGAATAATTTAGATATTATAAAGGGAAATTTACAGACAGTTGGTAAAATAAATGCAGAATTTGATTTAAGTCAAGCAATTGGTGAATTTAATAATAACTCTAATTTTGGAATTTATGGAAATTTATTAGGAAAGGCAAAGGTGAATAGTAATATAATAGAACTAGGAAAAGAAGAAGATGTAAAAATTGGAGATGCTGTAATTCTTTTCGAAGATGAAAATAGAAATATAAGAACATATGATATAGTAATAGAAAAAATAATATCTAATAATAGCTTAGATAGAGATATGGTGATAAAGGTTACTGATAAAGACTTGATTAATTATACAGGTGGTATAGTTCAAGGTATGAGTGGAGTTCCAATAATACAAAATAATAAACTTATAGGCAGTATAACTCATGTTTTTAAGAATAATCCGAAAAAAGGATATGGCATTTTTATAAGTGAAATGATACAATGAAAAATAGAAGAGAAAATTTAAATTATTATGAAGGATTATAATTTTACTATGTCGAATTATATTTTAGAATAAAAATAGATTTTCTGTAGGTAAAAGAGAATGTTTTATTAATGGGGGGAATTTTAGTGAACGAAAAAATAAAAATAGTTTTAGCTGATGATAATAAAGACTTTTGTCAAGTTTTAAAGGAATATCTATCAAATGAAGATGATATAGAAATCTTAGGGATTGCTAAGGATGGAATTGAAGCATTAGACTTAGTTAAGAGAACACAACCAGATTTATTAGTACTAGATGTAATAATGCCACATTTAGATGGATTAGGAGTTATAGAAAAATTAAATGCAATGGACATACCAAAAATGCCAAAAATAATAGTTCTATCTGCAGTTGGTCAAGATAAGATAACTCAAAGTGCTATAAATTTAGGTGCTGATTACTATATAGTAAAACCTTTTGACTTTGTAATATTTATAAATAGAATAAGAGAGTTAGTATCTAATAAGACTGCTCATATAGAGCCTAAATCTAGAGTTAATAGCGATATACAAATGACTAGAAGTGATTTTGTTAAAAATTCTGGGAACATAGAAACAGAGATAACTAATATAATACATGAAATAGGTGTACCAGCTCATATAAAAGGATATTTATATTTAAGAGAAGCTATAAAAATGGTAATAGACAATGTTGAACTTTTAGGAGCAGTAACAAAAGAATTATACCCAAGTATAGCTAAGAAGTTTAATACTACACCAAGTAGAGTAGAAAGAGCTATAAGACATGCAATAGAAGTTGCATGGAGCAGAGGTAAGGTAGACACAATAAATCAATTATTTGGTTATACTGTACATAATACAAAAGGAAAACCAACAAACTCAGAATTTATAGCTATGATTGCTGATAAATTAAGATTAGAACATAGTATGGTAAAATAATTTTATATATTTAGACTAAATAAGCCTTCTCATAAAAGAAGGCTTATTTTTTAGTATAAAGCATAAAATAAGTGTAGAAGTGTTAGTAAAATATTTAAATATTCCATATAATTAATAACATTAAATGAAAATCAAGGAGATATAAAATGGAAATTTATTTACCCCAAAAAGTTAAATTTATAATAGATAAGATGTATGAAAATGGATATGAAGCATTTATAGTAGGGGGATGTGTAAGAGATAGTATACTTGGAATAAAGCCTAATGATTATGATATAACTACCAATGCCCAGCCAAAAGATATAATCAATATCTTTAAAGATTTTAAAATTATAGATAATGGTATAAAGCATGGTACTGTAGGAGTTATAATAGATAAGGAAATATATGAAATAACTACTTATAGAATTGAAGGTGAGTATGAAAATAATAGAAAGCCTAAAGATGTAGAATTTACTACAAATATTTATGAGGATTTAAAAAGAAGAGATTTTACTATAAATGCAATAGCATATAATGATAAAGTAGGAATAATAGATAAATTTGATGGAATAAAAGACTTAAGAAGAAAAGTAGTACAAACAGTGGGAAATCCAGATGAAAGATTTAATGAGGATGGATTAAGATTAATAAGAGCTATAAGATTTAGTAGCAAATTAAACTTTACAATAGAAGAAAAAACATTAAAGAGCATATATAAAAATGCTGATATTATAAAAAAGATAAGTAAGGAAAGAATTACAGAGGAATTTTCTAAGATGGTTTTAAGTGATAATCCTCAAAATATAATTCTTTTATATAAAACTGGTATATTTAAATCAATAGGAATTTATTCATACATTAGTGAAAATGGATATAAAGAGTTTGAATCTAGCTTAAATTTATTAAAGTTTTGTCCAAATAATTTAGTAGAAAGAATGGCAATGTTAGAATATATAATTAAGCAAAATAAAGTTCCTTCAAGAAGCATAATTAATACATTAATTTATTCTAACAAATTTAAAGATGAATGTGGAAATATGGTTAATTATATGTTAATGGAATATGATAACATAGATTCTGTAAATATAAAATTAATTTTAAATAAAGTTGGTCCAAAGCTTTTACTTAAAGCTTTAGAATTAAAAAGGTATTTTATAAAATAACTTATATAATACTAAGAGCAATTCTAATATAAAAGAAAAAAATTTTATATTAGATAATATTATAAATAGAGTTATAAAAATAGAACAAAATAAAGAGTGTTATAAGTTAAAAGATTTAAATATTAACGGAAGGGATTTAGAAAATATTGGATATAGAGGCAAAGAAATAGGTGAGAAATTAAATATATTATTATCTAAAGTTATGTCAAATCCAAAATTAAATGAAAAAGAAATTCTTATAAATTTAGTTTAATCTGTATATGAAATATTAAGGTATTGAATATAAAAATGATAAATGTAAAATTTAATAAATGAGTATATAAAAATGTACGAATTTTAGCTAGTGTATAAAAAAATGTTAAAATATTTCTTTTATTGATAAATAATGCTATAATGTAATTTGATTTTAAAAGATATCGGAGGTTAAAATATGAGAGTCGAAGCCCCTATTAAGGTAGATAGAAAGACTAAAAGGCTTGCGAAAAGACTTACCGGAGGAGAAATTGCAGTAATAAATCACATGGATATCGATGAAGTTGCTGCCAACTCTTTAGTAGAAGGAAAAATTAAGCTAGTTATAAATGCAGCACCATCTATAAGTGGTAGGTACCCTAATAAAGGGCCAGGAATATTAACTGAAAAAAACATACTGATAGTTGATAATATAGGTGAAGAGTTATTTAATGAACTAGAAGAAGGTCAGGTTATAGAAGTTATAGATGGGCAAATTTATAAGGATGGAAAACTTGTAGGAAGTGGTGAACTTTTAGATAAAAAAGCTGTTTCACAAAAAATAAAATTAGCATATGAAAACTTAGGAGTTGAATTAGATAAGTTTATAGATAATACAATCGATTATGCAAAAAAAGAAAAAGGATTTATTTTAGGAGAAGTAGAAATTCCGAAAGTAAAGACTGACTACAAAAATAAACATGTCCTTATTGTTGTAAGAGGTCAAGACTATAAAGAAGATTTAAGTGCAATAATATCTTATATAGAAGAAATGAAACCAATACTTGTAGGAGTAGATGGTGGAGCTGATGCTTTACTTGAATTTGGATACACTCCAGATGTTATTGTTGGAGACATGGATAGTGTAACAGATGAAGCCTTAAAAAAAGCAAAAGAAATAGTTGTACATGCATATACTGATGGTAGAGCACCAGGACTAAAAAGAGTTCAGGACTTAGGATTAGATGCTATAGTTTTCCCAGCTCCAGGTACAAGTGAAGATATAGCTATGCTTACAGCATATGAATATAAGGCAGAACTTATAGTAGCTGTAGGAACTCATTCAAATATGATAGACTTCCTTGAAAAAGGTAGAAAAGGTATGGCTAGTACTTTTTTAGTAAGATTAAAAATAGGATCAAAACTTATTGATGCAAAGGGTGTTAACTTATTGTATAGAAGCAGATTAAAGCTAAAGTATATATTTGCATTAATATTAACAGCTTTATTTCCAATATTAATAGTTGCATCTTTTTCACCGAGTGTGAAACAATTTGTACATTTAATGCAGCTAAAGTTTAGGTTATTACTACAAATGTAGGTTTAGGAGGATTAAGATGCATATAAATATGAAGTATTATATAGTAACAATAGGTGCTATATTCATATCACTAGGAATAGGTATATTAGTAGGTTTTAATTTAAATTATGATCAAGAATTAAGTAAACAACAAGCTCAAATAATAGATGATTTAGATGCTAAATTTGAAGATTTAAGAAAAAATAATAATGAATTAGAGGCACTATTAAAAGATACAAATGCAGAATATGATGAATTAGTAAATTATATTAATAATAATTCAGACAAACTAATATCAGAAGAACTAACGGATCAAAATATAGGTATAATATCTATAAATAATAATATAAATAACGAATATATAGAAAATTGTATAGGTAAAGCAAATGGAAATATAGTATTTAATATAAATTTAAATAGTAATATAACAGATAAAACGACTTTAAAAGAAATATCAACTAAGCTTGGTACAGAAATTAATAGTACAGAAGAATTAATAGCTTATATTTCTGATTGCTTAAAAGATGATAATTCAAAAGAAACATTAGAATATTTACAAGAATTAAAAGTTTTAGATTTAAATAAACTAGAAGATAATTATAGTGCATATACATCAGTAGTATTAAGTTCTGATGGAAATGCCAAAGATAATGAAGCTCAATTTGAATCAATAGACAAATTATTAATAGAAAAATTAAGAGAAGAAAAGAAAAATTTAGTTGCAGTAGAAAGTTTAGATACTAAAACATCTAATATAAAATTATATTCAGATAATAAAGTTACTACAATAGATAATATAAATCAAGGTAGTGGTCAACTAGCATTAGTGTTAGTTCTAAAGGATGGAAATGTTGTAGGCGATTTTGGAGTATCTGATACGGCTACAAGTTTAATACCATATAAGAAATAAGAAGGAGAGATAACTATGAATCCTTACATAAGTATAATAGTACCTGCTTATAATGAAGAATCTAGAATAAAAAATACATTAGAAGCTATAAAGAATATAAAAGAAATAAATGAAATAGTAGTTGTAGATGATGGATCAAGCGATAATACTACAAAAGTAGCATCAGAAGTTAACAGTGAAAAAATTGTAGTATTAAAATTAGATAAAAATAAAGGTAAAGGATATGCATTAAACTATGGTCTTAAAATAGCCATGAAGAATGCAGATATTATAGGATTTTTAGATGCAGATTTAGGTAGCTCAGCAAGTGATGTAAAAAAACTTATAGACCCTATATTAAATGATGAAGCTGATGTAGTAATAGCGAAATTCCCACCTGCAAAGAAAAAAGGTGGATTAGGATTTGTAAAGGGCTTAGCAAAAGATTCTGTATTTGAAATGACAGGTGTAGAATTAGACGCAACTTTATCAGGGCAAAGGTTATTTAAAAAAGAAGTTTTAGAAAAATTTAATGAGATACCATTTGGTTATGGTGTTGAAGTTGGTATGACCATAGATATATTAAAATATGGATATAAGATAAAAGAAGTATTAGTTAATATGACTCACAATGAAACTGGAAGAAATTTAAAAGGGTTTATTCATAGAGGAAAGCAATACTACCACATAAAGAAAGTTCTAAAGCAGAAAAAGAAAGAATGGAGGTAGTTAATTTTGAATAATTATATACTTTATATAGTATTGTTTTTAGTAGGTTTAATAGGTACATATGCTATTATTCCTTTATTTAAAAACTTACTTATAAATAGCAATGTTGTTAGACCAAATTATAAAAAAGATATGATACCTGTAAGTATGGGTATTGTATTTTTACCAATGATTATTATAAATAGTATAATACTAATTTATTTTACTAAAGATCCTAGAAATTTATTATATGTATTCGTATTTATATTTGGAATGATATCAATGTTCTTTGCAGGTATATTAGATGACATTATAGGGAATAGAGATGTTAGTGGATTAAAAGGACATTTCAAAAGTCTTTTTAAAGGAAATCTAACAACTGGAGGATTTAAAGCTGTATTTGGTGGATTTATAGGTATTTTAATATCATTATCTATTTCTAAGAGTATACCAAATATAATTATAAATACTCTAATAATAGCTTTATCAACAAATTTAATGAATTTATTGGATTTAAGACCAGGAAGAGCTATAAAAGTATACTTAGTAATTATAATATCAATATTTGTAACACTTACAGGATATATAAAGGTTTTACCATTACTTATACTTCCTAACGTATTAGCTTACTTTAATTTTGATTTAAAAGCGAAGGCTATGATGGGAGATACAGGATCAAATGTGCTTGGAATATCTATAGGTATACTAATGGTATTTGGATATTCTTTTAATATTAGGATTATCTGGTTAGTATTTTTAATTTTAATACATTTATTAACTGAAAAATACTCATTAACTAAAATAATAGAGAATAATAAAATTTTAAACTTTATAGATAAGTTAGGAAGGTAATCTTATGATAAGTAAAAGAATTGGTATAGTGGAAGAAATAATTGATAAAAGTGAAAATATAGATGATATAAGAGTTAATATAAATGGAAATATCCAAAAAGCATATAATTATCCTAAAATGAGTGGAGAAGTTAATGTAGGAGATGAAGTTATATTAAATACAACTGCTGTGGAACTAAGTTTAGGAACAGGTGGTTACCACTTCGTTATATCTAACTTAAATAATATAGAATCAAGCTTTACACCAGGTGGACATATTATGAAATTGAGATACACACCATTTCAAGTAAAAGTTGATTCAGTAGAAGAACAAGAAAGTAAATATCATGACTTAATAGAAGGTTTTAAAAGCTTAGATAATATGCCTGTTGTGGTAGGAACTTTACATAGTATGTTAACTCCATTTGTAGCATCTTTTAAAAGAAATAATCCTAATAAAAAATTAGTGTATATAATGACTGATGGAGCAGCACTACCTATATATTTAAGTAAAAATGTAGAGTCTTTAAAAAATAAAAAATTAATTGATGCAACAATAACTATAGGTAATGCATTTGGTGGTGACTATGAATGTATAAACATATATACGGCTTTAATAACTGCAAAAGAAGTATTAAATGCAGATGCAGTGTTTGTTAGTATGGGACCAGGGATAGCTGGAACAGGAACAAAGTACGGATTTACTGGTATAGAACAAGGTCCTATTTTGGACGCTGTTAAAAAACTAAATGGAAATCCAATTGCAATTCCTAGAATTAGTTTTGCCGACAAAAGAGAGAGACACAAAGGAATATCTCATCATAGCATTACAGTTTTAGACGACATTGTAAATGTGAAGGTGAATATACCTATAACTAAATATAGTGATGATAGCCTAGATAGAATTAAGGAGCAAATAAAGAGTAATAAATTAGATAGTAAGCACAACATAGTATATATCAATAACGATAGAACTAAGGAGGATCTAGAGTTCTTTAATCTAAAAGTAAGAAGTATGGGAAGAAATTATGATCAGGATAAGGAGTTCTTCCAAGCTGCAAGTACAGCAGCATATTACTTAATGGAGGTTTGTTATGATAGAGGAAAAGACTATTAGTAGTGACAGGGTATATACGGGGAAAACAATTAGTTTAAGAGTGGATACTGTAGAAGTACCGAACAGAGGTTACCAAAAAAGAGAAATAGTTGAACATAATGGGGCTGTAGGCATAGTTGCTATAACTAATGATAAAAAAGTTATATTAGTAAAACAATTTAGAAAAGCTATAGAAAAAGAATTATGGGAAATTCCCGCAGGTAAAATCGAAATAGGTGAAAATCCTAAAGAATGTGCTATTAGAGAATTAAAAGAAGAAACAGGGTATAGTGCAGAAAACATAAGATTAATTCATAAGTTTTATACATCTGCAGGATTTTCTAACCAAAAAATATATATTTTTTTAGCAGAGAATCTTATACCTGGAGATACAAATTTCGATGAAGATGAAGTTATAGAAGTTAAAGAATTTGATATTAATGATGTATATAATATGATAGAAAGAAATGAAATTGAAGATGCAAAAACTTCAATTGGAGTGTTAATAACAAAAGAATTAATATAAAAGGAATAACCTCCTCTTCTCTTACATAGTATTTTGTAGGATACAAGAGGAGGTTATAAATTTGAGAAGAACGTATGGAAGAAAAGTTTATTATGAGGAACTTAATAAGAAAATAATATTAGTTGGGATTTTATTTGTAGTATTCGTTATTATTGGGACATGCTTAAATAAAGTGTTACCAGGGTATGAAAACTCTATTAATGAATCTGTTAAATCTATTGAGAGATATTATAGCTCTAGAGAAAGCATAGTTATTAAAGATGTTATATTGTCAAATTTAAAATTAGACTTTAAATTTATGTCTATAATAGGTATACTTAATTTATTGGTAGTAACATTTCCAATATCAATTTTAATTTTTATGCTAAAAGGAGTATCAATAGGCTATACTATAAATAGCTGTATATTATTTTTAAAATATAAAAGTATAAAAGTTTTATTTGTAATTCTAATTAAGAATTTTGCATTAATTCCTGGTGCAATTATGCTTTTATTAATCTCATTTAATTATGCAAAAGAATTTATTAAAGCATTTAAAACTAATAATAAAAATAGCATGATATTTTTATTAAAACGATATTTATTAAATTTAATAATAATAATAATAGCTACATTATTTTTACAAGTAATATCAAACTTGATATTTATTAATATCTTACAATTCCTAGTCAAATAAAAGGAGTTTACCATGGACGTCGTAAAGGAATACATAAAATATATAAAAACTAAAAAAAAATTATCTGAGAATACTGTAGCATCGTATTTTACAGATATAAAAAAATATGTAGAATATTTAAATAGTAAAAATATAAATTTAGAAAATGTAGGGGAAAATGATATCATAGCATATTTGATAGAATTAGAAAGATGTAATATATCTGTATCAACTATATCAAGAATGATATCATCGATTAAATCTTTTCATGAGTATTTATTTTTTTATGGAAATAGTGATAATGACCCTGCTAGAAATATAAAAAAACCAAAGGTAAAAGTACAAAATGTAGATGTTTTAACTGAAGATGAGATTGATGCTTTATTAAATTTTACAAAGCTAGATACTCCAAAGCAAATTAGAGACAAAGCTATATTTGAAGTTTTATATGGAACTGGAATAAAAGTATCTGAACTAGTAGAAATGAATATGGTGGACTTTGACTTAGATATTGAATATATATATTGTAATTCTGGAAAGAATCAAAGAGTTATTCCTATTCCAGATATAACCAAAGTATATTTAGAAAAATATCTAAAAGAAAGCAGGCCTAAATTAGCTAATGAAAATGAAGATGCTTTATTTGTTAACTCTTTAGGAAATAGATTTACAAGACAAGGTCTTTGGAAGATTATAAAAAAATATGCAGTACAAGCTAATATAAATAAAAATATAAACCCTAGCATGCTTAGACACTCATTTGCAATTCATCTTTTAAATAATGGTGCAAATATAGCTGTGGTTAGTAAAATATTAGGGAATTCAAATTTATCAAGTTTACAAAGTTATATAAATCATATAAATAAAAACATTAGAAAAGAAATGAAAGAAAAACATCCTAGAACATAAGCTATGAAGGAGGACTAAAAATGAATAGAGTAATATGGATGGTAATTGATAGTGTTGGTATAGGAGCACTTCCTGACTCTGAAAAATTCGGAGATAAGGGTGTAAATACTTTAGGAAATATAGTAAAAGAGTGTAATGATATAAGTATCCCTAATTTAAGAAAGTTAGGTATAGGAAATATAGATGGAGCAGATTTTATAGAAGATGAAATAGAACCAATTGGAGTTTATGGAAAATGTGCAGAATTATCTCAAGGTAAAGATACTACAACTGGACATTGGGAAATGACGGGAGTATTAGTTGAAACTCCTTTTAAAACATTTGAAAATGGTTTTCCAAAAGAGATAATAGATGAATTTGAGGCTAGAACTGGAAGAAAAGTAGTTGGAAATAAGCCTGCTTCTGGAACAGCTATATTAGATGAGTTTGGTGAGCATCAAATAAAAACAGGTGATGTTATAGTATATACATCAGCAGATAGTGTATTCCAAATAGCTGCAAATGAAGAAGTTATACCACTAGATGAATTATATAAAATGTGTGAGATAGCTAGAGAAATAATGATGGGAGATAATGCAGTTGCCAGAGTAATTGCTAGACCTTTTATTGGTAAAAAAGCAGGCGAATTTACAAGAACTTCTAACAGAAGAGATTATTCTTTAAATCCATTTGAACCTACAGTATTAGATAACATAAAAGAATCAAATTTAGATGTTATAGCGGTAGGAAAGATAGAAGATATATTTAATGGACAGGGTATAACTGAAGCTGTACACACAGATGATAATATGCATGGTGTGGATGAAACTATAGGTTATATTAAAAAAGAAAATAAAGGTTTAATATTTACTAATTTAGTTGACTTTGACTCTAAGTTTGGTCATAGAAGAAATGTAAATGGATATAAAGAAGCATTAGAAGAGTTTGATAGAAGAATACCAGAAATAATTGGTGCCATGAAAGAAAGTGATATACTTATAATAAATGCAGATCATGGAAATGATCCAACTTATAAGGGTACAGATCATACAAGAGAATATATACCACTACTTGTATATGGAAAAAATATAAATAAAAATGTTAATTTAGGTATAAGAGATAGCTTTGCAGATATAGGTGCAACAGTTACTGATATATTAAATGTTAAAATGCCTAAGGTAGGTAAAAGTTTCAAACAAGACATAATGAAATAAAAATTGGAGGACATACAAATGAAAAACATGTTTGATAAGGTACAAGAAAGTGCTAACTTTATAAAAGAAAAAACTAGCATAAATCCACAAATAGGATTAATTTTAGGATCTGGATTAGGAATACTAGCAGATAAAATAGAAAATCCTGTAAAAATTAACTATAATGAAATACCAAACTTCCCAGTTTCTACAGTAGAAGGACATGCTGGTTGTTTAGTTTTAGGAACGCTTGAAGGAAAGCAAGTAGTTGCTATGCAAGGTAGATTCCACTATTATGAAGGATACTCTCAAAGAGAAATAACTTTCCCAGTAAGAGTTATGAAAGCTTTAGGAGTGGAAACACTTGTAGTAACTAATGCTGCTGGTGGGGCTAATAAAGACTTTAAACCAGGAGATTTAATGATAATAAAAGATCATATAAACTTAAGTGGTAGCAATCCATTAGTTGGACCAAATGATGAAAGATTTGGACCAAGGTTCCCTGATATGTCAACAGCATATCAACCAAAAAATGTAGAATTAGTAAAGGAATGTGCTAAAGAATTAAATATGGAAGTTCAAGAAGGTGTTTATGCATTCTTCAGTGGGCCAACTTATGAAACACCTGCAGAGGTAAGAATGGCTCAAATTTTAGGTGCAGATGCAGTAGGTATGTCTACAGCTCCAGAAGTTATAGTAGCATCACATTCGGGAATGGAAGTTGTTGGTATATCTTGTATAACTAATATGGCAGCAGGTATACTTGATCAACCTCTTGATCATGAAGAAGTTATAGAAACTACTCAAAAAGTAAAATCAGAATTTTTAAGTTTAGTTAAAAAAGTTGTTAATAAAATATAATAGAAACTATAAAGCTCTAATATTAGTTTAAATACTAATATTAGAGCTTATAGTTATTAATAGACCATAGAATTTTAGGAGAGTAATATGAGAATTTACGATATAATAAGGAAAAAAAGAGATAATCATGAACTTACTAAAGAAGAGATAGAGTTTTTTGTTGACAAATATTCAAAAGGCGAAATACCAGATTACCAAGCATCTGCTTTATTAATGGCTATTTACTTAAATAAAATGAACAAAGATGAAACTGTTTATCTTACAGAAGCTATGATGAATTCTGGAGATGTAATAGATTTATCAGAAATAGAAGGTATAAAAGTTGATAAGCATAGTACTGGAGGAGTTGGAGATAAAACTACAATTGCTTTAGCGCCATTAGTAGCAGCATGTGGTGCTCCAGTAGCCAAGATGTCAGGAAGAGGACTAGGGCATACAGGAGGGACTTTAGATAAGCTAGAATCAATACCTGGATTCTCAATAGAAATGGAAGCTAAAAAATTCATAGATTCTGTAAATAAACATAAAATAGCTGTATGTGGACAAACTGCAACTATAGCAGTAGCTGATAAAAAGATGTATGCTCTTAGAGATGTTACTGCAACAGTAGATAACATATCTCTTATAGCTGCAAGTATAATGTGTAAAAAATTAGCATCAGGAGCTAATGCAATACTTTTAGATGTTAAAACTGGTGATGGAGCATTCATGAAGACTTTAGATGACTCATTTGATCTAGCTAAAGCAATGGTTGATATAGGTAATGGAATGAATAGAGAAACTATAGGTATGATAACTGACATGGATGAACCATTAGGATTTGCAGTAGGTAATTCATTAGAAGTAATAGAAGCTATAGAAACATTAAAAGGGAATGGACCTAAAGATTTTGTTAATTTATGTGAAACTCTAGGTGCATATATGCTAGTTTTAGCTAAGACGGTGGATACATTTGAAGAAGGTATAGAAAAAATAAGAGAAGCAATAAGCTCAGGTGCAGCACTTGAAAAATTAAAAGTATTTATAGAAAATCAAGGTGGAGATAAAAATGTTGTAGATGACTATTCATTATTCCCACAAGCAAGTATAAAGGTTGAAATTAAATCTCCAACAAATGGATATATAAGTAAGATAGAAGCAGAAGAAGTTGGAGTATCAGCAATGATTTTAGGTGCAGGTAGAGAAACTAAAGAAGATATTCTTGATTTATCAGCAGGTATAATACTTAAAAAGAAGGTAGGAGACTATGTAAATAAAGGTGATATACTTGCTACTATGTATTTAAATAAAGAAGAAAAGTTAGAATCAGCTAAAGAAAGATTTATAAATGCATATACAATAGTAGATGAAAAAGTAGAGCCTAAAAAATTAGTTTATGGTGTAGTAACAAAAGATGGAATAAAAAAATTCTAGATAATTGATTATAAGAAGCCTAACGTGTAAAAAATAACGTTAGGCTCTTATTATTATATAAACCTAAAATATATTTCTTCGACAAATTTATTGAAAATTTTCATGCTTAGATTTATAATATAAAGGATATAAATATATATGAGGAGTAGATTACCCATGAATTTAAAAGATAATAGACTAAAAATAGTAGGGATAACTTCTATTATATTGGTAATTATTATAGGGGCTTTTGTAATTTATGAAATTGGACCTTATAATAAAAGTAATAAGAAAAATATAGTCGTTGATATACCAACTGGTTCAACATTGAGTGATATATCAGATATATTATATGAAAATAAATTAATTAAAAATAAAGTATTATTTAAAGTTGTTGTTAAGTTGAGTAATGATGCCCAGTCTATAAAAGCTGGTAAGTACTTAGTAAATCAAACATATTCTAATAAAGACATATTAGAACTTTTAGTTTCTGGAAAAATTTATAATGATGGCATAAAAATAACTATACCGGAAGGATCTACATCTAAAGAAATAGTTGACATTCTTATAAATAAAAATATTGGAGAAGAGTCTAAGTATGAGGATTTAATAAATAATCCTTCAAAATTCTATAGTGAATATAACTTCTTAAAAGAAGATGATATAAAATCATTAGAAGGTTTTTTATATCCAGATACCTATTATTTTAAAGAAGAAGATAGTGAAGAAAAAGTAATATCAACTATGCTTTCAAGATTTAATAAAGAATACACACAAAAGTTAGTAAAAAGACAAAAAGAACTAAATATGACTTTACAAGAGGTTATAAATATTGCATCTATAATTGAAAAAGAAGCTGTATTAGATGAAGATAGACCATTGATAGCAAGTGTATTTTATAATCGATTAAAAATAGACATGCCTCTTCAATCAGATGCAACTATACAGTATATATTTGATGAAAGAAAAAAGATTGTAACTTATGCAGATTTGAAGATAGATTCTCCATATAATACTTATATAAATAGAGGATTACCACCTACACCAATTTCAAGCCCAGGTATTAAGTCAATAAAAGCTGCCTTATATCCTGAAAAAACAGATTATCTATACTTTGTTGCAAAAATAGATGGTGGAAATAACTATAGTACAAATTATGAAGATCATCTAAAGTATGTTCAAGAATATAAAGATGCAAGAGATAAACTACAAAAAGAAGATGATAAAAATACAAGTACAAATTAACGTAACCAATTAGTTTTGATTTAATGCAAAGTTTATGGATTATGCCTTATATATTAAGGCCTAATCCTATTAATTTATAAGGAGTGAATTTAATTGAGTAATATAGTAAACGATTTAGTAGAAGAATATATAAGAACTACTTTGAAGGATAAAGAAGGTCTATTAAGAGAATTAGAAATTTATGCAGCTGAACATAATGTACCAATTGTACATAAAGAAGTTTCGGACTTATTAAAAGTATTATTAAAAGTAAATAAGCCAAATAGAATATTAGAAGTTGGATGTGCAATAGGATATTCTTCTATACTTTTTGCAACAACAGTTGGACAAGACGTAAAAATAACTACTGTTGAAAGAAATGAAGCTATGATAGAAAAGGCTAAAGAAAATATTAAAAGGGCTGGATTTGAAAATAATATAACTATATTAGAAGGGGATGCAGAAGAATTATTGGCAAATGTAGAAGGTGAATTTGATATGATATTCTTGGATGCAGCAAAAGGTCAATATAAGTTATTTTATGATATGATTATAGATAAATTAAAGGTTGGAGGACTTTTAATATCTGATAATATATTATACAAAGGAATGGTCGCACATGATGACTTTGTAGTTAAAAGAAAAAAGACTATAGTAAAGAGAATGAGAAATTATCTTGATTATATATGTAATTGCGATTACTTAAGTACATCTTTAATACCAATTGGAGATGGTGTAGCGCTTAGTTATAAAGAAAAATAGAAAGGTGAACAAATATTATGATAAATAAAGTTGAATTACAAGCCCCCGCAAGGGATTTAGAAACATTAAAAATAGCATTAGAAGCCGGTGCAGATTCTGTATATATTGGAGGAGAATCTTTTGGAATGAAAACATCATCAAAAGATTTTACAAAAGAGGATATAATAGAAGGTGTAAATTTTGCTCATGAGAGAGGTAAAAAAGTATATGTAACTATAAACTTACTTCCTCATAATCAAGATTTTATAGGATTAGAGAAATACTTATTAGAACTAGAAGAAGCTAATGTAGATGCATTAATAATTTCTGAGCCTGGAGTCTTAGAAACTATAAATAAAGTAACGCCAAATATGAAGTTATATTTAGGAACTCTAGCAAATGTAAACAATTATGCAACAGCAAATTTCTGGTATGACTTTGGGATAAGACGAATAGCGGTATCTAGAGAGTTATCTCTTAAAGAAATACAAGGAATAAAAGCAAATATACCATTTGATATGGAAGTTGAAGCATTTGTACATGGTGGAATGTGTATGTCATATTCTGGAAGAAAATTATTAACAAGTTATATATCTACAAGAGATATAAATCTTTATTCAGAAGATAAGAAATATAACTTAGTAGAAGAAAAGAGACCTGGAGAATATTGTCCTGTTTATGAAGATGAAAATGGAACATTTTTCTTTAGCTCAAGAGACTTATGTATGATAGAATTTATACCAGAGCTTATAAAATCAGGATTAAGTAGCTTTAGTATAGAAGGTAGAAAAAAAGATGCTGATTATATAGAAAATGTAGTTAAAGCATATAGAAAAGTAATAGATTCATTCTATGAAGATCCTGAAAATTATAAATTTGATGAATCGATAATGAATGAAATAAGAAAAGGTAATAAAAGAGAATATACGACAGGATTCTATCTAGATGAAACTAAAATTTATGATGAAGAGTATTTTAAAAGTATAAAAAATAATTTAGACATAGATTATGTATCACATGTTAAGGAGAGAAATAAAAATGAAAACTAATAAGAGACCACTTATAATTGGAATAACAGGAGGAACAGGATCTGGAAAAAGTACAGTATGTAAATCTATAATAGAAAATATACCAGAAGAAAATATATCTGTTTTAGAACAAGATGCTTACTACAAAGATCAAAGTCATCTAAGTTTTGAAGATAGATTAAAAACTAACTATGATCATCCGCTTTCTTTTGATAATAAACTTCTTATACAACATATAGAAGAATTATGTGAAGGTAAGAGTATAGAGAAGCCGGTGTATGATTATGAAGTTCATACAAGAAAATTAGATGAAACTATAACGATAGCTCCAAAAGATATAATTATAGTAGAAGGTATAATGATATTAGAAGATGAAGCATTAAGAGATAAATTAGATATAAAAATATACGTTGATACAGAAGATGACATAAGAATACTTAGAAGAATTCAAAGAGATATAAAAGAGAGAGGTAGAACTGTAGACTCAGTTATAGAACAATATTTAACTACAGTTAAACCAGCGCATGATCAGTTTATAGAGCCATATAAAAAATATGCGGATATAATAATGCCAGAAGGTGGTCATAATCAAGTTGCTATAGATATAGTAATATCAAAAATAAGAAGTGAATTAAATTTAACATACTAAAATAAGTATTAACCCCTTAGAATTTGTCAAAAATGATAAATATCTAAGGGGTGATTTTATGTCAAGAATAAAAGGTCCATTATCTATAAAAAGTAGAAGTCGCATAAAGAGTGTATTCTTAATTAGTTTGATAATATATGGCTTTTTAATTTATAGGATCTCATATATATCAATATTTAAAGGTGAAGAATACTCTAATAGAGTAGAGCGCCAAAGTACTGAAAAAGTAAGTTTAAATAGTGGAAGAGGTATAATTTATGATAGAAATAATGTTAAACTTACTGATACAGAAAAAGAAACAGTTTTGCTAATTCCTAATAAAATTTTAAGTGGGGATCATGATAATATAAACTTAATAAAAGAAGCAACTAATCTTAGTGATGAAGATATATACAAAGCTGTTCAAGATCAACTATTGTCTAACATAATAGAGATTGAAGTAGATAAAATTAATAAAGATAAAACTGAAGATCTTGAACAACTTGGAATAATAATAGAAGAAAAAACTATAAGATACTCTGATAAAAATCTTTTAACTCACACAATTGGATATTTAAAAAAATCTGATCAAAGTGCCCAAAGTGGTATAGAAAAAAATTTAGATGATATTTTAAAAGATAATAATGAAGAATATGTTTCTGTATTTAAAGCAGCTGATTCTGGGAAGAGTCAAGGCTTGGATATTTTAGATGGAAGTATAAAAACTGTAAAAGATAATGATACAGATAAACATATAAAACTTACAATCGATTCTAAAATACAAAAAATAGTAGAAGATGTAGTTGATAAAGAATCTAATCCAACAGCAGTTGTTATATCGGATATTGAAACAGGAGAGATACTATCTATATGCTCAAGACCTAATTATAATCAAAATAATATAGCTAATTATATTAATAGTACAAATAGGGAATTGGAGAATAGAGCTATATCAGTAACGTATCCACCAGGTTCGGTATTTAAATTAGTTGTATTATACGCTGCTTTATCAAATGGGATTATAGATGATAGTTATACGTATAATTGTACAGGTAAAACTACTATAGGTGATACTGAAGAAATACTGCACTGTCATAAAGCTGATGGTCATGGAATAGAATCATTAGAAGATGCATTTGCAAATTCTTGTAATCCGGCATTTTTAGATATAGCTATGAAAGTTGGTAAAGAAAAAATAATAGAGGCAGTGAAAACACTTCATTTAGATGAATCTGTAGGAATTGGATTAGAAGAGGAAGTATCATCTAATATACCTGATGAAATTTCTATACGAAATTTGGCTATAGGTCAAGCTGATATAGAATTTACACCTATACAAATAAATCAACTAACACAAATAATTGCTAATAATGGTACTTATAAACCCTTATATATGTATGATAGTATAATTAATAATGATAAAAATATTATAAAAAAATTCCAAAATTCTAAGAGTGAAGAAATTATATCACCATATATAATGACAAAAATAAAAGAAATTATGAAATCTGTTTCAAAAGATGGAACAGCTAAAGAGCTTAATGACCTAGATGGTAGATGTGGAGTTAAAACAGGAACAGCTCAAAGTAGTCTTAATGGTGTTTCTATAACACATGGATGGATTACAGGATTTTATCCAAGTGATAATGCTAAGTATGCAATAACTGTCTTAGTAGAAGGAACAGAGAATGAAAGTAAATCAGCAATACCTATATTTAAAGAGATTTGTAATAAAATAAATAAGTAATATTTTAAAGAATAGTAAACTTACTCATCCTTGAAACATATAATTTAAAATGATATATGGTTAAAAAGGGGGGAGGCAGTTGACTATTCTCAAATCATTTGAAAAACCATTAACCCCTGAAGAAGAAGTATACTATTTAACTAGGTTTAAGCTAGAAAATGACGAGTCAGCTAAGGAAGTATTAATTGAAAGGAACATGAGATTAGTAGCTCATATAGCTAAGAAATATAACAACTCTACAGAAGATCAAGATGATCTTATTTCTATAGGAACAATAGGACTGATAAAAGCTATAGAAACATATAATGTAGAAAAAGGCACTAGATTAGCAACATATGCATCTAAATGTATTGAAAATGAAATTCTTATGAATATTAGAACTAATAAGAAGAATAAGTTTCAAGTATCACTTCAAGATCCAATTGGAATGGATAAAGAAGGTAATGAAATTAGTTTAATTGATGTTCTTGGAACAGATATCGATTATGTTGTAGATCAAGTTGAACTAAAGGTTGAAATAAGTAAACTTTATGAAAATCTAGAAAAAATTTTAACTGATCGAGAAAAAGAAATAATCAAGTTAAGATATGGTTTAACGACATCGGGTTATAAGACGCAAAGAGAAATTGCTCAGAAACTTGAAATATCTAGGTCTTATGTTTCTAGAATAGAAAAAAGAGCATTAAAAAAACTTAGAAAAGAACTTAAAACAGAAAAAAGCCTTTAATAAGGCTTTTTTTTGCTTTAAATCAAGAATTGACAAATTATTTGAAATCATTGTGCTAATATTACATATATATTTATAAATATTGAGTTTTAAAAAATATATAACAATATTTATTTTTTTTTACTTATTATATGAAATAAAACTAAAAAATAATACTTAAATTTTATAAGGTGGGAATGAGGATGAACTTATATGAATATAGAGAGGTACTAAGTTTATTAAATACTATAATATTAATTTCTATTGCCACTCTATCTATAGGAAGATGTTTTTTGAATAAAAGTATAATATTTATGATAGTATCTTTAATTTACTGTGTAGAAGTATGTGTAAATATCTATATAGGCATGCAGTCTATAAATAAAAGTAAATTGTACATAATTGCTGCTATTTTTATAATAAAAATATTGATGATTATATTATTTTATAAGAAGATAAATTTTAAATTATACTTAAATTTTATTATAGCTATAGGATATTTATTTTCTATAATATCATTAAGTGCTAGTTATGAATTAAGTTTAATAATCAGTATTATATCAAATTTATTATTAATACATTTAGGAGTAATAAACAATATAAAAAAACTAAGGATAAGTGTAAGCAAAAATAAACATAAACTAAAGCTTAATAAAAAATACATATCGAAGTCAATCAAGGAAATAGAATCAGAATCTAATCTAAAACAGGATCTCAACGAAAAAGTAATGACATTAAACTGTAAAATAGAAAGTACAATTGAAGCTTTGAATATACCTATATTTGTATTGAATAGTGAATTAGACTATATATATGGAAATAAAGAATTTGAAAAGTTTTTAAAAGAAGAAGATATTAAACTAAAAAAAGAAAATGTATTAATAAGCTTTAAAGAAAAGTTAATTAATTTCGATGATATGTTAAACAATATAAATTTTGCTAATCATGAGATTAATAATATAGTAAAACTTAAAACCTACGATAACAAAATTTTTAAATTTACTTGTAATTTAGACATTATAAATGATAGAGAATTAAAAATATGCTTATTAGAAGATATAACCAAAGATATAAATATAAAAAATGAATTAAAAGAAAGTGAAACGAAATATAGGAAGCTCATGGATATAATTAATGATGGTGTAATAATTCATAGTATAGACACTATTAATTATTTAAATGATAAGGCATTAGAATTATTTAATATAAATAAAAATATGGATAAAGTGCTTCTAATAGATGATATAAAAAATAATATAATTAAAAAACATAGAAAAGAATTTTTACAAAATATAAACTTAGTAAAGTGTGGGAAAGAAGAAAAATCAGTTTGCAAAATAGAAACTGAGTATGGAAAAATTATTGAGTTTATAACAACACATATAACTTTAAATAATACAAATATGATGTTAAGTATAGCTGTAGATATTACAGGATTAGAAGAAGTTAAAAATCAATTAGAAGAAAGTGAAAAAACATATAAATTGCTTTTGCAAGCTCTTCCAGAAGGTATAGTAATAATAGATAAAAAGACCAAACTACACATATATAGAAATAGGTCTATGATAAAAATATTAAAGTCAGTAGGAGCAGACAAGTTTAATGAAATTATAAAAGAATATATTGATAATGGCGACTATGGAAAGTTTAAGAGATTTCGTCTAGACAATGATGAAAATGCAGATATTTCTATAGCTATAACTGATTCTAAAGAAGATAATAATCTTGTTTGTGTTGCGAGTATGCTTGATGATGAATATAGAGCAGAGCAAATGAAGGAAAAATTAAATGAAATGAAAGATAAGTATAAATTTAAAACAGAATTCTTATACACAATGTGTAATAATTTAAAAAAACCTATTAATACAATATTCGAAGTTAATAAGATTTTGCAAAATAATGAATCAAGAAAAGAATTTAAATATATAGACAATTACTCTAGAGTTGTTAGACAAAATTCTTATAGATTAAAAAGGTTACTAAATAATATAGATGAAATAAGTAAGATTGAAAATGGAACCTTAGATATGAATTATAGTAGATGTGATATAGTTAAATTTATAGAGAATATAGTTAGGCTATCTAGAGAATACGCAAAGTATAAAAATCTAGAAATATTATTTATAACTAATATAAAGAAAAAAATAATATTAATAGATAAAAGTAAAATAGAAAAAATTATTTTAAATTTATTATCTAATTCAATAAAATTTACAAACAGTAATGGAAAAATAATGGTATCAGTTAATACCGATAAGGATAATATAATTATTTCTGTAGAAGATACTGGAGTTGGAATACCAAGTGAAAAAATCGATACTATATTTGAGAACTTTGAACAAGTTGATACAACTCTATCTAGAGGTGCTGAGGGAACTGGTGTAGGATTGGCATTAGTTAAGCAGTTAGTAAAAGCGCACAATGCTAAGATAAATGTATATAGTAAGGTAGGTTGTGGTAGTAAATTCGAAGTCATATTAGATAACAATAAAGTTATTGAGTTAAATGAAGATAAAGGCAAAATAGATAAAAGTACAGATATAGAAAATATTGATATAGAATTTTCGGATATATACTTTGATTTGGGTTCGTGATGATTATTAATTAAACTAGAAGGGGAAATAGGATGTGTAGATATTTAGATATAATTAATGTATCAATTTTTCTTACATGTTTATACATATTGAGCAGTAATTTAGTGAAAGGTCAATATAAAAATATAATTTTTCAGTCAGTTATGCTTTTAAGTACAGTTTTATTAAAGTTGTATAATATTTTAAATGAAATTTCATTTTATAGAAGCGTTAGTAACTTAATAGTACTGACATTTTTAGTAAATTTAGAACTTTATAAAATACATAATAAGTCGAAGGACATTGTATTAGCTCTAAATTATTCATTGATATTGATATCATTATTTTTACCATACTATATAAATGATAATTTATATAGTATGGTTATAAATATTTACGTCTTAATAACTAACTTGTATTTATTTTCTATTTATATATTTAATGAAAAATTTCATATAAAATACATGCTTCATTTTATGTATATTATAGGTATATTTTTAGAATTAATTTTAAAAGAAAATATGTTAATAGAAATATAAATTCAATACTAGTGTTAGCTTGTAGTATTTATATTTTAATGTATATTTTTAAAGTATATGTAAAATTATATTACGATAAAAGCGTAGATATTATTAGTAAGTTAAATAGATCAAACATAAATATTAAAATTCATGATGAAAAATTAAATATTAAGAAGTCTACTAATAAAAATACAAGTGAAATGATAGTAAAAAAAGAAAATATATTAAATTTAATGTTAAAAGGCTCTCAAAAAACTATGTTTTTAATAGATAATGAAGGTTATATAACTAACGAAGATAGTAGTTTTTATGATATATGGAATGAATATATTAATTACGAGTATAACATTAGTTTAGAACTTTTTTGTAAAAATAGTTTTGCTCATGATGATAAACTTATATATAATATTGAAAAATCTAGAAGTAGCTATAGAGAAATTGAAACTGAAATTAAAGATAAGAATGGTAGGACTTTTACTTGTAGATCTATACCAGTTAAACTAAATAACAATTCAACGGGTGTTATTTGTATAATGACAGATGTAACTTCTAGAAAACAAATAGATATGAAAATAAAAGACAATGATACTAAGTATAAAAAGATAGTAGATAATATGCCTTACTCTGTTCTTATAGCTAATAAAGATGAGATTATATATAATAATAATAAAAGCGAATATATTGATTTTAATCAAGAAGATATAAAAAATATAATATTAGGTCAATGCTCAAGTGAAGAATTATACTATACGTATAGCGATGGTATAGATACTTATTTAAATATAGATAAAGTAAATTATATTGAAGGTGAGGAGTACAGAACACTATTTGTAATTAGAGATATAACTAGCTATAAAAATTTATTAAAAAAATTGGAGAGAAGTAAAAAGAAATATGAATCATTAGTAAATATAATTCCAGAAGGAATATATGTTTTAGATTTTGATAGTAAAATGCTTAAGTATGCAAATAAAGCATTTTTCAATATGATAGGAAGCAAAGAGATAACAAATGTAGATATAGATAGCATAAACAAAAATATGATTATGACTTCAGGAAGTATAAATGGTAATGTTAAATATAAAAGAGATACTCTAAATGATCAACATGGAAACGAAATTAATATAGAATGTGGTGGAATGCTTTTAGATATAAATAAAAAAATAAAAATGATTGGTATAGTTAGAGATATTACAGAACAAATAAAAGCAGAGTTAATAGAAAGGGAAATCGAAGAAAAAGAAAAGTTAAACAAATCTAAAAATGAATTTTTTATAAATATGTCTCATGAGTTAAAGACTCCACTAAACTTAATACATTCAAGTAATCAGCTAATTGAGGTTGTTTATAAAAATGAGTTGAAAGAGAATAACAATATTGAAGTCTTAAATACAATAGAGATTGTAAAAAAACATGTAAACATACTTATGGGATTAATAGATAATATGATAGAACTTGCTAAATTGCAGTCTAATTTTCATGAATTTAAAAAAGACTATTATAATATAGTTGATATATCAGAAGATATTGTAGATGAGTTTAGTGAATTTATAGATAAGGAAGATGTAAATATAGTTTTTGATACAGATGAAGAAGAAAAAATAGTAAACATAGATATAGATGATATTGAAAAAGTTATATTAATATTATTATCTATTGTTATTAAATATTCTATGAAAAAAAGTAACGTTGTATTTGAACTAGGTACTAAAAAAGATTTTATAACTATCATGATTAAAAATAGTGATAAATATGATTATGATAAGTATATTAAAAATAGTGAAAATAAAATTGTTGAAATGAGTATTACATTAGCTAGACTAATTATAGAATTTTATGGAGGTAACCTTAATATAAAAGTAGGTCCTCGTAATATGGAAATAGTTATTGATATAAAAAGAGTTCACGAAGACAAAGCCTATAAAACACGAGATAATTATAAACAAGATGGATTTGCATATTTAGAATATAAGAAAATGTGCAGTTTTTAAAATATTAACGTATTGTATAATTTAGTGATAAATTGATAATAAATGATAGATAGGAGATATAATGAAATGAATTCAAAAACTAAAACTTTTTGCTTACTAGGCCATCCAGTAGAACAAAGTTTTTCACCGAATATACATAATTATTTATTTGATAAATACAAAATAAATAATGTATATGTATGCTATGATGTAATTCCTAGTGAAATAGAAAATGCTATTAAAGGAATTAAAGCATTAAATATACTTGGATGTAATATAACTATACCTCATAAAGTTGAAGTTATAAAGTACTTAGATGAGATAGAAATAAATGCTAAATTAATAGGGGCGGTAAATACAATAAAAAATGAAGGTGGTAGACTAAAGGGATATAATACTGATGGAAAAGGATTTGTAAAATCAATTTTAGATAAGGGCTATGATCTAAAAAATAAAAAAATAATGATAATTGGAGCTGGAGGTGCTTGTAGGAGTATTGCTGTGGAATTAGCATCAAATGATGTAGAATCTATAGAAATAAGAAATCGTAGTAAAGAAAAGGCATTAGAAATTATAAATATAATAAATAATAATTTTAATACAAAAGCGACTCTATCAAATGATACTATAATGGAAGATAACTTAGAACATATTGATATATTGATAAATACAACACCTATTGGAATGGGCAATGATGAATGCCCTATAAATCAAGATATTGTAGTTAATAAAAAAATGTTAGTTTGTGATATAGTCTATAAGCCACATGAAACAACATTTATTAAATGGGCATTGAAAAATAAGCTAAATGTTGTTTATGGAATAGACATGCTAATAAATCAAGGCCTAGAAGCATTTAATATATGGACAGATATAAACACAACAATAGAAGATAAAAATCAAATAAATGAAATTTACTTAGATAGTATAAAGTAAAATATTATTATAAAGGATTTGATTTAATATTAATAAAAAAATAATAAATGAAAATAAAGGGTTTGCACTGATAGAATGTATAATAAGTCTATTAGTTATGATGTTAATAGTAAACCTTATAGCGATATCTTTGCAAAATAGTTATAAGTTTGCTGAGAGTAATAAAAATACCATAGAAATGGTTAATATAGCGGAAAGTTATATTAATGATAAAAAGGAAATAATAAAAAGTGCTAAAGAAATTAATAAGTTACAAGAACAAAATCAAATTGGAAAATATAAAATAGAGTCTACTATTAAAAAAGATGAAAATATTTATAGATGCTATAAGCTTAATGTTAAAGTAACTTATCAAGATAAAAACTTAGAGGTAAGTACATATGTTACAAAAAAATAATGGATCTGTTTTAATAATAACATTAATTATATTTTCATTAGTGAGTACAATTTGTTTCATGTGCACTAGCTTAGTATATAGTAATATTAAAATTTCAAGTTTAGAGATTAAAAACTTAAAACTTAAAGAAGACTCACTTAGTGCTATAGAAGTAATTTACTCAAATATGTTAGAAGAAGTTGAAAATGCTATAGATAGTACCGAGAATTCAGATGAATTTATAAATTATTTTAAATATGATAACTGCAGATCATTTATATTAAAGTCAAAAGATATTTCTAAGAGTGATTTAGATAAAGTTTTGGTTGAATTAACTAATAAGACCCCATTTGGAGAAATTAATAAATTGGAATTTGATTTAAAAACAATAGCTACTCGAGGTTCATATAAGAAAGATATATTAGTTAAAATAAGGATAGATAATCCTTGGACTAAAGTTAATCTAATTCAAGATGAAGAAAAAGAAGATTTAAATGTGTATGATTTAATAACTATATATAATTATGAGGAATTATAAAATTATGAAAAGAGAAGGCGTATAA
Source organism: Desulfovibrio sp. Marseille-P6017 (assembly GCA_900604495.1). The sequence goes on along the minus strand of UWOR01000001.1, from coordinate 123,865 downwards.
CTTTAATAGAATTAGTTATAACTATTAGTGTAATTATTTTAATTTGTAGCATATGTATACCAAAATTTAATTTATATAACTATGAAATTAACTCATTTGCAAAACAATTATGTAGTGATATAAGATATGTTAAACATAATAATATGCTAGGAAATTTAGATAGTTTTGTTTTGATGTATAAAGACGGTTCAAATAGTGGGTACATATTAGTCGATAATGGAATTCAAGTAAAAGAAATTTATGTACCCAAAGATGTAAATATTAGTTGGCCAAATAGAAAAATTTATTTTAGAAGAGATGGAACTCCAAATCCTACTGGAGGTACTATAAAAGTATTTGATGGTGATGTATCTAAAGAGATAACTATAGTTCCGGTTAGTGGAAGAGTCCTTTTAAAGGAAGGACAATATGAAAAATAAAAAAGGATACTTATTGATAGAAAGTATAGTAGCATTATCAATAGTAGCAACGATAATATTAGTATTAACTTCATTATTAATAGTTTGTATTGATGCTAAAACTAAAATAGAAGATAAAGTAGAACTTCAGCAGCAAGGACTAGAAATTAGCAAACATATAAAATCAACAATAGAAAAATCAAAAGGTATAATAGGTATTGAACTTGATAATTTAGAAGAAGTTTATGAAGATAGTATGCATTATAATAGTGTAAAATCAATAAAGTGTAAGTACAAAGATAATAACGGAATTATTAATACATCAGTTAAAAATAAAGAAATTAGTTTTAAAAAAAATACAAATAAAATATTTATAAATACTCTTAATTTAGCGAGTCAAAGTGAACCTGGAGGGTATGAAATTGGTGATTATGTAGAATGTATATATGTAGGAGATATAGATGATAAGTCTATAAATATAAAATTAAAATTAAACAAAAATAATGAAGTATACGAAACTAAATTTAAAGTACATATAAGAAATTATGAAGGGGGATTATAATTGAAACTTATACTAATAGGACTTATGGGATCAGGAAAAACAACTATAGGAAAAGAGTTATCTATAAAATTAGGATATAAGTTTATTGATATGGATGATGAAATAGAAAAAAGTGAAGGAATGACTATAGTAGAAATTTTTGAAAAATATGGAGAAAAAAAATTTAGAGATTTAGAAACAGATTTGCTAAAAAAAATAATTTTACAAGATGATGTAATTATTTCAACTGGAGGAGGAATAATTAAGGAAAAAATAAACCGTGAGTTGTTAAAAGAACAAGAAAATGTAATTTTTTTAGATGGGAATATAACTACATTAATAAATCACTTATCCTTTGAATGTGAAAAACGACCTTTACTTAAAAATACAGATGATTTATATAAAAAAATAGAAGAACTTTTAAAAGAAAGATATGAAAAATATAAAGAATCTTCTAGAATAAAAATAGATATAAATAATAAAAATATAAATGAAGTAGTTAGTCAAATACTTGTTTATACCAGATAATATATGATATTATTATATAGTGATATAATGGTAATCAAAAGTTATTCGACTAGTATAAAATTTATATAATATAACTTGACAAGATTACAATAGAATATATAATTGAAAAAGGTAAGGTGATTAAATTATAAGCAAAGGCTTTAATATAGACATTTAGCTAAATTAAAAAATAATTTTTGTTTATAATAATAGATAAGTAAATCTAAGCGTCACCAAAATATATTCATACAATAAATTTATTATTATGGAGGAACCCAAATGGTATCAGCAAGTGATTTTAGAAAAGGTGTTACTTTCGAAAAAGATGGACAACCTTGTTTAATAGTTGACTTCCAACACGTTAAACCAGGAAAAGGTGCAGCTTTCGTAAGAACTAAGTACAGAAACTTAAAAACAGGAGCAATAAGAGAAGAGGCTTTCAACCCAAGTGATAAATTCCCTAAGGCTCATATAGAAACAAGACAAATGCAATACTTATACAATGATGGTGAATTATACTACTTCATGGATGAAGAAACATATGATCAAATACCATTAAACTATGTACAAGTAGAAGATGCTATAAAATTCTTAAAAGAAAATGAAGTAGCTACAATAAGATTCTACCAAGGTCAAGCTTTCCAAGTTGAAGCTCCAAACTTTGCAGAGTTAGAAGTTGTAGAAACTGAGCCAGGAATAAAAGGAGATACTGCAAGTAATGTAACTAAAGCAGCTACAGTTGAAACAGGTGCAGTTGTACAAGTTCCTTTATTCATAAATCAAGGAGATAAAATCAAGATAGATACAAGAACTGGAGAATATTTATCAAGAGTTTAATCTTTTTATGTATATAAAAGCTTATATATCTCAATAATAGAGATATATGAGCTTTTAATGTATATAAAGAAAGGAAGGGGTATCCATGAAATATTTATATGAAGAAGTTGCATACCTAAAAGGTCTTGCAGAAGGATTAGAAATAAGCAAAGAAACAAAAGAAGGAAAAATCATACATAAAATAGTAGAGGTATTAGAGAGCTTTGCTGATGCTATAGTTGATTTAGAAGAAGAACAAGCAGATCTTATAGAGTATGTAGAATCAATAGATGAAGATTTAGCTGATATGGAAGATGATATATACGAAGATGAAGATGTTGAAGAAGAAAATGATGAAGACTTTAGCTATGTTGAAATGGAGTGTCCTAACTGTGGAGACTTAGTAGATATAGATGAAGATTTATTATATAATGATGAAATAGATATAATTTGTCCAAATTGTCAGTCTATAATATTATCTTCTGATGATGAAGATGATAGTTATATTGAGAATGAGGAACCATGTGATTGTGGATGTAATCACCATGAAGAATAATTAGTGAACTGAATATAAACTAAATTAATTACCTATGAAGCTTATATAGTTTCATAGGTTTTTGCGTATTATAAAGAAAATTTTAGTTTTGCAATAGTTTAAAAAAAATAGTACACTATAATCTAGAGATAATATACTCGGAGGTCGTATTATGAGAATAAGTAAAAGAATTTTAGATAATATATGTAAATTTGAAGAAAATATAGATTATAAATTTAAAAATAAGGAATATATACTAGAGGCCCTTACTCATAGTTCATATTCTAATGAAAATAAAAAATATAACTTTAATGAAAGGCTTGAATTTTTAGGAGACTCTGTACTAAGTATAGTAATTAGTGACTATTTATTTAAGAATGAACAGGATTTACCTGAAGGAGAACTTACAAAATTAAGAGCGAGTATAGTTTGTGAAGAGTCTTTAAGTGAAGTTGCAAATAACATACGATTAGGTGAATTTATGTTACTTGGTAAAGGCGAAGAAGCAACTGGAGGTAGAGAAAGAATATCAATACTTGCAGATGCATTTGAGGCTGTTATAGCATCAATTTATTTAGATGGATCTATTGAAGATGCTAAAAAGTTCATATTAAATCATATGGAAAAGATTATTTCTGATGCTAGAAGAGGGAAAATATTTAGAGATTATAAAACTCATTTACAAGAAGTATTACAAGGTAAAGGGGAAAGTAATATTTGGTACAAGTTGGTTGATGAAAAAGGACCAGATCACAATAAGAGGTTTATTATGGAAGTTGGTATTAATCAAGATGTATTAGGTGTGGGAGAAGGTAAGAGCAAAAAAGAAGCAGAACAATTTGCTGCAAGAGTAGCCTTAGATAAAATTTTATAGAATTATAATAAAATTGACATAATAGTGCAAAGGATGATGATGATGAAAAAAAGAATAATACCTATATTTGTACCACATAGAGGTTGTCCTCATGATTGTATATTCTGTAATCAAAAAAAGATAACAGGAGTAAGTACTGATGTTACAAGTGAAGAGGTTAGAAATATTATTGAAGAATACTTGCCTACTATAGATAAAGATGCAAGTGTGGAAGTTGCATTTTTTGGAGGCAGTTTTACTGCAATAGATGAATATATACAAAATGATTTATTGTCAGTAGCAAAAGAATATGTAGAAAAAGGATTAATACAAGATATTAGAATGTCAACAAGACCGGATTGTATAAGTGAAGATATTTTAAATAGATTAAAAACATACAAGGTAAGTATAATTGAACTTGGTGTTCAATCAATGGATAAGAATGTATTAATAGATAGTGTTAGAGGTCATGATACAGAATCTGTAATAAATAGCGCAAAACTAATAAAGAAAAGCGGAATTAAGTTAGGATTACAAATGATGGTTGGACTTCCATCGGATAACGAAGAAAAGTGCTTAAGTACGGCTAAGAAATTTATAGAACTTGAGCCAGATTGTGTGAGAATATATCCGACATTAGTTGTTAAAGATACAGGTCTTGAAATACTATTAAATAAAGGTGAGTATACACCATTTAGTTTAGAACAATGTATTAAAATAGTAAAAAAGCTTTTAACTTTATATTATGTAAATAATATAAATGTTATAAGAGTAGGTCTTCAGGCTACAGAGGATATACAAATTGGTAAAGCAGTAGTAGATGGACCACATCATCCAGCATTTAGAGAATTAGCAGAATCTGAGATGATAAAAGATTATTTAACTTATATAGCTAAAGAGAATAAGGTTGAAAAAAATATAATAGTAAAAACCAATAAGAAAAATATTTCTAAAATAGTAGGAAATAAAAAGTCTAACTTTAATTATATGAAAAATGAATTAAATATTAATTTAAAAACAAAAGAAGACGATATTGATATAAATAATTTAGAAATAATATTAGATGATCATAAGTCTATAAAGATAAACATGAATGACATATACAGTAGTTTATATGATATTTATAACCTTTAGTTTTATTGAAGGGAGAGATCGGTTTGTACTTAAAAAGATTAGAATTAAAGGGATTTAAATCCTTCCCTACAAAAACTGATATAGTTTTTAAAGAAGGTGTGACAGCAATAGTTGGTCCCAATGGAAGTGGAAAAAGTAATATCTCAGATGCTGTAAGATGGGTATTAGGAGAGCAAAGTGTAAAAAGTCTTAGAGGTGAAAAATTAGAAGACGTTATCTTTGCAGGGACAGACACTAAAAAGCCTATGAACTACTGTGAAGTTGCACTTACTATAGATAATAGTGACAATCAGTTAGATTTAGAGTTTAGTGAAGTAACAATAAAAAGAAGAGCATATAGAAATGGAGAAAGTGAGTTCTTTTTAAATAATAAATCTTGTAGATTAAAAGATATAAAAGAAATACTATTAGATACAGGTATAGGTAAGGACGGTTATTCTATTATAGAACAAGGTAAGGTAGATGAAATACTTAGTAATAATCCTGTAAATAGAAGAAAAGTATTTGATGAAGCTTGTGGTATATCTAAATACAGATACAAAAAGCAAGAAGCAGAAAGAAATTTAAAAAGTACTAAAGAAAACTTAGAAAGAATAGATGATATATATATAGAAATTGAAAATCAACTAAAGCCGCTATTTAATCAACAATTAAAGGCAAAAAAATATATAGATCTTAAAGAAAAGTTAAAAACAATAGAAGTAAATAGTTTTATAAAAGAAATTGAAGACTTAGAACAAGAGTTAAAAGAAGTAAATAAGCATAATGAATTACTTGAATCTCAATCTTGTGAGATAGAAAAAGAAAAGTTAAATATTGAAAATAACTTTAATCAAACTAATAAAGATATAGAAGAAATGGATGAATCTATAAACAAATCTATAGATTATATAAATTCTATTAAATCAGTAATATCTCAAAAAGACTATGAAATAAATCTTATAAATGAGAGAATTAAAAATTTTAGTAGTGAAATTGAAAGAAAAAATAAAGAAGCAAGTGATGTAAAAGAAAAGTTAAGTGATGATAAGTTATCATTGCAAAACTTACAATCGCAAAAATTAGAAAAAGAGAATCAAATAAGTAAATTAGAAGAATCTATAAAGATTATTGAACTAAAAAATACTAATAAAAAAGTAAGTATAGAATCTTTAAATAATAAAATAGAGAATTTAAAAGATGATATAATAAACTTATTAAGTAAAAAGCAAGATGCAAGTAATAAGCTTTCAACTTTAAATGCTAATAAAGAAAATATTAATTCTAGAAGTGAAACTATAGATAGTGATATAAATGAATTAAGTGAAAAATTAAATGATAAAAAATCTGAATTAGATAAATTAACATTAAAACTTAACTTAGAAAACAAAAAAAATGATGACTTAAAAGAAGAAATACAAAGTTTAAATTTAAAGTTAAAAGATCTAGTTGAGAAAAATAATAATTTTGAACGTAAGATACAAAATAATATGTATAGTTTAAATGACTATAAATCTAAACTTAATATATATATAGATATGGAAAATCACTATGAAGGATTTAATAGAGGTGTTAAAGAAGTTTTAAAGAATAAAAGTTTACAAGGTATATATGGAGCATTAGGGCAAGTAGTAAGTGTTGATGAAAAATATGAAAAAGCTATAGAGGCAGCACTTGGTGCATATATGCAAAATATAATTACCAAAGATGAACATAGTGCTAAATTTGCTATAAACTATTTAAAAAGTAATAATCTAGGTAGAGTTACTTTTTTACCTATGAATATAATAAGATCTAATAAGATTGATACAAGAAATATAAGATCTAGTACTAATTATATAGGTGTTGCTAGTGATTTAATTTCATATGATGAAAAATATAAAAATATACTAGAAAATATATTAGGTAGAACTATAATAATTGATAATATAGATAATGGAATAAAGTTTGCTAAAGAGACTAACCATAAATTTAAGATAGTAACTTTAGATGGTGAAATACTAAATCCAGGAGGCTCACTAACTGGAGGAAGCTTAAGAACTAATGGGAATATACTATCAAGAAAAAGGCTTATATCAGAGTATACTGAAAAAATAAAGTCTATGAATATAGAAACAGAAAATTTAGTAAAAACAAAAGAAGAAGTTGGAAAATCAATAATTGAAACTAGAGAAACTATTGAAATATGTAAGTTAGATTTATCAAATATAGAAAAAGATGTGATTTTATCAAAATCAAATATAAGTAGATTAAATGATGAAATAAATACACTACAAGAAAATAGTAATAAACTAGAAAGTGAAAAATCACAACTTGGATCTTACTTAAATGAAACACTAGAAAAAACTAATTTTATAAATAGAGAAATATCAGATATAGATAATAGACATAATGAAAATAAAAAACAGATAGCATTACTAAGTGAAGAATTAATTAATAATACTAATTCATATGAAGAATACAAAACTGAATTTGATGAGCTTAATTTAGATTTAGTGAAATATAAACAAATGTATCAAGGATTGATTAAAGATATAGAAAGAATAAGTAAAGAAAATAAAGAATATGAAGAAAAAGTAAAGATACTTGAATCTTCATCAAAACATCAAGAGAAACAAATTCTAGAATTAGAAGAGAATATTAAGTTAGAGCAAAATGAAAAAGAAAACTTAAATAATCAATTAAAACATAGTAATGAAAGTCTAGAAAATAAAAAGATATTAAAAGATGATTTAAAACAAAAGTTAGATGAATTTAACAAAGAATTAAAATCAGCAGATAGAAAGTTTATTGATTTAAAAGAGAGTTTATTTAAATTACAAGGAAAGTTTGAAAGATTAAAGTCATCAAAGGAAACGTATATAAATAAGCTTTATGAAAACTACGAATTAACTTTTGTACAAGCAGTAGAATTTAAAGATGAAAATGTAGTTATAGATAAAAAACTTTTAGAAAGTTTAAAAAGAGAAATTAGAAATTTAGGTAATGTAAATGTAGATTCTATAAAAGAATATGAAGAAGTAAAGGAAAGATATGATTTTTACAAAGAGCAAAAACAAGATTTAGAAGAATCTATAGAGGTCATAGAAAAACTTATAGCTGATTTAGAAGAAAATATGAAGATTGAGTTTGAAGTCAAATTTAATGAAATAAATGAACACTTTAAATTTGTATATAAGAGGCTATTTGGTGGAGGACATGGTGTACTTACTATTTTAGATAAAGATAATATATTAGAAAGTGATATAGAAATAACAGCTCAACCACCAGGAAAGAAGATGAAAAACTTAAGTTTATTATCTGGAGGAGAAAAAGCACTTACTGCAATAAGTATATTATTCTCCATATTATTAGCTAAACCAACTCCGTTTTGTATATTAGACGAGATAGAAGCACCACTTGATGATGCGAATATAGCTAGGTTTGGAGACTTTTTAAAAGAATTAGCTCAAGATACTCAATTTATAGCAGTTACTCATAGAAGAGGTACTATGGAAGCTGCAGACTATATATATGGAGTAACTATGCAGGAAAAAGCAATATCTAAAGTTATTAGTTTGAAATTAAAAGAAGCGGAAGAACTAACTGATATTATATAAATATGGTAGGTAGTTAATGCTACCTACTATATAAAATTCAATTTATTTGGAGGAAATATAAGTGTTTAAAAAAATATTTAAGTTTAGTAAAAAAAAGCAAGAAGAAATAAAAGAGAATGAAGAAATAGTAGAAAACTTAGAGAATAATGAAGATGTACATAATGATGAAATAACAATAGATACTGTAAATGAAAATGAATTAGAAAATGAAGATAAAGTTTTAGATGAGGTTTTTAAAACTATAAAGGAAGAAGCAATAGAAGAAGTAAAAGAAGATATAAAAGAGCCAGAAACTATAAATAATATAGAAGAAGCAAAAAATGTTATTGAAGAATCTAAATCAAAAGAAGAACTTAATGAAGTAAAAGAAGCTATTGAAAATATTGATGATAATAAAGAAGAAATAAATAGTGAAGATGAAGTACAAGAATCAGTTATAGAAGATTCTAAGGAAGAAAAAGTTAGCTTATTTAATAGATTAAAACAAGGATTAACTAAAGCAAAGCAAGGAATAACTGACAAAATAGATACAGTATTAAAGTCATATAAAAAAGTAGATGAAGAATTATTAGAAGACTTAGAAGAAGTATTAATAACTGCAGATGTTGGTGTTAATACAACTATGGACATAATAGAAAAATTAAGGGATGTAATAAAGTCAAAGGGAATAACAGACCCTCAAGATGTTAGAGGTGAGTTACAAATAATAGTAGAAGAAATACTTACTTCAGATAATTCTAAATTAGATGTAGAACACTCTCCAACTATAATACTTATGGTAGGTGTAAATGGAGTTGGTAAAACTACTACTATAGGAAAGCTTGCTAACAGATATAAGTCAGAAGGTAAAAAAGTACTTTTAGCAGCAGGAGATACATTTAGAGCTGCAGCAATAGAACAGTTAGAAGTATGGGCAAATAGAAGTAATGTGGATATAATAAAACATCAAGAAGGTGCAGACCCAGGTGCTGTAATATTTGATGCTATAAAAGCAGCTAAAGCTAGAAGTGTAGATTTATTAATCTGTGATACTGCAGGAAGATTACATAATAAAGCCAACTTAATGAATGAATTAGGAAAAGTATTTAAAATAGTAGATAGAGAATTCCCAGAAGCTAAAAGAGAAGTTTTATTAGTAGTAGATGCTACAACAGGACAAAATGCAGTGTCTCAAGCTAAAACATTTAAAGAAGTAGCAGATATAACTGGAATAGTACTTACTAAATTAGATGGTACAGCAAAGGGGGGAGTTGTATTAGCAGTTAAATCTGAAGTTGATGTTCCAGTGAAGTTAATTGGTGTTGGAGAAAGTGTAGAAGACTTACAAGATTTTGATGCAAAAGCATTTTCAGATGCACTATTTGGGAATAATTAGCGCATAAAAATAAATGTTGACAACATATAAAATTTAATATAAAATACAATGTGTAAAGTAAATAACCTTTACAGTAAATCACTTAGGAAGTGAATAAATGAATTTAGAGAAGATGATTGAGATTGGGTTGTTATTTCAGCAATATAAGGAATTATTGACTGAAAAGCAAAGAGAAATTGTATCTTTATATTATGAAGAAGATTATTCTCTGGGGGAAATAAGTGAAAATTTAAATGTATCAAGACAGGGTGTGTATGATACATTAAAGCGTTCAGAAAAAATCCTGAGAGATTATGAGGACAAGCTTAAGTTAGTTTCGAAACTTAAAGAACAGGAAGAATTTGTTAAGCTTGTACAAAATAAAATTGTTGACATTAAACAAGATTTATTGCAAAATAGAGATTGTGCTAATTTAATCCCTAAGCTAGAAAATGTAGAAGATATATGTAGGGAGATGTTAAAATGATATTTGAAGGATTATCAGATAAACTACAAGGTGCACTTAGTAAATTAAAATCAAAAGGTAGACTTACTGAAGATGATGTTAAAAGTGCAATGAGAGAAGTTAAATTAGCTCTTTTAGAAGCAGATGTTAACTTTAAGGTAGTTAAAGATTTTGTTAAAACAGTTCAAGAAAGATGTGTTGGGCAAGAAGTAATGCAAGGATTAAATCCTGCACAACATGTTATAAAAATAGTAAATGAAGAGCTTACAAGTTTAATGGGTGATGTTCAAAGTAAAATAATGATATCACCAAAGCCACCAACAATAATAATGATGGTTGGTCTTCAAGGTGCTGGTAAAACTACTACATCAGGTAAATTAGGTGGATACTTTAAAAAACAGGGTAAAAGACCTTTACTAATAGCAGGCGATATTTATAGACCTGCAGCTATTAAGCAGTTACAAGTTGTAGGTGAAAAATTAGATATACCAGTATTTAATATGGGTGATAAAGAAAGCCCTGTAAATATTGCAAAAGCAGGATTAAGTCATGCAATTAAAAATAATCATGATTTAGTTATAATAGATACAGCTGGTAGACTTCATATTGATGAAGCTTTAATGGATGAATTAAAGTCGATAAAATCGGAAGTTAAGCCACATGAAATACTTTTAGTTGTAGATTCTATGACAGGCCAAGATGCAGTTAATGTATCTGAAAGCTTTAATGAAGCACTTGGAATAGATGGAGTAGTTTTAACTAAACTAGATGGTGATACTAGAGGTGGTGCTGCACTTTCAATAAGAGCAGTAACTAAAAAGCCTATTAAGTTTATAGGTATGGGTGAGAAGTTAGAAGATTTAGAACCTTTCCATCCAGATAGAATGGCATCTAGAATATTAGGTATGGGTGATGTCCTAAGTCTAATAGAAAAAGCACAAGAAAACATAGATTTAGATAAAGCTAAAGAATTAGAGCAAAAGATCAAAAAACAAGAATTTGATTTTGAAGATCTACTACAACAAATGGAACAAATTCAAAATATGGGTCCTCTTGATAAAGTGTTAGGCATGATACCAGGTATGGGGAATATAAAAGACCAGCTTGGTGATGTTGATCTTAATGGAAAAGAAATGAAGAGAAGTAGAGCTATAATACAATCAATGACACTAGAAGAAAGAAGAGATCCATCACTATTAAATGCTTCTAGGAAAAAAAGAATTGCAAAGGGTAGTGGTACGAGTGTACAAGATGTAAACAGAATGATAAAACAATTAAATGAAATGAAAAAAATGATGAAGATGTTTACAGGCTCACAAAAAAGCATGAAGAAAAGGGGCGGTTTTGCCGGACTTCCTTTCTTTAAATAAATAAAAAGACAAAAAATATTCGGAGGTGACTGTAATGGCAGTTAAAATAAGATTAAAAAGAATGGGATCAAACAAAAAACCTTTCTACAGAATAGTAGTTGCGGATTCTAGATCTCCAAGAGATGGAAAATTCATAGAAGAAATAGGATACTATAATCCAGTTTCTCAACCAAAGCAAATAAAAATAAACGATGAGAAAGCTGTAAAGTGGTTATCAAATGGTGCTCAACCAACTGATACTGTTAAAACTTTATTAGTTAACAACGGAGTAATGGAAAAATTCGAAGCTTCTAAGCAAGCAAAGTAATTCATTAAATAATAGTAGAAGCCTATATTAGGAGATGAAATATATGAAAGAGCTAGTGTTAGATATAGCTAAAGCTCTAGTTGATAATCCTGACGAAGTAAAGATTGAAGAAACTATAAAGAAAGATGAAATAGTCTTAACTCTTAGAGTTTCTCAAGATGATATGGGTAAGGTTATCGGTAAGCAGGGCAGAATAGCTAAAGCTATAAGAACTGTCATAAGATCTGCTGCAAATAGAGAAAACAAAAAAGTTTCTCTTGAGATAGTATAGAAGGATTAGGTATATACCTAGTCCTTTTTGCTTATAATACAAAATAAAACGTAATTTTCTCGAAAGCAAGGTGGAAGATATGAGCAAAAAATTAACACATTTTAAAGTTGGTAAAATAGTTAATACTCAAGGTTTAAAGGGTGAAGTAAGAGTTTATCCTTTTACTGATGATATAAATAGATTTGATGATTTAGATACTTTTTATTTAGACAAAGATTTTGATACCAAATGGAATGTAGAAAGAGTTAGATACAAGGGTAATCTTGTAATTATGAAGATAAAAGATGTAGACTCTATAGAAAAGGCAGAAATATTAAGAGATAAATTTATATATGTATCTAGAGAAGATGGAAGAGATCTTGATGAAGAAGAATATTTTATAGCTGATATGATAGGACTTGAGGTATTTACTGTAAACGGAGAAAAGGTAGGAACATTAAAAGATGTTCTTCAATATGCTGCTAATGATGTATATGTTGTTAAAGGTGATGAAAAAGAATATTTAATACCTGCTATAATGAAATTTGTTCCAACTATAGATATGAATGAAAGAAAGATGATAATAGACCCTATTAAGGGAATGTTAGACTAGGTGATAAAATGAGATTTCACATAATGACCCTTTTCCCAGAAATCTTCAATTCTTATATGAATGAAAGCATAATGAAAAGAGCTGTTGAAAAAGGGATAATAGAAGTTTATATATATAATATTAGAGACTTCTCTAACAATAAACACAAAAAAGTAGATGATTATCCTTTTGGTGGAGGAGCAGGGATGCTTATGACACCACAACCTATATATGATACTTATAAGCATATAGTAAATACTCATGATATAAAAGAACCTAGAGTTATTTATTTAACGCCAAAAGGAAAGGTACATAGTCAAGAAATAGCTAATGATATGTCAACTAATGAAGATATAATACTTCTATGCGGTCACTATGAAGGCATAGATCAAAGAGTAATAGATTTAATAGTAACAGATGAGATATCTATAGGAGATTATGTATTAACAGGAGGAGAGCTTCCTGCACTCATATTAATAGATTCTATATCAAGACTTATACCAGGAGTTCTTAGTCAAAATGAATCTTTTGAAGAAGAATCATTTAAAGATAATTTATTAGAATATCCTCATTACACAAGACCAAGAGAATTTATGGGACTTAAGGTTCCAGATGTTTTACTTTCTGGAAATCATAAGAAAATTGAGCAGTGGAGATATGAAGAGTCATTAAAAGTTACAAAGGAAAGAAGACCAGATTTGTACAAAAAGACTTGTAAGAAATAAAAATATATAGTATAATCAATAATGTCGAAAAATACGGGCGTTCCTCTGCTACTTGGTCAGTATTAAGAACGTCTATGATACTAGGAGGAAAAAATGAACGAAATATTAAGATCATTAGAACAAGAACAATTAAGAAACGATGTTCCTAACTTTGGACCTGGGGACACAGTAAAAGTACACGTTAAAATAGTTGAAGGAAAAAGAGAAAGAGTTCAAGTATTTGAAGGTGTTGTATTAAAGAGACAAGGTGCTGGAGCTAGAGAAACTTTCACAGTTAGAAAAATATCTTTCAACGTTGGAGTAGAAAGAACTTTCCCAGTTCACTCTCCAAAATTAGAAAAGATAGAAGTAACTAGAAGAGGTAAGGTAAGAAGAGCTAAATTAACTTACCTAAGAGGTAGAGTTGGTAAAGCTGCTAAGATAAAAGAAGCTAGATAATTAGAGACTTTACTATAAATAAAAGAGTTATTTAGGTGATTTAATCACTTGAATAACTCTTTTTTCATATAAGTATGCAGATTATAAAAACTTAGTAAAGTCAAAATATATATTCATATAATGGAATAGTAAGTTTAAAATATGAAAACCATAGAGATAATAGATAGTATTACAATTATTATCATATAATCAAAGATTATGATATAATGAATAAGTTCGATATAAAAAAATAGTTAAATGAAGGAGTGATATTCATGGCAAGAGGAGACAAAATGAGATCTGATTACGAGGATTATCTTGTAGATGATAATTTACATATAAACTGGTATCCTGGTCATATGAAAAAGACTAAGGATTTAGTTAGAAATAATTTAAAGTTAGTAGATGTAGTTGTAGAGCTTTTAGATGCGAGAATTCCATATAGTAGTAAAAATCCAGATATAGATAAACTTGCAGGAAATAAACCTAGAGTAGTTATCTTAAACAAGAGTGACTTAGCAGACAAAAATAAATTAAATAGATGGATAAATTACTATAAACAACAAGGTATAAAAGCTATACCTGTAGATACTATGAAAGGTTCTGGGCTTAATAAGCTAATTGAAGAGTGTAAAAATGTTACTAAGGATAAAATGGATGCTCTTAAAGAAAAAGGAAGAAAAGAAAGACCGATAAGAATAATGATAGTTGGAGTTCCTAATGTTGGTAAATCTTCTATAATAAATAAATTAACAGGAAGAAAAAGTACAGTGACTGGAGATAAGCCAGGTGTAACAAAGGGTAAACAGTGGGTTAGATTAAAAGGTAACCTAGAACTACTAGATACACCAGGTATACTTTGGCCAAAGTTTGAAGATCAAGAGGTGGCTTTAAATCTAGCATTCAGTAGAGCTATAAAAGATGAAGTTCTTGATGTAGAAACTTTAGCTTTAAAGTTAATAGAAAAACTTATAATTATAGAACCAGAAAAATTAAAAGCTAGATATAAATTAGAAGAACTAGGTGAAACTGGACTTGAAACTATGGATATGATAGGTCGTAAAAGAGGATTTATAACAGGAAGAAAAGAGTTAGATTATACTCGTATAGCATTTACTGTTTTAAATGAATTTAGAGAAGGAAAAATTGGACTAATAAGTTTAGAAGTTCCAGAAGACATAAAATAAATTAAATATAGGTTATATTAAATATAAGTTAAATACCCATAGGTTATATTAAATATAAGTTAAATACCCATAGGTTAATTATATTTAATATAACCTTTTTTATTTAAAAAGTATTATATTTTACAAAAAAATACAAATAAACTAAAATTTCTAATATGATTGACAATTTAGAAAATAAAATATATAATGAATTGAAATTATAAATTTGATATGAAATATTAGGAGGCATTATATGCGAAATATAAAAGATATAATGGTGGTAGGATTTGCATTATTTGCCATGTTCTTTGGAGCAGGTAACTTAATTTTTCCACCATACTTAGGATTAGTATCAGGATCCAGTTGGTTAACTGGATTTGCAGGGTTTGTATTAGCTGATGTAGGATTAGCTTTATTAGCAATGCTTGCAGCTGCAAAATGTAATGGAGAAGTAAGTAAAATTTTATCTAGATCAGGAAAAATATTATCAATAGTTTTAGGTTGTGCTATTATGGTTTGCTTAGGTCCGCTTTTAGCAATACCAAGAACTGCAGCAACTACATTTGAGATGGGAATAGCTCCTTTATTTGGAGGGTTTAATCCAGTTATATTCTCAATAATATTCTTTGTATTAACTTTATTACTTACAATAAAACCTTCAAAAGTTGTTGATATAATAGGATCAGTGTTAACACCTGCATTATTAATAGCATTAGCTGTATTAATAATATCAGGAATAGTTAGTCCATTAGGAGATATAAGTTCAACTTCTATGATTGAAAATGTATTTGTTGAAGGTATAAATCAAGGATATCAAACTATGGATACGTTAGGAGCTGTAGCGTTATCTACAGTTATAATAGCGACTATAGATAATAAAGGATATAAAGATGAAAAGTTAAAAGTTAAGTTAACTTTACAAGCAGGGATTGTTGCGTCAATAGGATTGTGTTTAGTTTACGGAGGACTTGCATATTTAGGGGCAACAGTATCAAAAATATATGGTGTGGATGTAGTTCAAACATCTTTAATTGTAAATATAACAAGTTCATTACTTGGGCAACCAGGTAAAATAATTCTTGCTTTAATAGTAGGTCTTGCATGTTTAACAACGTCAGTAGGTCTTACATCAGCAACAGGGCAATATTTTACAAAACTTACAAATGGAAAATTAAAGTATGAGTTAGTGGTTATAGTGGTTTGTATATTTAGTGCTATAGTATCTAATTTTGGGGTAAGTACAATAATACAATTCTCAGCGCCAATACTAAGCTTAATATATCCCGCTACAGTAACATTAATAGTACTAACATTATTTGGTGATAAGATTAAGAATGATAATGTATTTAAATTTGCAACTTATACAGCATTAATAGTAAGTTTATTAACCGTTGCCAATGATTTTAATATAAGTATACCATTTGTTTTAAAATTACCTTTTGCATCTTTAGGATTTAACTGGATAGTACCAGTTGTTATAGCTGGTATTGTAGGGAATTTTGTAAGAAGTAAAAAGGCAAAATATAATAAATTAAATAGAGTAGCATAAATAAAAATGTGTCTAAGTATTTAGACACATTTTTTTATTTAAATAAATATATATAAAATGATATGAGTATCTAAATTTATTAAAAAGCTTATAATAAGTTTGAAAAATATACAAATTTTATAATAATTTTATATAATAAAATAATTATGTTAAAATATACATACAACATATATTAAGGAGAAACAGATGAAAAGTAAAAGTGTAAAAGAGATAAAAGAGATAGTTGATAATTTGGAAGTTGATAAATACTTAGAGTATATAGATATATTAAGAAATGATGAAAGAAAATCTGTACAAAACTTAGCTCTTAAATTAGCTAAAAAATTAGATAATATAAGAAAAGAAGAGGAAAGATTAGAAAAAATAAATTTATATGAAAATGAAGGATATGAAAATGGGTATCTTTATATAGGTGGGATAGATGAAGCTGGAAGAGGTCCTTTAGCAGGCCCTGTTGTAGCAGCTGTAGTAGTTTTTAGAAAAGGAACTAAGATAGAAGGTATAAATGATTCTAAGAAACTAAGTGAAGCCAAAAGAGACGAATTATTTGATATTATAAAAAGTGAAGCACTTGATTATGGAATAGGAATTGTTAACAATGAAGAAATTGATGAGTTTAATATATTAAATGCTACTTATATGGCAATGAAAAAGGCCTTAAATTGTTTGAAAAAATCACCAGATTACTTATTAGTTGATGCGGCTACAATACCAGGTATAGATATAAAACAAAATCCGATAATAAAGGGAGACTCTAAATCGATATCAATAGCAGCAGCTAGTATATTAGCAAAAGTTACAAGAGATAGTATTATGTATAAATATGATGAAATGTACCATGAATATGGTTTTAAAGGGCACAAAGGATATGGAACAAAGGAACATTATGAAGCTATAGAAAAGAATGGAATAACCCCAATACACAGAAAAAGCTTTTTAAAGAATGTGTTATAATATATTAGAAAATGTATTTTAGTAGATTTAAATAATTTGGGGGAATGATGATGGATTATAAAGAAATGTTAAAAAATGCTAGAGAAAATCTAAATGGAAGTTGTAAGGTATGTAAAGCATGTAACGGAGTGGCTTGTGCTGGTGAAGTACCAGGTATGGGCGGAAAAGGAAGTGGATCTTCTTTTATAGAAAATTTTAAGAGTTTAGAAAATGTAAAAATAAATATGAGAGTGATACATAATGTAACAAACCCAGATACTTCTATTGAATTATTTGGAAAAACTATGACCTCTCCGATATTTGCAGCTCCAATAACTGGAACTACTTTAAACATGGGTGGTAAACTTACTGAAAAGGAATATATAACTCCTGTAGTAGAAGGATGTATAGATAGTGGAGTTTTCGCTATGGTAGGTGATACAGCTGTTGATTCTTTCTTAATGGATAATCTTGAAGTTTTATCTGAAAATAATGGAAATGGGATTGTATTTATAAAACCATGGGAAAATAAAGATATAAAAAGAAAAATAAAATTAGCTGAAGAAGCTGGAGCATTTGCTGTTGGTGTAGATATAGATGCTTGTGGACTAGTTACTTTATCTATGCATGGAAAAACTGTTGTAGCGAAATCATTAGAAGACATAAAAGAATTAAAAGCATCTACAGAACTACCATTTATATTAAAAGGAATTATGACAGAAGAAGATGCTATTATGGCTGTAGAAGCAGGTGTAGATGCTATAGTTATATCTAATCATGGTGGTAGAGTATTAGATTGCACTCCAGGGGTAGCAGAAGTATTACCTAAGATAGCTAAAGCTGTAAAAGGAAAAGTAACTATTTTGGCTGATGGAGGAATTAGAACTGGTGTTGATGTTTTAAAAATGATAGGTCTAGGTGCAGATGCTGTCCTAATAGGAAGACCTTTTGTAACTGCATCTTTTGGTGATGGAAAAGAAGGTGTAATATCTTATATAAGTAAGATAAAAAGTGAATTAGAATCTACTATGATATTAACAGGATGTAAGAATATAAAAGATATTGATTCTAAGGTTATATATAAAGATTAAACTTATATACTATTCATTCTAAGAAACACAACATATGATAATGTATAAGATAAAGACGTCTACATTTATTTAGGGAATGTATGCGTCTTTTTTATATATGTAGAAGTATATAAGTATAATAAGTGTGGAAAATTTAAACGGGAAAATAATATAAGAATTTGATAGAAAGTACGTTATGCACTCTTGATCAAAAAATGGACTATTAGAAATATCAATAGAAAAAGCTAAAGGAATATAGTTTTGAGACATTAAGATATCTGGATGATGGGATATATATTAGCTTGCCTAGCAGGTATTGCATATGTAAAATATTAATAGATAATAAAATATGATATCATCTAAATAAAGATAGTAGAAATATTATAATTAAACTTAACAACTAAGCAATTAGGAGGAAAATAAATGAATTGGAAATATACTCAGCCGGTAGAAATTGAATTTGGGAATGGTAAGATTAAAAATCTAAAAACATTGATTAAAGATAGAGGATATAAAAATGGATTATTGGTGAGTAGTAAATTTTTAGTAAAAAATAATACAGCATCAAATATAATAGAAGAATGTGAAGGGTTAATAATAGATATCTTTTCGAATATACAACCAAATCCTACTATTGAAAATGTAGATGAATGTGCAGAACTAATAAAAGATAAGAATATTGAGTTTATAGTAGCATTAGGAGGAGGTAGTGTTATAGATTGTGCGAAAGCATCAGCTACAATATGTTTAACTAATGATTCTATAGCAAAATATCATGGCACAGGAATTGAGGTACCAAAAGAACATATTCCATTATTTGCAATACCGACAACTTCAGGAACAGGATCGGAAGTAACTTGTGTTTCTGTTATAACAGATGAAAAATTAGGTAAAAAGGCTCCTATAGCATCAAATGGATTTTATCCGGAAGTTGCAATAATAGATCCAGAGTTAACATATACTGTTCCATCTAATATAACTGCATCAACAGGAATTGATGTATTAAGTCATGCATTAGAAGGATTTTGGAGTAAAAATCATCAACCAATATGCGATGCATTAGCATTACACGCATGTGAACTTGTATTTGAATACCTACCAAGAGCATGTGAAAATCCTAAGGATTTAATAGCTCGTGAAAAGATGTCTGAGGCATCGTTAATAGCTGGATTAGCATTTTCTATACCAAAAACTACATCATCTCATGCTTGTTCATTTCCTTTAACTAATATATACAATATACCTCATGGAGAAGCTTGTGGATTAACTTTAGATTATTTTACAAGAATAAATGGAAAAAATGACAATGGAAGGCTAGATAAATTTGCAACTAAGCTTGGATTTAATGATAGTTTTCATATGGCAGATGCAATATATGAATTAAAAAAGAAAATAGGTCTTTTGAGAGATTTAAAGTATCTTAATCTTTTAGATGATCAAATTGATGAACTAGTCAAGAAAAGTAATCATCCTAATTTATACAATAATCCAGTTGAAATTACAGATGATATGCTTTTAGAAATGTATATTAGTTTAAGGTAGTATAAACTATTAATACAAAATAATCCCTATAGAACAAGGTTATTTGTCTATAGGGATTATTTTTATTCAAAAGGATTTTTGACAATATGTATTATGTCAGAAGTATTTACTAAAGAAGATGTATTATTATAAGATTCTTCTACTTTATTTTGAGATAAATTTTCCATTGTATTTAAAGTTACTTCATCTTCTATAGGAATTACTTCATAAACTAATTTAGAACCTGATGTATATTTATTAACCCAAGTAGGTATACAAGTAACCTTACTTACATAAGCTTCTTCATCTATGCTATCTTTAGTTATATCTATCGTTACCATTAACCCATCTTCCGTATAAGATGAGCCTAAAAATTCTCTTCTTTGATTACTAATTAAATTTCCTAAAGAGTAAAGAACTAAAGTATCATTATCTCCATCTGAAGATTTTAGTGTATCAACAGGCTGAACAACATGAGGATGGGAACCTATTATTATATCAACACCTTCATCACATAGCATTTGAGCAAGTTTGGATTGAAAATCACTAGGTGTTCTTTGATACTCATTTCCCCAATGTAGTATAACTATTTGCATATCAGTATTTTCTAATTTAGATAAAGTAGAATTGATAGTATTAAAAGCACTTTCTACATTTGTAGAGCTAAATACATTGGCCTTATCTTTGCAATCTTCTGATATTTGTATACCATTTAGATATTTATTTGAGTTTTTTATATCTCCATAGGAATAAGATGTTATTCCTAATTTTATACCATTAACTTCTTTTATAATATAGTCATTATCATCAACGTTACTTCGAGTACCAACTGTATCAAATCCTAAATCTTTTAAAACTTTAAGTGTTCTTTCAAATCCCAATGTACCTTTATCAAAAGTATGATTATTTATTGTTGATATTATATCAAAACCAGTATTTTTTAGAGCATCAGCTAAAGCATCTGGAGTATTAAATGTTGGATAAGAACTATAACCTATACTATCTCCAGCTAATGTTGTTTCTAAGTTAGCAATACTTAAATCAGAGCTTTCTATGTACTCTTTTATATACTTAAAATTGTTATCAAAAGAATATGTATTAGTAGAAGAATCATATTGAGCTTTTAGTTGTGGTGAATGAGTCATAACGTCTCCAACTGCAGTAAGTGTTAAGTTAGTTTGTTCAAATGTACTGGTATTAGATTTTGTATTTGTAGATTGTAAACTTATTTCATTATCTTTACTACTAGAGCATCCTATAAATAAAAATAGACATAATGAAATTGAAATTGTTAGTATAATTAACTTTATCCCCCGATATAAATCAATTTTCCTATTCATCAAAATTATCCCCCTTTTAAAATTTTATCCCCTGATATAAATAGTATATAAAATAAAGAAAATTTCAACAAAAACATAAAATTTGTATACTTATAGTTTCTATTGACAATAATTACAAAAAATTAAAGATAGGAGTAAAATATGAATAATAAAGAAAAAGGTGATTTGGGGGAAAATATAGCATTAACTTATCTTTTAAAAAATGGAGCCCGGGTAATAGAAAAAAATTATAAGATAAAAAGTGGAGAGATAGATATTATAGCGAATATTGATAATGAATTAGTTTTTATAGAAGTTAAGTCAAGGTCTAGCATAAAGTATGGTTATCCGTCGGAGTCTGTTAATATAAAAAAGATTAGAAAGATATCTAATGTAGCAAGGTACTATATTTTTATAAATAAATTATACGATATTCCAATCAGATTTGATGTTATAGAAGTTTACTTTAATGAAAATAAAATTAATCATATAATAAATGCCTTTTAGGAAAGGAAGTAAAATGCTAAGTATAATTAATTCAAGTAATATTATTGGCATAGAAAGTTTTTTAACAAAAGTAGAGGTTGATATAACAAATGGAATACCATGTTTCAATATTGTTGGATTACCAAGCACAGAAATTAGAGAATCAAGAGAAAGAGTAAAATCTGCAATTATAAACAGTGGATATAAGTTTCCTAACTCTAGGATAGTAGTTAATTTATCTCCTGCTGATATGAAAAAAGAAGGTTCATTTTTAGATTTATCTATATGTATAGGCTTACTTAGAAATTGTATAAAAAAGAGTGATGAATACTTAATAGAAAGTATGTTTATAGGAGAGTTGTCATTAGATGGTAATTTACGAAGGGTTAGAGGTATATTGCCGATAATTATAGGAGCGAAAGAGTGCAAAATAAAAAGAGTATTTATACCAGTTGAAAACTTTAGAGAAAGCATATTTGTAGATGGAATAGATATAATACCTATAAAAACGTTAAATGAATGTATAGATTATTTAAATAACAATATGACAATTATTAATAATAAATTAGATTATATAAACAGTGAAGATATTAAGTATGATGAAGATTTTAAAGATGTAAAAGGAAACTACTTTGTAAACAGAGGAGCTGAAATTGCAGCGGCAGGAAATCATAATTTGCTAATGGTTGGTCCTCCTGGTTCCGGAAAAACTATGATAGCAAAAAGGATAAGGACAATATTACCAGAAATAGATAAAGATGAAATTTTAGAAGTTAGTAAAATTTATAGTGTAGCAGGACTTATAGATAAAGAGATTGGAATTGTAAAAGAAAGACCATTTAGATCACCTCACCATACTTCAACCAAACAATCTTTAATAGGCGGAGGGAATAATCCTAAACCTGGAGAAGTAGTATTATCTCATAGAGGTGTATTATTCTTAGATGAAATAGCTGAATTTGATAGAAGAATACTAGAAACATTAAGACAGCCAATAGAAGATAAATATATAAATATATCTAGAGTAAAATATAGTGTAAGTTATCCATGTAACTTACTTTTAATCGGTGCAATGAACCCATGTCCCTGTGGGTATTATATGTCTGATAAAGAATGTAATTGTAAGCAATATGAAGTTAATAGATATAAAAATAAAATATCGGGTCCATTATTAGATAGATTTGATATGTTTGTAGAAGTTAATCAAGTTTCTTTTGACGATTTAAAAACATGTAAAAAATCAGAATCTTCAAGTGATATAAAAAAGAGAGTTGAGAATGCAAGAAAGATACAATATAAAAGATTTAAAAATGATATTATAAAAACTAATAATGAAATAAAGTCATCAAAAATAGATCAATATTGTGAAATGGATAATGATGCTATTAATGTAATCAGATTAATATTTAATAGATATAAACTAAGCAATAGAAGTTATACAAAATTATTAAAGATGGCTAGGACTATAGCGGATTTAGATGAATCTTTAATTATAAATTCAAGCCATATAAATGAAGCTTTTTCATACAGAAAAGCATACTATACGTATTTTGGATAGAGGTGTAATGTGGAAAGAAGAGATGCATATTTATGGCTAAAATCTATAAGTGGAATAAGTACAAAAACTATAGAAAAAATAAAAGATGAAATTGGAAATGTAGAAAATTTGATGGACTTTTCGGATAAAGAAATATATACTTTAAAAAATATAAATTTAAATATTAAGGAAAATATAGTAAAATATAAAAGCAATTCATATTTAGAAAAAATAAAAGAAATATTATATAGAAGAAATGTTAAGTATATTTGTATAGATGATAATAAATATCCATATGATTTAAAAAATATTTATAATCCACCATTACTAATTTTTTATAAGGGGAATTTAGATATTTTAAATAATAATTTGAATCTAGCTATGGTTGGATCAAGAAAACCTACTAGATATGGTATTAGCTGTGCGAAAAATATAAGTAAACAATTATCAGACTTAGGTATAAATATAATTAGCGGTCTAGCTATAGGAATAGACTCTTATTCTCACATGGGCTGTATTAATGGAAAAGGAAATACTATTGCAGTTTTAGGATCTTCAGTTGATAATCCTTTACCAAAACAAAATATAAATTTAGCCAATAAAATTATAGAAGATGGTGGACTCGTTTTATCTGAGTATAATGTTGATTCTGCTGTAATACCATCAAATTTTTCTAGCAGAAATAGAATTATAAGCGGATTAAGCAAAGGAGTTATTGTAGTTGAGGCGGCACAAAAGAGCGGAGCTTTGATAACCACAGAATTTGCTTTAGAACAAGGTAGAAATGTGTTTGCAGTTCCTGGAAATATTAACTCTGAGATGAGTAGAGGATGTCATAAGATAATTAAAGAAGGTGCTAAATTAGTAGAAGGCTTAGAAGACATAATAAGTGAATATAATATAAGTTGTATTAAAAAAATGAATTTGGTGAAAATTATGATAATATAGGGTTAAGCGAGGAAAGTGTTATCATAATTGACGCTATAAAAAATAATGGTGGCTTGCAAATTGATGAGATTTGTGATTATACTGGTATGGAAATAAAATATGTAAATACAGTTTTAAACGAATTAACATTACGAGACATTGTAATATAAGGAAATAACAATACATACAGTTTAAATGTATAAATAAGATAGATAGTGGGGGTGTGTGCTTTAAAATGGCAAAAACATTAGTCATCGTGGAATCGCCAGCAAAAGCTAAAACAATAGAGAAATTTTTAGGAAAGAGTCATTATACAGTGAAGGCGTCGGTAGGTCATGTTAGAGATCTACCTAAAAGTAAATTAGGAGTAGATATAGAAAATAACTTTGAACCTCAATATATAAATATAAGAGGTAAGGGCGATGTTATCAAGGAGCTTAAGAAAGAAGCTAAAAAATCAAAACAAGTATATCTTGCGACTGACCCAGATAGAGAAGGAGAAGCTATATCTTGGCACTTAGCTCATATATTAAATATAGAGGAAGATAAAGATTGCAGAATAGAGTTTAATGAAATAACTAAAGATGCTATAAAAAAAGCTATAAAAAATCCTAGAAGTATAAATCTAAATATAGTGGATGCTCAGCAAGCAAGAAGAGTACTTGATAGATTATTAGGATACCAAATAAGTCCAATACTTTGGCAAAAAGTAAGAAAAGGTCTTAGCGCTGGTAGAGTTCAATCCGTAACAACAAAATTAATTTGTGATAGAGAAAAAGATATAAAAGCTTTTATACCAAAGGAGTACTGGACAATAGATATAAATGCAAAAACTCACGATGGTGAAGACATAGTATTTAAATTCTACGGTAAGGCGAATGAAAAGCTTGAACTAGAAAATGAAGAATCTGTAAATAATATTTTAAAAGAAATAGAAAATAAAGATTTAATTGTTGAAAAAATAGAGTCTAAATCAAGAAAAAAGGCTGCTCCTAAGCCTTTTACAACAAGTGTACTTCAACAAGAAGCTGCGAATAAGTTATCATTTACAACTAAAAAAACTATGATGATAGCTCAAGAACTATATGAAGGTATAGATGTAGAGGGAGAAGGTACAGTAGGTCTTATATCATATATTAGAACAGACTCAAAGAGAATATCTGATGAAGCTAAGCAAAAATCTAAAGAATATATTTTAGATGAAATAGGAGATAAGTATTATAAAAATGCCACAGATGAAAAAAAACAAGGAAAAGAAAAGAAAAAGGTTCAAGATGCTCATGAGGCAATTAGACCGACATCTGTTTATAGAACTCCAGAAAGTATAAAGTCTTCATTAAGTAAAGATCAATTTAAATTATACAACTTAATTTGGAGAAGATTTGTGGCTAGTCAAATGGAGGATTCTGTGTTTGATGTTTTAAATGTTGAATGTAAGGTAGGAGATTTTATATTTAAAGCTACAGGGTCAAAAATGAAGTTTGATGGATATACAAAAATTTATAATTTTACAGAAAGAGAAGATAAAATACTTCCTGCTATAAAAGAAAAAGATACATTAAATATAGAAGAGTTTCTTCCAAATCAACATTTCACTCAACCACCTGCTAGATATACAGAGGCAAGTTTAGTTAAAACCCTAGAAGAATTAGGAATTGGTAGACCGAGTACTTATGCTCCTACAATTGCAACTATACTTAATAGAGGCTATGTTGAAAAACAAGGGACAAGTTTATATCCAACTGATTTAGGTATAATAGTAACAAATATACTTGAAGAAAATTTCCAAAAATTCATAGATGTTGATTTTACAGCTCATATGGAAAATGAACTAGATAACATAGAAGAAGGAAATACAGCGTGGAAATCTGTGGTAGCTGAAGTATACGCACCTTTAAAAGAAGCAATAGAGACAGCTATAGCAAATGTAGAAAAGGTTAATATGGATGAAGAAACAGATGAAATATGTGAACAGTGTGGATCTAATATGGTTATAAAGTATGGAAGATTTGGTAAGTTTATGGCTTGTAAAAATTATCCTGAATGCAAAAATACGAAGCCACTTGTAAATAAAATTGGTGTTAAATGCCCTGAATGTAAGGATGGAGATATAATACTTCGAAAATCTAAAAAAGGTAAAGCCTTTTATGGATGTTCAAACTATCCTGAATGTGACTTTGTATCTTGGAATAAACCAACAGGTGAATTTTGTAAGGAATGTGGATCATATATGATTGAAAAAGTTACAAAATCAGAAACAAAAAATGTGTGCTCTAATAAAGAATGTAAAAAAGTAGAAGAAAAAAGTTAGAAATTTGAACAAGTTGAATGAAAAGTCTAATTATATTTTATATTGAAAAACCTTTCATTTTATGATAAGATTCTTATTGCACAAATTTTGAATTTAAGTATTTGTTTGTATAAAACAAATTTTAAAAGATATAAATAAAGGTTATTTAAGGCCGATATTTCATGAGGAGATGATTGTAAATGGCGAGCGAAGTATTACAAAAAACGAGAAGAATAAATAAAACATTACAAACAAGTGGTGGAAGTAGTGTTTCTTTTGAATTACTAGCAGGATCTTTAGGAGAAGTTCTTAATGCAAATGTATACGTATTAAGTTCAAAAGGAAAAATATTAGGCCTTTACCTTAATGATGAGGCTGATAGTTCTGTAGTAGAAGAAGAAGATACTAATCAAAAAATGTTCCCTAAGGAATATAATAAAAGTTTATTAAAGATAAATGAAACTTTAGATAACTTAACAGGAGAAGAAGTTCTTAAATTATTCCCAGATGAGCATGGTAGACTTGAAAAGTATACAACTATAGTTCCAATATTAGGTAGTGGTCAAAGATTAGGTACTTTAGTGCTATCAAGATATAATGATAATTTTACGGATGATGATTTAGTTATATCTGAATATAGTGCTACTGTAATAGGATTAGAAGTACTAAGAGCTCTAAGTGAAGAATTAGAAATTGAGATGAGAAAGAAGGCTGTAGTTCAAATGGCTATAGGAACATTATCTTACTCAGAGTTAGAAGCTGTAGAGCATATATTTGATGAATTAAACGGAAAAGAAGGTTTACTTGTAGCAAGTAAAATAGCGGATAGAGTTGGGATAACTAGATCTGTAATAGTTAATGCCTTAAGAAAATTTGAAAGTGCAGGAGTTATAGAGTCTAGATCGTTAGGTATGAAAGGTACTCATATAAAGATACTTAATGATAAACTTATACCTGAATTAAAAAAAGTTAAAAATTCTAACTAATAAAATTGTCACAAAAAGAAGGTATCTAGAACTAGATACCTTCTTTTTGTATAAAATTAGGAGGTAAAATGAAGCCATTAGCAGATAGATTAAGACCACAAAATATTGAAGATATGGTGGGGCAATCACATATAATAGGCGAAGGTAAGGTTTTAAATAAAATTATAAACAATAAGTCAATACCAAATATGATTTTATATGGACCACCAGGTACTGGGAAGACAACATTTGCAAATATAATTGCAAATGCAACAGGTAAAAAATATGTTAAGTTAAATGCTGTAAATTGTGGAGTAAAGGAAATTAAAGAAGTTATAGAAGCAAGTAAACAAGATTTATTTTCATATAATGGAATAATTCTAATGCTTGATGAAATACAGGCTATGAATAAAAAGCAACAGCAAGCATTATTAGAAGTTATAGAGGATGGATCAGTAACTTTAATAGCAAGCACAGCAGATAATCCTTATTTTGTTATATACAAAGCAATATTGAGTAGAAGCTCAATATTTGAATTTAAAACTATAGAAAAAGAAGAGATATTTAAAGGATTAAAAAGAGCGGTTGGAAAAATTAGCGATTTATATTCATATGAAAAAATTAATATAGATGATGATGCATTAAAATGCATCTCTGAAATTTCTAATGGAGATATGAGAAGTGCTTTAAATAAACTTGAGCTAGCATTTAATTTAGGGATTGATATAAGAAGTAATAGCGTAAATGTAACTGTAGATACGGTAATAGAATCCTCTAGTGAAAAAGGTTTAAGTTTTGATAGGGGAGGTGATGATGGATATTCTATACTATCAGCATTTCATAAATCATTGAGAGGGTCAGATGAAAATGCCGCAATACATTATTTAGCTAGATTAATAAAATCAGAAGATATGCAAGGAATTACAAGAAGGCTATTATGTGTTGCAAGTGAAGATGTGGGACTAGCTGTACCTCAAGCTATAACTATAACACATGCTTGTGTTTCAGCTGCTTTGCAATTAGGGTTCCCAGAAGCAAGGATACCTTTAGCTCAAGCAACAATATATTTGGCCCAATGCCCAAAGTCTAATTCTGTTATTAATGCAATAGATTTGGCTTTATATGATTTAGATAATATTGAAACTGGTGATATACCTATACATCTCAAAGATGCTCATTATTCAGGAGCTAAAGATTTAGGTAGAGGTGTAGACTATAAATATCCTCATAACTACCCAAACAATTATGTGAAACAACAGTATTTACCAAATACTATAAAAGATAAGAAATACTATAGTCCAGGCGAAAATAAAAATGAACAAGCATTTAAACATTATTGGGAGAATTTAAAAAAATAGACTATAATAAATATTAGGGAGATAAACTAATAATAAAAAATTAAATTATTTATTTGTTTGAGTATTGTATCAGGGGGAAATTTTATGATTATAAAGCTTGATTCTTCTTATCATAATAAGGTTATAAAATATTTAGAAAGAGAATCTGAGTTTAACTTATTAACGATAGGGGATATAGAGAGATACGGATATGATAACTACTTTTTAAATATATGGGCAGATATTAATAAAAAAGGGGAAATTGAAGGTATACTTGTTAAATGTTTTGAATTTATTATCTTTTATGCCTATGATAGATTTGATGTAAATGAATTTGCAGATTTAATTAGTAGTATGGATTATTCAGAGATAAGTGGGAAATCAGAAGCAGTAGATAAATTAGCATATAAGATAAATTTAAGAAAAAGTAGGAAAGTTAAATTTTGTAAACTTGAAGATAAAGAGTTGTTAAAAGAAGACAATGTGAATATAAAGGTAAAAAAAATGAAGTTTAGACATTTAGGAAAAGTAGCTAAATTGTATGAAGCTATTGATGAGTTTGAAAATACTACTGTAGATAATCTTAGAAATGGACTAAAAACAGGTAGAGGTTACTTTATTGAAGTGGATAAAAATATAGTAGCAATGGCTAAAAGTACTGCAGAAAATAAAAAGTATGCAATGATAGTTGGAGTAGGAACTCATCCAAACTATAGAAATAGGGGCCTTGCTACAAAATGTATAGTAAAAATATGTTCAGAATTATTAGATGAAAATAAAACACCATGTTTGTTTTATGATAATGAGAAAGCAGGCGCTATTTATCATAAATTAGGATTTAAAAAAATAGGAAATTGGAGTATTTATTACAAATAGCAAAAATTAGATTGAATTTAGAATGTAAATATATATATAATATTTTATATAAGTAAAAAATTAACAATGACAGGGGGAATTCAAATGTATAACATTGGAATTGATGTAGGAGGAAATAGCATAAAAGCTGGTCTAGTTGAAGATGGTATGATAACTATTAGATCTACAAAAGAGGTTAGCATGCTTACTGGATTTGATGGGATAATTGAAATCATAAAGGATGTTGTAAATAGTATACTAATTCAAAAAAATATAACTATAAATGAAGTAGAAAGTATCGGTATCGGTATACCTGGAGTTGTAAATAAACAAGGTTGTGTAAGTTGTGTAAACTTAGGCATGAAAAATGATCCATTAGAGAATAGAATAAGAGAAATATTTCCGAATACAAAAATTGTAGTTGAAAATGATGCTAATGTGGCTGCATTTGCAGAATACAAGTATGGTAGCATGAAAGGTTATGACACTGGAGTTATGATTACTCTAGGTACTGGAGTAGGGGGAGGTATTATTATAAATGGAAAACCTTTCTCAGGAGCTCATGGCATAGGATCAGAGATTGGACATATTATATTAGATTCTAATTATTATACTTGTAATTGTGGAAATAATGGATGTTTTGAAACTTTTTGTTCAGCAACAGCTATAATAAAATATGCTCAAAAATTAATTAAAGAAGGTGAAAAATCTATTATTATTGAAATGGCTGAAAATAATATGGATAATATAAATGCAAAAGTGGTATTTGATGCATATAGGGAAAAAGATATTGTAGCGATAAAGGTAATCAATAGATTTAAAGAGTATTTAATAAAAGGAATTTTAAGCATAGTTCACTTTATTGACCCAGAGATAATATCAATTGGTGGTGGATTATCAAACTCAAGTGATATTATTTTAGAGGGGTTAGAAGAAGAATTAAATAAAAGAGCAATATATAATGGTAATGGAGTTTCAAAAATAGTAATTGCAGAGTTTAAAAATGATGCGGGAATTTTAGGGGCATCTGCTTTATAAAATCTATAATGGAAAACTAACTAGTGAATAGCCTGATAATGCTATTTACTAGTTTTTTTAATTCATACAAAAATACTATGTTTTAAATCTTGACAAAAATACTAGGATATAATACAATAATTTTAAAGTTAATTCCTACTGAAACAGTATGATTTAGATTTCAGTATAGAAGGTGATTGAATATGAAATTATCTACTAAAGGTAGATATGGATTAAAGGCAATGTTTGAATTATCTATAAGTCAAAGCAAAGGTCCAGTACCACTTAAGGTAATAGCAAACAACCAGAATATATCGGAACAATATTTAGAACAGATTTTTTCTAAGTTAAAAAAATCTGGGATAATAAAAAGTGTAAGAGGTGCACAAGGTGGGTATCTATTAGCTAAGGATGCAAAAGACATTAGTGTAGGAGAAATATTAATAGCACTTGAAGGTCCTGTATCTCTATCTGAATGTGTACTAGATGAAGATGTATGCGAAAATTCAGGTACTTGTGTAACAAAGATAGTTTGGGAAAAGTTAAAAAAGGGTATAGAAGATGTTATAAACTCAATTACCCTACAAGATATGATAAATGATTACGACAAAAATAGATTTTTAGATAATGATATAACTAAATTGATATCAAAAGATAGGGAGTGTAACTAAAAATGGAAAAAAGAAGAATATACATGGATTATTCTGCAACTACTCCAGTTAAGAAAGAAGTAGTAGATGCTATGATGCCTTACTTAACTGATTATTTTGGAAATGCATCAAGTTTCCACTCATTTGGTAGAGAAGCAAAAGAAGCGTTAGATAAAGCAAGAAGTCAAGTTGCTTCACTTATAAATGCTAATCCAAATGAGATATACTTTACAGCTGGCGGAACAGAAAGTGATAACTGGGCTATAGAAGGAGTTGCATTTGCAAATAGAAATAAAGGAAATCATATAATAACATCAAAAATAGAACATCACGGTGTACTTCATCCATGTGAGTATCTAGAAAAGCATCATGGATTTGAAGTTACTTATTTAGATGTAGATTCAGAAGGTAGAGTTGATTTAGAACAATTAAAAAACTCTATAAAAGATACAACTATATTAATAACTATAATGTTCGCTAATAATGAAATAGGTACTATACAACCTATAAAAGAAATAGCAGAGATAGCTAAAGAACACAAGATAGTATTCCATACAGATGCTGTTCAAGCGGCGGGTAACATTCATATAGATGTAAAAGAATTAGGTGTAGATTTAATGAGTATGTCATCTCATAAAATATATGGGCCTAAAGGTATAGGAGCTTTATATATTAAAAGAGGCACTAAACTTCATACATTTGTACATGGAGGCGCTCAAGAAAGAAGAAAAAGAGCAGGTACTGAAAATATACCAGCAATAGTTGGTTACGGTAAAGCTGCAGAGTTAGCTAAAGCTAATATGGATAATCATATAGAAACATTAACTAAGTTAAGAACTAAGTTAATAGATACTATATTAGAAAAAATACCTCATACAAGAATAAACGGAAGTTTAATTCATAGGTTACCAGGGAATGTAAACTTTGGATTTGAGTTTATAGAAGGTGAAGGAATACTATTATTATTAGATATGTTAGGTATAGCTGCATCAAGTGGCTCAGCATGTACATCAGGATCATTAGATCCATCACATGTTCTTATGGCAATAGGATTACCTCATGAACTTGCTCATGGGTCACTTAGACTTTCAATTGGAGATTTTACAACAGAAGAAGATATAGATTATATAATAGATAATTTACCTAAGGTTATAGAGAGATTAAGAAGTATGTCACCTCTTTATGAATCTTATGTAAGAGAACAACAATTAACAAAATAATAAATTAAACGGAATTTTTAAGGAGGATATAATCATGCAATATACTGAAAAAGTTATGGATCATTTTATGAACCCAAGAAATGTTGGACAAATAGAAGATGCAAGTGGTGTTGGAGAAGTAGGAAATGCTAAATGTGGAGATATAATGAGAATATATCTTGATATAGATGAAAACCAAATAATACAAGATGTTAAGTTTATGACATTTGGATGTGGATCAGCTATAGCTAGTTCATCAATGGCTACAGAAATGGTAAAAGGTAAAAGTGTACATGAAGCTTTAGAAGTAACTAATAAAGCAGTTGCAGAAGCTTTAGATGGTTTACCACCAGTAAAGATGCACTGTTCAGTATTAGCTGAGCAAGCTATAAAAGCTGCATTAATAGATTATGCTAAGAAAAATAATATACACATACCAGAATTAGATGGTGTAGTTATAGATGATGATCATGATCATCACCATGATATAGATGAAGATGAAGAATAAGAAATAGTTTAGATAATAAATTATAAGTGGGAACTTGGGCTGGAATAAAAATCTACATGTAATGTAGATTTTTATATCCAGCCTTTCGCTTTAATATAAAAATGATGTTAAGATATATTTGTGATTATATAAATATAAGAGTATGAAGTAAGTTTATACTTTTAAAAAATGTACAAAGTAGATATAATATAGAGAATGAGGTGATTTTTAATGAGCAAAAAAAAGGTAATGATAGGTATGAGTGGTGGAGTTGATAGTTCTGTTGCTGCATACTTATTAAAGGAACAAGGCTATGATGTAATAGGAGTTACTATGAAGTTATGGCAAGATGATGAAGATGACGATATAATTGAAAATGACGGAGGATGTTGTTCATTAGCTGCAGTAGAAGATGCAAGACATGTAGCTCAAAAAATAGGTATACCTTTTTATGTACTAAACTTTAGAGAAGTATTTAAGGAAAAGGTAATTGATTATTTTATAGATGAATATTTAGAAGGAAGAACTCCGAATCCTTGTATAGCATGTAATAAACATATAAAATTTGATGATTTTTATAAGAGAGCTAGACAAATTGGATGTGATTATGTGGCAACAGGTCATTATGCTAAGATTGAGAAAGATGAAGAAACAGGTAGATATTTACTTAAGAAATCAGTTACTGATAAAAAAGATCAAACTTATGCTTTATATAATATGACACAAGACCAACTAGAACATACATTGCTTCCTATAGGTGATTATGAGAAAGAAAGAGTAAGAGAGATTGCTAAGGAGTTAGGATTTGACGTTCATAATAAACCAGATAGTCAAGAAATATGCTTTGTAAAAGATAATAACTATGCAGGATATGTAACAAAGCATGCTAACAAAAGAATAGAAGAAGGATTCTTTGTAGATACTAAAGGAAATGTATTGGGAAAACATAAAGGAATCGTACATTATACTATAGGACAAAGAAAAGGGCTTGGAATTGCTTTTGGTAAGCCTATGTTTGTTGTTGATATAGATCCAGTAAAAAATACTGTTGTATTAGGGTCTAATGATGATATCTTTAAAAAAGAGCTTATTGCAAAAGATGTTAACTTAATAACTATAGATGAGATAAAAGATCCTATAAGAGTACAAGCTAAAGTTAGATATTCAGCTAAACCATCTGAAGCTACTGTGTATAATAATGGAGATGGAACTATAAGAATAGTATTTGATGAAGCACAAAGAGCTATAACTAAGGGACAATCAGTTGTTATGTATGATGGAGATAAAGTTGTTGGCGGAGGAATTATAGTTAAAAGTTTATAAAAAATATATTGATTAATTTTGCAAAATTTAGTAAGATAACTATATATGAAGTCAAAAATAAAATTAATTAAAGACATTGAAAAGAAATAGTAAATTATTTGAAGTCTTACAGAGAGAGGGAATTGGTGGAAACCCTTAGAATAGAATAATTGAAGCAGTCTTGGAGTTACAACTTGGAAATTAAGTATAAGTTGTCGGTAGTTACGTTATAACTAAGGTTTTCCGAAGATATCATAACTTTTTATGATAATTAGGGTGGTACCGCGAAATAATCTCGCCCCTATAGTTTTTTATAGGCGCGAGTTTTTTTATATTTAAATTTAAATAAATAATTTGATGTTTTAAATATAAAAATATAAACACAATTAATATTTATAGGAGGAATTTAATATGCAAAAAATGGGATTAAATGAAATAAGAAGTAAATTCTTAAACTTCTTTGAATCTAAAGGACACTATGCTGCAAAAAGTGCTTCTTTAGTACCACATAACGATAAAAGTTTATTACTTATAAACTCAGGAATGGCTCCTTTAAAAAATTACTTTGCAGGAGTTGAAGTTCCACCAAGTAAGAGAATGACTACTTGTCAAAAATGTATAAGAACTGGAGATATAGAGAATGTAGGTAAAACTGCTAGACATGGTACATTCTTTGAGATGTTAGGTAACTTCTCATTTGGAGATTACTTTAAGAGAGAATCTATAAGATGGGGATGGGAGTTCGTAACAGAGCATTTAAATATACCAGAAGATAGATTATGGGTAACAGTATACGAGAATGATGATGATGCTTTTGATATATGGTCAAAAGAAATGAACTTCCCAACTGAAAGAATAGTTAGACTTGGAAAAGACGATAATTTCTGGGAAATAGGTACAGGACCGTGTGGACCATGTTCAGAGATATACTTTGATAGAGGAGAAGCATTTGGATGTGATAATCCAGATTGTAAACCTGGATGTGATTGTGATAGATATTTAGAGTTCTGGAACCATGTTTTCACTCAATTTGATAGAGATGAAGAAGGTAACTATGGACAACTTGAGCACAAAAATATAGATACAGGTATGGGTCTTGAAAGAATGGCTTGTATAATGCAAGATGTTGATAATATATTTGAAGTAGATACAATAAGACAAATAATAAGTGCTATAGAAAAAGTTGCAAATGTAGAATATGGTAAAAATGCTAAAACAGATGTTTCAATAAGAATAATAACTGACCATATAAGAGCTGTAAGTTTCTTAGTTGCTGATGGAGTTTTACCATCAAATGAAGGAAGAGGATACGTTCTTAGAAGACTGTTAAGAAGAGCTGCTCGTCATGGTAAATTATTAGGAATAAAAGAAAACTTCTTATATAAATTAGTTGATGAAGTTATAAAAGTAAGTGGAGAAGCTTACCCAGAATTAGTAGAAAAAGAAAGCTATATAAAGAAAGTTATAAGAATCGAAGAAGAAAAATTCAATGAAACTATAGATCAAGGTAGTGAAATATTATCTTCTTATATAGAAGAGTTAAATAAAAATAATGAAAAAACTTTAAGTGGAGAAAATGCATTTAAATTATATGATACTTATGGTTTCCCAATAGATTTAACTAAAGAAATATTAGAAGAAGTTGGTCTTGATTTAGATGAAGATGCTTTTAATGAAGAAATGAATAAGCAAAGAGAAAGAGCTAGAAGTGCAAGAGGAAATATGGACGGTGAAAGTTGGAAAGAAGATCCATTATCTAAATTAGATGAATCTGCATCAAGTAGCTTTGAAGGATATAATGATTTAACTTTAGTTGGAAAAGTTAATGCTATAGTTATGGATGATGAAATAGTAGAAGTTGCTAAAGAAGGAGATAATGTAGCTATAGTATTAGATCAAACTACATTCTATCCAGAAGGTGGAGGACAAGCAGGTGACTGTGGAATACTTTCTAATGATAACGTAGTAATAGAAGTAATAGATACAAGAAAAGGCGCTAACAATACTATAAAACACATAGGAACAGTTAAATCTGGTGAAGTAAAAGTAAATGATGAGTTAACTACATTAGTAAATAAAGAAATAAGAATGGCAAGTGCTAGAAACCATACTGCAACTCACTTATTACACAAAGTATTAAAAGAAGTATTAGGAGAACATGTTAATCAAGCTGGTTCTTTAGTTAATTCAGAAAGATTAAGATTTGACATAACTCACTTTGAGGCTATATCAAAAGATGAATTAAAAGTTATAGAAGAAAAAGTAAATGATGCTATACTTGATTCTTTAGATATAAATTGTGAAAATATGGGTATAAATGAAGCTAAAGAAAAAGGAGCTACAGCTCTATTTGGCGAAAAGTATGGTAAGGAAGTAAGAGTTGTATCTATGGGAGATTTCTCTATAGAGCTTTGTGGAGGTACTCACTTAAAAAATACATCTCAAGTTGGTATGTTTAAAATAATATCTGAAGGTGGAGTTGCTGCAGGAGTAAGAAGAATAGAAGCAATAACAGGAAGATCAGTTTATGAGTATTTAAAGGAAAGAGATGCAATTATAAATGAAGTATGTGTTAGCTTAAAAGCTAAAGAAGATAATTTAACACAAAGAGCATCTCAAATAGTAGATGAAAATAAAGCTTTAGCAAAAGAACTACATGAAATAAAGGCTAAAATGAGTTTACAATCAGCTGATTCTATATTAGATTCTAAGATAGAAATAAATGGAGTAAACTTAGTAACAGCTAAATTTGAAGGTATGGATATGAATACTTTAAGGGAAACAGCTGATAGCTTAAGAGATAAATTAGCTTCAGGTGTTGTAGTTATAGCAAATATAGCAGATAATAAAGTTAACTTTATTGTAACAGCTACTAAAGATGTACTAGAAAAAGGAATACATTCAGGTAATATAGTTAGAGAAGTTGCACAAATAGCTGGTGGAAAAGGTGGAGGAAGACCTAACATGGCTCAAGCTGGTGCAAGTGATGTAAGTAAGGTAGAAGAAGCTTTAAATTATGCAGGAGAGGTAATAAAATCTCAAGTAAAATAAATTTACTTTAAAGGGGGATTTACTTTGGATAAGAATCTAGATTATACTGTTAAATTCGAATGTGTATCTGAAGATAAAATGAGTGTTGGGGATACTATAGATTTTGTATATAAAGCATTAATAGAGAAAGGATATGACCCTATAAATCAAATTATAGGGTACATTCTTTCTGGTGATTCAAGCTATATAACTAGCCATAAAAATGCAAGATCAATAATAAAGAAATTTGAGAGAGATGAAATACTTGAAGAGGTAATTTCTTATTATTTAAAAAGAAAGTAGGTCAACTTCATGAAAAAAAAGATTGCATCGTTGTTAATGGCTATTATGATATTGGTATCTTTTATGCCAATAAATAGTTATGCAAATGGAAGTAATAATAAAGTTCAAGGAAAAGTTATATTTATTAATATGAATAGAACTAGCCTTGCAAGTATGCTACAAATATCTTCTTTAAAAGAAGAATTAGATAATAGAGGTTATATTGGTCTTATGAATATCAGAGGTGATAAGGGAACTGATGATAGAAGATCTTTAGCCACTATGGGTGCAGGTAGAAGAGCAAATGTGAGTACAGAAAGTTTTATAAATTTTAGAGAATCAAATGACAATTCTAGCAAGGTTTATGAAGCTTCTACAAATGCAAAAGCTAAGTCAATAAATGATTTAACTATTAATAGATCGTTAAATGAAAATGCTGAAAACGGTGAATATGGAGCTGTATTAGGTTCTTTAGGACAGACTTTATCAGAGAATAATTTAAAAACGGCTTTAATAGGAAATAGTGATACTATAGAAAATGAAAATTTAGTTAGAAATAGAAATCTTGGATTAGTAGCTATGGATCAATATGGTCGAATCGATGCTGGTAATATTGATAACATAAATATAGAAGATTTATCTATGCCTTATGGTATAAGAACTGACTATAATAAATTATTAGAAGAAACTAAAAATCAGTATAAAGAAAGTGACGCTATATTTGTAGATATTGGAGATACATATAGACTTGATAAATATAGACTAAATTTAAATGAAGCTACATATAGTGCTACAAAGTCAAAGATACTAAATTATATAGATGAATACTTAAAAGAAGTATTTAGTATTGTAAATGAAAATGATACTATATACATAGTAAGTGCATTCCCTAGTGATATAGATTATTCAAATAGAAGAAGGCTATCTCCTATAATTAAGCTATCAAATGAAGGTAAGGGACTTTTAGCTTCTGCTACAACTAGAAGAGATGGAATAGTTGCTAACCTAGATATAGGAGTAGATATTTTAAATGAATTTGGATTAGAAAATGAGGATATGGTAGGTAAAAGCTTTACTACAATTGATAAAGATGATAATACTACATACTTATTAGATGAATATGAAAAAATAGTTTCTATATCTAATATAAGATCAACTATTATAAATACTTTTGTTGGTGTTGTGTCTGTATCATGGGTAATAGCTATGTTTGCAGTTTTATTTAGAAACTATATACCAAATAAAGAAAAAGTATTTAAAGTATTAAAGGAATTTATAAAACTTGGTTTTATACTTCCATTAGCATTCTTAGTTGTTGGAATATTTAATTTTAAAACACAAGTTTCAATATCATTAGGTATAACTGGCACAACTATATTACTTTATATTTTAGGAAGAATATTATTTAAAGATGATATAAAACATATGGGATTCTTTGCAGGCATTACAATACTAGCAATATCTATGGATTGTGTATTTGGAACGTATTTAATGAAAAATAGTATAATGAGTTACGATGCAATAATTGGAGCTAGATACTATGGTATGGGAAATGAATATCAAGGTATAGCTATAGGTAGTGCAATTTTCGCACTTGCAGTATTACTTCAATATAGAAAGATTCCAAAATGGTTAGCTGCAGTTGCATCAGTATTAACATTATTAACTACAGCATCACCAAGTATGGGTGCTAATGTAGGAGCTGCAATATCTGAATGTGTTGCATACTTAGTATTTTTATTAATAATATTTGATGTAAAATTAGACTTTAAAAAGGTATTTTTAATATTACTTGCTGCAGCAGGTGTAGTATTTGCATTTGCGGCATTTGATATAATTTCTGGAAGTGAATCTCACTTATCAGGATTTGTAAAACAAATTTTAGCTAACGGTCCAATAACTATAATACAAACATTCTCTAGAAAGATTCAAATGAACTTAAAACTAGCAAAAACTACAGTATGGGTAAATATATTACTTGTAGGAGTAGCAATTGTAGGTATTATGATATTTAGACCATCTAAGCATTTTAGA
Source organism: Desulfovibrio sp. Marseille-P6017 (assembly GCA_900604495.1). The sequence goes on along the minus strand of UWOR01000001.1, from coordinate 84,066 downwards.
AACTTAGCTAATAAGTACAAGTATATATTTGATAGCTTTATTGCCACATTAGTAGGATGTTTTATAACGCTATTAGTTAATGATTCTGGTATAGTTGCGGCAGCCACAGCATGTATTTATATACTTATACCTTTAATAATAATAAGTATAAATATGATTATATTTGAAGATGAAAAATAAATAAGATCGAGCTGATATAAAATCAGCTCGATCTTATTTACTTGAAAATTATTTGCAAATAGATACACTTATAATATAAAATAAGATATGAATGTTTTTAAATTAAATAGGAAGAATAATTTAAATAAATGATAAGAAATATTTAAAAGTCAAAGGAGACAAATAATGCTAGACGGAAGAATTATGGGATTAGATATAGGAGATAAAACTATTGGTGTTGCTGTTAGTGACTTAATGGGAATGACTGCTCAAGGTGTAAAGACAATAAGAAGAGTAGGAAAGAAAAAAGATATAGAAGAATTAAAAGCTATAATAAAAGAAAGGCAAGTTAACAAAATTGTATCAGGATTACCTAAGAATATGAATGGTACACTAGGCCCACAAGGTGAAAAAGTTATAAAGTTTTGTGAATTAATAAAAGAAGAAACTGGTTTAGATATAGAGTTTTGGGATGAAAGATTGTCTACTGTTGCAGCAGAAAGATCTTTAATAGAAGGTGATGTAAGTAGACAAAAAAGAAAAAAAGTAATAGATATGTTAGCAGCAGTAATTATATTACAAGGATATCTTGATTCAAAAAGTTTTTAGTAAAATGTATATAAATTTATAGATTTATGATATATAATATAAATAATAAATAATAATTTGAGGTGAAACAAATGCAAGAAAATATAATCAACTTAATCGACGAAAATGGAGTAGAAAGCCAATTTGAGATAATATTAACTTTAGAAGCAGAAGAAAAAGAATATGCTATATTAATGCCTGTTGAAGATGAAGAAGCAGAAGAAGCTTTAATATTTAGAATAGACGCAGATGAAGAAGGAGAAATATTAGTTCCATTAGAAAATGATGATGAGTATGAAACTGTTGTTGCAGTATATAATGCAATAATGGAAGAGGAAGGTTTAAACTTCGACGAAGACGAACAATAAAATTTAGTAAAAAACCTACTTAATTTTTGATTAAGTAGGTTTTTTATTTTTGATTTATAATAAAATAATCTATTTGAGAATAATATGAGTGCTTTTCTTGCTTAAATTTGTAAAAATAGGGTAATAATATTATCATACGAGCACTTTAAATAGAATATTAAATTTAGAAAGGTTATTCTCAATTGAAGATTAAATTGACGATTGAAGTTTTAAAATCTTGACAATACCATAAATATTAGATAGAATTTTTAATAAGAATTATCAATTGAAAAATAAAAGGGTGATATACATGAAGAATATAATGGAAGAGTTAAAAGAAAAGCTAAAAGAAACAGGCTTTAAAATTACTCCTCAAAGACGAGCTATAATAGAGATATTGTTAAAACATGAAAATGAACATTTAAGTAGTGAAGAGATATACGATTTAGTAAGAGTTGATTGTCCAGAAATAGGGTTAGCAACAGTATATAGAACTATGCAACTACTAGATGAGATAAATGTAATATCAAAGCTTAATTTAGATGATGGATGTGTTAGATATGAAATTAGTTTAAATGAAGAAGATTGCCATCACCATCATCATCTTATATGCGGTAATTGTGACAAAATAATAGAAGTAAAAGAAGATTTATTAGATAGTATAGAAAGTGAAATACAATCTTTATACAAGTTTAAAATAGTAGACCATGATGTTAAGTTTTATGGTTTATGTGAAGAATGTAATAAAAATATAAGTCCTGAATAAGGACTTATATTTTTATTACAGAATAAAATATAAAAAATATTAATACAAATATAATTAACATTTCTAAGAAGTTACTAAAATGACCACCAACCTTTAAACTTCCTATAGAAATTTTTTTATTACTTAGTGGATAAAAAAGAGGAACTCCTTGTCTAGTAAATAAATCGCCTAAAAATATATGACTTGAGTAACTGATAGTTCCCCAAAATGATAAATTGTATATATTAGTTAGTAGTTCAATTTGTTTAAGGAGTAAATATAAAATGGTGATTGCTAGAACACTATGAGATACGCCTCTGTGCTTAAACCATGGGAAAATACCTAGCATTATAACAAATAGAACTATAAAAATTTTTGTTTTGACTAAATAAAGACAACCCCCCAGTAATAGAAAAGTCAAAGATAAAAATAACTTTCTTAAAAATTTATGGCTAAGTTTTGACTCTATTATAAATATTGAAATAAAAGTTATAATAGAACTTAAGTAAAAATTATTATTTATTTTTAAGGAAAAAAAGAATATTACTATATTTATTGTATATATTAATGATTTATATAAAAACTTAGATACATTTTTTTTGATAAATAAGTTTGATATTGTAGAATTAGGTTCATCTAAGTCTGGAAGTAATGAAAAAATAGCTGAAACTATAATTGAAAATATTGTAATAGGTATTTTAAAAATTAATGATGCTTGTATGGATGCTAAGACGCCTATAGCACAATGTGTTCTACCACGCATAAATCCTCCTATATAAATAAGTTAATATACTCAGAGAATATCAAAATAATTTGCTTTTGTCAAAATAATGAATTAAATGTATTTTAAATATTACTTAAAATATAACAGGATTTGTGGTACAATGATAATAACTGGTAGAGTTCGTGATTTGATATTATAAATTTAATGTAAAGATAGATTGGAATAAGAAAATTGAATAGACAGAAGGAGATGGTGCAATTGTTCAAGAAGAACACTAATAAAATTAAGGTAGCAGCCTTAGGTGGACTTAACGAAATCGGCAAAAATATGACCGTTATTGAATATAAAGATGAAATAATTGTAATTGATGCGGGATTAAGTTTTCCAGAAGATGAAATGTTAGGGGTAGATATAGTTATACCGGATATAACTTATTTAGTAAGAAATAAGGATAAGATAAAGGGTATATTTATAACTCATGGTCATGAAGACCACATAGGAGCGCTTCCATATATACTTAAAAAATTAAATGTACCTGTATATGGATCAAGACTTAGTATAGCTCTTATACAAGTAAAATTAAAAGAGCATAAACTTAATAACGTTAAGTTAAATGTTGTAACTCCTAGACAAATAATAAAATTATCGAATATGGACGTAGAGTTTATAAAAATGAATCATAGTATACCAGATGCATTCTCTATAGCCGTACACACAGATCAAGGGATTATATTCCATACAGGAGACTTTAAGGTTGATTTAACTCCAATAGATGGAGATGTTATGGATATGCATAGAATTTGCGAGTTAAGTCAAAAGGGAGTTCTTTTAATGTTAGCAGATAGTACTAATGTCGGTAAAAGTGGATATAGTATGTCTGAAAAGACTGTAGGAGCAGGACTAGATGATTTATTTAGAAAAGGAAGCGATAGTAGAATTATAGTAGCTACATTTGCATCTAATATACACAGATTACAACAAATAATAGATATGGCTGCAAAGTTTGGAAGAAAAGTTGCAGTATCAGGTAGATCTATGGTAAATGTTGTTGGTGTAGCAAAAGAATTAGGTTATTTAGATGTTGAAGATGATATGATAATTGATTTAAATGACATATCAAAATATCAAAATAATGAGTTAGTAATAATAACTACAGGAACACAGGGAGAACCTATGTCTGCTCTTGCGAGAATGGCATGTTCAGAACATAAGAAAGTTGAAATAAAAAAAGGTGATTTAGTAATAATATCAGCTCATCCAATACCAGGAAATGAAAAATTAATATCTAAAGTTATAAATTTATTATTTGAAAAAGGTGCAGAAGTTGTATATAATGACATAGCTGATATACATGTATCAGGTCATGCTTGTCAAGAAGAATTAAAGCTTATGCATAGATTAGTAAGACCTAAATACTTCATGCCAGCTCATGGTGAGTATAGAATGTTAAAAAAACATGGAGAACTTGCACAAGAACTAGGTATGTCTGAAAAGAATGTATTTGTTATGCAAGTAGGGGAAGTATTAGAATTAGATAGAAACAATGCATCTGTGACAACACGTATACCAACAGGTAATGTATTAGTTGATGGCCTTGGAGTTGGAGATGTTGGGAATATAGTATTAAGAGATAGAAAACATTTATCAGAAGATGGATTAATGATAGTTGTTGTAACTATATCTAAAGAAGATGGAAAAGTTTTAGCTGGTCCAGATATAATATCAAGAGGATTCGTTTATGTAAGAGAATCGGAAGATTTAATGGATGGAGCTAAAAATATAATAAAAGATGTTTTATTTGAATGTGAAGAGAAAAATATAAAAGAGTGGGCTTATCTTAAAAATAATATAAAAGAAAATTTAAAAGAATACTTATATCAAAGAACTAAGAGAAATCCGATGATACTTCCTATAATTATGGAAGTATAAATAGAAATAGGCATAGATTAAATCTATGTCTATTTTTTTATGGTAATATATCATAAATTTAAGTAATTAAAAATAGAATATATAATACTAGGAGTTCATTTGTAGGAGGTATTTATGAGTGTATATGAAAGTGCTACAAAGCTAGCTAGTGAGATAAAATTAAGCGAAGAATATAAATCATTTAAAAAAAGCATGAATGAGCTTAAATCAGACTCTAAAAGTGAAAGCTTACTAAAGGAATATAAAATGAGCCAAATGGAGTTACAAAGAAGTCAGGTTCAAAATAAATCTTTAGATAAAAAAATAGTTAGAAAAATTGAAACTATAGAAAAGAAAATAAAAAAAAATAAAAAAGTATATAATTATTTAAGAGATGAGCAAGTTTTAGTTAATATGATGAATAATATTAATATAATACTGTCGGATGCAGTAGACAAAGATTATAAATAAACAAAGGAAGTGAATCTTGATGAAAATATTAATTATGAAAGTAAACCTTAGAGCTAGTTGGGTACATTCATTAAAAGAAAAAAGAATGGTAGTAAAAAGTATTATAAGTAAACTTCAGAATAAATTTAATATATCTGTTTGTGAGGTTGAAAATCAAGATTTACATCAAAGAATAACGATTGGTATATCAAAAGTTGACTTATCATACAGTCAATGCGATTCATCTATAGAATATATAGTAAGATATATAGAAGAAAATACAGATGCAGAAATTATAGATATAGAGGATGAAATAATAAATTATTAAAAAAATCCGTGTAATTTAAGAAAATTTTATTAAGTTACACGGGTTTTTTGCGTTAATTTAGTGAAAAATAAGCATATAAAATTTATATAGGAGGATATAATATGGAAAATAGAAAAATTAATAAAAATGCAAAAATAGCATTAAAACAAGTAAAATTTGAAATTGCAGCTGATTATGGTATGAATCAAGAGGATGTATTTGATATCATAGAAAATGCAAAGTCTAATGGAGTTTTAAGTAGATATTTTAGCGAATTAGAGAATAAAAAGGATTTAGCAAGTAGATTATGTAATACAGCAAGTCAAATACCCCCTAGTCATTTAGAATAAAAAATAGTAACGGTGAAAGACTAATCTTAAATACAAATTAAGAGGTGACATATATGAAAAAAATATCTAGTATTATACTAGCTATGGTACTTATACTTACATCAAGTAGAATATCCTTTGCAAATGGAGACAATACAAATATAAGTATATCATCTAAATCAGCAGTCTTAATGGATGTAGGTAGTGGACAAGTACTTTATGAAAAAAATTCACATGAAAAACTACCTCCAGCTAGTGTTACTAAGGTTATGACAATGCTATTAATTTGTGAAGCCCTAGACAGTGGAAAAATCAAATTAGATGATCAAGTACAAGTAAGTGAGGTTGCATCTGGGATGGGAGGAAGCCAAATTTTCTTAGAACCAGGAGAAACTCAAAGTGTAGATACTTTACTTAAAGGAATAGCAGTAGCATCTGCTAATGATGCTTGTGTTGCTATGGCAGAATATATAGGAGGCAGTGTAGAGTCTTTTGTAGATATGATGAATAATAAAGCTAAAGAGTTAAATATGAAAGATACTCATTTTGCAAACACAAATGGATTACCAATAGATAACCATTATACTTCTGCATACGATATAGCTATAATGTCTAGAGAACTTTTAAAACATGATATAATAAGTAAATATCTAACAACATGGATGGATTCAGTAGTAGTAGGTAAAAAGCAAGCTACAATAGGTATTGCAAATACAAACAAGCTGATAAAACATTATCAAGGAGCTACTGGTGTTAAAACTGGTTTTACACAACAAGCAAAATATTGTTTATCAGCATCAGCTAAAAGAGGAGACACACATTTAATAGCAACAACACTTGGAGCGGAAACATCACAAGAAAGATTTAAGGATGCCTCAAGTCTTTTAAATTATGGATTTGCTAACTATGAAAGTGTAAAACTTTGTTCTAAAGATGATAAAATATCAACTTTAACTATGGAAAAAGCAGAAGATGATAAAATAAGCTTAGTTGCTAAAGAGGATTTATCTGTACTTATTAAAAAAGGTGAATCAAAAGAGTTTACAAAAAAAATAAAAGTATATGAAGATAGAAAATTACCTATTAAGGAAGGTACAGTTTTAGGAGTTGTAGAGGTTTACAAGGGAAAGGATAAAATTGGAAAAATTGAATTAGTTAACAATAAAGATATAAATAAAGCTGGTTACTTAAAAATGTTACAAAGAGTTATAGATAATATGTTATAAAATTAACAAAAAATAAATTAAATAAAGGTAGTGTAATTTAAAATAACTTTAAATTACACTATTTTTTGCGATAAAAAAATAGTAATTTTTAGAATAATTAGAAAATAACTTAAATTCAAGAAATAATAGAACTTTAGGAAGTATTGTCTAAAAAATAACAAAAAACTGTTGACTAAAATGGGAAAATTTATTAATATAGTCTTGCAAGGGTTTTCCTTGCAGAGGAGTTATAATATTTTAGGGAAATATTTTAGGAGGAGTAATTATGAAAAAGAAGATTGGACTAGTTCCAAAGTTGATCATGGGTATTATAGCAGGTATACTTATAGGTCAATTTGCACCAGAAGTTTTTGTAAGAGTATTAGTAACAATGAGTAGTTTATTTTCAGCATTTTTAAAGTTTGTTATACCTTTTATAATAATAGGATTTGTAACAGCTGGTATAGCTGACTTAGCTACTGGAGCAGGTAAGTTATTAGGAATAACAACAGGTATAGCATATGGATCTACAATAATAGCAGGTATTATAGCATTTACAGTTGCATCGACTGTGTTCCCATCGTTTATAGATCCAAGTGTTGCAAGTAAGATTGGAGACCCAGAAGCAGGAATGCTATCGCCATTTTTCACTATACCATTAAGTCCAATGGTAGATGTAACAGCAGCAATAGTATTTGCATTTACAATGGGACTAGGAATATCAGCTTTAAGAAATAAAGGTAAGGGAGAAACTTTATTTAATATATTCCAGGAATTTCAATCTATAGTAACAATGACTTTATCTACAGTTATAATACCATTACTACCTATATATATAGCAGGGACATTTGCTAATATAACAGTTGCAGGACAAGTATGGAGTATACTAGCTGTGTTCTGGAGAGTATTCTGCATAGTTATACCATTACACTTATTATACATATCATTCCAATTTATAGTAGCTGGAATTATAGCGAAGAAAAATCCTTTTGTTATGATAAAAAATCAAATACCAGGATATCTAACAGCAGTAGGAACTCAATCTTCTGCAGCTACGATACCTGTAAATGTTGCTTGTGCTGAGAAAAATGGTGTAAGTAAAAGTATAAGAGAATTCTGTGTACCTTTATGTGCAACTATACATTTATCAGGTAGTATAATATCTGTTACATCATTTGCAGTAGCAGTACTTATGATGAATAATATGGATAGAGGCGTATCAACACTACTACCATTTATACTAATGTTAGGTATAGCTATGGTAGCAGCACCAGGTGCACCAGGAGGAGCTATAATGAGCGCATTACCATTCCTTCCTATGATAGGTATACCATCTGATGGTGGATTAGCAAGTTTAATGATAGCTTTATACTTAACTCAAGATAGTTTTGGAACTGCAGCGAATGTATCTGGGGATAATGCAATAGCTGTAATAGTAGATCATTTTAATAATAAATTAAATAAAAATAAAGTGAAAAAAAGGGTATCTTAATTAAGAGTACAATTGGGGGATTAAAATAAGAAAAGCCTATTTGAGATAAATTTATCTTGAATAGGCTTTTTTCGTATACATGAATTTAGTATAAATTATTAAAACTTAAGTGAATTTATAAATATTTTGATTATATGTTTAGACATGTTATAATAGTAGTATTAAATATAAAAATAGGAGAGATAAGGCATGAGTTTTTTCAGCAATATATTAGTTATGTTAGTGGCTGTTGCGATAGCATTGTCAGTTCATGAGTTTGGTCATGCAGTTGCAGCATATTTACTAGGTGATAATACTGCAAAGGCATATGGAAGATTAACACTAAATCCAGCTAAACATATAGACCCAATAGGATTAATAGCTTTATTAGTTTTTCATATAGGTTGGGCAAAGCCTGTACCTGTTAATCCAAATAACTTTAAAAGTTATAGATGGGGAAATGTTATAGTATCATTATCTGGAGCAATCGGTAATATACTAGCAGCTATAGTTGCAGTAATAGTTATGAAGAATTCACATATGTATGCAATATATGCTATTGCATCTAAAACCCTAGCATTCAATGTAGCATTTGCAGCATTTAATTTACTTCCAATACCACCTCTTGATGGATGGGGAGTTATATCAGGATTTATACCTTTAAAATGGAGTGAATTTGTTTATAAGTATGAAAGCTATGGTCAATTAATACTATTACTTGCTATATTTACAGGTACTTATACTATAATATACTCACCTATATATAATGTAATAGCAGGTATAGTAGGGATATTTATATAAGTAATTAAATCTTAAGAGGTAGCTAAATGAAATATAACATACATTTACAAGTTTATGATGGTCCACTAGATTTACTTTATGATATGATATCTAAACAAAAAATAGATATAAAAGACATATCTATAATAGAAATAACTAGACAATACTTAAGTTATTTAGAAATGTTAGATAAGATGGACTTAGAAATAACTAGTGAGTTTATAACCATGGCATCAAAGCTTCTTCAAATAAAATCAAGGTACTTATTATATAAGCAAAAAGATGATGAGGAAGAAGAAGATCCAAGATTAGAATTAATGGAAAAGTTAGAAGAATACAAAAAATATAAATTAGCGGCAGAAGATTTAAAAACTAATGTAACTGATTTAAGTGAAGTATTCTATAGAAAAAAAGAAGAAATAGTAATAGATGAAAAGATAGATCTTGAGGATATATCAATAGATGCAATAAAAATGATCCTTCCATATATCTTAAAAGTAAAAACTACAACTGAAGATATTGAAGATAAGGATGAAAGATTAAATAAAATTGTAAAAGGAAGAATTGTTTCTGTTGAAGAAAAGATGGTATATATAAGGGAAATTATTAAAGAAAAAAATAATATTCATTTTACAAAAATAATTGAAAATTGTGACAAAAATGAGATAATAGCAACTTTCTTATCAATATTAGAACTTATAAAAGCAAAAGAAATAACAGTAGAACAAGACATATTCTTTGACGACATTTTAATTAAAAAAAGCGCGGAGTGATAAGATGAGACGTGAGGATATAAAGCATATTATAGAATCAGTAATGTTTGCATATGGAGAACCAATTAGTATAAAAGAGTTAAACTCTATAATAAATGAAGAACTTTCTCCAAAAGAAATAGAATATATGTTACATTCTTTAAAGGAAGAATATAAAGAAAGTAATAGAGGTATTCAGATTATAAAACTAGAAAGTAAGTACCAGATGTGTACAAATAAAAAATATGCAGACTATATAAAAAAAGTCCTTGAACCTAAGAGAAAGAAAACTCTAAGCCAGGCAACATTAGAAACTTTGACTATTATAGCCTACAAGCAACCAATAACAAAGGTTGAAATAGAGGATATAAGAGGTGTAAAGTGTGATAAGGTACTTCAAACTCTTTTAGAAAACGAACTTATAAGAGAAGCAGGAAGGCTAAATAAAATAGGAAAGCCTATAATATATAAGACTACAGACGAATTTTTAAAATTAATTAATATAGAGAGATTAGAAGATTTACCTCCTATAGAAAATTATGAAAGTATTGAGATTCAAAATATAAATGAATAATTAGGAAATAGCTTAAAACTAAAATTTAAGCTATTTTTTTATGCAATAAATTCTTATAAAAAGTATATATAAGTACATTTTAGAAAATAATAGTAACATGAAATATAATGAACTATTTAATATTTATGTAGTTATAATTTTAATACTTTCAATTATATATATCATTTATAAATCGAAACTTAATATAATATTCTCAATAGATATACATAATAGTGATTTTTTAATAAATTTAAATATAAAGTATTTATTTAACTTATTAAATATTAATATACAAATATATCCCCCTAAAAAAAGAAAAACTAAAAATAAAAAAAGAAATAGTAAAAAAGAAAAGGAGAAAATTAAAAATAATAAATTTAAGCTTTTGAAAAATGACATAGTAGGTATTTACATATTAGCAAAGCATATAAAACTAAAGGAATTCTATTCAGATATAAGATTTGGAAGTGAAAATATTTATTTTACTTCATTTATATACGTATTTATAAATAGCATTTATGGAATCTTAATAAATATAATACAACCACAAAAAGTATATTTAAATTGTAGTCCATGTTTTACAGAAAGTTATGCAAAAGTAAATATAAAAATACATATAGCTCCTCATATAAAAGAACTAATTAAAATAGGTAGAATTTTGTTTAAAATTTATAGAAATAATAAGGATGGTGTTAATAATGAGAGCAACAGGTTCAATACAAAGTCTTATGGAAACAACTCTTGAAACAATTAAAGGTTCTATAGATGCTAATACAATAGTTGGTGATCCTATACAAGCAGAAAATACTGTAGTTGTACCTATTTCTAAGGTGACTATAGGCTTTGGTATAGGTGGAGGTGAGTATTCAAAAGGATACGATAAAAGAAATGATAGTAAAGTTGATAGAGAAATAAATGACACTAATTTTGCTGGAGGAAGTGGAGGAGCTATTTCTGTTCAACCAGTTGCATTTGTAGTTGTAGAAAATGGAGAAACTAGACTTATGAGCCTAGATGATAATATAAACTTAGTAGATAATATATTGACTATTACACCTAAAGTTATAGAGAAAATACAAAAAATATCTAAGGACAGAAGTAGTAAGAATGATAAAATAAATAAAAAATAAATTTAATTTAAAAAATACTTTTTATAGAGTATAATAAAATAGTATAATGACATCTATAAATGAAATTTAGATAATTTGGCACTGGGGTGAGTATATGTCTGAAATAAATTTAGCACAACTGCTTTTACAAGACGTTGAAATATTTAATAATATGTTGAAAAATATTAACAAAGAAAGATCTAGAGAAACTAAAACATTCACAGAAAGACAATTTTTTGTTATGTTAAAAATATATAAACATAAAAAGATGGAGCTCAAAAACTTAAGTAAAGAACTAAATGTATCTACATCTAGTTTATGTATCTTATTAAATAAATTAGTAGAACAAGGTTATGTTTATAGAAAAGAAGATAGTAAAGATAGAAGAAATACTTTTTATGGAATAACTGATTTTGGAGAAGAAACTATTAATATAGAAATGCAAACAATATCTTTAATAATAGAGTCAAAGTTTAAAAAGCTAGATTTACAAGATAAAAGAATTTTAATAGAATCTTTACAAAATATACAAAGTATTGCTGATAAGTATATACTAGTAAATCAATAGATTAAATATAAAAGGATTATGTTGAAATTATTATAAATTTAAACATAATCCTTTTATATTTAGTAATATACAATAGTAAAAAAAAGTAAAAAATAAGTAAAAATAGGAAATCGTTATTGTAATGATAAATTCTATATGTTACTATGAAATTAATTAAAATGAGATAATTGTTAGGGGGAAATATAGTGATAAAAGTCAATGAATCAAGTAAAATATTTAGTTTAAATACTAAAAATACCCAATATGTTTTTGGAATAGATAATGAAGGTCTACTAAGACATTTACATTGGGGGAAAAAAATAAATAATGAAGATGAATTAGATATTGAAATATTAAATGAAGTTTCAACAAATGATCCAGTATATGAAATTACTCCAGAGGAGTTTCCTGTATACGGTGGATTAAGGTATAAAGAGAACTGCCTAAAAGTTAAGTTTGCTGATGGTACTCGTGATATAGTCTATAAATATGAAGGTTATGAGATAGATAATGATAAATTAATAATTAAATTAAAAGATAAATACTATAATTTAATTATTAATTTATATTATAAGGTTATAGAAAAGCAAGATTTAATAGAAAGATGGGTATATGTAAGTAATAATAGTAATGAAGATATTGTTATAGAAGAGATATATAGTGCGCAATTACATATACCATATGAAAACTTAAGATTTTCAAATACTCATGGTCACTGGGCTGCAGAACAACAAAAATTTACTCAGAACGTTAGCTATGGTAAAATATATATAGAAAATAGAAGAGGTATATCTGGACATAATCATAATCCATACTTTATACTAGATAAAAATGCAACAGAAACAAGTGGAGAAGTATTTTTTGGAGCACTTAGATTAACAGGTAATTTTAAAGGTATAATTGAACAAACTGCTTATGGAGAAACCTTAGTGCAAATGGGATTAAACCCATATGATTTTGAACTAAGTTTAAAATCAAAAGAAAGTTTTACAACACCATCTATAATTTGTGGTTATAGTGATTGTGGATTTGAACGAATGAGCCATAATTTACATAATTTTACAAAAGAAAATATTTTAAGAAAAGGTCTTAGACCTGTTCTTTATAACTCATGGGAAGCTACAGAGTTTGATGTTAAATGTGATGAACAAATTAAACTTGCAAAGGTAGCTAAAGAAATAGGAGCAGAACTTTTTGTAGTGGATGATGGTTGGTTTGGAGAAAGAAATGGAATACATAATGGTTTAGGCGATTGGTATGTAAATGAGGAAAAATTCCCTAATGGTTTAAATCAGCTTATAGAAGAAGTTAAAAACTTGGGAATGAAATTTGGTATTTGGGTAGAACCTGAAATGGTAAATCCATTATCAAAGTTATATAAAGATAACCCTGATTGGATATATAGTTTTGATAATAGAGAAAGAACTACTTCAAGAGGTCAGTATGTATTAAACATGACTAAAAAAGAAGTTAAAGAATATGTGTATAATACGTTAGATGAATTATTATCTAATTATGATATAGATTATATAAAATGGGATGCTAATAGACCTATATCTGAGCCTGGTGCTAAAAATTTAGGTGATAATGAGAAAAACTTATGGTATGAACATATACAAGCAGTATATGATATAGTTAAAAATCTTAAAGAGAAACATAAAGATGTTTTATTTGAAGCATGTGCATCTGGTGGAGGAAGAATTGATTATGGTATACTAGGTATATTTGATGATTTTTGGACAAGTGATAATACTGATGCTTATGATAGGTTATTTATACAACATACTTACTCTCAAATATATCCAATAAAAGCTATGAGATCTTGGGTTACAGACTGTCCTAACTTCTTATCTCAAAGAATAATACCTTTAAGATTCAGATATCATAGTGCGATGATGGGAACATTAGGTATTGGATCAAATATATTAAAGTATAGTAAAGATGAAATTGAATTATCTAAAAACATGATAGAAGAATATAAAAACATACGTCATATTGTTCAAGATGGTGATTTCTATAGGTTAGAAAATACATCAGAAAATGACTATCATAACTTTGAATATGTAAATGATGATGAAGCTTTATTATTTGTGTTTTTACCTCAAAGTAAAGTAGGACATAGACCAGTTAGAATAAGACTTAGAGGGTTAGAAGAGGATAAAATGTATGAATTTAAATATAATGGTGAAATGATAGTTAAGTCTGGAGCTTATTTAATGAACTATGGTTTAAAAATACATTTAAGAGGAGATTACCAAAGTGAATTAATTTACTTAAAAAGGAGGTAGTTAAGTGGCTACGTTAAAGGAGATTGCTAACGCTGTAGGGGTGTCTGTAGGAACGGTGTCTAGAGTTTTAAATCACGATAGCACTATAAGTGTTGGAGATGATACTAAGATAAAAATATTTGAAGTAGCAGAAGAAATGCAATATAAAACCTTAAAACAAAGGAAAACAAGTAGTAAGATAAAAAATAATAAGCTTAGAGTTGGTATTGTTGAAATGTATAATCATAGTCAACAACTTCAAGATCCATACTATCTACTTCTTAGAAGTGTTGTAGAGAAAGAATGCTTTGATAATGAAATAGAAGTTGTTAATTTATATAAATATGATGAAAATGAGTATAGATATATAAGTGAAGAAATTCTAAATGGAATAATTGCTATAGGAAAATTTACTAAAAGTGAAGTTTCTATGCTTAATGATATTTGTGAAAATATAGTATTTTTAGATTCTTCTCCTGATGAGCAGATGTATGACTCTGTTAAGGTGAATTTTAAGTTAGGAACACAAAAAGCTCTAGACTATTTAATAGAACTTGGACATAAAGAAATTGGGTATATAGGAAGTTCTAAAACACTAGATGACAAAAAAGAAAAAAATCTTGATAATAGATTAAAATTCTTTATGGAATATACAAAATCTAAAGGACTATACAAAAAAGAGTATATATTAGATACAAGAGAAATGACTGCAATGGATGGATACGAGGTTGTTAATAACTTTATAGAAAATGGCGAAAATATGCCGACTGCATTTTTTGTAAGTACAGATACCATTGCAACAGGTGTATTAAAAGCTTTATATGAAAATAACATAAGTGTACCAGATGATGTTAGTATAATAGGATTTAATGACTTAATTGCATCTCAACATACTATACCACCGCTTACGACAGTAAGAGTACATATAGAAAATTTAGCAAGTGCATCAGTAGATTTGATTTTAGAGAAGATAAATAAAAATAGAAAATACTGCAAAAAAGTAATAATACCAAGTGAGCTTGTAATTAGAGATAGTACAAATACAGTAAAAGTGAATATAGACTAAAAGGTGGATAACATAATGGATAATATATCAAGTGAAATATTATACAAAGATGGATTTTTTAAAGGAAATAATGATTTAGATATATACTATAGAGGTTATGCTGTCAAAGAAAGTAAAGCAACCATAATAATATCTCATGGATTTTGTGAAAGTGTAGAGAAATATAGTGAACTTATTAGATTTTTTAATGAAAACAACTTTTCAGTATACGCATTAGACCATAGAGGACATGGAAAATCAGGTAGGTTAGGTATAGATAAGCATCAGATTAATGTAGAAAAATTTAATTTTTATATAGATGATTTTAAAATATTTTTAGATACAATAGTTTTAAAACATTTAAAAGATGAAAAGTTATTTTTATTTGCTCATTCTATGGGTGGAGGAATAGGTGCATTATTTCTAGAAAGATATACTGATTATTTTGATGCAGCTATATTAAATTGTCCTATGATGGAAATTGAAACTGGAAACTATCCTCCTATATTGAGTAAGATATTATCAAATATTATATGTAAAATAGGTAAAGATAAACAATATATATTTGGTCATGGTCCATTTAGTAAAAAATCAGATTTAAATTCCTCTGGAACTAGTTGCGAAAAGCGATATAATGAATATTTTAATAAACAAATAAACTATGAACATTTGCAAACATCAGGAGGATCTTTTAATTGGCTAAATCAGTCTTTAAAAGCAACGAACCAATTGATAAAAAAAGATAATGCAAAGAAGGTAGAGATACCAGTATTATTATTTCAAGCTGGAAGAGATACCTTTGTTAAGCCAGGAGGGCAAAATAAGTTTGCTAAGTTTGCTAAAAATTGTACACTAATTAAGATAGATGACGCAAAACACGAGATATATTTTGAACAGGATAGAATTCTGAAACCTTATCTAGAAAAAGTTATTGATTTTTATAATAAAAACTTAAGTGTATAAAATAATAAATACGTAAAAAAAGAGTAGTAGTTTTAGTTATTTTAACTAATAATTATTACTCTTTTTTTATATTAAAAAACTTTATGTATTTAATTATTATAGTAAATCATGTTTAATATATACAATAATACATATTATATACAATGTAGATGTGGTAAAATTTACAAATACGTCTTTTATTTAAGTATAATTATACTTAAATAAAAGAAATAATATATAAAAATAAAAATATGATGAAAAAATATAGAAAAAATTTACTGAAAAGTATAGCAAATGTTTTCCTTTTCTGTTACTATATATATGAAAACGATTACTAATCGAAGGGGAGATTGAATATGGGTAAATTAACATTTAAAGAAAAATATTCTTATGGAATAGGAGCGTTAGGGAAAGACTTAGTATATGCAATTGTGTCTACATATTTAATGATTTACTTTACAGATGTTGTTGGTCTAAAACCAGCATTTGTAGGGACACTTTTCTTAGCGGCAAGATTATGGGATACAATAAATGATCCTATGATGGGTATGATAGTTGATAATACTAGGACGAAATGGGGGAAATTCAGACCTTGGATTTTTATAGGTACAGTATTAAATGCAGTAGTTTTAGTATTTTTATTCAGAAAGCCAGATTTAGAAGGAACTTCATTATATGTTTATTTTTCAGTAATGTATATACTATGGGGAATGACTTATACAATAATGGATATACCATACTGGTCAATGATACCAGCATTATCAAGAAATAAAGAAGAAAGAGAAGAGGTTTCAGTTATACCGAGAATATTTGCAAGTACAGCTTGGTTAATAATAGGAGCACTTGGTATTTGGATAGTAAAAGTACTTGGTGGCGGAGATGCAGTTAGAGGGTATGGTAAGTTTGCATTTATAATAGCTATTATATTTGTAATTTCAAGTTTAATAACTTGTATCAACGTAAAAGAGAGAACTGAAACACCTAAGAATGCAGAAAAAGTAACATTTAAGCAAACGTTAAACATAATAAGAAGAAATGATCAATTAGTAGTATTTATAGGTATAGTTTTAGGTATGAATTTAGTAATGCAAATTTCAGGAGGAACGGCTATATATTACTTTAAATATGTAACAGGAGATGAAAATTTATTCTCATTCTTTACTACATTTGCAGGTTTAGCTGAGATAGCTGGATTAATGTTATATCCTATTTTAACTAAAAAAATAGGAAGAGAAACCGTATTTAAAATAGGTGGGATATTACCAATAGTAGGATTTATACTATTATTAGTTGCAGGATACATAGCGCCACAGAATATAGTATACATAGCTATATCTGGAATTGTATTGAAATTAGGAAGTGGATTATTATTAGGTTCTACAACTGTAATGCTTGCTGATGTTGTTGACTATGGACAATTTAAATTAGGAACTAGAAATGAAAGTATAGTATTCTCTGTACAAACATTATTAGTTAAGTGTGCATCAGCTGTAAGTGGATGGTTAGTAGGAGTAGGTTTAGATATGGTTGGATATGTTGCAGGTGCAGAGCAAACTGCAATGACTATATTAGGTCTAAGATTCTTAATGGTAGGTGTACCAATAATATCAGCAATAGTTATGTGTACTATATACGTGTTTAAGTATAAATTAAATGGAGAATATCATGATAATATATTAAAATCTTTATCTAATAAAGAAAGTGAATTAAACATGGCAGAGTAATAAATGGAAAGAAAAAGATTTCATATATTTAAAAATGTATGAAATCTTTTTTCTTTTAATAAAATCATAAATATAAAAGAAAAGTAAAAATAAGTATAAAAAAATAAAAATTTTACTAAAACTATTTACAAAGAAAAGTATATTTTATATTCTTTAGATAAGAATGATAATTAAGGGGGATTTAGTATGTATTTAGGTGTAGATTATTACCCAGAACACTGGGATGAAAATATGATAGATGATGATTTGAATAATATATTAGAATTAGGTTCTAATGTAATAAGAATAGGTGAGTTTGCATGGCACATGATGGAGAATGTAGAAGGAAACTATGACTTTACATACTTCGATAGAGTTATAAAAAAAGCGAAAGAGAAAAATCTTAAAGTTATATTTGGAACGCCAACAGCAACTATGCCAGCATGGTTAGCAAAAAAATATCCTGAAGTTTTATCTGAATTTGAAGATGGAAGTAAAAGAGTTTTTGGAGGTAGAAGGCAATATTGTTTTAATAGTAGAGTTTATAATCTTTACTCAGAAAAAATAATAAGAGCTTTAGCTAGCCATTATAAAAATGAAGATCAAATAGTAGCATGGCAAATAGACAATGAGTTTGGGCATGAAGGTAGTGATGTATGTTACTGTAATGAATGTAAAAGAGAATTTAGAAATTATTTAAAAGAAGAATATAATAATGATATAAATAAATTAAATGAAATTTGGGGGACTATATTTTGGTCTCAAACATACAACGAATTTGATGAAATACCAGTTCCAGTTAAGACTATAACGACTCATAATCCAAGTCTTCGTATGGAATGGGAAAGATTTAGATCAGTAAGTATTGAAAAATATGCAAAGATGCAAGTTGAATTACTAAAAGAAATATTAGGCGAAGACTGTGTAGTACTTCATGATTTCTCTGGAGGGTATTTTGATAAAAGTTATGATTTCTCAAAGGTAGCTAAATATATTGATGTAGTAGCTTATAACAATTATCCAGTTTGGGGAGGACAAGCACAACCAATACCTCCATATGAAATAGCCTGTGGACTTGATTTTATGAGAGGTGCTAAAAAGCAAAACTTCTGGATAACTGAAGCTATAATGGGAGCTCAAGGTCATGATGTTATAGGATATCTTCCAAGACCAAGACAAGCTAAAATGTGGTCTTATCAAGGGATTGCTCATGGATGTAGCTCACTTATGTATTTTAGGTATAGAGGAGCTACAAAAGGTGCTGAGCAGTATTGTTATGGAATACTAGACCAGGATAATACTAAAAGAAGAAAGTTTTACGAAGTTCAAAGTTTATTTAATGAAATGAAGGAAAATGAAGAATTAGTTGAATCAAAAGTAGAAGCTAAGGTTGCTATAGTATATGATTATGAATCAATGGCATCCTTTAGAATTCAACGACAAAGCTTTTTAATGAATTATAAAAATGAAGTATATAGAATGTATAGACCATTTTATGAAAATAATATAAATATAGATGTTATACCATCTGATTCAAGTTTTGACGAATATGATATTTTATTAGTTCCAGTTATGATAGTTCATAAGCCTGAGGTTCAAGCTAAGATGAGAAAATTTGCAAAAGAAGGGAAAACTGTAGTATTAAGCTTTAGAAATAGTGTAAAAGATTATTATAATAATTTAACGTTAAATGAATTTAATCCAACTAATTTTACTGACTTTATTGGAGGATATGTTGAAGAAATTGAATCATTCCAAGGAGAACAAAAAATAACAGTTAGTGGAGTTAATGAATTTAATGGTATAAATGGAACTGCTACAGTGTTTAGAGATTTAATCAAAACAACTTCTGCGAAAACTTTATTTAACTATGATGATGAGTTCTTTCCAGGATTAGCGGCAATAACGTTAAATAATTATGAGGGTGGAAATGTTTATTACATAGGTTCTGGTGTTGATGAAACTATAATGGATAAATTAGTTGAAAAAATATTATCTGACTCTAATATAGAGGTTATAAAATCTCCTAAAGGAGTAGAAGTAGTAAAGAGAACAGTAAATGATGAAGTTAAATATTTTATTATGAACCATACTGATAAAGTTCAAACTTTAGGAAATATAAACTTAAAGCCATATGATGCTTTATTAGTTGATAGCATATAGAAAAAAGTAGGTACTAGTTAAGCTAGTACCTATATTATTATATATAGATATATAAAATAATATTTATATATATTTAAGTTTATATTAAAGTATAGTATATATAATATTAAAAACATTTAATATAATTATAGTTATATTAAATTGTGGATTTAAAAAGAATATTAACAGATTTATATAAATATAGAATATTATAAAATTTGGAGGATGAAATGTTAGAGGTTATAAGAAATAGACGTTCTATAAGAAAATATAACAATAAAAAAGTAGAAGAAGAAAAGGTAAAAGAAATTTTAAAAGCTGCTATGCAAGCTCCATCATCAAAAAATTCAAGTCCATGGGAATTTATAATTGTTGATGATAAAAATTTAATCGAAAATTTATCTAAAACACATCATAGGGCTAAGCATATAAATGTAAGTCAAGTCTGTATAGTAGTATTGGGTAACAAAGAAAGGTTTATAAAGGCTGGAAAGTGGATACAGGATTTAGGCGCATGCACTCAAAATTTACTTTTAGAGGCTGTTAATCAAGGATTAGCATCATGCTGGGTTGGAGTATTTCCTAAAAATAAAAGAGTTGAGTATGTAAGATCAATTTTAAATTTGCCAAATAAGTTTGTTCCATATGCATTAATTCCTTTAGGATATAGTGATGAGAAGGTTGAATTTATAGATAAATTTGATGAAAGCAAAATTAATAGAAATTTATATAAAGGTGTGTAAATGGAAAATATTCAAGTATTTAAGGATATTAAAGATGAAAGTAAGATTGAAATTAGCAAGATATTAAGTGAGCGGGTTTTAAAAAGAAAAGAAATTTTATTCAATGAAAGAGATGAATTAGATAAGTTATATTTTTTAAAAGACGGAAAGATATCTATTTTTAAAATGAATGAAAGTGGAGAAAGAAAAATAATATTTATTCTTAAAAAAGGTGAGATGATAAATGAGATACTTATAGATAATATAAAAACATCCTCTATAGGATGTGAAGCATTTGAAAAATCAACTATATTAGAATGTAAAACTTCTGATTTTATAAAAATTATGAAAAATGACTTTAACCTTACTAAAAATATTATGCTTCATATCCAAAATAAAAATAGACGTTTATATAGACAAGTTAAAAATTCTATTTCAATTCGTATTGATAAAAAATTGGCAGCTAAACTCTATCGATTGGGAAGAGAATTTGGTATTGAAAAAGGAGAATGGACTCTTATCAATATGAATCTAACAATTACTTATATAGCAGATATGTTAGGATGCAAAAGAGAAAGTTTATCTAGAGCGATGAAAGTATTGCAAGATGAAGATTTAGTAAGGGTAGATGGTAAGAAAGTATATGTTAGAAAAGAAAAACTTTCTACATATTTTAAAACGACATAATATATGAGCTACTTTGTAACTGATAGTAAATATTTAAATTGTATACTTTATTATTGGTTATGGAGTGGCTTTTTATTTTACAAATTGTGATATTTATCACAGACTTTTTATAAGTGAAGATGTTAATATTTATTTAACAAAGTCTAGGAGGAATATCTATGAAAATAAGATTAGATAAATCAAGTTTTGATGATGGATTAAAATTATTACAGTCAGAGTATAAAATACTAGCTCCTGTAACGACATCATTCAAAGGAACTTATTCAGATACGGATTTAACGAAATATGAAGAAATTAATAGTATAGATCAAATTGATTTTAATAAGAAATCAAATTTCTCAGCAAAAGAAGTTATACTTCCGATAAACCAAGTTCTTTTTTATTTTACTGAGAAAGAATATAAGGAAAGTGAAGTAGAAGATAAAAAATTACTTGTATTTT
This sequence comes from Desulfovibrio sp. Marseille-P6017, assembly GCA_900604495.1. The sequence continues at coordinate 62,143 of UWOR01000001.1, read as the reverse complement.
TAAGAGCATGTGATTTAAACGGAGTAAAAAGATTAGATGAAATATATCTTAATAATGGAATTGAAAAAGATTATTATTATAAGAGAATAAGAGAAAAAATAAAGTTTATTCTTATAGGATGTAAAGAAAGTTTTAGAAATTGTTTTTGTGTAAGCATGGGATCTAATAAAAGTGATGATTACTCAATTGGGTTAAGTATAAGAGAAAATGAAATATACTTAGACATAAAAGATGAAGAGCTTAATGTATTTAAAGGTAAAGAAACTGATTTTGTAATTGATTATGTTAAAAATAACACAATATCTGTAGAAATACCTGATAATTTAGAGTCTATAGCCATAGCTAAACATCCAATGTGGGATGAATATGATTCTAGATGTATAGCTTGTGGTAGATGTAATTTTGTATGTCCAACATGCTCATGTTTTACAATGCAAGATATTTTTTATAAAGAGAATGAAAATGTAGGTGAAAGAAGACGAGTATGGGCATCTTGTCAAGTTGATGGTTATACAGATATGGCAGGAGGGCATTCTTTTAGAAAAAAACAAGGAGAGAGAATGAGATTTAAAGTTATGCATAAAATACATGACTTTAATAAGAGGTTTGGGTATCACATGTGTGTAGGTTGTGGAAGATGTGATGATGCTTGCCCACAATATATATCATTTTCTGAATGTATAGATAAAGTAAATGAAGCTATATCAGTGAAAGAGGAGGTAAAATAAATGAATCCATATATACCAGTTTCTTCAAAAATAATAGACATAATAAAACATACAGATATAGAGTGGACATTTAGGGCTAGATGCAATACTGAAAACGTGCTTCCTGGAAAGTTCTATGAAATATCGATACCTAAGTATGGAGAAAGTCCTATATCAGTTTCAGGATACGGAGAAGATTATATAGACTTTACTATAAGAAATGTGGGTAAGGTTACAAGTGAATTATTTAATTATAAAGTTGGAGATGACTTTTTTATAAGGGGACCTTATGGAAATGGATTTGATATAAATCTATATAAGGGAAGAGAAGTTATAGTTGTTGCAGGTGGTAGCGGATTAGCTCCTGTAAGAGGAATCATTGAATATTTCTATAATAATTTATATAAATGTAAAAGTTTTAAATTAATAGCGGGATTTAAGTCTGAAAAAGATATATTATTTAAGGATGATATAAGAAAATGGAACGATAAATTAGATGTACTAATAACAGTGGACAGTGCAGAGGACAGCTACTCTGGAAATATAGGATTGGTAACTAAGTATATACCTAATTTAGATATAGAAGATATTGATAATACTTCAGTAATAGTAGTAGGACCTCCTATGATGATGAAGTTTACAGTAGGAGAGTTTTTAAAACGAGAATTAGATGAAAGTAATATATGGGTTTCTTATGAAAGAAAAATGTGCTGTGGAGTAGGTAAATGTGGACATTGTAAGATGGATGATACGTATATATGTATAGATGGACCTGTGTTTGACTACTCTTATGCTAAAAATCTTATGGATTAGGAGAAGATGTTATGATAAGAGATATAAATACTAAAAAAGTAATGAAGAATGCCTATAGAATTACAAAAAATAAATATGAAACTTCTCTTAGAGTTAGAATACCAGGAGGTTGTGTTGATCCAGAAAGTTTAATGATAGTGTCTAAGATAGCAAATGAGTATGGAAATGGTCAAGTTCATATAACAACAAGACAAGGTTTTGAGATACTTGGTATAAGTATGGAAGATATGGATGAAGTAAATAAATTAATTCAACCAGTAATAGATAAGATGGATGTAAATCAAGAGGAGAAAAATAAGGGATACTCAGCAGCAGGAACTAGAAATATATGTGCTTGTATAGGTAATAAAGTCTGTCCAAAAGCACAGTATAATACAACTGAATTTGCTAAGAAAATAGAAAAAGCAATATTTCCGAATAATTTACATGTAAAGGTAGCATTAACAGGATGTCCAAATGATTGTATAAAAGCTAGAACGCATGATTTTGGTATAATTGGAATGACATTACCTTTATATGATAAGAATAGATGTGTATCATGTGGAGCTTGTGTAAAAAAATGCAAAAAACTTTCTACAGGTGCATTAAAAATGGAGAACTATAAAATTATAAGAGATCATGATAAATGTATTGGATGTGGAGAATGCGTACTTAATTGCCCTACATCAGCATGGACTAGAGATTCTAAGAAATATTATAGATTAGCTATAATGGGGAGAACAGGAAAGAAAAATCCAAGATTAGCAGAAGATTTTTTAATATGGGCAGACGAAGAGTCTATAATAAAAATAATACGTAACACATATAAGTATGTTACTGAATATATAGATACAAATGCACCAGGTAGAAAAGAGCATATTGGATATATTGTTGATAGAACTGGATTTATGGAATTTAAAAAGTGGGCACTAGACGGAGTAGATTTAGAGGATATAGTTAAAGTAAGCGAAAATATTTACTGGAATGGAATAAGATATTAATAGATTTTTACTTATACAAAAATACCTTAAGAATATAATTTTTTCTTAAGGTATTTTTTATTTGGTTAGATTAACGAAAGTAAAAAAATATACAAGTAAAAATAAGTAAAAAACTAAATATTTTTACTAAAAATGGTGAAAACGTTATTGTAAGCCTTTATTTACTGTGTTATGATTATATCATAATAATAAATAATTGGAGATAAAGGGGAGGTAAAAATGAAAAATAGAATGTTAGAAATGTTTACTAAAGTTTATGGTGAAAGAGAAGGATTAAGAGTATTTTTCTCACCAGGTAGAGTTAATTTAATTGGAGAGCATACTGATTATAATGGGGGAAATGTATTTCCTTGTGCATTAAGCTTTGGTACATATGGAGTAATAGCTTTAAGAGATGATAAAAAGGTTAGAATGTATTCAGATAATTTTAAAGATTTAGGAGTTATAACTTTTGATATAGATGAATTAAAAAATGAAAAATATCATGATTGGGCCAACTATCCAAAAGGCGTTATAGATGTATTAAGAAAGCATGGTTATGATGTAAAGCAAGGATTTGATATGGTTGTATTTGGAAATATACCAAATGGAGCAGGGTTATCATCATCCGCATCCCTAGAACTTTTAATGGCTGTTATGATGGATGAAATATTTAAATTTGACATAGATAGAGTTAAATTAGTAAAATACTGTCAAGAAGCTGAAAATAATTTTATAGGTGTTAACTGTGGCATAATGGATCAATTTGCTATAGGTATGGGAAAAGAAAAAAGTGCAATATTATTAGATTGCAATACTTTAAATTATAAGTATAGCAAAGTAGACCTAAAAGATGAAGTTATAATAATAGCTAATACAAATAAAAGAAGAGGATTAGCTGATTCTAAGTATAATGAAAGAAGAAGTGAGTGTGAAACTGCATTATCTGAACTTCAAAATAAATTAAATATAAGATCTTTAGGAGAGCTTACTGAAGAAGAATTTGAAGAAAATAAAAGTCTTATAAAAGATGAGTTAAGAATAAAGAGAGCTAAGCATGCTGTATATGAAAATCAAAGAACATTAAAAGCTGTAAATGCTTTACAAAATAATGATATAGAGACTTTCGGAAAGCTTATGAATAGCTCACATATATCTTTAAGAGATGATTATGAAGTAACTGGAAAAGAGTTAGATACACTAGTTGAATTAGCGTGGAACCATCCAGGGACTGTAGGCGCTAGGATGACTGGAGCTGGATTTGGTGGATGTACAGTATCTATAGTAAAAAAAGATATGCAAGATGATTTTATAGAAACTGTAGGAAAAGGATATAAAGATGTAATAGGATATAATGCAGATTTCTATGTTGCAAATATAGGAGATGGAACTAGAGAAATATAAATATATATTTAAAGTTAATGGAGGTAAAAATATGATATTAGTTTGTGGTGGTGCTGGTTATATAGGTAGTCATGCAGTAAGACAACTTATTGATAGAAATGAAGAAGTTATAATTGTAGATAATTTAGAAACAGGTCATAAGGATGCAATACATCCAGATGCTAAGTTTTATAATGTTGATATAAGGAATGAAGAAGAATTAGACAGAGTATTTGCTGAAAATAAAATAGATGAAGTTATACATTTTGCTGCAAACTCTTTAGTAGGAGAAAGTATGACAAATCCTCTAAAATATTTTAATAATAATGTTCATGGAACAGAAATACTTTTAAAAGTTATGATAAAACATAATGTTAAGAAAATAGTATTTTCTTCAACAGCAGCAACATATGGAGAACCTAAAAATATACCAATACTTGAAACTGATCCAACTAATCCAACAAATGCATATGGAGAAACTAAGCTAGCTATGGAAAAGATGATGAAATGGGCAGATGTTGCTCATGGAGTTAAATACATATCTCTTAGATACTTTAATGTAGCTGGAGCACATGTAAGTGGAGAAATAGGAGAAGACCATAGTCCAGAAACTCACTTAATACCATTAATACTTCAAGTACCATTAGGTAAGAGAGAGTTTATTTCAATATTTGGTGATGATTATGATACTCATGATGGTACATGTATAAGAGATTATATACACGTAACAGATTTAGCAGATGCACATATACTAGCTGTTCATAAGTTAAGAGAAGGTTGTGATAGTAACATATATAACTTAGGCAGTGGAAATGGATTTACTGTAAAAGAAATGATAGAAGCAGCAAGAAAAGTTACAGGGCATCCAATACCTGCTAAAGTATGTGAAAGAAGAGCTGGAGATCCTGCAAAACTTGTTGCAGCATCTCAAAAGGCAAGATGTGAACTTGGGTGGGAACCTAAGTTTGAAAATGTTGAAGCAATGATATCTTCTGCATGGAATTGGCATCAAAATCATCCAGATGGTTTCTTAAAATAAGACATTTTAGGGGTGAATATAAATTTCTTTCATGCAACGAAAGGTGTTGTAATTGTCAGTGAATTTATATTTCACCCCGTTTGATTATTTATTAAAAATAAGTTTGAAGTGTATTTTAAAGGGGGAAAGATTATGAATATTAATATATATATAGAATTTGAAAGGCTTGTTAATTATGGATTAAGACATAATTTATTTGAAGAAGAAGATAAGACTTATATAAGAAATTCTCTTATAGAACTTTTTAAATTAGATGAATATATATTTGAAGAAGTGGATGATGAGAATTTAGAAAATGTCACTCCTATACTTAATAATATATTGGATTATGCATTTGAAAATGGTATTTTAGAATCTAATTCATCTGTATATAGAGATTTATTAGACACTAAGATAATGAGTTTACTTATGCCTAGACCTTCTCAGGTTATAAAAGAATTTAAATGTAAATATAAAGACGACAAAAAAAGTGCAACTGATTATTTTTATAACTTAAGTAAAGCATGTGATTATGTTAGAACAGATAGAATTGCACAAAATATGACGTGGAAGACGTCTACAGAATATGGAGATATAGATATAACTATAAATTTATCTAAGCCAGAGAAAGATCCTAAGGCTATAGCAGCAGCTAAAAATATGAAAAGTGCATCTTATCCAAAGTGTTTATTATGTAAAGAAAATGTAGGTTATGCAGGAAGAGTTAATCATCCAGCTAGACAAAATCTAAGAATAATACCTTTTAATTTAAGTAACGAAGAATGGAATTTACAATACTCACCATACTCTTATTATAATGAGCACTGTATTGTATTTTCAAGCGAACATGAACCAATGTTTATAAGTAAAAAGACTTTTGATAGAAATCTAGAATTTGTTGAAAAATTCCCTCATTACTTTATAGGATCTAATGCAGATTTACCGATAGTTGGAGGATCTATACTTACTCACGATCACTATCAAGGCGGAAGATATGAGTTTGCTATGGCAAAAGCTAAGGACGTATTTACATTTGATATAAAGGGATATGAAAATATAAAAATATCTATGATAAAATGGCCTTTATCTGTTGTTAGAATAAGTGGAGATGATAGAAGGGAACTAAGTGAATTAGGAGAAAAAATCTTAAGTCATTGGAAGAATTATTCTGATAAAGAAGTAGATATACATGCTTATACGGATAAAACACCACATAATACTATAACTCCAATAGCTAGAAAAAGAGATAATAAATTCGAGTTAGATTTAGTATTGAGAAATAATAGAACTAGTGAAGAACATCCAGATGGAATATTCCATCCTCATAAAGAGCTTCACCATATAAAGAAAGAGAACATAGGACTAATAGAAGTTTTAGGACTTGCAGTATTACCAGCAAGATTAAAAGATGAATTAGCTAATATAAAAGAATGCTTACTAGATGATTCTAAGGCCAATATAGTTGAAGATGATGATAATTTAAGAATACATTTAGAGTGGTTTAATGAAATAAAGTCAAAATATAATGAAATAAATAAAGATAATATTGATTATATAATAGAAGATGAAGTTGGATTAGTATTTAGCAAAGTATTAGAACATTGTGGAGTTTTCAAATGGGATGATGATGGGAAAAAAGCAATGGAAAAATACATGAACGATTTAAAACTATATGTAGAAAGTTTAGTAGGTGAAATGTATGAAATGTGTTAAAACTTTACTAAAAACTGTAGATAATAAAGATATAATTGCATATAATGTAAAATTTCCAAGTGGATTTGAATTTGAAATATTAAATTTAGGTGGAATTATAACTAAAATAAAAACCCCAGATAAATATGGAAATATTGAAAATATAGTAGTTGGATATAAGAATATAGAAGATTATATTATAAATCCTTTTTATTATGGAGGAATTATAGGAAGAACATCTGGAAGGATTTGTGAAGGTAAAGTTATAATTGAAGGAAAAGAGTACCAATTAAATAAGAATTACACTATGCATCAGGGACATGGTGGAAATATAGGATTTAGTCATAAGATATGGAATGTAGATGTTATAGAAGATAATGACAATGTAACTTTAAGATTTATATCAAAGTCTTTAGATAGAGAAGAAAACTATCCTGGGAACTTAGATGTATGTGTTACTTTTAAAATATATGAAGATTACAAAATAGAGGAAATATATGAAGCTATAAGTGATAAAACAACTTTAATTAACATGACAAATCATAGTTATTTTAACTTAAGTGGAGATATAAAAAGAACTATTACACAATGCAATCTTAAGGTAGATAGTGATGAAATATTAGAATTAGATAATACTTGTGTTCCAACTGGTAAAAAATTAACTGTAGATAATACACCATTTGATTTTAGAAATTTAAAAAACATTGGAAAGGATATAGATAATGATCATGAACAAATAAAGATTGGTAATGGTTATGATCATGTATTTTTATTAAATGATGGAAAATCTATTTATATAGAAGAACCTATATCACAAAGAACAATGACTATAAATACAAATCAAGATTCTGTTGTTATATACACTATGAATTATGATGATGAACTAGTATCCTATACTGGAGAGAAAGCTAAGAGACGATATGGAATATGCTTTGAAACTCAAGCTCCACCAATAGGTAGAAATATGTGCTTTATAGAAGATTCTATAGTAAATAAAGATGAAAAATATATACAAAAAACTACATATACTTTTGATATAAAAAAATAATAAAAAAGAGCTATGGTATAAATAAATTATACCCTAGCTCTTTTTTATTATTTTTAGTTAAAACTAGATTCATCACTTTTAAAAAAGTAAAAAGGTATATAAATAAAAGTTGTAAGACCTACAAAGATAAAAATACTCAAAAGATTAGAACTAGAGAAGCTATATGTGTAGCTTGCACCAAGTACTTTATTTAAAAGATATATAAAAGAAAAATAAATTGTACAAGCAATTAAATTATCTTTAATAGCATGCTTATTAAGTTTGAATTTTCTAACCTGCACCATATATACATTAGAATATAGTAATAGCATATTTGCGAAAATATACACTAGATGAAGAAAGTTAGGAAAATCATAAGGTATATATTTAAAGAATATTAAATTTCCTATAGAGCAAACTAAACTCCAAGAAAAATATACATTAAATAATTGATACTGCTTAAAAAATAAAATTGCTATGCAAATATATTCACTAAACCTACAAATATCTATAGGTAGAGAATCTAATGAAGAATAATTATTCATAGAAATATTAAATGCTTGTTCAAATAAAATTTCTAAAAGTATTAGTGTACATATTACTTTTTCAACAATGTGAACATAAGGTAAAAGATTTTTAGTTAACTTTGGGCAAAAATATAAGAATAATGCAAATAACAAAAGCACAGTAAGATGATTTTTTGAGAAAATAAAATTATTAATCATACTAATATCTCCCATTAAAAAATTACATTTATTATATTAATAGTATTCTAAATTTATATGTAAAATCCCTATATACATATTATATTTTCTTATAAAAATAATAGAATATAAAATTTAATGTAAGTAACAAAAAATAGCTTATCTAATAAATTAATAATATACGAAAGTTAGATAAATCATTTATAAGGAAGTGGATAATTTGAATAAGGGGAAAAATAGGGCTTGTATTGATTGTGGCAGCCAATATTGTCCATGTCATCTAGCATACTCTGGTGACTGTATTAAATGTAGTTTGTTAAGAGGAGAAAAAACTTGTGACTGCTTATGGCAGGGTATTTGTGTGTATAATGAAGTACAACATAATAAAAAAGAATCGTTGATAAATGAGAGAAAAGAATATTTATGTGAGATAAATAATAAAGAAGAGCTAAAAGATGGAATTTATTTACTTAAAATTAATATACCTAAGAATTTAACTGAAGAACTAAGTAAGGTAGGAGCGTATATTTTATTAAAGGATAAAGGTAAAGAAAATTTAGCTTATAATACACCGATATCTGTAATGGATGTAGATAAAGAGAATAAATTACTTAAAGTTGTTATAAAAAAGGCAGGAATAAAAACGAAAGCTTTACTAGATTCTAAAGAAGTTATTGTTAAAGGACCTTATTTTAATGGTATTTTTGGAGTTGAGAAAATAAATAATATTAAATCCTCTAATTGCTTAGTCTTATTGAGTGGATTATCTCAAGTTAATTCTATTAATGTCATAAAAAAATTACTAAAGAATAAAAATACAGTAGAAGTATTTTATAATAAGAACTCAACTATATTAGATGTAGTTATAGAAACATTAAATAATATGGGTGTTAACATTCATATTATAGATATAGAAGAGGATAAGAATCTTATTCAAGACTATATAAAACGTAATAATGTAAGCCTTATTTATAGTGGTGGTAATAATAATTTTAATAAAAAAATAAAAGGCTTAGTTGATGATGTAAGTAAGGAAATTACGTTAGCTATATCAAACAATAATTTGATTTGTTGTGGAGAAGGAATTTGTGGTGCATGTACAATTAACTTAAATGGAGAGAAAATTAAAACTTGTAAAACACAAATTAATAGTAAAGACTTCTTTCAAATTATGTAGATTATAAGATGAAATTTTGATTAGGGGGAGATTAGATGGCTACAGTTGTTGTTATAGGCGGTGGCTGGTCTGGATGTGCAGCTGCAATAGGTGCAAGAAAAGCTGGTTGTGATGTTATCTTGCTAGAGAAGACAGATCTATTATTAGGGCTTGGTAATGTTGGTGGAATTATGAGAAATAATGGTCGATATACTGCAACAGAAGAATGTATAGCTTTGGGCGGAAGTGAATTATTTGAAATAACAGATAAATACACTAAACATAAAGGTATAGATTTCCCGGGACATGATCATGCAAGTATTTATAATGTAACTAAAATTGAAAAGCCTGTGAGGGATCTAGTAAGGAATATGGGAATAGACGTAAGATTTTTTAGCAGAGTTGTTGATGTAGAAGTAGATAATCCAATACTAAGAGCTATAGAGCTTGAAAGTGGAGAAAAGATTTATGGTGATGCGTTTATTGATACAACTGGTTCATCTGGACCTATGGGGAATTGCACTAAGTATGGAAATGGATGTGCAATGTGTATATTAAGATGTCCTTCATTTGGAGGAAGAGTTAGTGTAACGGCTAGATGTGGTATAGAAGATATGATAGGAAGAAGAAATAATGGAGACTATGGTGCTTTTAGTGGTTCTATGAAAATATTAAAAGAATCTCTAAGCGAAGAAATACAAAAAGAGTTAAATGAAAAAGGATGTGCTGTAGTTCCTTTACCACAGGAACTTAGAAATTCAGAAAAACTGGATATAAAAGTATGTCAGCAATATGCTCTTCCAGCATTTTCTGAAAATATAGTTCTTATAGACACTGGTCATGCCAAATTGATGTCACCTTTTTTTAACTTAGAAAAATTAAGAATGGTTCCTGGATTTGAAGGAGCTCTTATAGTAGATCCATATTCTGGAGGTAAAGGTAACTCTATTAGATATATGGCTGTATCACCTAGAGATAATTATATGAGGGCAAAAGGTATGAAAAATTTATTTGTGGCTGGAGAAAAGTCAGGATTTTATGTAGGCCATACAGAAGCCATATGTACAGGAAGTTTAGCAGGTCATAATGCTGCTAGATACTGCAATGGAATGTATTTACTTCAACTTCCTACAAACTTATTAATTGGGGATTTTATTGCATATTCTAATCAAGAAATGCACAAAGATGATGGTGATAAAAAGAGATTTACATTTGCAGGAAGTTTATATTTTAATAGAATGAAAGAACTTGGTTTTTATACAGTTGATGTTGATGAAATAAGAAAAAAAGTAAAAGAAGTTGGACTTGAAGATATATATAATAAAAAAATAATTAAATAAGCTAAAAGGTGTAGCTAAGTTGCTACACCTTTTATATTAAATCCAATTTATATTAGGTGATTTTCTTGGTACTGTTCTTTTATATTTAACATCAGGATATCCTATTACTAAGCAAGATATTATTTCATTACTATTTTGAACACCAATTAAATCTAAAATTTCTTTATTATCTTGAGCGGCAATTAATAAAAAGCCACTAAAAAAAGTTCCTAGACCTAAAGCATCAGTCATAAGCTCCATATTTGAAGATGCTAGACCACCATTAATAGGTGTTGGTGAAGTTACGAATATTGCAAGTGGAGCATTAAAAAATAATCTATCATTATTTTGAGGATCTTTTTTATATTGCTCATAACTATATAACCACATATTAGCATATCTTTTAAGATGTTCTGTTTCCGGTGTTAGATTAGATAGAATATATTCTCCTTTTTTCTTTAGGCTTTCATAGGCCAAATCTCTCAACTTATTAATGTTTTTAGTGACTACAGTATAAGATACATCCTGGCTATTTGTTGAAGTTTGAGTGTATCTTCCAGCATCAATAATCTTATTTATTTTATCTTTTTCTACTTCTTTACTCTTAAATCTTCTAATACTTCTTCTAAATTTTATGAAGTTTAAAAGATTTTCAGCATCTAATGAAAAAGTTTCTTTATTATATGGTATTACTTCGTTCATGTTATAATCATCAGTAGATACTGCTTCTACTGGACAGATGGCAATACAGTGACCGCATTTTATACATCCTTCATTATTGATGTTTGCCTTTTTTTCTTTTAATGAAATAACACAAGCAGGACAATCTTTAATACACTGCATACAAGCTATACATTTATTTTTATCTACTTTAAACATTTAATTATCTCCTTCTAAGTTTATTTAATCCAAGATATAACATAAGTTAATTTACTATCTATATTATTTTTATTAGAATCAATTGATATGAATTTACCACTTATATTTTTTTCAATAGTACTTAAGTGAAAATGACAAAGTGCAATTCCAATATCAATTCTAGTTAAGTTTTTGCTATTAGTTAAATAAAAATGTATATTATCGTTATCTTTTAATACTCTCCAAGGCTGTTTATTTAAAGCTGATGGTGCTAGTCTTAGCATTTTTAGAGGCTCAAAATATTCCTCTGAGTTACTTTCTTCAAGTGGAGTATAGAAGTTTTGATCAAAGAAAATTTCTGAAAAATTTTTACGTTTTTTACTATTATCGCCAAATAAGCTTGCTATAAATGATTTTCTACCACCCTCATAACCTACAGGAGAAATTATTGGAAGTATTTCTCCATTTTCTAAATTAATGGCTTTTGCAAATTCACCTTTGTTGAAAGTGCCACCAAGCCAAACTGTACCTAATCCTAGAGAGGTACAATATAATATAACTTTTTCTAAAGTATATCCAAGGGCCATTAAAGATAAATCATCATCATAACAAGCAGCTGCTAAAAAATAATTTGCACCTTTTATAACACCATAAGTACCAAGTTTTAGATCTTTATTAAAGCTATCTTTTTTTATTAGTTTTATTCTTATATCCTTATTAAAAGGATTATCTACAGTCCTAATATAATTTTCTATTTTTTCTATAATACTTTCAGATAGAGGTAAGTCTTGGTAGTTTCTAACTGAGTGTCTTAGATTTATTAATTCACTTATTGATTTACTATAGATATTTTTCATAATAGATTTACTCCTTAAATTTTATTTGACATTTATATTTATAAAATTTATACTTTTTTTTAACTAAATGAAAATCTAATATATAATAATGTGATTATAGCACTATATACTTAGATGTGTCTAATTCGAATTATTTATAAAACGATAACTAAAAGTTATAAAAAAATTCAAATAAGATATATATTATTAAGAAATCATATATAAATAATACTTAAACTATTAAGAGATAAAAATAAGGAGATTATATGAATTTACAACAATTAGAGTATTTTAAGGTAATATCTGAAACTAAAAATTTTACAGTAGCATCGAGCATATTATCTGTAAGTCAGCCGGCCTTAAGTAAATCAATATTAAAGTTAGAAGAAGAGTTAGAAGTATCTTTATTTGAAAGACAGGGGCGTAACATAAAAATTACTAAGTTTGGAGAAGTATTTCTGAAATATGTAAACTCGGCATTAAGGGAAATTGAACAAGGAAAAGAAATAATTAATGATATGAAAAGGTCAGATGAAAAAATAATATCTATTTCCTCAACTCATTGTATTGGAGCAACATTTATCCCATTATTAATAAGTGATTTTTTTAATAATAATTTTCAGATAAAATTTAATATTAATAATCAATCAACAGAAGATATTTTAAAAGATTTAAAAAGTGGGAAAATAGATTTTGGTTTTTTTGAAAGAATGTGTGATGCCCATCAATACCCCGAGATAGAAAGTATATTAGTAAGAAAGGAAGAGTATGTTTTAATAGTTCCTAAAAACCATCATTTAGCAAATAAAGAGGAAGTTTATTTAAAGGACTTAAAGGAAGAGTATTTTATAGTTTATAATAATAAATTACATGATGAAAAGGTATCATATTCTGACTTGATTGGATATACTCCTAAAATATCTGCAGAGCCTAGTGAAGGGATAGTACTTGCAAGTTTAGTAGCAGCTGGTGCAGGTATTGCAATAATTTTAAATACACCTATGATTAATACAAATAAAATATCAGTTATTAAGATTAAAGATGATATAGGATATAAGAGTATTTATATGGCATGGAATAAAGAAGTATATATTTCTAAAATTAAAAATGAATTTAAAAATTATGTATTAAATCTAAAATAACTACCATTGGTTAAATATTATATGAATAAAAAAGAGAGTTTAAAATGTTAGTTACTAATTAATTTAAGCTCTCTTTTTATATTTAAATTAAATTTATAACTTCATCTAGAACTTTTCCAATTGAATCATTTATAACTAAATTAGCTTTATAATCATAAGGAGTTTTACTTTTATTTATTAAAACAATATTTTTACCATTAAAGTAATTTATAAAGCTGGCAGCTGGATATACAACTAAAGACGTTCCTCCTATGATCAATAAATCAGAGTTACTTATTGCTGAAATAGTCTTAGATATAAGCTCATTATCTAAGCTTTCTTCATAAAGTACAACATCTGGTTTAATTATTCCCCCACAATTATTGCAATATGGTATGACTCCATCTAAAGATAGCATATCTTTAAGATTAAAAAACTTATTACAATTGGTGCAATAGTTTCTATGTATAGATCCATGAATTTCTAATACATTTTTACTTCCAGCCATTTGATGTAAACCATCAATATTTTGAGTTATAATAGCTTTCAACTTTCCTGTTTTTTCTAGATTACTTAAAGCAAAGTGAGCTTTATTTGGCTTAGCATTTATATATACAAGCTTATCTTTATAAAATTTATAAAAATCATAGGGATACTTAGTATAAAAGGTGTGAGATACAAGTTGTTCAGGAGTAAATTCTTTATTTAACTTCTCGCTGAATAAACCATTTGAACTTCTAAAGTCTGGGATATTTGATTCAGTAGATACACCTGCACCACCAAAGAAAACAATATTATTACTCATCTTTATCATATCTGATAATTTTTCTATACTCATATAAACATCTCCATATTAAATTAAATTTATTAGTATGATTTAGTTATATTTTGATTTTATGCTTTCATAAAATAATTATACTAAAAGAATATTTTAAAAAGTAGATAAATGTAATTAAATATTATAATTTTTTAATAAAAAAAGGTAAATGATGTTGAAAAGGTAAATATAGAATAAGAAAGTTATTTTAGAGGATGTGGTTATTTATGAATATTAGAGAAGGTGATTATCGTATGTTTGAGATATACGCAAGGGAATATAAAAAAAGAGTATCAGGTGAACTACCAGATAAATTAGATTATTTAAAAGTAAAAATGATGGAAATAAGTGATATACTAACTCCTTACGTAATAGAATTTTGTAAACTAGATATAGAATTTAAAGATAATGCCGATGAATTACCAGACCCTATTAAATACTTTATACAAAATGGTAAGATATTGAATCCTTATGAATACGTAACTAATACGAAGTGGGAAGGGTATTGGAAAAGATGTACAGGTAAAGATTTAGATTATTTTATATCATACTTAGAATATCCAATAATTTATCCGAATCATGAAAATTACTTATCTCATGGAAAAAATATAATAAGTATATTTAAATCTGAAACAGGATTTGAAAAAGTTCCTTATAGTATAACATGTGCTGAAAAATTAAATGAAAAATATTTTAAATAGAATAATTTGTCATCATTTACCAAAATGTATAATTATACTATAATAGTAAATATAATTAAACTTTAGAGTAATATATCTTAGAAAAGAGGGAGCAGGTTTGAGAAAAAGAATTGCTTTAGCAACTTTAGCGATGGTACCATTTTCTGTTTCTCATGCAAATGAAGCAGAGTTAGTAGGAATTGTTACAGCAGAGACTTTAAATGTTAGAAGTGGACAAGGATCTAACGATGAAGTTTTATTTACAGTAAAGAAAGGTGATAAAGTAACTATTATTGAAACATGTAATGGATGGCATAAAATCCAAAATGATGAAGGTAAAGAAGGATGGGTTTCATCGTCATATATAAGCCTATCAGAAGGAATATATGAGGAAAGTACATCTAGATCTTCTACTATTCAAAAAGAAGTTAATACCAACGGATTGAATATGAGAAGTGGACCATCAACAAGTTACAGATCAATTACCAAGATTAATAAAGGTACAAAGGTAGAAGTAATATCAGAGAGTAATGGATGGAGCAAAATAAAATATGATGGAAGAATAGGATATGTATATAGCACTTATTTAAGTGATATAGAACCATCATATACTAATACTACTACTAAAACAGTAAATACAGATTCATTAAATGTAAGAAGTGGACCATCAACTTCATATTCAATTGTTGGAAAAATTAATAAAGGTACAAAAGTAGAGGTAATATCAGAGAGTAATGGATGGTCAAAGATCGTATATAATGGAAAAGAATGCTATGTATCTAGCAGATATTTAGATGAGGAGTCTTATAATTCAGGAAATACAGATAATGAAATAATTACAACAAAAATAGTAAATACAGATTCATTAAATGTAAGAAGTGGACCATCAACTTCATATTCAAAGTTAGGAACACTATCAAAGGGAAGTAAGGTAGAAGTAATATCAGAAAGTAATGGATGGTCAAAGATCGTATATAATGGAAAAGAAGCGTATGTATCAAGTACTTACTTAAGTGATAATACATCAAATGATAACAATACAGGAAATGATACGAATACATCAGTAGAAATAAAAATAGTAAATACAGATTCACTAAATGTAAGAAGTGGACCATCAACTTCATATTCAAAGCTAGGAACATTATCAAAAGGAAGTAAGGTAGAAGTAATATCAGAAAGTAATGGATGGTCAAAGATCGTATATAATGGAAAAGAAGCGTATGTATCAAGTACTTACTTAAGTGATAATACATCAAATGATAACAATACAGGAAATGATACGAATACATCAGTAGAAATAAAAATAGTAAATACAGATTCACTAAATGTAAGAAGTGGACCATCAACTTCATATTCAAAGCTAGGAACATTATCAAAAGGAAGTAAGGTAGAAGTAATATCAGAAAGTAATGGATGGTCAAAGATCGTATATAATGGAAAAGAAGCGTATGTATCAAGTACTTACTTAAGTGATAATACATCAAATGATAACAATACAGGAAATGATACAAATACATCAGTAGGAGTAAAAATAGTAAATACAGATTCACTAAATGTAAGAAGTGGACCATCAACTTCATATTCAAAGCTAGGAACATTATCAAAAGGAAGTAAGGTAGAAGTAATATCAGACAGTAATGGATGGTCAAAAATAACTTATAATGGAAAAGAAGCATACGTATCAAGTATGTACTTAAGTGATGCAAGTAATGATTCATCAGATAGTTCTTCAAGTTCAAATGGAATTATATCAGGAGTAGGAACATTTACTAATTTACAATTAAATTATACATTTGAGCAGCACTTAGCAAAACAAGTAGAAGTTGCTAATTCAGGATATAATAAAGCTCCAAATGGTACTAAAGCAACAAGAAGTCAAATAGAAGAAAAATTAAATCCTAGTAAAATACTATCATCAAGTTCTTATGGTAAGTTACAATTTTTAAGAATTGATAGATATACAGAAGGTATTACAGCTAGTGAATTAAATCAATTTTTAAATAGTAATGTATCATCAACTAATGTTTTTTATAATAAAGGACAACAGTTTATAGATGCAGCTAAAAAGTATAATATAGATGTAATGTATTTTGTTGCTCACTCAATGTGGGAAACTAACTATGGAAAATCTACACTGGCAAAAGGTCAAATATTAACTTCTTATAAAGGTCAACCGTTGAGCTCTCCAGTTACAGTATATAATTTCTTCGGAATAGGTGCATTTGATGGAAGTGCAAACTTATCAGGAGCAGAAACTGCTTATTTAAACGGATGGACAACTGTAGATGCTACAATAGATGGTTCGGCTAAATGGGTTGCTGCTAATTACATACATAGGTCTGCATATAATCAAAATACTGTATATAAAATGAAATGGAATAATGGAACACATCAATATGCAACAGATATAAATTGGTGTAATGGAATTGCAGGAATTATGAATAAATTAATTGGTTATTATGATGACCAAAGTAAGCTATTATACGAAAATTTATTATATAAATAAAAGGTAAAGGGGTATCTTCTTAGTAAGATACTCCTTTAATATTATGCAAAATATCTTCTATATTTGAAGAAAACGTCTATATTATGCTCTTTAACGATATTTTTTAAATTTCCATAATTATAAGTAGCTAAAGCATATTCTCTTATATTATTAAAAATAACTTCTTCTTTTGGGCTATTAAATTCAATAATAGTTTTTCCTATATCCCAAGCTCTAGACTCTCTATTTATTAGGTTCTTTTTTAAATCAATAACATACATTTCTAAATCTGATGGTAAATTATCTTTATAGAAATCTGCATCCGTAATATCTATATCATACTCAATTAATTTATCAACTATATTAGATAATATATCAGCATATTCAGATTTGGCAAGAGATATATCAGGATCTAGTATATGACCGACTTCATGTGAAATTATACACTTAGCAATTATGCTTATATTAAATGGTGTAATTGCTATATTTTTATTGTTTGAAGATTTTATAAATGAAAAAAAGTTAAAACAAAAAGATAAGAATCCTTGTCTAGATGCTAATACAAGTCTAAGTTTAGGCAAAGCACATATAGGTATGTTTCCAGATCGTGAATAGTAAAGATGAACTTTTTTATTTATATTAAGTTGCTTTATAGTTTTTTTAAATAACTTTTTTTCGCCTAGTTCTGAATAGCAGAGTATAATTTTTCTGAAATCAAGAATATCCGAAGCATTCATTTAAACACCGCCTTAATATAAAAGTCTATTTTACTCTCTAATACATAATATTAAAAAATATATATTTGTAGCTAATCCAAATTACTTTTAATATTAAAAATTTAAATTGTTCTAAATGTGTAATTTTAAGCATAAAGGGTATGATTAGAAAATAGATATTTAACTATATTTAATATATTACTTTACCTATGATATAATATTAATTCAAGAAAGGAGAGAGCTATGGACTTAGTAAAAGATTATTTAGAGAAATTAGAAATTAATAACACGATTTTGGCAAAACAAATGAAAGATGTTTATATACAAAAAGTTGTTTATTTTAAAGAAGATAAAATAGTGTATTTTTACTTAACATCAAAAGACATAGTATCTTATGAATTAATAGATAAGTTTAGAGAAGAATTAAAAGATAGCTTAGATTATTTTAAAGATATAAGAATAAAAATTAGATACACTGGTTTAGATAGAAAAAGTAATAAGGATATTATAAAAAGATACTGGAATAACATATTATTCATATTGAAAAGCCTTTGTCCAGCTATAGAGGGATGGTATAAGAAAGTAGAATATATGTGCTTAGATGATGTATTAAAAATAAAACTACCTAAAGATTTATTTTATGAAAAATTAATGAGAAAAAATATAATTCATGTACTAAACACAGTGTTAAGTGAAGAATTAGGAATTCATTTAAACATAGTTTTAGAAAGAGCTATAGACGAACGTGTTAGTGTACAAAAAATAATAGAGAGAACAGATAGAGAGATTGAAGAGAAAATAAGAAGTTTAGATTTTAATAGAAAAGAAGAGATAGAAGTAGAGGAAGAGGAGTATGTTATAAAACCTGAGGTTGATGAGCATTTAATTTACGGTGAAAATGTGAATGTAATAGTTGAGAATATTTCTAAATTAAATGTAAATTCAGGTACAACAGGTATCGTAGGTGAAGTTTTTGATATAGAAACAAAAGAACTTAGAAATGGTAAAATATTATTAATATTAGCAGTAACAGACTATACAAGTTCTATAAGTTGTAAGCTTTTCCTAAATGACATAAATAAAGATAATGTACTTAACCAAATAAAAAAAGGATCATACTTAAAAATTAAAGGGGATATAATTTATGATACTTACCAAAGAGAAATAAGTATGACAATAAGTGGTATAAGAAAAGAAGTAAAAGAGGAAAGACAAGATTTAAGTGAAAATAAAAGAGTAGAACTACATGCTCATACTCAGATGTCTTCTATGGATGCTGTTTGTAATGTTAAAAAATTAGTAGAAAGAGCAGCAAAGTGGGGGCATAAAGCTATAGCTATAACAGATCATGGTATAGTTCAAGCATTTCCAGATGCTATGAGTGCTGCTAAGTCTAACGGAATAAAGGTTCTGTATGGTGTAGAAGGATATCTAGTAGAAGATGACGCACTAATAATAGAAGAACCTAATGAAAAGCCACTATCTCAAAGTTTTGTAGTATTTGATATAGAAACTACGGGGTTTTCTAATGTTAATGATAAAATAACTGAAATCGGTGCAGTTAAGATAGAAAATTTCAAAGTGGTAGATAGATTTAGTGAACTTATAAATCCACAAAAAGATATATCTTATAAAATACAAGAGTTAACAGGTATAACTAATGACTTAGTTAGAGATAAGCCTACTATAGAAGAAATACTACCTAAATTTATGGAGTTTATAGGTGATAGTGTACTTGTAGCTCATAATGCGGAGTTTGATACTGGCTTTATATCACAAAAGTGTAGAGAGCAAGGAGTAGAATATAATAGTAAAAGTATAGATACTTTGATGCTTTCAAGAATTTTATTACCACATTTAAAAAGATTTAGACTAAATATAATAGCTAAAGAACTTGGAATACCATTACTTAATCATCATAGAGCTGTAGACGATGCGGAAGCTACTGCTCATATATTTTTAAAGTTTTTAGAAATGCTTGAGAAAAAGGGAGCAAAAACTTTAAAAGATGTAAATAGTGTATTAGGAAAAATAGATTATACAAAATTAACTACAAATCATATAACATTAATTGCTCAAAATTATACTGGGCTTAAAAACTTGTATAAAATCGTTTCAGATGCTCACGTAAATCATTTCTACAGAGCACCTAGAATACTTAGAAGTGTTTTAAATGAGCATAGAGAAGGTATAATAGTAGGTTCTGCATGTGAAGCAGGTGTTATTTATCAAGCAGTTAAGAAGAATATATCTGATGAAGAATTAGAAAAAATTATAGATATGTATGATTATATAGAAATAATGCCTATAGATAATAATAAGTTTATGATTGATAAAGGGGAAGTTAATGATAAAGAGGAACTTAGAGATATAAATAGGAGATTAGTTGAAGTTTCTAAAAAATTTGGTAAAATTCCTGTAGCAACTGGAGATGTCCACTTCTTGGATAAGCATGAGGCCATACTTAGAAGAGTTTTAAAGTATTCTCAAGGATTTAAACTTGATGATGAAGAAACTTATTTACATTTTAGAACTACGGATGAGATGTTAGAAGAATTTAGCTATTTAGGAGAAGAATTAGCTTATGAAGTGGTTGTTGAGAATACAAATAAAATAGCAGATATGGTAGAAAGTATAAAACCAATACCAGATGATACTTATCCTCCAGTAATAGAAGGTTCAGATACAGAATTAAGAGAGATGTGCTATGAAAAGGCTGAAAGAATTTATGGAAAGCCAATACCTGAAGTCGTTATAAATAGACTAGATAGAGAGCTAAATTCTATAATAAGCAATGGATATGCAGTTATGTATATTATAGCTCAAAAGCTAGTTACAAAATCTCTTAGCGATGGATACCTGGTTGGATCAAGAGGGTCAGTTGGATCATCTTTTGCAGCGACAATGAGTGATATAACAGAGGTTAATCCTTTACCAGCTCATTATATTTGCGATGACCCAGAATGCAAATACTCTTACTTTTTTGAAATAGGTGAATATGGTTCTGGAGTAGACTTACCAGATAAAGATTGTCCAAGATGTGGTAAACCACTTAGAAAGGATGGTCACGATATACCTTTTGAAGTTTTCCTTGGATTTGAAGGAGATAAAGAACCTGATATAGACCTTAACTTCTCAGGTGATTACCAACCAGTAATACACAAATATACAGAAGAGTTATTTGGTGAGGGATATGTTTATAGAGCAGGAACTATAGGTACGGTTGCTGAAAAAACTGCTTTTGGTTATGCAAGGAAATATATTGAAGAAAATAATATAAATGTTCCAACAGCAGAAGCATTAAGACTTGCAAATGGATGTACTGGGGTTAAAAGAACATCAGGACAGCATCCAGGTGGTGTTATGGTTATACCTCACTACAAGGATGTGTATGATTTTACTCCTATACAATATCCTGCAAATGATACAAGTTGTGGAGTTATAACAACCCATTTCGATTATCACTCTATAAGTGGTAGAATATTGAAACTTGATATACTTGGACACGATGCTCCAACAATGATAAGAATGTTAGAAGACTTAACTGGAATAGTTGCAACAGAAATTCCTCTAGATGATCCAGAGACAATGTCTTTATTTACATCAACAAAAGCATTAGGAGTAACTCCTGAGGAAATAAACTGTCCAATTGGATCACTTGCAATACCTGAGTTTGGTACAAAATTTGTTAGACAGATGCTTCTTGACACAAAGCCAACAACATTTGCGGCTCTTGTACGTATATCTGGACTTTCTCATGGTACGGATGTTTGGCTAAATAATGCCCAAGACTTAGTAAGGGATGAAATTGTTGGGATAGACGAAGTTATATCAACTCGTGATGATATAATGAACTACTTAATATTTAAAGGGTTAAAGCCAAAGTCAGCCTTTACTATAATGGAAAATGTAAGAAAAGGTAAGGGACTAAAACCTGAACATATTGAAGAAATGAAGGCAAATAATGTTCCAGATTGGTATATAGGATCATGTCAAAAAATAAAGTACATGTTCCCAAAAGCCCATGCAGTAGCTTACGTTATGATGTCTTTTAGGCTTGCGTATTGTAAGGTACATTATCCAGAAGCATTTTATGCTACTTATTTTTCTACGAAAGCAGAAGACTTTGATGCAGACTTGATTGTAAAGGGAATTGATGCTATAAGAGAAAGGATAAAAGAAATTGAAGAATTAGGGAATGATGCTTCAACAAAGGAAAAAAACATGCTTATAGTTTTAGAAGTTGCATATGAAATGTATGCAAGAGGTATAAAAATAGTTCCAGTAGATATTTATAAATCGGATGCTAAACTCTTCCAAGTTCCTGGCAAAGGATTATTACTACCACCAATGATAGCTTTACAAGGTGTTGGAGAAAATGCAGCAATTCATATACAACAGGAAAGAGAAAATGGTGAATTTATATCAAAAGAAGATTTAAGAAAAAGAACTAAGATATCTAAAACTGTTATAGAAACTCTTACAAATCATGGTTCATTAGAAAATATGAGTGATGAAAATCAATTATCATTATTTTAATAGATTATATATGCTAAATAAAAATTTGCAAATAAAACTATTCTATGATATAGTAGTATATAAAATAGTATATTTAGCAAAAACTAAGAGTGAGACAGTAGTGCTCACTCTTTTGTTTTAAATACTATAACTTACAACTGAATAGGAGGAAATCATATGAAAAAAAGCATAGAAGCTACAATAGAAGAATTAGTTCAACCTATAATTGACACTAATAACTTTGAACTTGTAGATGTAGAATATGTAAAAGAAGCTGGAGAATATTATCTAAGAATATATGTAGATAAAGAGGGCGGAATATCTTTAAATGAATGTGAAGTAGTTAGTAGAGCACTAAGTGGAATCTTAGATGTAAAAGATCCTATAAAAGATAACTACTATTTAGAAGTATCATCTCCAGGACTTGATAGACCACTTAAAAAAGACAAAGATTTTGTTAGATATCAAGGTAGAGATGTTGAAATAAAACTATATAAGCCGCTAAATGGTTCTAAACAATTAGAAGGTGAGCTTATAGGATTAACTGAAGATAAAAATATAAAAGTTATAATAGATAATGAAGAAGTAGAATTTAATAAAAAAGATGTTGCACTTATTAGACTTGCAATAAAGTTCTAAGGTTATTACATTAGGGAGGCAAAGTGATGAATCACGAATTTATAGAAGCATTAGATGAATTAGAAAAAGATAGAGGTATAGATAAAGATATTCTTATAGATACTATAGAACAAGCTTTATTAACAGCGTATAAGAAAAATTTTGGTTCAGCTCAAAATGTAAGAGTTGAGTTTGACAGAGAAAAAGGAGATGTTAGAGTATTTTCTCAAAGAGTTGTAGTAGATGAATCTGATTTATATGACACATTCTTAGAAATAGAATTGGATGAAGCTAGACAAATAAATCCAAACTATGAATTAGGAGATATAATAGAAAATGAAGTTACTCCTAAAGATTTCGGAAGAATAGCAGCTCAAACAGCTAAGCAGGTAGTTGTTCAAAGAATAAGAGAAGCTGAAAGGGATATAGTATATAATGAATTTATAGAAAAAGAAAATGAAATAGTAACTGGAGAAGTTGCTAGAGTAAGCAAAGGTTTAGTTTATGTAAACTTAGGTAGAATAGAAGCGGTTATGACGCCAGCAGAACAAATACCTCATGAATCTTACAAAGCAGGACAAAAAATAAAGGTATATATATTAGAGGTGAAGAAAACTAATAAAGGACCTCAAATAGTAGTATCTAGAAGTCATCCAGGTTTAGTTAAGAGATTATTTGAGTTTGAAGTTCCAGAAATATTTGAAGGAATAGTTCAAATAAAATCATTATCTAGAGAAGCTGGTTCAAGAACTAAGATGGCGGTTAAGTCAATAGATGAAAAGATAGACCCAATTGGAGCTTGTGTAGGGCCAAAAGGTTCAAGAGTAAAAAATATAGTTGATGAGTTAATAGGTGAAAAGATAGATATAATAAACTACAGTGAAAACCCAGCTGAATTTATATCTGCAGCTTTAAGTCCATCAAAGGTTGTAAGAGTAGATGTAAATGAAGAAGAAAAATCTGCTTTAGTAGTAGTTCCTGATTACCAATTATCACTTGCAATAGGTAAAGAAGGTCAAAATGCAAGATTAGCTGCTAAGCTTACTAACTGGAAAATAGATATAAAAAGTGAATCTCAAGATACTCAAGATAACGAATAGTAGGGAGGGATATCTTTGCAAAAAATAAAGAAAGTACCTCAAAGAAAATGTATAGTTTGTCAAGATAGAGACTCTAAAAAAGAGCTTATGAGAATAGTTAAAAATAAAGAAGGCGAGATTTTTATAGACATAAGTGGAAGAGCTAATGGTAGAGGTGCATACATATGTAAAAGTGTAGAGTGCTTAGAAAAGGCTATAAAGACAAAAGCTTTAAATAGAGCCTTTAAAATGGAAGTTTCTGATGAGGTATATGAAAAATTACTTGCAGAGTTAAAATCATATGAAAAGTAATGAAGAAAAAATATACTCATATTTAGGTCTTGCAACAAGAGCTGGAAAAATAGTTTCTGGAGACGACTCAACTTTATTAGAGTTAAAAAGAGGAAACGTAAAATTAGTAATAGTTGCAGAAGATGCATCAAATAATACTAAAAAGCTTTTTAAAGATAAAAGCTCATATAGAAATATACCTTATGTATATTTCTCTAGTAAATTACAATTAGGTTTATCTATAGGAAAAGCACCAAGAGCAGTAATCGGTGTTAAAGATGATGGATTTGCCAATAAGTTAGTAGAACTTTTAAAATAAAAAATTCAATAGGGGGTGATCTTGTGTCAAAAACAAGAGTATACCAAATCGCAGAAAAGCTAGGAATATCAAATGAGGATGTAATAGCTAAATTAAAAGAATTAGAAATAAGTGCAGAAAATGAAAATAGTGAAATAGACAATGATGATGTAGAGTTATTAGTTGAATTAGTAGGTGAAGAAGCAGTAACACATGATGGTCCTACAGTAACTATAACTGGAAAATTAACAGTTCAAGAAATAGCAAATGCTTTAGAAGTATCTGCATCAGAAGTAATAATGAAGCTTATGAAAATGGGAACTATGGCATCAATAAACCAAGAAGTAAGTGAAGAAATAGCTTCTTTAGTAGTTAAAGAATATGGATACACATTATTAACTTCAACAGAAGATGAAGAAGAAGAGCAATTAGAAATAGATGCTTTAATGGAAATAGAGGAAGATAAAGAAGAAGATTTATTACCAAGACCACCAGTTGTAACCGTAATGGGACACGTTGACCATGGTAAAACTTCTTTACTAGATGCTATAAGATCAACTAATGTAACTAGAGGAGAGGCAGGAGGAATAACTCAACATATAGGTGCTTCTGAGGTTTCAGTAAATGGTCAAAAAATAGTATTCTTAGATACACCAGGACATGAAGCTTTCACATCAATGAGAGCTAGAGGAGCACAAGTAACAGATATAGCAATACTTGTTGTTGCTGCAGATGATGGAATAATGCCTCAAACAATAGAAGCAATAAACCATGCTAAAGCAGCTGAAGTACCATTAATAGTAGCTATAAATAAAATAGATAAGCCAGATGCAAATCCTGATAAAGTTAAGCAAGAGTTAGCTGATCAAGGATTATTAGTTGAAGACTGGGGTGGAGAAGTTATAGCAGTTCCAGTATCAGCTAGACAAAAAACTGGTATAGATACATTACTAGAAATGATATTATTAGTTTCAGAAATGGAAGAATTAAAAGCTAATCCTAATAAAAGAGCAGTAGGTACTGTTATAGAAGCTCAACTTGATAAAGGAAGAGGACCAGTTGCTACAGTTCTTGTTCAAGGAGGAACTTTAAATGTTGGAGATCCAATAGTTGCTGGACTTGCAAGTGGTAAGGTAAGAGCAATGATAAACTCTAAAGGAAAAAGAGTAAAAACAGCAGGACCTTCTACAGCAGTAGAAATATTAGGTTTATCTGAAGTTCCACAAGGTGGAGATCAATTTGTTGCTGTTCCAACTGATAAGATAGCTAGAAGTGTTGCTGAAAAGAGACAACAAATAGCTAGAGAAGAAATGTTAAAATCTAACCAAAGAATGTCACTTGATGACTTCTTCTCTCATATGAATGATGGAGATGTTAAAGATCTTAACATAGTTATAAAAGCAGATGTTCAAGGTTCTGCTCAAGCAGTTAAGCAATCATTAGAAAAATTATCTAATGAGGAAGTTGCAGTTAGAGTAATACACTGTGGTGTTGGTGCTGTAACTGAATCAGATGTTATGCTTGCAGCTGCGTCTAATGCAATAATAATAGGATTTAATGTAAGACCTGTTCCAGGTGCTGAAGAAATGGCTAAGAAGCAAGCTGTTGATGTAAGAACATACACTATAATATACAAGGCTATAGAAGATGTTCAAGCAGCTATGACAGGTATGTTAGATCCAGAATATAGAGATGAAGATACAGGAAAAGCTGAAGTGAGAGAAATATATAAAATATCTGGTGTAGGTACAGTAGCTGGATGTTATGTAACTAGTGGAAAAATATTCAGAGGTTCTAAAGCTAGAATAGTTAGAGATGGAATAATAATCCATGATGGTGAACTTGCTGCACTAAAGAGATTTAAAGATGATGTAAAAGAAGTTAACAATGGTTACGAATGTGGTATGAGCTTCGTAAATTATAATGATTTAAAAGAAGGCGACATAATAGAAGCTTATATAACTAAAGAAGTAGAAAGAAAATTAAAATAGTAAAAGAAGGTCGATATTATGGCATCATATAATAGAACAAGAAGAATAGCAGAAGAAATAAGAAAAGTAGTAAGCAGTATGCTTATTAGTGGCATAAAAGATCCTAGAATAACTTCTATGGTTAGTGTAACCGATGTAGAAGTTACTAATGACTTAAGCTATGCATATGTATATGTAAGTATATTAGGTGGAGACGAAGAATCGACTTTATTAGGACTTAAGAGTGCTGTAAATTAT
The DNA here is from genome assembly GCA_900604495.1 of Desulfovibrio sp. Marseille-P6017. Next base: position 34,820 of record UWOR01000001.1, on the reverse strand, counting down.
GTAAGAAGAGAAGTAAGTAGAAATGTAAAACTTAGACATACTCCACAAATTATCTTTAAGGTTGATGATTCAATTAAAAAAGGTATGTATATGGATAATCTTATAAAACAAATAAGTTCAAAAGATAATCAAGAACCTATATGTAAGGATGAGGAATATGATAAGTAATATTGATAATATTATAAAATATATAAAAGGAAGTAACGACTTTGTCGTTACTTCTCATATTAGTCCAGATGGTGATAATATTGGATCAACTCTTGGTATATACTATTCTTTAAAAATATTAGGTAAGAATGTGTACTATGTATTAGATGATAATGCACCTTCAAATCTTAAATTTTTAGTAGAAAATGTAACTAAGTTAAGTTCAATAGAATTCAATGACTTAAATATAAATGAGTTTAATTTAATAGCATTAGACTGTGGAGATAAATCTAGAGTTTGCGTAAGTGAAGAAATAAAAGAAAATGCAAAAACAATAATCTGCATAGATCATCACGCAAGTAATGATTCTTATGGAGATTTAAACTATATTGACGTAAATGCTTCATCAACTAGTGAATTAGTATACAATATTTTAGTTAGACTAAATGAACTAGAAAATATGAGTATAATAAATGAAGATATAGCAACAGCTCTTTATACAGGTCTGGCAACAGATACTGGTAATTTTTCTTATTCAAGTACACATCCAAGTAGCTTTGAAATGGCTAAAAATTTATTATTAGCAGGAGCTAAGAGGGATAAAATTATTCAAAATGTTTTCCAAAGTAATTCTTATAACTACTATAAATTGCTAGGAGAAGCATTAAATACTTTAGATATAGTAGATAATAAAATAGCATGTATAAGTTTAACTATAGATATGCTACAAAGAAACAATATAAGTTTTAATGATGTAGATGGTATAACTACATACACAAGAGATATAGAAGGTGTAGAGGTTGGAATTCTTTTAAAACAAAAGAAGGAAAATGAGGTTAAGGTTAGCTTAAGGTCTAAAAACTATGTAAATGTAAGTAAGATTGCTCAATCATTTAATGGTGGAGGACATATAAGAGCCGCAGGTTGTACTATATATGATACTGTAGAAAATGCTAAAGAAAAAGTTCTACAAGCAGTTCTAAAAGAAATTTAAGGTGATTTTAATGAACAAAATAATAAATATATTAAAACCTACAGGCATGACATCTCATGATGTAGTTAGCAGAGTTAGAAGAATTTTAAATACTAAAAAAGTTGGCCATACAGGTACCCTTGATCCAGATGCATCAGGGGTACTACCTATATGTATAGGAAAAGCTACGAAGGTAAGTGAATTAATACTTAATAAAGATAAATCATACATTTGCGAGCTTACATTAGGAATGACAACTGATACATATGATTCTTCAGGAAGTATAGTAAAAAGAACAGAAAATTTCAAACTAAGTAAATATGATATTGAGAAAGCTTTTGAAACTCAAAGAGGAGAGATTGAACAATTTCCTCCAATATATTCAGCACTGAAAGTTAACGGTAAAAAAATGTATGATTTAGCTAGAAGTGGAAAAGCTGATGATATAGTTATAAAATCTAGAAAAGTAAACATAAAAGAATTGAATATACTTAGTATAAATGATAGGAAAATAATGTTTTATGTTAAATGTTCTAAAGGAACTTATGTAAGGAGTATTTGCCATGATATAGGGGAATTTTTAGGCTGTGGAGGTCATATGTCTTTCTTGCTTAGAACATCTTCTGGTAGATTTAACTTAGAAAATTCAATTACATTAGAAGAACTAGAAGAATTTAATACTAGTGGAACTTTAGATAAACATTTATATGATATAGATTATGTTCTAAATAATTTTAAATCAGTGACATTAAAATCAAGTGCATTAAAGTACTACAGCAATGGTGGTATAATTGATAGTAAACGATTTAGTACTGATGGAATAAATGAAAATGATGAATTTGTAAGGGTTTATAGTGATGGAAACTTTTTAGGTGTAGGTAAATTGATAAAAGATAATAAGATTATAAGTCTAAAAAGTGATAAAATATTTATATAAACTATAATTCTAGTGGGGAAATCATTATGGATATTGTTAAATCTATATGGGATGTAGAGAATTTAGGCGAAAGTGTTGTCACTATAGGTAAATTTGATGGTCTTCATAATGGCCATAAAGTTCTGATAAAAAAAGCAGTACAATGTAGCAAAAAAAGAAGAATAAAAAGTGTTGTTTTTACTTTTGAAAATCATCCAGCTAACTATTTTAGAAATCATAGTGTGAAAAACATTATACGTGATAAGGATAAAATGGAAAAATTAAGCTATTTAGGTATAGATATTGTAGTTAATGTACCCTTTGATGAGGAAATGACAAAGATATCTGCAGATGATTTTGCAAAAAAGATACTTAAAGAAAAATTAGGAGCCAAAAAGGTAATTGTAGGACATGACTTTACCTTTGCTAGAAATAAAGAAGGAAATGCAAAATTATTAAAACTCTTAGGTGCTAAGTATGATTTTAAAGTTGAGGTAGTTAATCCTGTAAAAATAAATAATATAAGAGTAAGTAGCACTTATATAAGAAACTTAATAGCTGAGGGAAGTGTAAATAAAGTGAAAGAGTATTTAGGACGTAATTACCAATTAGAGGGAGAAGTAATAAAGTCTAAGCAACTAGGAAGAACTATAGGATTTCCTACTGCAAATATGAAAATTGAGGGTGAAATGCTTATTCCTAAATGCGGTATATATGCAACTAAGGTTTACTTAGATGAAAAAACCTACTTTGGAGCAACTAATATAGGGTATAACCCAACTGTAAATGGAGATAATCTATCTGTAGAGACTAATATACTTGATTTCAATGAAGACATATATGGAAAATTTATAAAAATTGAGTTTTTAGAAAGAATTAGAGATGAAAAAAAGTTTAATTCTTTAGAAGAGCTGAAATCTCAGTTAAAAATTGATACAAATTATATTTATGAAAAGTATATTTGCAAAAAATAAATTTATATGATAGAATAAGTAAGTAAATTAACCATTACTCAGCATTTGAACACTCCAATCAATGCTTAGTAATTGGCGATTTAATAAAATTTTATGGAGGTAACTCAAATGAACAAAACTGAAATAATCAAAGAGTTTGGAAGAAAAGAAGGAGATACTGGTTCTCCAGAAGTACAAATAGCTTTATTAACAGCTAGAATAAACGAATTAAACGGTCACTTAAAGACTCACAAAAAAGACCACCACTCTAGAAGAGGTTTATTAAAGATGGTTGGTAGAAGAAGAAACTTATTAGCTTACTTAAAGGAAAAAGATCTTGAAGGATACAGAACTTTAATAGCTAAATTAGGATTAAGAAAATAATTATATTTTCTATATAGAACAGGAAGGCATTGGCCTTCCTGTTTTTGCTTAAAATAATAAATTTAGTATAGTATATATGTTTTTAATTAATACAAAATATAGATTTATAAAATTTTAAATAGATTTGACTATGATAGCATAAAATAATAAATAGATATGTAAGAATGCAAAATTCATGAATAAATAGTATAATTAATAAAGAAGTATAAATACAAATTATATGAACTATGATTATATTTAATCTAAGGAGTAAATAATTAAAAAGGTATAAAATATAAAAAAATAATATATGCTTTATTTTAGGAGGAGATATAGATGAAAATAAAGTTAATTTGCGATAGTTTATGTGATGTCCCTAAAGATTTGGTAGAAAAATATGATATAGATGTGATTCCTTTAAATATAATACTTGGAGATAAAGAGTATAAAGAAGGTATAGACATAAGTAATGAAGAGTTTTATAAAAGGATGAAAGAGAAAAAAGAAGTTCCAAAAACATCACAAGCTACATATATTCAATTTAAAACTGCTTTTGACAAATATAAAGATGATTACTCTATAGTATGTATAAATGGTTCTTCGAAATCATCGGGTACTTATCAAAGTGCTGTAATGGCTAAAAATGATACAGAAGGAGATATACATGTATTTGATACGTTAACATTATCTCTAGGAAGTGCCCAATTTGTTGTTAAAGCATGTGAGTTAATAGAAAATAATAATGAAATAACTCCACAAGAACTAATAGAGGAATTAGAAAAGTTAAGAGATTCAGTAAGTTTATTATTTGTTCCAGATACACTTGAATACTTACAGAGAAGTGGAAGAGCATCATTAGCAACTGCAACTATAGGTAATATGTTAAAAATAAAGCCTATATTTACAGTAGAAGATGCAAAAATATTTATACTTACAAAAGTAAGAGGTAAAAAACATGCTATAAATGAATTGATAAAGTTAACTATAGATAAGTATGATACTTTAGAAGATAAGAATGTAATAATTGGTTGTGGCGATAATGTAGATGATTTTGAGAAATTAAAAGAAGAAGTTAACGCAAAAATAAAATGCAAGAATCTGTATTTTACTAGAGGTGGAGCTTGTATATGTTCTCATACTGGACCAGATATATTTGCAATCAGTTGTTCTTATTAAATGATTAATTTTATATTAAGTAGCAAATACTATACAAAAGTATATAGTTTAGTATCTAAGAAAATACAATAAAAGTCATAAAATGAGTTTTGTATTGTTAATTTATAGTATTTTTGATAAGATATTAGTTAAGATATAAAAGCGGTTTTAGTGAAAGAGGAGGTACAAGCATTAATGTTTGAACATAAAATTTTCAAAATGGATTTAGCAGGAAGAGAACTTTCTGTTGAAATAGGAAAAATATCAGAGCTTGCTGCTGGTAGTGCTATACTTAAATACGGAGAAACTATGGTTATGATTAACGTATCTAAATCAGCAAAGCCAAGAGATGGTATAGATTTCTTCCCACTAAGTGTTGATTATGAGGAAAGATTATATTCAGTTGGTAAAATACCAGGTGGATTTTTAAAGAGAGAGGGAAAGCCTTCAGAAAAGGCAATACTTACTTCTAGATTAATAGATAGACCAATAAGACCTTTATTCCCAAAAGGATTTAGAAATGATGTACAAGTTGTTGCTACTGTACTTTCAGTAGATCAAGATTGTACTCCTGATATAGTAGCGATGATAGGTTCATCTGTAGCCTTATCTATATCTGATATACCATTTAATGGTCCAACTGGTTCTGTTTTAGTAGGATTAGTTGACGGTGCGTTAGTAGCTAACCCAACTGCAGAGCAAAGAGAAAAGAGTTCTCTTCACTTAGTAGTATCAGGTACTAAAGATGCAATAATGATGGTTGAAGCTGGAGGAGAAGAAATACCTGAAAGCTTAATGTTAGAAGCTATATTATTTGCACACGAAGAAATAAAGAAAATAGTATCTTTCATAGAAGAGATAACTTCAGAAGTTGGAAAAGAAAAAATGGAAGTAGAATTACATAAAGTTGATGCTGAGGTAGAATCTGCTGTTCGTAATTTTGCAACTGATAAAATGAAAGAGGCAGTAAGAACTGTTGAAAAACTTGAAAGACAAGAAAAAATGGATGCAGTAAGAGAAGAAACTCTTGCTAATTTTGAAGAAATAGTAGATGAGTTTGGATCAGATATAGAAGAAGTTCTTCAATCAATAATAAAAGAGTCTGTTAGAATGCTTATAACTCATGAGCAAGTAAGACCAGATAACAGAAAATTAGATGAAATAAGACCAATATGGTGTGATAATGGATTTATACCAAGAGCTCATGGTTCTGGATTATTTACAAGAGGACAAACTCAAGTAATGACTATAACTACATTAGGTGCTTTAGGAGATGTTCAAATACTAGATGGTTTAGATGAAGAAGAAAATAAAAGATATATGCATCACTATAACTTCCCAGCATACAGTGTTGGTGAAGCTAGACCATCAAGAGGTCCAGGAAGAAGAGAAATAGGTCATGGTGCATTAGCTGAGAGAGCGTTAGTTCCTGTAATACCTTCAAAAGAAGAATTCCCTTATGCAATAAGATTAGTTTCTGAAGTATTAAGTTCAAATGGATCAACATCTCAAGGTTCGGTTTGTGGATCAACATTATCATTACTAGATGCAGGTGTTCCAATAAAAGATATGGTTGCAGGTATTGCAATGGGTCTTATAAAAGATGATGACAAAGTAGCTATACTTTCAGATATACAAGGTATGGAAGACCATTTAGGAGATATGGACTTTAAAGTTGCAGGTACTGAACATGGTATAACAGCTATACAAATGGATATAAAAATAAATGGTATAGATGAAAATATATTAAGAGCTGCACTTGATCAAGCAAGAGTTGGTAGACTTCATATATTAAATGAAATGAGAAAAACTATAGATGCTCCAAAGCCACAATTATCTAAGTATGCTCCTAAGATAATAACAATGAATATAAATCCAGATAAGATAAGAGATGTTATAGGGCCAGGTGGTAAGGTTATAACTAAGATTATCGATGAAACTGGTGTTAAGATAGATATAGAACAAACTGGTGAAGTATTTATAGCAGGTATTGATCAAGAAATGATAGACTTAGCACAAAAACTAATAAATGACATAGTTGCAGAAGCCGAAGTTGGTAAGACTTATAAAGGGAAAGTGACTAGAATAACTACATTCGGTGCTTTTGTTGAAATACTTCCAGGTAAAGAAGGATTACTTCATATATCTCACATAGCTCATGAAAGAGTAGCTAAGGTTGAAGATGTTCTTAATATTGGAGATGAAGTAGAAGTTAAGGTTACTGAAATAGACGAAAAAGGAAGAGTAAACTTATCTAGAAAAATTTTATTACCTAAGCCAGAAAGAACTGAAAAGAAAGAAGAAAAATAAATAAATAATAAAAAAAAGATTAACTTTTCTTAGTTAATCTTTTTTTTATTATAGTTTATATTTGCATAAATAGGACAATTATTTAATAAGATTAACTAAGATATAATTTGTACATATTTTAGGGGGAATCTTAGATGTTAATAATGGTGGCTAATAAGAAGAAACTAAAGAAGATAGGCATAGGAGTTTTAGTTATATTGCTTATTATAGGAGGAGTATTTTGGGGGATGAAAAGCAGTATAACTCCGACTTTTAACTTTAATGATCTAGCTGACTTACCTTACGAAAGAGGAACTAAAGCTAATAGTGGCTACGTTGCAATTACATGCAACGTAGACCTTGGCTGGGAAGATGAATACATAGAGTCGATATTAGATACTCTAAAAAAAGAAGATGCAAATATAACATTTACTATAACAGGTAAGTGGGCAGAAAATAAAAAAGAACTTTTACAAAGAATGATTTCAGAAGGTCATGAGGTTGGAAGTCATGGATATAAACATTTAGACTATGCTAAGTTAAGCTATGAAGAAAATTTAGAGCAGATGAAAAAAGCTGAATCTATTATAGAGGAAATTACAAATCAAGAAATTAAATTTTTTCAAGCTCCAGCAGGTTCTTTTGGCGAAGGAACAATTAAGGCAGCTAAAGAGTTAGGATATACAACATTTAAATGGGATGTAGATACAATTGATTGGAAATACAGAGAGGAGCCTGATGTGATAATAAACAGAGTAAATAAAAAGGAAATTAAAGATGGAAGTATAGTACTTATTCACCCTACAAAGGCAACCACACAATGTTTAGATGATATAATATCTATTATAAGGGGAAAAGGACTTAAAGTAGGTAGATTAATGGATATTTTTTAATAACTTAATTTTTATTGAATAAATAAACCTACTAAACTATAATGAAATACATATACTTATTTAGATTTAGAACTAAAGTTTAACCAATAAATAATAGTCTATATAAAATATTGTTACAAATGGAGGATGATATGTACAAAGTAAAAACATTAGAGAATGGACTTACAATAATAGGTGAAGAAATACCTTATGTGAAATCAATATCTTTAGGAGTATGGATAAATGCAGGATCAAGAATTGAAGATAATAAAGTGAGTGGAGTATCTCATTTTATAGAACATATGTTATTTAAAGGGACAAATAAAAGAAGTTCAAAAGATATTGCAAGTGAAATTGATAATTTAGGTGGTCAAATAAATGCTTTTACAAGCAAAGAATGTACATGCTACTATGTAAAATTACTAGATGAACATATAAATATAGGGTTAGATATATTAAGCGATATGATACTAAACTCTAAGTTTGATGAAAAAGATATAGATAAGGAAAGATCAGTAATTTTAGAAGAACTTAAAATGTATGAAGATTCACCAGAGGACTTAGCTTATGATATGTTATTAGAGCACATTTATAAAGATGATGGACTGGGAATGAATATATTAGGTAATAGAAAATCCTTAGATTATATAAATAGAAAAGAGTTATTAGAATATTTTAATAAATATTATGTACCTAATAATTCAGTAATATCAGTATCAGGAAACTTTGATTTTGATACTATGTTAGAAAAAATAGAAGAAAAATTTAAAAGTTGGAAAAGCAAAGATGTAACTATAGAGCTAAAAGAAGCTACATTTAATTCTTGTCATATAGCTAAAAATAAGGATACAGAACAAGTGAACTTAACAATGAATTTAAAGGCTATTGGATTAGAGGATGATGATGAAGTATATGCATTAGCTGTTATAAATAATATATTTGGAGGTAGTATTAGCTCTAGATTATTCCAAAAAATAAGAGAAGAAAAAGGGCTAGTATATTCTATATACTCAGCACAAAGCTTATATAGAAAATGTGGAGAACTAGGGATTTTTGCTAGTATGAGTAATGAAAATTTAGAAGAAGTATGTGAAATTATAAAAAATGAAATAAAAGACTTAAGAGAAAATTATTTAACAGAAAAAGAAATACATGAAAGTAAAGAGCAATTAAAAGGTAGTTACTTATTAGGTTTGGAAAGTACAGGAAGTAGGATGATGTCTATGGGAAAATCAATGCTACTTGTAAATAAAGTAAAAACTACAGATGAAATTTTAGAATGTATAAATAATGTAAACTTTGACAGTATAAAAAAGGTTATAAACAAAGTATTTGATTTGAGTAATCTTGGAATTTGTATAGTCGGCAGAGATGTAGAGGATATAAAGTTGTAATTAATAAGTTTAGGGGGGATAAGTATGAATTTATCTGAAATTGCAGGGAAAGAAATTGTTAACCTAGTTACAGGGGAAAGACTAGGTGTAGTTGGTGAATGTGACCTTATAATAGATGAAACAACAGGAAAAATATTGGCATTATTAATACCAAAAGAAAAAGGCTTTTTTGGACGAAAGAAAGAAGGCTCAGTTCTAGAAGTACCTTGGAGAAGCGTAAAAAAAATTGGTAACGATATGATAATTATAGAATATGATGGAGTATATTAAATGTAGTTATTAGGGGGGAATATATGGGAGTATTAGTACAAAAATTTGGTGGAACATCAGTAGAATCATATGAAAAAATGAAAGAGGTTGTTAATATAATAAAAAGCTATAGAGAAAAGGGGAATGATTTGGCAGTAGTTGTATCAGCTATGGGAAGAAAAGGTGCACCTTATGCAACAGATACATTAATAGATTTATGTAAAAATGTTAATGAAAAAGCATCAAAAAGAGAACTAGATCTTATAATGTCCTGTGGAGAAATAATATCTGGAACTATTTTGTCAAGTATGTTAGAAGGTGAAAATATACCATCTATATTTTTAACAGGAACTCAAGCTGGAATAATAACAACGAATTCTTACTCTAATGCTAAGATAAAAAAAATAAACTCACAAAGAATTGAAACAGAATTATCTATGGGAAAGGTAGTTGTAATAGCTGGATTTCAAGGTAGTACAGAGGATGGAGATGTAACTACTCTAGGTAGAGGAGGGAGTGATACATCTGCAGTAGCAATAGGTAAAGCATTAGGAAGTAAGAAAGTTCAAATATATACTGATGTAGATGGAATAATGACAGCAGATCCTAGAGTAGAGCCTGATGCAAGAGTGATAAAATTTATAGAATATGAAGAGGTTTTTCAAATGGCAGAGCAAGGTTCAAAGGTAATACATCCAAGAGCTGTAGAGCTTGCTAAAAAGGCTGATATAATACTAGAAATAAAAAACACATTAAATCCAGAGTATGAAGGAACTAAGATTGGTTCAATTAAAAACCTACAACATGGAAATCAAAGTTATGAGGAAGAAGAGGGATTTATATCTACAGTAGCTCATAAAAATAATATAGCTCAAGTAAAAGTAAAATCTTGTGAAGATGTATTTTCTAGAATACTAAATGAAATGGAAGATAAGAAAATAAATATGGATATGATTAATTTTTTTATAGAAGATAAGGGATTTGCTATTAACAAATCAGATGTAGATGTTGTTGAGGAAATACTTAAAAAGAACTCAGTACAATATGAGATAAACAAGGATTGTGCAAAGGTTACTTTATTAGGTAGTAAAATAACTGAAACACCTGGAGTTATAGCAAAGATTATGAGAGGTTTAACAAAGATTAATATAGAATTACTTCAGTCATCTGACTCTTATACTTCTGTATCTTGCTTGGTTAAAGAAAAAGACATGGTAGAAACTATTCATATTATACATAATCTTTTTTATAAAAATGAAGATTAGATAGTCTCAAATTAAAGAGAATATACTAGTTTAGTATATTCTTTTTAATTTGAGACTGTTAGCATATAAAGAATAAAATATTATTGACAGTGGTAAAATTATTCAATAATATTTTATATTGATAAAATAATTATATAGAAGACGTATATGGAATTATCAAAAATATTAAATAAAAAGTTATCTTTATTATCATTAACATGGCCAATATTTATAGAGCTGTCATTACAGCTATTAGTAAATAATATTGATCAGGTAATGTTAAGTAGGGTATCTGATAAAGCAGTAGCAGCAGTTGGAAATGTAAATCAAATAATGAATGTATTAGTAATAACTTTTAGTGTGGTAACAATGGCTACAACAATACTTGTATCTCAGTACTTGGGAGCGAAGAATCATAGTAAAGTATCTGAAATCTATACAGTATCTATTTTTACTAACTTTATATTTGGTATAGCATCAGGAATTTTATTATTTATATTAGGAAGTTATATACTTAATTTAATTAAACTCCCAAATGATTTGATTAATGATGCAAATATATATATGAATATAGTTGGAGGGGGATTATTTTTACAATCGCTATTTTTAACTTATTCAGCTATATTTAGAAGTAATGGTTTGATGAAACAAACTATGTATATTTCTATATTAGTAAATATACTAAATATAATTGGTAACACTATCTTACTAAATGGGTATTTCGGACTACCTAAGATGGTAGTAGATGGTGTTGCAATTTCAAGTGTAATGAGTAGGTTTATAGGAGTTGTTATAATAGCATATATTTTTAAAAGGGAAGTAAATGGTGAAATTTCATTAAAATATATTAGACCATTCCCGAAAGATACTTTTAAGAAATTAATAAATATAGGTATTCCATCAGGAGGAGAAAATATATCATATAATATATCACAGACAGTAATTTTAGCCATAGTAAATACCCTTGGAACAACTATTGTTACTGGTAGAACTTATATAGGTATTATAGTAATGATTTCATATTTATATGCAAATGCAGTATCTCAAGCAAATCAGATTATAGTGGGACATTTAATTGGAGCTAAAGAAGAGGATGAAGCTTACAAATGTGTATTAGATACTCTAAAAAAGGCAATGCTAGTTACTTTAATTGTATCTGGTTCAATATTTATTTTTAGTGACTATATTTTAGGAATATTTACTAAAGATATAACAATACTTAGACTAGGCAAACACATATTATTTATAGATATTTTCTTAGAACTAGGAAGATCTATTAATATGGTAACGATAAGAGGAATGCAAGCTGCAGGAGATATAAAATTTCCTGTAATGGTGGGAATAATATCTATGTGGCTAATATCGGCATTATTTTCATACATATTTGCTATACAATTTAATATGGGATTATATGGTGTATGGCTAGCTATGGCTATGGATGAAATTTTAAGAGGAATAATATTTTATAATAGATGGAGAAGAGGTAGTTGGAGATCTAAGCTTGTAATGTAATTATTATATAAATCAAGCATTAAAGTATGAATTTTTTACAAGGATTTGGAAAAAATAAAAATAATAATGCTTGAGAGGAGAATTAAAATGAAATTTAATGAAGATAATATTGAATATAATAATTACATAAACAAAAATATGGATAATTATAATTTAGAAAAAGATACTGTGGATATAGAAAAAATAAATTCTAATTTATTAATGCAAGATCAAAATAATAACAATAACAATAATAATGCAAATGATAATGAAATGGAAGATATAAAGCAAATGGGAATTCCACAAATTCCAAATCAACCTAAGAAAGATATACAGTGTATTACAATAATAGGAGAAATAGAAGGACATTTTATAGGAAATCCACAAAAAAAAGCTACTAAGTATGAACATATAATTCCAATGTTATATTCGGTAGAAGAAAATCCAGATATAAAAGGTGTACTTGTAATTTTGAATACAGTTGGAGGAGATGTAGAAGCAGGTCTTGCTATGGCAGAGCTTCTAAATAGTGTATCTAAAAAAATAGTAACACTTGTATTAGGTGGAAGTCACAGTATAGGCGTTCCTCTTGCAACTGCAGGAGATTATTCATTTATAGCTCCAACTGCTACTATGATAGTTCACCCAATTAGAACAAATGGATTAGTAATTGGTGTAAATGAAACATTTGAATATTTTAAAAAGATGCAAGAGAGAATTGTTGAGTTTATAACTAGAACATCAAAAATAGAACGAGATGAATTAGTTAAATTAATGCATGCTAAAGATGAATTAGTTAGTGATGTTGGTAGTGTTCTTATAGGAAAGGAAGCTGTTGACTGTGGTATAATTGATGAAGTTGGAGGACTTAAAGAAGCACTAGCTAAACTAAAAGAACTAATAGCAGAAGATGATAAGAGCAAAGAAAATAAATAAGTTTGTTTAAATAATACAATATATGATATAATTAAGTAATATAAGTATAAGTAGAAAGTGTTAGTGTTTAGGCATTAACACTTTTTATCGATTAAAGAACCTATAATTTATCAGGGTAGAGATGATTTATAAAAAGTAAGAGGTGAGATGAGTGGCAAAGAAAAAAAGCAAAAAGAAAAAAGATAAAGACCTAGGATTTAGAGCAGAGTATCATAATCTAGTTACAATATTTGTAGGTATATTCTTATTATATAGCTTAAATTCTGCTTCTATGGGATTAATAGGAAACTTTATGCAGAATATATTTAAAGGCCTATTTGGAGGATTATCATTTACAATACCTTTTATAGTTATTATTGCAGGTATTCTTGGATTCTTTGAAGGAAATGAATATGTTTATAGATTAAAGAATAGTAAAATGTACTATATTATAGTAACATTTGTATTTGTATTTTATGGATTATTAAATGCTAGAACTATACCTGTAGATTCACCATTTAAATCCACAATGATTAGTGATGTAATGCAAATGGGAGTAAATGGAAATGGAACTGGACTTATAACTTCTACTATAGCATATTATATAAAAGCAATCTTTGGTATAACTGGAGGATGGCTAATTAGTATATTTGCATTATTATTATGTGTAATGTTTACATTTAATATATCAATACAAGATTTTATATCGAATGTAAATTTTGGAAGCAAAGGAAGTAAAAAAACAAAGCTAAAAGGCAAGAATTTAAAAGAAAAAGTTTCAAATTTAAAACAATCTGCTTTAGACATGATAACTGATGAAGTAGATGATAGTACTATGGAACAAACTATGATAGAAGAAAAGAAACCAAGTATTTTTAAAGGTATTATTGATAAAAACAAACAACATAAAGCTAACAATGAGCAAAAAGAGCCAGCATTAAGTTTAGAAGATGATGTAGATGACAAGACTATAAAAATAGTAGGATTTAATAAAGCTGAAGATGATTATTTAGAAATATTAGAAGTAACTCAAACTGGTTCAGAACTTGATGTATTAAAAAATCTTCAAGGTTCTAAAACTGAAAATTTATCTAAAGAAACTTATAATTTTGATAAAACACAAAATATTGAACGTACTCAGCCAATAAACTTAGACATGGATTCAGTATCAAAATATGAAAATTATAAAAAGCCTGGATTTGACCTATTAAATAAGTTTGATAAAAAAAGTGATGAACACGGAAAGAAAAAAGTACTAAAAAATGCGTCATTATTAGAAAAAACACTATCTGATTTTGGAGTTGAAGCTAAAGTAAATCAAGTTACAGTAGGACCTACAATAACAAGATATGAAATTCAGCCAAGCCCAGGTGTAAAGGTAAGCAAAATAGTAAACTTAACTGATGATTTAGCACTTAGTTTAGCTGCAAAAAGTATAAGAATAGAAGCACCAATACCTGGTAAGAGTGCAATCGGTATAGAAGTACCAAATGAAGAAAGCCAAATGGTAGGATTAAGAGAAGTATTAGAAAGTGATGAATTTAAAAACTTTGAATCACCACTTGCAATGGCTTTAGGTAAGGATATAGGAGGAAAACCAATTATAGCAGATATTGGAAAGATGCCTCACTTACTTATAGCAGGTTCAACAGGTTCAGGTAAAAGTGTTTGCGTAAATACGTTAATAAATAGTATATTATATAAATCTAATCCAGATGAAGTTAAGTTTTTACTTATAGACCCTAAAGTGGTTGAACTAGCAAGCTACAATGGAATACCTCATTTACTAATACCTGTTGTAACTGATCCTAAAAAAGCTGCTAATGCTTTAAACTGGGCAGTCACAGAAATGAATAGAAGATATAAATTATTTGCTGAAAATCAAGTAAAAGATATAACAAGTTACAATGAAAAATGTGAAGAAAAATTACCTAAGATTGTAATAATCATAGATGAGCTTGCGGACTTAATGATGGCTTGTGCAAATGATGTAGAAGATTATATTTGTAGATTGGCACAAATGGCAAGGGCTGCAGGAATGCATTTAATTATAGCAACGCAAAGACCATCAGTAGATGTAATAACGGGTGTTATAAAAGCAAATATACCATCTAGAATAGCATTTGCAGTTTCATCACAAACAGATTCTAGAACAATACTTGATTTAGGTGGAGCAGAAAAGTTGTTAGGTAAGGGTGATATGCTATTCTATCCATTAGGTGCTGCTAAACCTGTAAGGCTACAAGGAGCATTTATATCAGAACATGAATCAGAAAGAGTTATAGATTTTATAAAAAATCAAGTAACTGAAGAAGTAAAATATGAAGATGATATAATGGATACTATTTCAAAATCAGTTTCTATAAAATCGAGTGATGAAGATGACTTATTAGCAGACGCAATAGAGTTTGTTGTGAATAATGGTCAAGGTTCAGCATCTATGCTTCAAAGAAAGTTTAAAATAGGATTTAATAGAGCAGCTAGATTAATTGATTCTATGGAGGAAAGAGGTATAGTTGGACCAAGTGAAGGAAGTAAACCTAGAAAAGTTTTAATAACGAAGGAAGAATTAGCTAATTTAGAAGGTGAATAAAATTTGAAGACAATAAATATAGAGGACGCTTTAAAGCTTAAAAATACAATTTTTATAGATGTAAGAACAGAAAAAGAATATGAGGATGACCATATCTTAAATGCTCATAACATGCCATTATTTAGTAATGATGAACATCATGAAATAGGAACTATTTATAAAACTCAAGGTAAACATGAGGCTATAGATAGAGGATTTGATTTTGTATCACCAAAGCTAAAGGATATGTATAGAGAGGTTAAAGAATTATCAAAGCAATACGAACATGTAATTATATATTGTGCAAGAGGCGGAATGAGAAGCGGAAGTTTTGCTAACCTATTAGCTTCTATTGGAATTGATATATATAAACTTGAAGGTGGATATAAATCATATAGAAACTATGTAATAGATTATTTAAGTAATGTAATGAAGAAAAAACAATTCATAGTACTTCATGGTTTAACTGGAGTTGGAAAAACAGAATTGTTAGTAGAACTAGAAAAAAATAATATTGATGTAGTTGATTTAGAACAAATGGCAAAAAATACAGGCTCTGTATTTGGATTTATAACATTTGATGAAAAACCACCAACACAAAAAACTTTTGAGACTAGAATATTTAATGCATTGTATTACTCTAAAACAGACTACGTGTTTATAGAAAGTGAAAGTAAAAGAGTTGGTCATGTACTAGTACCAAATGAAATTTATGAAGGAATAATAAGAGATGGATACCACATACTTATAGAATGTGATATAGAAGATAGAGTAAAAAGACTTTGTAAAGATTATATTTATGATAGAGATGAAGGAAATATAGATATATTAAGAGAATGTATAGGTAGATTTAAAAAAAGACTAGGGAATAAAAAAGTTGAAGAGTATTTACAAATGTTAGAGGAAGAAAAATATGAAGAGCTTGTAGAAAAGTACTTAGTTGAATACTATGATCCATTATATATGCATTCTGTACAGCAATATAAATATAATGAAGTGATTCACTTTAAAGACATAAATGATACAATGAAAGAATTAATTAATTTTCATAAGACAGCAAGAAAAGGAGCAGAAGAATGTTAAAAATAGCACTTGAATCATTAGGTTGTTCAAAAAACTTAGTAGACGCAGAAATAATGATGGGTATCTTAAATAAAAAAGGATACAAATTAGTAGGAAATATGGAAGAGGCTGATATAGCTCTAGTTAATACTTGTGGGTTTATAGAATCAGCAAAGCAAGAATCTATAGAAACAATAATTGAAATAGCACAGTTAAAAGAAACAGGAAACTTAAAACTTCTTGTAGTAACAGGGTGCTTAGCTCAAAGATATTCAGAAGAGTTAAAATCAGAAATACCAGAAATAGATGCAATAGTTGGAACAGGAAGCTACCAAAATATAGATGAAATTGTTGCAGGACTTGAAAAAGAAAATAAAATAGTAAGCTTAAATGATATAGAGTTCGCATTCAATGAAGAACTTCCAAGATATGTTTCAACACCAAGTTACATGGCATATTTAAAAATAAGTGAAGGGTGCGATAAACATTGTACTTATTGTATAATACCTAAGTTAAGAGGTAAGCAAAAAAGTAGAAAGATGGAAGATATATTGGCTGAAGCAAGAGATTTAGCATTAAGAGGTGTTAAAGAACTTGTAGTAATAGCACAAGATAGTACAACTTATGGAACAGATATATATGATGGAGAAGCTAAATTACCTCAGTTATTAGAAGAATTAGCTAAGGTAGAAGGTATAAAATGGATAAGAATAATGTACTCATATCCAGAATCAATAACAGAGGAATTAGTTCAAGTTATTAAAAAGTATGATAACATATGTAATTACTTTGATATGCCAATACAACATGCAAGCAACAAAATACTTAAATTAATGAATAGACACACAACTAAAGAAGATATATTAGCAAAAATAGAAATGATAAGAAATAATATACCTGATGCAACATTAAGAACTACAATAATAACTGGTTTCCCAGGTGAAACAGAAGAAGATTTTGAAGAATTATTAGAATTTGCTCAAATCGTCAAGTTTGATAGACTAGGAGCTTTTGCATACTCAAGAGAAGAAGGAACTGCAGCAGATAAATTACCAGGCCATATAGAACAAGAAATAAAAGAACAAAGAAGAGATAGACTTATGATGTTACAACAAGGAATATCTCAAGAAGTTATGGCAACTAAAATAGGTAAAACATATGAAGTTCTTATAGAAGAGCAAATCGAAAAGAATGTTTATATGGGAAGAACAGAAGGTGATGCAGAAGAAATAGATAGTATAGTTTATGTAAAGTCTAAAAGAAGTCTTAAGCCAGGCGAATTCGTAATGGTAGAGATTAATAATGCATTAGAGTATGATTTAATGGGAGATGTAATAAATGAACTTGCCTAATAAATTAACATTATTTAGGATATTTTTAATACCTGTATTAATAGTAGTAATGCTACTTAATATACCAAATAAATTTTTAATTGCATGTATAATATTCATAGTAGCTTCTATAACTGATGCTATGGATGGGCACATTGCTAGAAGTCGCAACTTAGTTACTGACTTTGGTAAATTTATGGACCCACTTGCAGATAAACTATTAGTTATATCAACACTAACTTGTATGATAGAAGCAGGGTTAGTGCCAGCTTGGATGGTAATCATAATAGTTTCTAGGGAGCTTACTGTAAGTATATTAAGAGCCATAGCAGCAGCTGACGGTAAAGTTATAGCAGCAAGTGGTGGAGGAAAATTAAAAACTATAACACAAATGATATCTATAATAGTTTTATTAATAGGTGCAAACTTTAATAATACTTTATTATTAAATATAGGTTTTGTGTGTATATTAATTGCTACATTGCTTACATTATATTCTGGATGGGAATACTTATATAAAAATAAAGAATTATTTATGGAAAGTAAATAATAAAATACCTTGAAGATATTTTTCTTCAAGGTATTTTATTATTTAGAAAACTATATTTTAAAAGTCTCATATAATTCAATTGGCAGATTATCAGGATCATTAAAAAATGTAAATCTGCACTGAGTGACTTCGTCTATTCTTATATTCTCAGTAGGTATACCATTGTTATTTAAATAATCTATAGCTTCACCAATGTCATTAACTTCAAAACATAAATGTCTAAGTCCACAGGCCTCAGGATAGCTTGATCTTTTAGGTGGATTATCAAAAGAAAAAAGTTCTAATTGGCAATCTCCTACTTGTAAATCTAGCTTATATGAGTTTCTATCTTTTCTATAAGTTTCATTTATAATTTTTAAACCTAAAATATTTACATAAAAGTTTTTTGACTTTTCATAATTTGAGCAAATTATAGCTGTATGATGTATCTTATTTAATTTCATAATACCCCCTATGAATAACTTTATATAATAATTGTATATTTATATTTTCATAGATTCAATTGAAAGTTTAAATATATAGCAAAAAATTAAAATTATGATTATTGAATAAGAATAAGATGGTAAGAAGGTTTCAACATACTCTTATAAATTTTAGGGAATATTAAAATTTATAGATTAAATTAGTATAAAAGATTATAAAAGGGTTTATAAATGAAATAAGTATGGTAAAATTTTACTATCAACGTTTGTTGAATTATAGTGAAAAATAGGTCTATATATTAAATGAAGAAATTTGACTAGAAAGATGTAATAAGGTATAATTATATACGAACAAATGTTTGATGATAAGAATTTAATTTAATATTTAATAGATGAAAGGAAGAATATAAATATGAGTATTGAACAAGAAAAGCTGAAAGCCCTTAACCTAGCTTTAGGGAAAATTGAAAAAGACTTTGGTAAAGGTTCAGTAATGAGACTTGGAGAAGCGACATCTATGAATATAGATGTTATACCAACAGGTTCAATTGGACTTGACATAGCTGTTGGTATAGGGGGACTTCCAAAAGGTAGAATAGTAGAAATATATGGACCAGAATCTTCAGGTAAAACAACAGTTGCTCTTCATACTGTGGCAGAAGCTCAAAAACAAGGTGGAATAGCGGCATTCATAGATGCAGAACATGCACTAGATCCAGTTTATGCAAAAGCATTAGGAGTAGATATAGATAACTTAATAATATCTCAACCAGATACAGGAGAACAAGCACTGGAAATAACAGAAGCATTAATAAGAAGTAATGCAATAGATATAATAGTAGTTGACTCAGTTGCGGCATTAGTTCCAAGAGCTGAAATTGAAGGGGATATGGGAGACTCTCACGTTGGTCTTCAAGCAAGACTTATGTCTCAAGCACTAAGAAAACTAACAGGATCAATAAAGAAATCTAACTGTGTTGCAATATTCATTAACCAATTAAGAGAAAAAGTTGGTATAATGTTTGGTAATCCTGAAACTACTACAGGTGGTAGAGCACTTAAGTTCTATTCATCAGTAAGACTTGATGTTAGAAAAATAGATACTATAAAACAAGGTGATAAAGTTTTAGGAAGTAGAACAAGAGTTAAGGTAGTAAAGAATAAAGTTGCTCCACCGTTTAAACAAGCAGAATTTGATATAATGTATGGAGAAGGTATATCTAAAATAGGTGACTTATTAGATATAGCAGCAGATATAGATATAGTTAAAAAGTCTGGAGCTTGGTATAGCTATAATGATATAAAACTTGGACAAGGTAGAGAAAATGTTAAAAAGTTCTTACAAGATAATATGGATTTAACTAATGAAATAGATACAAAAGTAAGAGCTCATTATAAGTTAGATGAGGCAAAAGATAATGCAGCAGATCATGAAGACAACGAAAGTATAGATAACTTTGAAGAATAAAAAATCAATACCTCCTATTAATCCTATTAACTTGACATAAGCTAGAAAAAATAATAAAATTAAGTAAGGATAAATTATGTAAAATAATTTTCTAATAGAGTATGAAAATGTACTCTATTAGACATATATAAGAAGATTATTCTTTGAATATAGTTTATTATGTAGCATAGTTTACTTAATAATAAAATTTTGAAGTTGCAAAGGTGACATTTTGGGATTATTACAAAGGAGGTGGATGTCATAGAAACGATAGCAATAGGCGTAGTAGCGGTGCTTGTTGGTGTTGGAGTTGGATATTTTGTAAGAAAAAATATTTCTGAAGCAAAAATTGGTCAAGCAGATCAACTAGCTAAAGAGATTTTAGATAAAGCAGAAAGAGACTCAGAAACATTACAAAAAGAAAAGCTATTAGAAGCTAAAGAAGAAATTCATAAGTTAAGAACAGACGTAGAAAGAGAACATAAGTCTAGACGAAACGAATTACAGAAATTTGAGAATAGATTAGTGCAAAAAGAAGAGGCATTAGATAAAAAATTACAAAATTTAGAATCTAAAGAATCTAATCTTAATGAAAAATTAAAAGTGGTTCAAACAAAAGAAGAAGAAGTTGAAACTATAAAGAATCAACAACTAGAAAAATTAGAAAGCATATCAGGTGTAACATCAGATGAAGCAAAGGAAATTATATTATCCAAAGCAGAGAGAGAAGTTAGACGTGAAATGTCTATAATGATAAAAGAAATAGAAACTCAAGCTAAAGAAGAAGCTGAGAAAAAATCAAGGGAAATTATAGGTTATGCCATCCAAAAGTGTGCAGCAGATCATGTTGCAGAAACTACTGTTACAGTAGTTAACTTACCTAATGATGAAATGAAGGGAAGAATCATAGGTAGAGAAGGTAGAAATATAAGAACTCTAGAAACAGCAACTGGAATTGATCTTATAATAGATGATACACCAGAAGCAGTAATTTTATCTGGATTCGATCCAATAAGAAGAGAAGTTGCAAGAATTGCACTTGAAAAACTTATAGCAGATGGTAGAATACATCCAGCTAGAATCGAAGAAATGGTAGAAAAAGCTAGAAAAGAAGTCGATAATATAATTAAAGAATATGGGGAACAAGCAACTTTTGAAACCGCAGTTCATGGATTACATCCAGAATTAGTTAGATTATTAGGTAGACTTAACTATAGAACTAGTTATGGACAAAATGTATTAAAACACTCTATAGAGGTAGCTCATATAGCTGGTATAATGGCGGCTGAAATTGGAGCTGATGTAAAATTAGCAAAAAGAGCTGGTTTACTTCATGATATAGGTAAAGCAGTGGACCATGAGATGGAAGGAACTCATGTAGAAATAGGTATGGATTTACTTAGAAGATATAGGGAATCTAAAGAAGTAATACATGCTATGAGTACTCACCATGGAGATTATGAGCCTCAAACAATAGAAGCTGTATTAGTAACTGCAGCAGATGCAATATCTGCAGCTAGACCAGGAGCTAGAAGAGAAACTCTTGAAGCATATATTAAGAGATTAGAGAAGTTAGAGGAAATAGCTAACTCATATGAAGGTGTAGAAAAATCATTTGCAATACAAGCTGGTAGAGAAATTAGAATAATGGTTAAGCCAGAAAATGTTTCAGATGAAGGAATACACTTACTAGCTAGAGAAATGACTAAGAGAATTGAAGATGAGCTTGAATATCCAGGTCAAATAAAAGTTAGTATAATAAGAGAGACTAGAGCAATAGAATATGCAAAATAAAATGAAACCTGTTTTAAGATAAGAAATCTTAAGACAGGTTTTTTTATTAATATTTAGTATTATAAATATAAGAATTAAACATAATAAGTAATAATTTATATATGGACGGAGATGTTAAAGTTATGTTTAAGATTAAAATTATTTTTATAGTTATAGTATTTTTAATCGGGAGTACAATTAAAGTAAATGGATATGAAGCTAATGATAATACATTAATACTAGGTGGAACTTATATAAAAGAAGATTGCACAACATGCGAGTTTGATGTAAGAAATGAAGAAGAGTTTTCTAATTTAGAAAGATTTTTTAGACCATCAAACATGCCAATATTAAATGATAAAAGAGAAAATGAACTATATAATTTTTATGGAAATAATTATATGAATATAACTTTACCAAAATAACTTATGAAATCACCAGAAGATACTATAATAAATTACTTTAGTGTACTTAGAGAAGCTGCAAATCCTACTGAGGATACTAATACAGGTTGTGGAAGTTTAGGTGATACCAAAGGACCTTATCCAGTAGCATATAATTTTCTATCTAGTTCTTATAAGTTAAAGTATTCTTATAATGAGTATTTAAAATCATTTGAAAATAAATTACATATTAATTTAATTAAACTAAATAAGGTAGACTCAGAGGAAGAGGAATCTAGTGAATTAAAGTATTTTGTAGAGCTAGAGGTTATAGAAGGCTCAAAAGAAAAATTAGGTTTATTTGCTTACTACTATGGATATATTTATTTAGAAAAAGAAGGTCATACATATAAAATTAAAGATATGGAGTACTTAGGTGAGAATTATTTATGTGCACCTTATCATGGTTGGAAATATGATGCAAAATCATTTATAGAAATTGAATATAGAGATTGGTGTTCACTAGTAGATGGAAATATAGAGATTACACAAGATGGATATAAAAAAAAGGCATATTTTAAAGATAAAAACAAAAATGAATATTATGTTCTATTTTACCAATTAACTAATGGTGTAGATATAAAGATAGCTGATTATAAAAATAATAAAAATAATAAGTGGGAGTTAATACATATATATCCTGAGAAATGCTTAGATAAGAAAAAGAATAGATAGTGATAAGAAGACAAAATCTTTAAAAAAAGAATGAAGAGAGTTCATTAAATTAGTATAGATATACGAATCTAGTACTAGAAAATGAACTCTTTTTTTATAATTAAGATAAAGCTTTAAGAGCATCTATATTAAGAATTTTTATCTTTCCTCTATTAATTTCTATAATTTTATTTTTCTCAAATTTTTTTAGTATTCTACTTACAGCTTCCCTTGCAGAACCTAAATGATTTGCAATAGATTCATGAGTTATATAAAGAACATTAGAATTTGTAAAATTGGATTGTTCTATTAGTAAATTAGAAATTCTTGAGTCTAAACTAAAAAAAATAGCCTGTTCTAAAACACCCATAACATTAGATAACTTATCTTGAGTTAGATTAAGTAAAAAGTTTAACACATGAGTATTAGACTTAGATAATTCATTAAAAAATGAACTATCAATAATAAGCGCTAAAGATTGCTCTTCTGATTCTAGATTTACATCATATGTAATATTTTTAAATGCACAGCCAGCAGATAATATGCAGATATCCCTTTCAAGCAATCTAAAAAGGGTTAACTCTCTTCCTGATGGAGCAGATATAAAAGCTCGAAATTGACCTGAGATTGTTATTAAAACTCCAGTACAAGTAGAGTTTTTATTGTGAACTAGTTCCCTTTTTTTATATGATGATAAATAACTTTTAGACATTAAGTCCTTAATTTCTTCAGGTGATAAATTATTGTAAAAAGATAAATTTTCTTTTAAAATTTCAATTTTATCTATATCCAACATAAATTCCTCCAATCAATATTATTTATAGAAAAATGTGTATATTAATAAATATACATATTAATATACACATTAGTTTAATATTTATAAACTTATTTTTTTATAATAGACTTAGGCAGTAGGTATCCGCCTAACATAAATAATATTACAACTATAAATAATCCTATGAAGCCTATATTAAATACTGATGGATACTTAGGAGATAAGTTAAATAAAGTCATATTTCCTAAATTAAATCCAGGTATAAGTCCTCTTTCATTTAAATATCCATATGATATTGAGAAAGCAAAGGCACTAAGTAATCCACAAAGGATTGTACTTATAGCTTTTTTAAAATTACTACCACTTGCTGCACCTACACAAGTTCTAGAACAAGTACCAGCAACACCAAATAATAGTCCAAATATAATTCCTCCTATTATAACCCTTGTATTTAAAGTTTTTATATCCAAGTGACTTATATCGAAAATACCTATATAGTTAGCAATAGATAGTAACACACTTGGAAGACCTATAGCGAATAGTGTAATCTTTACTAAATCTAAGTCTTCTAATCTTAACATTGCTAATAATTTTCTAGGGTTAGTAGCACCAGCTTTATATAATGCATATCCAAAGAATGAACCTAATATTATATCAAGTAATATTTTTATATTGTAATCTCCTTAATTATAATTTATTTTTACTTATTATTGCTGTTGGAATTGCAACGGTAAATACTACAGCTGCAAATACATAACCGCTTATACTAGATTGCATCATACCCATCATCATATGTCCATTTGTACATCCACCAGCAAATCTTGACCAAATAATAGAAAAATCTTTCTATAAACATAGTTACATATCTTCATAGAAACCCTTTATTTGCGTTAATATTGCATTTATAGTTTGTTTCTTCGTAGGATTCATTATTTAATTTTAATGCTTATTTAATATAACAAATTACAAAAATAAACTCTGTGACTTTATCATATAATGAATTGATATTTTAATATAAAAATAAAGAAAATGGATTTAAATGATAAATAAAAACTATTTGACATTATAGTTTACATAGAATATTCTAGTAATTAAGGCAAGGGAAATGATATTATAGACTTCATTTCCCTATTTTTTTGAAGATTATTTAATTAATGTAGTAAGGGGAGTAAGTATATGGGTGAAAGAGAAATATTTTTAAGATTATTATTAGCATTAGTAGTAGGTGGAGTAACAGGTATAGAAAGAGAAAGATTAAATAAATTTGCAGGATTTAGAACCCATATACTAGTATCTTTAGGTTCTTGTATATCATCAATAATTTCACTCGAATTATTTTTACAGTATAGTGGTACTGCTAATTTAGATCCAGCTAGGTTATCAGCACAAGTGTTATCAGGGATAGGTTTTTTAGGTGCAGGAACAATACTTAAAACATCTAGCGGTGTAAAAGGATTGACTACAGCTGCTGGAATATGGTCTACAGCTTGTATAGGAATAGCTATTGGATATGGATATTACTTTCTTGCCTTAGTATCTTGGATATTTTTGATTATAGTACTATATGCGCTACAATATATGGAGATGTGGCGTAAAAGACAAAAAAGTATAAATATAATTATTACAATGAATGAAGGTATGTCTATAGATAAGCTAGTAAAGTTACTATGTGATATGAGTAAGAATGATATAAATTTTTCTATGGATAAAAATGATAATACTTTGATATTTAAACTAAAATTAAGTGATGATAAAAGTATAGATCATATTAAATTGCTAGAAGAAATATCAAAGATAAATGAGGAAATTTCTGTAAAGTATGTTTAAAAATTAACTAGTGAATATTTTATTGACAGTAAAAATAATATTAAGTATAATTTAATTAAATCAACAGGAAAACGTTTGAAGGAAAAATTAATAATTGGGCGAAGAGTAGAGAGAGCCTCCTATACAAATATAAATAGTGTAGGGGGCTCTCTATATTTTTTCAAAAACTAATATAAATATGGGGGTAAAAGTATGTATGATATAGCAGTAATAGGAGCTGGTATAACAGGTAGTGCCATTGCAAGAGAGCTATCTAAATATGATATAAATGTTATTGTAATTGAAAAGGGAGTTGAAGTATGTCAAGGAACAACAAAGGCAAATAGTGCTATAGTACATGGTGGATTTGATGCTAAAGAAGGAAGTTTAAAGGCTAAATTAAATGTTAGGGGAAATGAGTTATATCCACAGTTATGTAATGATTTAAGAGTAGAATTTAAGCAAATAGGATCTTTGGTATTAGCATTTAATGAAGAGGAGAAAAAACATCTTGAATCTCTTTATAAAAGAGGATTAATAAATAACTCTAAAGGTCTTAAATTATTAACTGGAGAAGAAGTAATTTCTATAGAGCCAAATATTAACAAAAATGTAGTTGGAGCTTTGCTTTGTGAAAGTGCAGGTATTGTTTGTCCATTTAACTTAAATATAGCACTTATGGAAAATGCAATAAATAATGGTGTAGAATTGAAACTTCAAAGTGAAGTATTAGATATAAAAAAAGAAGATGATATATTTAATATAAAGACATCGCAAGGAATTATAAAGTCTAAATATGTAATAAATGCGGCAGGAGTGTATGCTGATAAAATAAACAATATGATAGGAGGAAATGAATATTATATAATTCCTAGAAAAGGTGAGTATAAGATACTTGATAAATCAGAAGGAAAGATTGCAAATCATGTATTATTCCAATGTCCAAGTGAAAAAGGAAAAGGAGTATTAGTTACTCAAACTGTTCATGGAAACTTAATGATTGGTCCAAATGCTAACGAAGTTGAAGATAAGGAAGATATAACTACAAGTAAAAATGGTATACAAGAAATTGTAGAAGCGTCTAAAAAAACAATTGAAAATATAAACTTTAGAAAAACTATAACATCATTTGCAGGACTTAGAGCAACATCATCTACAGGAGATTTTTGTATATTTGCATCAGATATATCTAAGAACTTTATAAATGTTGGAGGTATTGAATCACCTGGATTAGCATCAGCACCAGCTGTTGGCGAATATGTGATAGAGATTTTAAAAGAAGAAGGATTAGAATTAGAAACAAAAGAAAACTTTAATCCAATAAGAGAAAAGCATAAGGCGTTTTCACAAATGAGTATAGAAGAAAAAAATGAATTAATAAAAAAGGATGAAAGATATAAAAAGATTATTTGTAGATGTGAAAGTGTAACAGAAGGTGAAATAGTAGATGCTATAAATAGACCTTGTGGAGCAAGAACTGTAGATGGAGTTAAGAGAAGGGTTAGACCAGGTATGGGAATATGTCAGGGTGGATTTTGTGGACCTAGAGTAATAGAGATTTTATCAAGAGAATTAAATGTACCTGTTGAAGAAATATTAAAGGATTATGAAAATTCTAATGTGGTTTTAGGAAAAGTAAAAGAATTAAGGGGTGATTTAGTTGAGATATAATATTGTAATTATAGGTGGGGGACCAGCAGGACTGGGAGCAGCAGTTGAAGCTAAAAAAAATGGTATAGAAAATGTTCTTATAATAGAAAGAGATAGAGAACTTGGTGGAATACTTAATCAGTGTATACATAATGGCTTTGGACTGCATGAATTTAAGGAAGAACTAACAGGACCTGAGTATGCAGGTAAGTTTATAGAAATGGTAAAAAAAGAAAATATAGATTACATGCTAAATACAATGGTACTTAATATAAATGAAAATAAATCAATAGAAGCTATTGGAGAAGATGGATTAATAAATATAGAAGCTGATGCTATAGTTTTGGCAATGGGATGTAGAGAAAGAACTAGAGGAGCTATAGATATTCCCGGATATAGACCAGCTGGAGTATACACCGCAGGGGCAGCTCAAAGACTAAGTAATATGGAAGGATATATGGTAGGAAAAGAAGTAGTTATTTATGGATCAGGAGATATAGGTCTTATAATGGCTAGACGTATGACTTTAGAAGGTGCTAAGGTAAAAGCAGTTGTAGAAATAAATCCTCACTCAAGTGGTCTTACTAGAAATATAGTTCAGTGTCTAGATGATTTTAATATACCTCTAAAACTAAGTACATCTATAAGTTATATACATGGAAAAGAAAGGGTTAGTGGAGTAACTTTATCAAAGCTAGATGAAAATAGAAATCCAATACCAGATCAGGATGAATTTATAGAATGTGATACAGTTTTATTATCAGTAGGATTAATACCAGAAAATGAGCTAAGTGTAGGTGCGGGTGTAAATTTAGATATGAGAACTAGTGGACCTATTGTTAATAATACAATGTCAACTAATTTGGATGGCGTTTTTGCTTGTGGAAATGTTGTTCATGTTCATGATTTAGTTGATTTTGTTACAAAGGAAAGTAGAATAGCTGGTAGAAATGCAGCTAAGTATTGTCTAAGTAAGTTAGAAAAAAATGATACAGTGAGTACTGAAGCTGGAGAAGGTATAGGGTATATAGTACCTCAAAATATAGATACATCAAATGATGAAGATGTTAATTTATTTATGAGAGTAAGAAATATATATAAAAATAAAAAGCTCGTTGTAAAAAGCAATAATGAAATTATTTTAGAAAAGAAAAGAAAACATATGATACCATCCGAGATGGAAAGTATTAATATAAGTAAAGATTTATTAAAAAATATTACAGGCAATATATCTGTAAGTGTAGAGGAGGCTTAAAATGAGTTTAGAAGAAGTTTTAGCTAAAAAAGAACTTACATGTATAGTTTGTCCAATGGGATGTAAGTTAAGTGTAGAATGTTTAGGAGACGATTTTAAAGTAGAAGGGAATAATTGTAAAAGGGGAGAAAAGTATGCAAAAGAAGAGCTTACAAACCCCAAAAGAGTTATAACTACCACTGTAAAGCTTGGAAATTCGTATTTGCATTTACTTCCAGTTAAAACAGAATCATCAATATCAAAAAATTTGATGTTTGAAGTAATGAAAGAACTAGATAAAATAAAAGTAGATGCTCCGATAAAAGTAGGAGATATAATAATAAAAAATATACTAAACACAGGTGTTAATATTGTAAGTGCAAAAACTGTAGAAAAATTATAAATGTCGTTATAGGAATAAGATGTAAATTATTTTTACATCTTATTTTTATTCAAGATACAGAATATAATGTAAAAGGAACTCTCTGTAGATATAGTCATATAATAATATTGAGTAATTTTTAGAAATTTTATGGGGGACATTGATATGAAAAATCAGTACAATGAATGTGGGATTAAAAAATTAAGCCCTTATTATGTATCAGATGTATGTAGTGGACATATACAAAATAATGAAAATAAATATTATAGAGGAAAATCAGAAGTTGTAAAACTCAAAAGAGGAGTAAATTCTGTTGTTACATTGAAAAATCCTAAAAATTCAGAGGTTATTGTATATGTTAATAATACTACCGTAGCTAATATATCAGATGTAGTAGTTACTGAAAATATATACTATTCGGCAAGTGCGACGGGTAATTTAATCAAATCTAATAATATAATATCAAGTAATGCACCTTATGGAAAAAATACAAAAGCTCATAGTGAAATATATTATGGAGAAGATATAAAAATAAGCAACGGAGTAAGTACACGAACATCGATGATACTACCGTATAGTAATTTACTAGGAGATGATAGTGGATCGGTAATACTGTATCCAGGCATGGAGGTTGTTATTGAACTTTATTTATCTGATTCTACTAAAGAAGGAGAAGGAATTGTATCGTTTATATGGTGGGAAGAACCTATAAAAATAGTAGAGGGTGATTAGAAATGGATAAATCATATCCGTATTATATTGCAGATATAAGTAGTGGATATATACAAAATAAACAGCAAAAATACTTTAGAGGTAAAACTGGAGTGATTAAGGTCAAACCAGGACTTAATGCAGTAGGTGTTTTATCTAATCCAATAAACTCTGGTGCTAAAATATATGTAAATAAAGTATTAGTAGCAAACTTATCAGATGTTCCTTTTGTTGAAAATGTATACTATCAGTCTGGACTAAAAGGAAACTTATTTGAATCATATAATATAGCATCAGGTAATAAAGGTGATAAAAAAGATTTAAAAAAATTAGGCAAAATATATTATGGCGAAGATATAAGTATAATTGAAGGAATAAGTCCAGAGACTTTTTCTGTTGGTCCATATCAGAACTTTAAAGGGAATCCATCGGGTTCTGTTATATTATATCCAGGTATGAACTATATAATAGAGGCATATATAATTAATACTCAACAAAGTGGAGGTTGTATTATGTCTTTTGCATGGTGGGAAGAAATTATCTAAATGTATTAGATTATAATTATATGGCATTATTTATAAAAATAAATAAAAAGAATGGGAGCATAAGAGCTCCCTATTTTAATTTTTAATATCATTTTTAGAGTTCTCAATCAAAACACTTTTGGCTAAATCTATAAAATATCTTTCAGCAATGTTTAAATAAGAATTGTTTAAATATAAAACAGCAATATCCCATTTTATAGGTGTATTTTCTAAATGAAATAAATCAAAATCATAAATAGCTTTAGTAGTATTTAAAATCATTTCAGAAACAAAACAAACTCCAAGGCCAGACGTTGCTAATCTAAATGCAGTAGCAGTATTAGAGGTTTCTAAAATAACATTTGGTTTAAAATCAAAAAAATTAAAAAGTCTTTCAGTTAGATTTCTTATTCTGTGATTTCTTTTAGTTAGTATAAAATCAACATCTTTAAGCTTGTTTATATCAATCACATTTGAGGTGTTGGGAAGTAAATAGTCTTTTCCTAAATACCCCTTTTTAGATGCAAGCATTACTTTTTCTTCGTATAGAACCTCACAGGTTATTTTCTTATTATTACTTGGTAGAGATGTGAAAACTAAGTCAACCTTCCCAGAAATTAAAGATTCTTCTAAGAAGTTAGAGTCTCCTTCTATAATTTCAATTTCAATACCTGGGTATTTTTCTGAAAATCTAGGTAATATAAAAGGTAGTACATATGTACCTCTTACAGACGGTATACCTAGAGTTATTTTTCCTTTTTTCATATTTGAAATATCACTAAATTCTTTTTTTAGATTATGTTCTAATCTTAGAATTTCTTTTGCTGTTTCAACATATCTTTCACCAGCATAAGTAAGTGAAATTGGATTAGTAGTTCGATTAAAAAGTTGAACTCCTAAATCTTTTTCGATATTTGATACTATATTACTTAGTGATGGTTGAGATATAAATAGATGTGATGCGGCTTTTGAAATACTTTTTAGTTCAGCGATTGTAATAATATATTTTAATTTTTTAGAATTCATCAAATCCTCCTTTATATAAATTACTAATCTAAATTATATTTAACTTTTATAAAAATATAAATACATTTATTTAGATGGAAAACATTTATACATACATTTTTTTGTATGAGGAATATATAAATTTATATATTTTACATTATAAGTATTTAAGTTTACTATGAAAATATAAGTTAAAATAATTAAAAATAATATTTATATATTAAATAAAAGAGCGGATTAATGAATTATAAGATTGTATTAATAAAAGGGGATGGAATAGGTCCTGAAATAAGTAAGGAAGCAGTAAAGGTATTAAATACAATTTCAAATATATATAATCATAATTTTAAAATAGAGGAAGTAGTTGGTGCAGGAGAAGCTGTAGATAAGTTTGGAGATCCACTACCGAAGGAAAGTTTAGAAGCTTGTTTAGAAAGTGATGCTGTAATAATAGGAAATGTAGGAGGAAGTAAGTGGAATTCTGTATCATTATGTAAAAAACCAGTAAAGGCAATTTTAAAAATAAGGGAAGCTCTTAATTTAACTTCTAATTTAAGACCAATAACATTAAATCAAAACTTAAAAGAATTCTCTCCATTGAAAGATAATATAATTTCAAGAGGTATAGACATTCTTATTGTAAGAGATTTGGCTGGGAGTGTAATTTGTGGGGAAAAGAAATCTTATACAGGTAAATTTGGTAGAGAAGCAAGTGACTTAGAATATTATAATGAAGAAATAATAAAAAAATCAGCAAATAGAGCTTTTTCTTCTGCTATTATAAGAAATAAAAAAGTTTCAAGTATAGATAAATCTAATATATTAGCAAGTTCTAAACTTTGGAAGGATGTAGTAAATGAAACATCAAAAAATTACCCTAATATAAAAGTTAAGCATCATCTTGTGGATACTGCAGCTATGGAAGTAATATTAAATCCGGATAAGTTTGATGTTATACTTACTTCTAATATGTTTGGTGATATACTTGCTGATGAACTTAGTCAAATAACAGGTACAGCAAGTATGCTACCTTCAGCTGAAATAGATTCTAACGGTAAAGGACTATTTACACCAAATCAATTACATCATCCAGATGAAAGTATAATAGGAAAGAATAAAGCAAATCCGATTGGACTTATATTATCAGTTGCACTTATGCTTAGATATTCATTTAAGTTAGATGATGAAGCTAATATTATAGAAAAATCAATAGAAGAAGTTATTAATAGAGGATATAGAACAGAAGATATTTACAGTGAAGGTACAAAATTAGTTGGAACAGATAAAATGGGAGATTTAATTTGTAGTTGTATAAAAGAATCAAATAAAAATAATTATAATATGAGAAAAATAGCAATGTAAACTTAAAGTAGTGGCAAGATTTTATTAATAAAATCTTGCCACTACTTTAATTATTATATATTAAGGTTTCAGTATAATCATCAACATTTATAAGATGTATTTCAATATTGCTAAAGTCAATATCACCACTATTATAATTCATAGGAACATAGTAATGAGCCAGATTTTTTTCCTTTAAGTTATTAACTTTTTCAATAAAGAAAATATCTTCAAAATCATTAGATTTAAGTTTTACAATATAATTATCTTCATTTAATTTAGTGTTTTCTGTAAAGAAATAAAGGAGTGCTTTATCATCTTCAACAAGTAAACTCTTTAGTTGAATATTAAATTCATTAAACTCTATTTTCTTATTAATATTATAATATTTAGATAGATTATTTTCTGTATCCGATTTTAATAGAGCATTATTAAATACTAATTTTTTAATATTGTTAGTATTAGATGACTTGATTAGATACTCTATTTTAAGAGAGTTAAATGATTTGCTCAGAGGTATAAATATAGAAGTTACTTCTCTTTTAAATTCAGATAAATCATTTTCACCCAAAATAATTTCGTTACAATTAGAATTATTTAAAATTATTTTAGGAATTACTTTAGCTGTATCCTCAGATATTTGAGATCCATCTAAAGTTTCAACAGTATACTTAGTTAGTAGATAATCTTCATATAATGTTGAATTTATAATATCTATATTGTAATTTTCGATTTCCATAGCAGTAGACATTATACTTTTAGTGTTTAATTTATAAAATATGATAAGAAAAACGCTTATTATAGGAATAAGTATTAAAGTTAGCTTTGATATTTTCATTTTACCCCCCTGATTAATGAATAATATATGTATAAATATATTATATAATAGAAAAAGATAAAAAATATAACAATTAGATTTACATTTTATTACAAAAATATATTTAATATCTGTTAAAAATATATATTTAAATGAATGTAAATAGAAATTATATTTTAGATATATACTTAAATAAATATATACGTAATATATTAATTTACAATACTGTAACATTGTTTAGATTGATATGAAATAGCATAACTGATATTATAAATTTATCATAGATAATAGGGGGTAGTTATGAATCAAAATACAGATAAATTTGAACTATTATGTCAAGGAGACAGCAGAATATTAAAAATAAATGCAAATAGAGGAGATATTTTTAGAGTGGAAGCAGGATCTATGGTAGCTATGACTCCAACATTTGATCTTAAGGTTAAGGCAGGAGGCATAGGCAAAATGCTTGGTAGAGTTATGTCAGGAGAGTCTGCATTACTTCAAGAGTACAAAGCAATATCAGATGGAGAAATACTACTAGCTCCTACGATGTCAGGTGATATAACAAAGGTAGAATTAGATGGAAGTAAGCAATATAGAATAAGTAATGGAAATTTTCTAGCATGTACTGAAGGAATAACATTAGAAACTAAAGCTAAAGTAAAAGGTATATTTGGTAGTGGAGAAGGTATATTTGGATTAAGAACTGTGGGATCAGGTACTTTATTTGTAAATTCTTGCGGTTCTATATATGAGATAAATTTAGGTATAGGAGAAGAATATATTGTAGATTCAAGTCATCTAGTATTATGGGAAAATGATATGGAATTTTCTACAGAGTTAGCTGGAGGCGGATTGGCATCATCTTTTCTAAGTGGTGAAGGATTTGTTGCTAAATTTAGAGGTCCAGGAAAAATTTGGATTCAGACTAGGAAACCCATAGTAGTACCAACGAATGGATAAATTTTAATTGTATATTATATCTAACTGTAATAGATTTAGTCTTATTGACAATGCAAAAGATTATTATATTTAGTTTAGAAATAATATATTTGCAGTAGCATATTTGATACAAAACCAAGATATAAGTATAAAGATACTTGGATGTAGTGCAGGCTCATTAATTTTTACTTAATTCCCTAAAAGTAGATTAAGTTTATAAAAAAGAAAGTTTTTGTGTATAAGACAACATAAAGACTTTCTTTTTTTATGTTAACTTTAAAAACTAAATCGAATTTTTATGAAATAATACTAAAAATAAAGTTAATATCTAGAAGGCTATTTAATGGTAAGTAGAGAAGATTAAGTAATGTTTTTATATAAAGTAAACACTAATAATATTATTCATATAGTATACAAG
>UWOR01000010.1 GCA_900604495.1 Desulfovibrio sp. Marseille-P6017 | reverse complement strand
GAATTTTAGGTATAGATAAAAAAAACAAAGAAATTAAAGAGTTACATAATATAACTTGTAATAATTGTGATAATTTAAGTGTAATGAAATTAATAAAAAATTACACTTATTTTCATATATTTTTCATACCTATTTTTAAATGGAATGAAAGTTATTATTTAATGTGTAAAAACTGTGATTCTATATATAGTATATCTAATGAAAAGGGAAATGCTATAGAAAAAGGATTGGATTCAAACCTAACTTATTGGGACTTGAATGAAATTAAAACTGATAATAGATGTAAGAATTGTGGAAATAAAATAGATAATGATTACAGATACTGCCCTTATTGTGGAGAACAAATATAAATATATTGGTTATAGGAGCTACTTTGATTTTTTAGTAGCTCCTATTTTTATAAAAAATAAAATATATATTGCATTATCAAAATGATAATAATATAATGAAAGTGTAATTATCATTTTGATAATAAATAAGGGGGATATAATTATGGTATATGAAGATGTTCTAAATTTAATAGGTAATACACCTATAATTAGATTAAATAAATTAGGCTTTCCTAATGTTTATGTAAAATTAGAAAAATATAACTTAGGAGGGAGTATAAAAGATAGAGCCGTATATGGAATGATAAAAGGAGCAGAGGAAAGAAAAGCATTAAATAAAGGTGATGTATTAGTAGAAGCTACTAGTGGAAATACGGGCATAGCTCTTGCAATGATAGGTAAATTAAAAGGATATAATGTAATAATAGTAATGCCAGAAACAATGAGTATAGAACGAAGACAATTAGTTAAGGCCTATGGTGCGCAACTAATATTAACAGAAGGCTCAAAAGGAATGAATGGAGCGGTGGAGAAGGCCAATGAACTTTTAAATTCAAATCAAAACTACAAGAGTTTAGAGCAGTTTGATAATTGTGATAATCCAAAAAGTCATTATCAAACTACAGCTGTAGAAATATATGAAGATATTCCAGATATAGACATATTTACTTGTGGAATAGGAACTGGGGGAACTCTTACAGGTGTAGGTAAATACCTAAAAGAAAAAGACTCAAATATAAAGGTAATTGGGGTAGAGCCAAAAAGTTCTCCTCTTATAAGCGAAGGTAAATCTGGCGCACATAAAATACAAGGTATAGGAGCAAACTTCATTCCTAAAAATTTTGATAGAAACATATGTGATGAAATTTTAACTGTAAAAGATGAAGATGCATTTGAAATGATTAGAGTTTTAGGAGAAAAAGAAGGTATACTAGTGGGAATATCCTCAGGAGCAAATATATTTGCTGCAATTGAGTTATCAAAAAAATTTAAAGATAAAAAAATAGTTACAGTAGCACCAGATGGAATAGATAAATATATGTCTATGGGAATATTTTAATTCTAAAAGAGAGGTTGATAAAAAGTGTTTTATCATATAAAAAAAGATCTAGAGTATATAATACTTCATGATCCAGCTGCTAAAAGTAAATTAGAAATATTTTTGCTATATCCTTCAGTTCATGCAATGATAATGTATAGAATTTCAAACTATTTATATAAGAAAAAAAGATTTTTCATTTCAAGGTTCATATCTCAATTATCCAGACATATGACTGGAATAGAGATACATCCAGGAGCAACTATAGGTGATGGAATTCTAATAGATCATGGTATGGGAGTTGTTATAGGAGAAGCAACGGTAATTGGAGATAGAGTTACTATATATCAAGGTGTAACCTTAGGTGCAACTGGAAATGAAAAAGAATGGAAGAGACATCCAAATATAGGGAATGATGTTATTATTGGGTCTGGAGCAAAAGTACTAGGACCTATAAATATAGGTAATAATGTTAAAGTTGGGGCTAACTCAGTAGTATTAAAGGATGTGCCTAATAATTGTACTGTAGTAGGAATACCAGCTAAGATAATACAATCTAAAGAGTTAGAGCATTTAATAGCAATTGATTGTTAGTAATAAAAAATACCTAAAGTTTTTATTTAGGTATTTTTTTTTTGCTTATGGAAATAATAAATTTTGTAAAATATAAATAGGAGGAATTGTATATGAAAGCAAAAGTAGATCAAGATACTTGTATAGGGTGTGGAGTTTGCCCATCAGTTTGCCCAGAAGTTTTTGAAATGAAAGATGATGGAAAATCTCATGTTATAGCAGATCCAGTTCCTGGAGATTGTGAAGATTCTGCTAAAGAAGCAGCTGAAAGTTGTCCAGTGGATGCAATAACAGTTGATTAATTTAGAAATAGATAAAAAAAGACATAGCAAGTTGTTATGTCTTTTTTTATCTATTTCTTGTATTATAAAAAGTATTAGAGTATATTATCATTAGAAAATTATTAAATTAGGAGAAAGAATATGTATTTTACTTATATAATTAGGTGTAAAGATAATTCTTTATATACAGGATACACTAGTGATATAAAAAGAAGAATGAAAGAGCATGAAAAAGGTATAAATTCAAAGTATACGAGATCAAAAGGTTTTGAAAAGTTAGAGGTTTATTTTGAAAGTGATACAAAAAGTAAGGCAATGAAATTAGAAAATTATATAAAAAAATTAACAAGAAAGAAAAAACTACTAATCATAGAAAATCCTATATCATTATTCCAAGAATTAGAAAATCATAAAGAATATCGGCTAGGGAAAATGTATAATATTAAATGAGAATATAAAAAAATAGGTAAACATTTTAAATATTTACCTATTTTTAATTTTAAATCTTATTTATTTCTTATAAGGAACTTTTTTAGGTTTTACAGTTTTATTTTGAGGTGTCAAAACTACACCAGTTGGTCCAGTCGGACCAGTTGGCCCCATTGGTCCAGTCGGACCTTGAGGCCCCATAGGACCAGTAGCACCTTGAGAACCTATACCTTGAGAGCCAGCAGGACCTTGAGGACCTATAGGACCGGTAGCGCCTTGAGAACCAGCAGGACCTTGAGGACCCATAGGGCCGGTAGCACCTTGAGAACCAGCAGGACCTTGAAGACCCATAGGACCAGTAGAACCTTTAGGACCAGCAGGACCTTGAAGACCCATAGGACCAGTAGCACCTTGAGAACCAGCAGGACCTTGAGGACCAGTAGAACCTTTAGGACCAGCAGGACCTTGAGGCCCCATAGGACCAGTAGAACCTTTAGGGCCAGCAGGACCTTGAGGACCCATAGGACCTTGAATACCTACACTACCGGTATTGCATAATGGATTTATATAAATTTCTTTTCCTAAATCTACATATTGTATTGTACTTAGTTTTATATAGATAGGTCCCTTACCAGAAGATGTTTTTCCCATAACAACACATTGATTAACTTGGCAAATTCTTAATCTAAGAATACAATCACTATTTTCTAGTTTTAAACCAACAACTTTACCAATAGAGCAACGCAAAATATTAAATACTTGAAAATCTTCACAGTTAGCAGGAATTACAAACATTGGGCAAAATGAAGATTTTGTCTTACCAGAGCAATAAACTTTTTTATTTTTATAACTCTTCTCTCCCTTTAATTCCTTACATGAAGATATGTTAGAACATTTGCATTCGCATGAATTATTTTTATTTATACAATTTCTATTCATAATATAACACTCCATGTTAATTTTTTAGTAGTATTTTTTAATACCTACGTACTATATTTATATGATAAAAAGTAAAATGGGACAATGTATATTGGTTTTTTACACTCTATACAAATAAGGGATATAAAAAAGGAGGAAAAGATAAAATAATGTAGTATTTATAATAAAAGAATTTTGGAGGTCATTTTTATGAATGAATCTATAAAAAATATTGAAGGGATAAATAATAAAGAGTATAAAGAATTAATTAAAGAATATGTTGATATTATAGAACGAAGAGATAATTTAATGTTAAAAAAGCAAATGTATTTAGATGCTAAACATATAATAGCATCTTATGATTTAATGAAAGAAGAGTTATCTATAAAAATGAGAATAAAAAAATTAAATATAGAAAGAAATATGATTAAATCTAGTATTAAGTTACAAAAACCTTTAGATAAAGAGAAAATTGATTACTTAATAAACAAAGAAATAGCGCCTTTAGAAGAATATCTTGAAGGTATAGATAACTTAGCTGATGATGCTAAATACTGTATATATAGATATGAAGAATACAATAATTATAATCATGAAGTTTCAGACTTATATAAAAAATTAATCTTAAGGATAAGTCCAGTATTTAATTACATGAATTCTAATAAAGAAAAGCTATGGAGGAAAATAGAATTATCTTATATATATAACGATTTAAATAAAATTAAAAATTATATCTAATATTATTGAAGATAATCATAAGATAAGTAAAAATTATACTAAAGAAGAACTATATGAAAATATAAAAGATTTAAATAATGAGATAAATTCAATGAAAGAAATTTATCCTTTTAATGTAGAAGAATATATAAATGATAAGTCTTATATGAATAAATATAGAAATGAAATAATAAATAGAATTATAGAATTGAAAGAGGGATGAAAAATGTTAAAAATAGAATTAAATATATTAAAGAGTAAGGTTTGAATAGAATAACCTATTATTAATGAAAAAATTAATAATAGGTTATTTTTAGTTAAAACCATATAAACTATAATATGTTAAAAGTAAGTTTACCATTTTACTATAATTTTCTGTACCTTCTTTTATACCATTAGACTTTAAATAAGAATTATTAATATTATCAGATATTTCATTTATTTTACCACTATATTTGGACCAAAACTTACTATTATATTTAATATCATTAATAACTTCATTTGATAGATTCTGATTTAGTTTTGTATAAGCATTAAAGTCGATATTTTTTAGGGTTAAAGCAGTATATGATAGAGCTAGCCTATAGCCTGAGTATACAAAATCTTTATCAGGATGGTTTATGGCACTTAAATAAGCTATAAAATTAGCTTCATCTTCACTTGCATATCCTCTTTGATGAGCCATTTCATGTAGTATTGTAGATGGAAGAGAAGTATGAGGTATAGCTATATTAACATTTGATTCTCCTGTAAATGGAAAGTATATACCTGTAATACCTGTATAGCACATAAGTTTTGAAGATAAAATATATTTAGGATTACTGTACTTTCCATCTAAATTAGGAATTATATGAGATATGGCATCAAAACCTAAATGAGCTCTGTTAATAGTATTTTTATAGTTTACTATATTATTTTTATCATTTACAGCTAAGTTTTTTGCTTTCATTAGTTTTTCTATTAAAATTCATATAGTTTCTTTAAATCTGATATATCATGATTTATCCTTGTTAAGGAGGTATTATTATTGATATTATATTGTCTTATTAAAATAGATTCTAAAGGTAATTTATTATAATTTAATCCCCATAAAATTATAAATAAAAATATGTAATGGAGATTAGTGATAGTATATTAAATATAGATGATTTAATAAATCTTATAAGCTTAGATCTATGATTTATAATAAGATGTAATGTATAAATAAAGAATATTATTATAGACATAATAATTACATACACTATAACTTCATAAATGGAAAATGGGAAAATACCACTTAAATTGCTTAAAACTTGAACTATAATTTTATTGAAACATTGTGTATAGTATTTTTCTATGAATAATGGATTTTTTGAAGCTACATAGTTAAGTAAAATAGAAATTGGAAAAAGTAAAAAAATAAAGACTTTATTTCTTTTTTTCATATATCTATCTCCTAAATTTATTATATAATACATTATAATTGAAATACAAAAGGAATAGAATTTTTATATGTTAAACTTTATAATAAGTTAATAATAGGTTATAATAAATAAAAGGATATTTAAGGAAGGTAATTTATGAAAGAAATTAGTATAAAAGTTAAGTAGGGATAATTTTAATTTTAGATTTAAACAATATGAAGGAATGTACTTTCATTGTACTATAAATGAAGGCAATGAAGTTATACGATATAAAATAACTAAAGATAAAGGTGGAGTAGAGCTTAAAGAATTTGGAAATACACATATAAAAGAAAATAATATGCTATATATACCTCAAATAGAAGCATATATAGATTTGAAAAGTATAAAGTAATAAAAATAGATGTTCTAATTAAATTTAGACATCTATTTTTATTACTTATATAAGTTGAATTATAAATATATGTATTTGGCAAATTGTTTTATAATATAAAACTTAAAATATAATTTTATACATATTAAAGACAGAAATTGGAATATGGACGACATTGATTTAGCTTTTGAATTTAAATGTATATTATATGGATAAAGCTGGGATATATAACCCAGCTTTAATTTATTTAAAGACATGATATTCCAACTATACCTGGGCCTGAGTGAGAACAAACTACACATCCTATATTAACAAAGTATAAGTTATTTACTGAAGTTTCTTTTAGTAAAAGATCCTTCATTATATCTAAATCAATTTTATTATCACCGCAACCTATTATAATAGTTTTATCTTTTAAATCTTTTCCATACTTACTGAATATTAAATTTACTAAAGTAGAATATATTTGCTTTTTACCTCTTACTTGAGATTTTTGAGATACTAGACCATTTTTAACTTCTAGTATAGGTTTTATAGATAATAAATTTCCTAGTGTAGCTTTAGTCGATGAAATTCTTCCACCCATTTTTAAATATTCTAAATTATCAACTGAAAATACAACTTCTTCAGTTCCTTTTATATCTTCTAAATAATTTAAAATTTCTTTTAAAGATTTTCCATTTGCAACCATCTCACATGCCTTAATAACGAAAAGTGCACTTCCGATTGAAACATTTTGTGTGTCGAATATAGTTACATTATCATGACCATCATTTTTGGCAAGGACTGCACTTTGATAAGTTCCTGAAGCTGAAGATGAACCTGCTATATATAAAACTTCAGTATCTTCATTGGAATATTTCTCAAAAACTGATTTAAACTGAGCATATGTTGCTTGAGATGTTTTAGGCATAGAATTTGTTTCTCTAAGCATTTTATAAAAACTATCATTAGTTAAATTTTCACCGTCTAAATATTCCGTACCATTAAATAATACCGTTAAAGGAACTATATCAATATCATATTTATTTAGTATATTTATTGGTAAATCCGATATACTATCACAAATTATTTTTATCATAATATTACCTCCGTAAGTAAAAGCTTTAATAATATATTATCATGACAAAACTATTAAGTAAATAAAAAGTTTTGACATTCAAAATAAAAATACACTTAGGATTAAAATAGTGTGTTTTTTAAGTGTGTTTTTATACGAATAACAATATATAAGATGAAGAATAATATATTTGATTATAATTTTATCTAAAAGTAAATACTAAAAGATAATAAGGAGATATAAAAAATGAAAAATAATCATAAAAGTAAAAGACAAATAGAAGAAGAAAAAAGGTTAGAATATGGTATCCTTGGTGATGCATTTTTAGGAGATTTATTTAATATGTCAGAAGAGCTAGATAATACTTATCAAAATCTTATTATGCATTCAGAATCTGATGAAATAAAAAAAATAATAAAAGATATTAAGTATAGGAGATAAGAAATATGTCAAAAGTAGCAAAAGCGGCTATAGGACTTATGGCAGCAACATTAGTAGCAAAAATATTGGGATTTGGAAGAGAGCTAACACTAGCTTCAGCTTATGGGGCATCATCAACAAGTGATGCTTTTTTAGTTGCTATGAATATACCAGCAGTAATATTTACAGCAATAGGAACTTCTTTAGGTACTGCATTCATACCTTTGTTTTGTGAAGTTAATTCAAGTAAAGGAGATCGGGAATCTATTAAATATACAAATAATATATTTAATGTAGTAATAATAATTTGTATAGTGCTTACAACTATAGGAGTTATATTTACACCTCAAATAGTAAGGCTATTTGCATTAGGTTTTAAAGGAGAAACAATGAGACAGGCTGTATATTTTACTAGATCTATGATATTAGGTATTCCTTTCTTAGGTATTAGCTATATAATGATGGCTTACTTACAAGTAAAAGAAAATTTTATAATACCGGGTCTTATGCCTGTACCATATAACGCATGTATAATATTATCAATACTTATAAGTGTAAGAACAACACCATATATTTTACCATGGGGAGCTCTAATTGGGCTATTAGGTCAGTTTCTATTTCAGTTTCCATTTGCAATAAAAAAAGGATATAGATATGAAGCATATTTAAATTTTAAAGATGAATATTTAAAAAAGATGCTATGGCTAGTAGGTCCTGTACTTATTGGTGTAGCTGTGAATCAAATAAACACAATAGTCGATAGAACAATAGCCTCTACATTAGTTGAAGGTAGTATATCTGCTCTAAATTATGCAAATAAACTTAATCAATTTGTTATGGGAATGTTTATAGTATCTATTTCTTCTGTTGTGTATCCTATGCTATCAAAGTTATCTACTGAAAATAACAAATCTCAGTTTAATAAATCTATAGTAACTTCAGTCAATACAGTAATATTATTAGTAATTCCAATATCTGTAGGCGCGATTATACTTGCAACACCTATAGTTAAGTTACTATTTCAAAGAGGAGAATTTGATGCAAGAGCAACATATATGACTTCTGTAGCACTTGTATTTTACTCAATAGGAATGATAGGTTTCGGACTTAGGGATATTTTAGGGAAAGTATTCTATTCATTGCAAGATACTAGAACACCTATGATAAATGGAGCTATTGCTATGGGACTAAACATAACTTTAAATATTTTATTTGTTAAATTTACAAATATGCAACTTGCAGGTTTAGCCTTAGCTACAAGTACAGCTGCTTTATTTACTATAGTATTACTATTTATAAATTTAAGAATAAAAATAGGTTCTTTTGGAGGAAAATCTATATTAAATGTATTTATAAAATCAATAGTATCAGCATTACTAATGGCTATAATTACATTATTTACATATAGAAGTATAAATAATATGATAGGAACAGGTACTATACAAGATATAATAACTTTAGGTGTGTCAGTATTATGTGGAGCTATTGTATACGGAACATGTATAATTGTTTTTAAAGTAGATGAGATTAATTTGATAGTAAATAGTTTAAAATAAAATAAAAAAATAGGAGATTAAATCTCTATTTTTTTATTTTATATAAATAGTTTATATATAAGTAACAAAATTAAAATTACTGAAGCAACTTTAAATATTACTCCAGAGATAAGCTTTATAACTTTAAATGCGATTCCAAAAATAACTATGAAAATGCATAATCTAAATAACAAGTTAATGTCTATAAGGTTTATATCCATAAAGTGTCCTCCAATTAAGAGATTAGAAAATGAAGTTACTAATCTTTATAAATATTATATATTAGTTAGTGATTAAAATTCAATACATATATATAATTGTAACTTTTA
Organism: Desulfovibrio sp. Marseille-P6017; assembly: GCA_900604495.1. Next base: position 87,888 of record UWOR01000010.1, on the reverse strand, counting down.
TAAAAGTAAGATTATGTATGGTTAATATGTAAGAATTATTTTGAAAAATGTTACAAAAAATACTATTATTTAGTATAATTAAACAATAATAGTATTTAAGATTTAGGAGGACGTCTAAGTGGAGAGGGCTAAAAGACCTGTTAAAAAAGTTAATAATCATATAACTAAAAAAAGAGCTATAAATAGAGAAGAAATAATAAAAAAGAGAATAGAAATGTTATTATCTGTAGGTTTTATAGGTCTAATAGTAGGTATTGTAATCGGTATATTAATTCCAATTGGAGGGATAAAAAAAACGGAGTATAAACAATTAGAAAATCGTAATAATCAACTAAAAGTTAGTTTAGATAAAGCTAATAAAGATTTAGATTTATTAGAACAACAATTAGAAGAAGGTAAGGTGTTTATTAGTTTAGAAAAAGAACAAAAGCAGCAAGTTATTAATTACATAAATGCCTTAAATAATGAAGAAATAAGCTCAGATAAAACTATTACTACAACAGATTTATATAATAAAATTTATAAAGAGTATGCATATAGTTTAGGATATTTAAATATTGATGATTTTAATGTAGTAATAGATTCTTTTGGATACTCATATGATATAGTTGAAGAAAATAGTTCAAAGCAAATTACACTAAAAAATGAATATGAAGACGATAATGTTATATTAACATTTGATAAGAGTACAGATAATGAGGCACTAGTATTAAAATCAATTAGGTATAATAAAGATAATAAATATATAGAAGTAAATAATAGTTTAAATAATGAAATTCAATATATAATATATGATGGTAGTGTTTCTAATGTCAAAAATATAAAAGAACAAGCTGAATTTTTATTTTCTGAATAACATATAACAAAAGGTAATAATTTAGTGTAAAGGTTTAAAAGCTTTAATATAAATCTTTAAAAAGTATATAATAAATAAAGTGATAGCACTTTATTTATTATATTTAATTTTCTATAAAAGGGATATTTTAAAATTAATATTTTAAAATATCCCTTATTCATTAAGAATAATATATTTCTTTTTATTACATAAAATAATTATGTATCTAAAAATATCTAGGATGATTTTATGTATATAATATTACAAAATTCTTACAAATTTGCAAATATGCCATAAATAATGGTATATATATTATATAATGAAAATATTAAATGATATAAAAATAGGGAGTTAATTATGAAAAATACTAAGTTTTCCATAGGAAAAATAAAAGACATACCTAATGATCCAAAATTAGGTTACACTAAGGGAGCTTTTTATGAGAAGTTAGGAAAAATAGATAAAGCAATAGAAATATACAAAGATACAGCTGAATACGGTCATGTAAAGTCTCAATATACTTTAGGATGTATTTATAAAAATAGGAAACAATATCATGAAGCTGAAAAATGGTTGAAAATGTCCTATAAAAATGGATATGAGGATGCTGCTTTTGATTTAGGAAATATGTATTATAATATATATGGTTACGAATATGCACTATATTGGTATGAGAAAGTGGCTCTTTTAGGTAACTTATTAGCACAAAATAATTTAGGTGTAGTGCACTTTTATTTAAATGATTATCAACGTAGTGAAAAATGGTTAAAAGAAGCAGCAGATAATAATTTAGGAAGTGCCTGTTTTAATTTAGGATTACTATATACAATTATGGATAGATTAAAAGAAGCTAAAGAATACTATAGAAAAGGATCAGTACTACAAGATAATAATTGTAAGTATAACTTAGCTATTTTAAATCAAAATGATGATATTAAAGAGTCAATAACATTATATAAGCAACTATATAAGGTTTCTTATACCAAAGGATGTATAAACTTAGGGTTAATTATGGAATCACAAGAAGAATATGATGAAGCTAAGAGATACTATAAAAAAGTTGCAGATAAAGGTGATGCTAAATCTCAGTACAGATTAGCAAATTTATATAATAAAGAAAATAACAGAGAAGATGCTATTGAGTATTACGAAAAATCAATAGAAGGAAATTATACTTTAGCTAAATTTATGCTAGCAAATTTATATAATAAAGAAAATGAAATAGATACATCTAAAATATATTATGAAATGGCTTCAAATGATAATTTAGTTGAAGCAAAAAATAATTTAGCAGGATTATATTTTGAAGAAGAAAATTATGATAAGGCTAAAAAATACTATGAAGAAGCTATTGCAGATGGATGTAAAGTATCTATTGAAAATATTGGAGATTTATATTATAAAATTAATGATATTGAAAGATCAATTTCATATTATTTAAGAAATGCAGATTCAATTTCGTGCCAAGTTAAATTAGGTGAAATTTATGAAGAAATAGATAGAGTAGAAGAAGCTATAATTTGGTATAAAAGGGCATCTGATAATGGTGATGTTTTTTCAAGTTATAAATTAGGGTGTATATATGAAAGTCAAGAAAACAAAGATAAAGCTAAAAAGTACTTTAATTTAGCTATTGAAAAGAATCACTTAAATTCAAGAATACATTTAGGAAAAATTTATTTTGAAGAGGAATATTATGAAGATGCTAAAAAAATGTTTGAAGTAACTGCAAATGAAGATAATTCATACTCTCAGCATATGGTGGGTGTGATTTATCACAAATACTATAATGATTACACTAGTGCTAAATTTTGGTATGAAAAAGCTAGAAATAATGGATGTATAGAATCTTTATATAATCTAGGTCAATTAAGCTTTAAACTAAATTCATATAATGAAGCTGAAAAATATTACATTGAAGGTATGAAATTAGGCAATAAAAAGTGTGAGTATATGTTAGCAGGGTTGTATTATAAAAAAAGTTTAAATATGTATGAAAGTTTATCAAGTGAAGATTATTTAGATAGCATAGATATATGGAAAAAAACACCTAAAATAGAGTTAGATTTAGATGACTTAATAGTAGGACAATTTAATGAAGATAAGTTAATAATTGAGAAGGTAGAAGAGGAATATGTTCCTAATTATATTTTACAAATTAAAGAAGACTTATCTAATGAATATGAAGATATAAATAAAACAATGATAATAGAGAAATAAAAAAATGGCGCGAAAATAACTTTGCGCCATTTTTGTTAAATTAAATTTTAAGCGTTTAATAATAAATAAATCATATACATAATGTATAAAAGAATTAATATAAAACTTTCTCCTTTGTTTATATCTCTTTTTTTAACTGCAAATAAGTAAGTAAGTATAGTTACAAATATCATAAATAAAGTATCTATAAATAGAGTAGGATCAATATACATTGGAGATATAAATGCAGAAGCACCAAGTACAAATAATATATTAAACATATTTGATCCTATTACATTACCTAAAGCAATAGAAGATTCACCTTTTATTGCAGCTATAATAGACGTAACAAATTCAGGTAAAGATGTACCAATAGAAACGATAGTAAGTCCTATTAACTGGTCGCTAACACCAAAACTAGATGCAATTTGAGATGCAGAGGATACAACCATTTTTCCTCCAAGTATAATAAGTATGATACCGATTATTGAAATAACTATATTTTTTAATAATGATTCATTTTCTGTTCTTATTAAAGTACCATCGCTTGAATCTATACAATGTTCTGATGAAATAGAAAGTTGAGACATAGAATCTTGATTCATTGATTGTAAAGCTACCTTAAGTAAAGAATACATAAATATTATAAAGAACATAAGTAAGACAATTCCATCACCACGGCTTAAAATATTACTAGAAGTATCTTGTAAAGGTATATCACACGCAAGTACGAATAAAAGTATAGATGCTAATATTAAAAATGGAAATTCTTTAGATATAATAGCTTTATCTACATATAAAGTCTTTATAAATCCAGAAATACCTACAACCATTAAAAGATTAAAAATATTAGAACCGACTATATTACCAATAGCCATACCATTTTGATTATTTAAAGCAGCTGTAATACTTACTGCAGCTTCAGGAGCACTGGTTCCAAATGCAACTATAGTAAGACCAATTATTAATGATGGAATTCTAAGTATTTTAGCTATGCTAGATGAGCTTTCAACAAAAACATCAGCACCCTTTACTAATAATATAAATCCGATTATGAGTAAAACATAATTCATAAATAAACCTCCTAAAAATTTAAGTATAATAATAAAAAAAGACCTTCAAAACAAATTAGTGCATTTGTTTTGAAGGTCTTGCTATCAAGTTTAATATACTTGTTAATCAACCGAGTGTAAAACACTGAAATGACGATTGATTACCACAAAGTGTAAGCTACTCCCCTTCAGGAAATATTTTATTATATAAACATTATATGCTAGAATTTTAATTATTGCAATAAAAGTTAAAAATAAATTTATAATAGCTTTTTTCTAGACATGAAGAATGTAATTATTAAACAAATAATACATGTTATAAGCATGGTAATCCAAAAACCATTTGGATCATTTTCAAATGGAATTCCAGGCACATTCATTCCAAAGAATCCAGAGACAATAGTAGGAATAGCCATTATAAGTGTAACAACAGTTAAGAACTGCATAACTGTATTTTGATTATTACTTATTATAGCACTAAATGCATCCATAATTCTACTTAATATATCACCGTAAATAGTTGCCATCTCAAGGGCCTGTCTATTTTCAACAATAACATCTTCTAAAAGGTCCTCATCGTCTTCATAACGCTTAATACTTGGAGTTCTAACCAATTTATTAAGTACAAGTTCTATGGCTTTTAAAGATGTAGAAAAGTATACTAATGACTTTTCTAATTCAAGCAATTGGAAAAGCTCTTTATTTTGCATAGAATTGTATATTTCACTTTCAATTATACTAGTCATTTTATTAATTCTTCTTAAGTATAATAAGTAGTAAGTTGCATTTTTATATAGTATTTGAAGAAGAAAACGAGTTTTCATATAAGTATAAAAATCTTTTATATGCCCAACTATAAAGTCGTTTAAAATTCTAGTTTGAGCGGTACAAACTGTTAAAATAGTATTATCCAACATTATTATACCTAATGGTATAGTTGTATAATGAGATGATGAAGCATCACTCTCATCTATTGGTATATCTATAAGAATAAGAGTATGATTATCTTCAACCTCTATTCTTGAACGTTCTTCTTCGTCAAGAGCCGCATTTATACTATCAACATCTAAATTTAGTAGTTCAGCAATTTCATGAATTTCACTTTGATTAGGTTCAATAAGATTTATCCAACATCCATCTTCAAAGGAAGTTAATTTTTCTAGTTTAGAGTTAATAGTTTTGTAGTATCTTATCATGGCAACACATCCTTTATTCAGTTTTACATAAATCTCGTCATTTAATATTATGTATTAAATGACTAATTAATATAAAATAAAGGATGAATTAGTATTTATCTACATAATATTGAATGATGAATTAATACAGCCCGCCAGGGACTATGGTCCATTTTTCATCACTCTCCGTTTAATATTTAATTTGAAATAATAAATATTCCTTAATCTAATTTAGCATTTTTAGAGAATAGTTTCAATATATTTTTTATAAAAGCATATTCCAAGCTTAGAAATAATATTTTAAAGTTAAAAACAAATAAAAAAGATTAGGTGTAATATATAAGTACGGGTTATTTATATATTACACCTAATCTTTTAGATATTATATTACATTAACAATGGTTCCATTAGTATCACATTTTAATTTTTTTAATATCCATCTATTATCAAGTGACTCTAAGAATGATTTCATTTCACCGATAAAGTTAATATCATCATCTTTTATAATAGACATTATTGTTGGTCCAGCACCGCTTAAAAATACTCCTATGCAGTTTAAATCATAAGACATATTGACTATATCATAATAATTTTCTATTAATTTACCCCTATAATCTTGATGGATTTTATCCTTACACGCTATTTTTATTAAGTCAAAGTTTTTATTGAGTAAAGCTGAAACTAGTAAAGTTGAGTGAGATATATTAAAAACACAATCTTTATGATAAATAGTATTGGGTAATATACTTCTTGCTAAACTAGTGGATAGTTCGAAATCGGGAATTATACAACAAAAACTAAGCTCATTAGGAATTTTAATAGTGTCATAGTATATATTACCATCATCAATAAGAGATACTACCATATTTCCAAGTAGGGCAGGAGCAATATTATCAGGATGATCTTCTATCTCACTTGCTATTTTTAATAATTCATATTTATTTAAGTTAGAATCGGATAAAATATTAGCAGCTACAACACCCGCTACTATACAAGTAGCGCTACTACCTAATCCACGACTTAATGGTATATTAGATTCTATTTTTATTTTAATTCCAGTGGGTATTTTAGGTGGATTTATTTTATTATAGAAATATTTCATTGAGGTATAAATTAAATTATTTTCATTTCTATATTTGTCATCACATCCATCTATATAAATTCCTTTATCTATTTCACTTATGTAAAACTTATTATATACATTTAATGCTAATCCTAATGTATCAAATCCTGGACCAATATTTGCAGTTGTAGCAGGAACTTTTATTTCTAACATTATTATCACCTAAATTTCTAAGAAGTTTTGTATTGCAAGTTTAAGTTCATTTTTATCATATATATTATCATGAATAATTTTTTTATCCCTTAAGTCTGCAATAGGCTTAGGAACATCTATTTTTCCTAATATAGATAATTTATCAATTACATCAAAATCTTGTAAATTATTATTATTATTATTAATGGAATTAAGAACATCTTTAGCAAATTTAAATGGACTAGCAGTACTTAAAATAATATTCTTATACTTATTACTATTATTTGATTTAAATTTATTCAAAGAACAGTAAGCAACAGACGTATGTGTATCTATAAGATAATTATATTTATTAAATACATGATTTATAGTTTCACTAACTTCTTCATCAGTACAATAATATCCACAAAAATCATTCAAGTTTTGTCTCATCAGATTTGAGATTTTATAATAACCTGTTTCACTGAAACTTTTAAAAAGTGCGCTTATTAATCGAGAATCTCTATTACAAGATTCAAATAATAGACGCTCTAAATTACTTGAAACTAGTATATCCATAGATGGTGATGTTGTTAATTTTAATTCTTTGTTCTTATTGTATTCTCCTGTTCTAAAAAAGTCATAAAGAACATTATTTTCATTAGAGGCGCATATGAGTTTATTTACAGGTAGCCCCATTTCTTTAGCATAATAACCAGCTAATATATCTCCAAAATTTCCTGTTGGAACCACAAAATTTACTTTATCAAATAGTTTAATTTTCTTAGTATTTACAAGTTTAAAATATGAATAGAAATAGTAGACAACTTGTGGTAATAATCGTCCTATGTTAATTGAATTAGCTGATGACAGTATGAAACCATTTTTATTTAAAATTTTATTGAAATCATCATTAGAAAATATTTTTTTTACAGCAGATTGAGCATCATCAAAATTACCATTTATGCCAGCAACGAATACATTTTTTCCTTCTTGAGTTTTCATTTGAAGTTTTTGTATAGGACTAACACCATTTTCTGGGAAAAAGACTATTATTTTAACATTATCTATGTCTTTAAAACCTTCTAAAGCTGCTTTACCAGTATCACCAGATGTAGCAGTAAGTACTAGTATTTCTTTATCTAAGTTATTTTTATTTATAGATGTTTTAAGTAAATGGGGCATAAGTGTAAGTGCTATATCTTTAAATGCTAGTGTTGGTCCATGAAATAATTCTAATATATAATCATTACCAATTTGTTTTATTGGTGTTATCTCACTAGTGTCGAAATTATTTTTGTATGCAGAATTTATACAATTACTTAGCTCTTCATCTGTAAAATCAGTTAAAAAGTTTTTTAATATAAAAAATGCAAGTTCACAATATGTTAATGTACTTAAGTTTTTTAATTCTTCTCTTAAATCAGGAAATTTAGACGGTACATATAGTCCACCATCATCACTTAAACCTTTTATAATTGCTTGAGAAGCGCTTAGTGTTTCTGTATTACTTCTAGTACTTATATAATTCATTATATTCCCCCTGTTAAATTTATAATAAAAAACTCTCCTGTAAAGTAGGAGGAGAGTTATATATTTAAATGGTGTTTGTTATAAATTCGGATTATTTTAAAAGTTTAAAAGAAATAGGAAGGTATGTCAATAAAGTTAAAAATAAAAATAAAATTATATATTATAAAAAAATTATAAGTACTATAATATAAAAAAAAACATAATTAAAACTTTCATGAAATGCCAAAATAAACTATAATAAATATATAATTCAATATAGTTTATAATTATTTTAATTTTTAGTTATTTAAATAAATCGATTATTCTAATTAAATTCACAATTAATTCATATAAAATGGATATAATAATACTAAAAGGAGGAAGGAAAGATGATATTACTTATAAGTGCGGTTTTAGTAGTAATAATGTATGGACTTACATTATTATCGTATGTATCAGAAAATAATTTACTTGATGATATTAATTAATATTACTACAATGGTGACTATGTCAACTAAAGTATTAAATATGAAATTATATAAATATATTTAAACGATGTTCTTATAAAAGTTCATCGTTTTTTAGTATATAAAAAAGTAGCAATATGAAATATTGCTACTTTTAGATTATTTACCTTGTCTTGATTTGTTGTATCTTAATCTGTCATGCTCATTTAAGAATCTTTTTCTTAATCTTATTGCATCAGGAGTTATTTCAACTAATTCATCATCTTCTATAAATTCTAAAGCTTCTTCAAGAGTAAATACTCTAGCTGGTTGTAATTTTATTGCATCATCAGTACCAGAAGCACGAACGTTTGTTAACTTCTTGTTTTTACATGGATTAACAACCATATCATCTTTTCTAGAGTTCATACCGATTATCATACCTTCGTAAACATCCACACCTGGATCTACGAACATTTGAGCTCTTTCACTTAAAGCATTAAGAGCATATCCCATAGTTGTACCAGGTCCTTGAGCTATTAAAACTCCATTACTTCTACCTGGTATTTCACCTTTATATTCTTCGAATCTTTCGAATGAACGAACTAAAGTACCTTCACCACGAGTATCATTTATAAATTCACTTCTATAACCTAATAATCCACGAGTAGGAGCTATGAATTCTATTTTAACATAATCTCCCTCTATAGACATAGACTCCATAAGACCTTTTCTAAGATTTAATTTGTTTATAACAGTTCCTGAGTAAACTTCTGGACAGTTAACTATAACTCTTTCCATTGGTTCCATTAAAACGCCATCTTCTTTATGCATTAAAACTTCTGGTTTAGAAACACCTATCTCATAACCTTCACGTCTCATGTTTTCTAGAAGTATAGATAAATGAAGTTCTCCACGTCCAGATACTCTGTATCCGTCAGTAGTGTCCATTGGCTCAACTTTAAGACCAACGTTAACTTCTAATTCTTTGTCTAATCTATCTTTTATATGTCTAGTAGTAACGAATTTACCACTCTTACCACAGAATGGAGAATCATTTACTAAGAAGTTCATTGATAGAGTAGGTTCTTCTATGTGTATCATTTCCATTGGTAATGGATTATCTATATTACATATAGTTTCACCTATTGATATATCTGATATACCTGCAACAACAACTATATCACCAGAATATGCTTCAGTTTTTTCAACTTGGTTTAGTCCTTCATAAGCTGTAAGTTTAGCTATTCTACCTCTAGAAACACTGCCGTCAGCTTTACATATCGAAACTTGTTCACCATTTCTTACAGTTCCTTTATAAACTCTACCTATTCCAAGTCTACCTACATAATCATCATATGCAAGTGCTGAAACTTGTAATTGTAAAGGTTCATTATCAAAGTCAGGGTAAGCTTCAACGTGTTCTATTACTGTTTCGAATAAAGGAGAAAGGTCAGTACTTTCATCTTCTAATTCTCTTTTAGCTATACCTTGCTTAGCTATACCGTATATTATAGGGAACTCACATTGTTCATCAGTTGCATTTAAGTCAACGAATAAATCGAATACTTCATTTACAACTTCTTCTGCTCTTTGATCTTGCTTATCTATTTTGTTTATGAAAAGTATTGGTCTAAGACCAGCTTCTAATGATTTTTGTAGAACGAATCTAGTTTGAGGCATTGGACCTTCACTAGCATCTACTAATAATATAACAGTATCAACAGTTTTTATAACACGTTCAACTTCAGACGAGAAGTCACTATGTCCTGGTGTATCTACTATATTTATTTTGTAATCTTTGTAGTTTATAGAACAGTTTTTAGAATATATTGTTATACCTCTTTCTGCTTCAAGGTCATTACTATCCATTACACAATCTTTTACTACTTCGTTATCTCTAAATGTTCCAGATTGATGTAAGAAAGCATCAACTAATGTTGATTTTCCAGCATCAACATGGGCTATAACCGCGATGTTAACTATTTTATGTTTTATTGACATATTATGTTCCTTCCTTTCATGTGAAAATAACTTTCTTAGTATAACATAGACTTTTTAAAATGTAAATTAAAATAAGAAGGATATTATTTATAAATGTAAATAATTAAATTACTAAAATATAATTATTTACATTTATAAATAAATTTATACAAATTAGTAACAAGAATTTAAAATAATATATTTAAAATGGGGAGTACAAAAAATATATAATAATAGATATATCAATATATGTTATATATAAAATAATAATAAACTATATATAATGAAGGAAAAAGTTTACCTTATATGCTAAAAGCTAAGGAATTTATTGTAAACAGAGGACTTCAATAAAATTATGAGAGGTGTAGAATATTTATCTTAGTATTAAAATTTTACATTTTTATAATATGGTTAGTGATATAATAATATTAAGTAAGGAAAATGTTATCAAAGGGGGGTATAAATATGAAAAAAATAATAAACAATCCAAGTAATGTAGTAGCTGATATGATAGAAGGGTTAGTATTAGCACATCCTGATTACGTAAGAAAAAGTGAAAATGGAAATATATTAATAAGAAAGGATGCACCGATTAAAGGAAAAGTTGGACTAGTAAGTGGTGGTGGAAGTGGACATGAGCCATCTCATGCAGGGTATATAGGTTATGGAATGCTTGATGCTGCTGTTTGCGGTGAAGTATTTACATCTCCAACACCAGACCAAGTATATGAAGCTATAAAAGAAGTGAATGGAGGTAATGGTGTATTATTAATAATTAAAAATTATACTGGTGATGTAATGAACTTTGAAATGGCTAAAGAAATGGCCGAAATGGATGGAATAAATGTTGATTTTGTTGTAGTAAATGATGATGTTGCAGTTGAAGATAGCTTATATACAGCAGGAAGAAGAGGGATAGCAGGTACTGTATTTGTACATAAAATAGCCGGAGCAAAGGCTAGCAAAGGTGCTTCACTTGAATCAGTTAAAGAGGTTGCTAATAAAGTAATATCTAATGTAAGAAGTATGGGAATGGCTTTAAGTCCTTGTATAGTTCCAGCAGCAGGAAAGCCAAACTTTACACTAGAGAATGATGAAATAGAAATTGGAATGGGGATACATGGAGAACCAGGAACTCATAAAGAAAAAATATCTACAGCAAGTGATATAACTACTCATTTAGTAAATAAAATATTAGATGATATTGATATAAAAGAAAATGAAGAAGTAGCAGCAATGGTAAATGGTTTAGGATCAACTCCTCTTATGGAGCTTTATATAGCTAATAAAACTGTTAATGAAATATTAACTTCAAAGAGAATAAAAATACATAAAACATTTGTAGGTGAATATATGACTTCTCTTGAAATGGCTGGATACTCAGTTAGTATATTAAAACTTGATTCAGAATTAAAAGAACTCTTAGATGCTAAATCTGACACTTTAGGATTAAAGATATTTTAGTATCTAGTTTGGGAGGCAAAAATGAGTATAAAAGGATATGAAGTAATTAATATATTAAATAAAATAGCGGATGTAATAAATGAAAATAAACTACACTTAACTGAGTTAGATGCAGCTATTGGAGATGGAGATCATGGATTAAACATGAGTAAAGGTTTTGAAGCTGTAAAAGAAAAGTTAAAAGACGATAATGGAGATGATTTAGGAAATACTTTTAAAAAAGTGGGCATGACTCTTGTATCTACGGTAGGAGGAGCAGCAGGACCATTATATGGAACTGCATTTATGAAAGGTGCTAGTGTATTAAATGGAAAAAGTGAAATTGACTTAGACGATTATATACAAGTTTTAAAAGCATCTCTTGATGGTATAAAAATGAGAGGAAAGGCTGAACTAGGAGAAAAAACTATGATAGATTGTCTAGAACCATATCTGAATGAATTAATAAAAGTAAAAAGTAGTGGATTAGATGTTGCTGAATGTTTAAATAAAGCTAAAGAAGCTGCATTTAAAGGATTAGAAAAAACAAAAGAAATAAAAGCTACAAAAGGAAGAGCTAGTTACTTAGGTGATAGAAGTATAGGACATCAAGATGCAGGAGCTACATCTACATATTTAATGTTAAAAACTGTTTATACATATATTAAAGGAGAATAATTATGGTTTCTATAGTATTAGTATCTCATAGTAACAAACTTGTGGAAGGTTTAAAAGAACTTATAAGTCAAATGGCAGGAGATGTGAAAATTTCTGTTGCAGGGGGAACTGAGGATGGAAGAATTGGTACAGACCCTATTAAAATAATGAATTCAATTGAAGAAGTATATAGTGAAGATGGTGTACTATTATTCTTTGATATAGGAAGTGCATTGATGAATGCAGAAGTGGCTTTGGATATGTTAGATGAATCTGTAAGTAAAAATGTAGAAATATGCAAGGTTAGCTTAGTAGAAGGAGCATTTGTAGCAGCAATTGATTCTTGTATAGGTAGGAATAAAGAAGAAATAATAGAAAATATAAAAAAGCTAGAAATAGAAAAATAAATAAAAATTTGTGTTTAATACAAAAATAATAGGGGTATAACTTTAAAAAGATATTTATAGGAGGTATTAAAATGATAAATATAGTTAGAGTATGCCCATATTGTTCAAATGTGGATTTAGATAAATTAGCAGAAACAATAGGTGAAGAAAAAGTACAAAGAGGTTGTATAGGTGCTTGTAGAAGCTATAAAACTGAAGCTGTTGTAAAAGTAGATGGAAACCTTACAATAAAGCAATCTCAAGAAGAATTATTTGAAGAATTATCAAAATAATTAAATATGTCAGTAAGTAAAAGTATTTCAATATAGTAAAAGCACAAAAAGTATATACCTTTGTTAAGGTATATACTTTTTTATTCTAAATAAGATAATTTATATATTAAAAATCTTTCGTTGTTATCTTTTTTATATAAATCATCTAAAATAATCTCATTCTTTATTATAAATGGAGTATTATTTTCTAAATAATAAATATAATCATCTGATGGATAGTATAGAATTATTTCAACAGGTCTCATATTTTTCTCTAAAGAATCTAGTATTATCTATTACTTTTATAAAAAATTTGAATAGAGAATGGATTAAAGAAATAAAATTTATTGTCATTTAGACCTATACTATAATTTTGAGCAAAAGCATTTACAAATTCTATTTTATCTTCGTATTTCTTATTTTTATTTAAATAATTAGATTTATTTTTTATGCAAGCCCTATAAAAATCTTTATTCATTTCAACTCCGTAACAATTAGCTTTGAAAAAATAGTTTATATAAAATATAAGTCTGCCCTTACCACATCCAAAATCAACTACATAGTCATTTTCATTAACCTTATAAGTTTTAAATAGTGTATTTAATGCAGAATAAGATGTTGCTTGATAAGGATGATAATGAGTAAATTTATCTGTCCAATGTTCTTCTCCAAATGTATTTATATTGAATAAATTTTCATAATCTATATCTTTCATGTATTATTCCTTCCATATATCTGTATTAATTTTAATTTTCTCACTTATATATTTTAAATCTTGTTATAGAAAGTAACAAGGCGAAATTTGTATTTAAAACTTAGAAAATAGTCTGTAAGAATTTTAACAATATGATACCATATATAAATATAAGGAATTTGTGTTTTGAATACTGAATATATAAAGGAGGAAGGGGTATGAAAAAAGAGTATTTTAAAGAGTATAGTAAATATCTTAATAGGCATATGGAATTTAGTGTATATGGTCATTCTGGTCAACCTTTTTTAGTTTTTCCAGCACAAAATGGTAGATATTTTGATTTTGAAGGCTTTAAAATGATGGATAATGTAATGGACTTAATAGACAATGGGATAATACAACTATTTTGCTGTGATAGTATAGATGGGGAAACTTGGTCAGCAGAGGGTAAAGAATGCTATAAACGAATACAGCTACATGAACAATGGTTTAATTACATTGTAGAGGAGTTAGTTCCAAGAATATTCGAAATAAACTACTATGGAAACGGAAATAATTATACTGATGGAATAATAACAACTGGTTGTTCTATGGGTGGAACACATGCGGCTAATTTTATGTTTAGAAGACCAGATATTTTCAAAGGAATGATAGCGTTAAGTGGATATTATGATTCTGATATATTTTTTGGAAACTATTGTGATGACTTGGTTTATAAAAATGCACCAATTAAGTATATACAAGGAATGAGCTATGATCATCCTTATGTAGATATGTATAGAAAAAATAAAATAATACTTTGCTGTGGTCAAGGTGCCTGGGAAGATGAGATGCTTAGAAGTATATATAAAATAAAAGAGCTGTTTGAATATAAAGACATACCTGCCATTGTAGATGTGTGGGGACATGATGTTAACCATGATTGGGATTGGTGGAGAAAACAATTTTCATATTTTGTAAGAAAAATAGTTTAGGGGGGAACTAGTTATGAACGTTATATTTATATCTCCTAATTTTCCGTTATACTTTTACAATTTTTGTAATAGGTTAAAGGAAAGAGGAGTAAATGTATTAGGCATAGGAGATACAAGCTATAATGATTTATCTATGGATACTATAAATTCTTTAACTGAGTACTATAAAGTAAATAGTTTAGAAAATTTTGATGAAGTAAGTGAAGCTTGTTTGTTTTTTATAAATAAATATGGAAAAATAGATTGGATTGAGTCTCAAAATGAATACTGGCTAGAAACGGAGGCTGCTCTTAGAAGTAAGTTTGATGTAAGTACTGGAACAAAAATTGAATATATGGATCCAATGAAATATAAATCAAAAATGAAAGAAGTCTATAAGTCTTGTGGTATACCAGTAGCTAGATATGAATTTATTACAGATTATAATAGTGCTATTAACTTTACTAATATAGTAGGTTACCCTGTCGTTGTTAAGCCAGATAACGGAGTAGGAGCATCTAATACATATAAATTGAGAAATGATGAAGAATTAGGATTTTTCTTTGAAACTAAAAATAATAATATAACCTATATTATTGAAGAATTTATAAATGGACATGTAGAAACATTTGATGGTATTACAGACTCAAATAAGAATATTTTAATTGCATCAAACCATGTAATGTTAAGTTCTATCATGGACGCAGTGAATGAAGATAGTGAATCTGCATTCTACTCTCAAGATTTAAATGGTATGGATATAGAATGGATTGGTGATAAAGTAGTAAAAGCATTTGATACAAGAAGTAGATTTTTTCATTTTGAATTTTTTAGATTAGACGAAGATAAAGAGGGTCTAGGGAAAAAAGGAGATATAGTAGGATTAGAAGTTAATATGAGAGCACCAGGGGCATATATGCCTGATATGATAAATATGGCTTATGATGTAGATACATATAGTATATGGGCAGATATGTTAATATACGATAAAATATTTACTGATGTTAAAAGAAAATGTTTAGTAGGATATGCAAGCAGAAGAAATGGAGTCAATTATAAATACAAGAATGATGATATTAAACATAAATATAAAGAAGAAATTACATATGATGTAGAAGTACCAGAAGTTTTATCAGCAGCTATGGGAAATCATGTATTTTTATTTAAAGCAAAGTCTAAGGAAGGAATAATGGATATTACTAAATTTATATTAGAGCATAAGTAAAAATATCTATAAAATTTAACAATATATTTAAACTAAATTTAATAAATATGAATATAAAATATTAAAAATAACTTACTTAACACTGTTTTAACAAATAGTTAACATTATATTAACTTGAATTTGAATAACTTAACATTGTCTTAACAACAAAAACTTTATTTCTTGTTAAAATAAAAAAGTACTAAATATTGAAATACATACATAATGTACATAGTTAGAAATTTTTAGGAGGAAATAAAGTGGAAATCATAATCAATTTAATGGGTGGTCTTGGTCTGTTCTTATATGGTATGAACCTTATGGGAGATGGACTTCAAAAGTCAGCAGGAGCTAAATTAAAAAGAATAATAGAGCTTTTAACTAGCAATGTAATAATGGGAGTTCTAGTTGGAGCATTAGTTACAGCAATTATACAAAGTAGTAGTGCAACTACAGTAATGGTAGTAGGTTTTGTTAATGCGGGAATAATGACATTGCCTCAAGCAATAGGTGTAATAATGGGGGCTAATATAGGAACAACTATTACAGCTCAATTAGTATCGCTTGATTTAGTAGGTATGGCACCAATAGCATTAGGTATAGGTATAGTACTTTACTTATTTGCTAAAAGTTCAAAAACTAAACATATAGCTGAAATATTAATTGGATTTGGTATATTATTTACAGGTATGGATTTTATGAAAGCTGCAGTTAAGCCTTTATCAGAGTTTAAAGGATTTACAGATGCTTTAGTAGCATTTGGACATCAACCAATATTAGGTATATTATTAGGATTTGGTATAACGGCAATAGTTCAAAGTTCAAGTGCTTCAATGGGGATGTTACTTGCACTTTCTTCTCAAGGATTAATACCATTATCATCAGCACTACCAATATTATATGGTGAGAACATAGGTACTTGTGTTACATCTTTAATTTCAAGTATAGGTGCTAGCAAAAATGCAAGAAGAGCTGCAACTATGCACTTAGTATTTAATATAATAGGAACACTTGTATTTATGATAATATTAACTAAACCAATAACAATGTTAGTTACTCATTTAGATCCTACTGATGTAAGTAGACAAATAGCAAACTCACATACATTATTTAATGTAATAAATGTATTATTATTACTACCATTCTCTAAGTTAATAGTGAAACTTACTATGAAGCTTGTACCAGAAAGAGAAGATGAAAATGAAGATACTAAAGTAGTTAGATTTATAGACGATAGAATGATAACAACTCCATCAATTGCATTATCTAATACAGTTAAAGAAACCTTAAGAATGGGAAATAAAGCAAAAGATTCTTTAGAAAATGCAATGAGTGGTTTATTAGAAAAATCAGAAACAAAAGTTAAATCAGTTTTTGAAGAAGAAAAGAAAATAAATGAATTACAAAAAATTATATTAGATTATTTGTTAAAATTATCTAAGAGTAATATAAGCCATGATTCTATTGAAGGAATAGATAAATTATTCAATACAATAAATGATATAGAAAGAGTTGGAGATCATGCAGAAAATATAGCTGAATTAGCAGAAACTGTAATGAATAACAATTTAAGTATGTCTAAAGAAGGTAGCGAAGAATTATTAGAAATGTTTAATAAAGTAGTGAGCACTTATAAGTGTGCATTAGAAGCTTTAGAAAAGGCAGATGTAAACTTGGCTTGCAAGGTTATAAAAATGGAAGAACAAGTTGATGCAATGGAAATATCTTATAGAAGAAGCCATATGAAGAGATTAAATGAAGGATCTTGTAGTATAGATGCAGGTGTTATATATTTAGATATAATAAGCAATTTAGAAAGAGTATCTGATCATTCTGTAAATATAGCTACACAAGTAATAACATCGAATAAAGATGTAAATGAATCAGTTAGTGTGTAAATTATATAAATAAAAAAATACTATACCTTTTAAGGTATAGTATTTTTTTATTTATATAATTTATTAGTGCATTTATTTTGGATTTTATATAATGTTCGTTTTTATAGATATAATAGAATTTAAATTATGAAAAATAAATAAAATTTGGATAAAGCATTGTTAAACACGAAATATATGTTATAATGTGAATTATAAAGTTAAATAATTTATTTATAAAGCAATCATCAATAAGGATGTTTTATTTACATACTCTTATTTTTATTTTATGCCAATCCCTGATTAATATCAGGGTATTTTTCTTGAATTTTATTATGATAGATTAAATTTTAGAATATATTTATATAACTGATTGCATAATAAGAGGTAGAAATTTACAATAAGCTATATAAATTATTTTAGGAGGTATGTTATGAAGTATGATGTTTCGAGAACTATTTTAATAGCATTTTTATATGTTTCACTAGCTATTTTAGTTATAGGATTAACTATTACTCCATTTGCGACAGTGTATAATCTTTATCATAATTTTAATTTTAACATAATGATAAGTATGAGTTTTACAATGATTTATTTATTTAATTTTTTTATGATAATAAAAAAGATATTATACATAATAACATACTTAGATAATGATCCATTCACATATGAAAGTGTTAAAAGTTTTAAATTAATGGGATACTGTCTTATATTAAATGCAATAATTGAACTTATTATAGGAGATAAATCTGTATTAAGTATATCTACACTGCTATATTTAAATTTAAGTAAAGGATTTATGAATACAACTATGGTGATTTGCTTTGTATCATCAATGGTTTGTTTTATGATTTCAGAAGTTTTTAGTAAGATAGTAAAAGAAAAAGATAATAACAATTTGATAATGTAAATGAACTTTTATAATATATACTACAATAATTAAAAGTAGTATATATTATAAAAGTTCCTAGTAAATTATATATAAAATAAAAAGAAATATAAAAACTAATTTTAAATAAATATTCTTTATATAATACCTATATATTATTAGACCATTTATAAATAGATATATTATCAAAGTACAATCAAAATCACATGGAAACTGATTAACATAGTTCATAGTTCATTAAATCTATTTTTAATTTTTTTACTACTTACGGTAACATGAAAAATTTTATTTTTTCCATCTTTTTCATCAAATTTAATATAAGGAATCGATGATAAAGTATCAATAAGGTCATCATGTATTTTTTTACCCTTATTACTCATAATAACTTTCATAAATATAACTCTATTATCAAAGCTATCATATCCATTTAATTTATAATTTGAAACACTATGTAAGTTAGTAAATTCAGTTAATTCTTTATCTAAGATACTTATATCCTCACATTCGAAAGGCGATTTAATAGTGAAATGAGCAGGTAATTTTGAGGACTTAACACTTAAATTTTCAAAAATATCCTTTCTTAATTCATTATTAAATTTTCCACCATCTCCTTTAACAACACTTACAATAACATATCTCAATATAATCACCTCCTTAAATAATTATAAAATTATAATTATTAGTTAATATTAATATATACAGATTATCATAAATATATTAATATTAACTATTTTAATATATTTTAAATAAAAAAAAACTATGATAGTATATAATAATATAAAAGGAAAAATTAGATAAAAAGTAATTTAACCTAAGTATTTTTTTATTTAATTTTATAGAATGAAATGGAGAGATTAAAATGAGTTTCTTTAAAAGATTAAAAAATGTAGTAAGTGCAAAAGCAAATAAAGCTTTGGAAAAGCATGAAGATCCTATAGAATTATTAGAGTTATCAATAAGCAAAAAAGAAAAATTACTAGTAGATGCCAAAAAACAATGTGCTAATTTTATAGCAACAGTAGACGATATAAGGAAAGAAAAAAATGATTTAGAACAAAAAGCTGCTAAATATGAAGAAGCAACAAAAGCAGCTATTTTAAAGGATGATACTGAAAAAGCTCAAACTTTTGTAAAACAAAAAATAGATATAGAAGAAAAAATTGTTCAAACTGATTCTAGAATAAAAGATCAAGATGAAAAAATTCAAATTATAAAAAATAGAATACAAGAATTAGAAATAGAAATATCTAAAATGAAATCTAAAAAGCAAGAGTTGGCTACAAGATTAGATGTTGCAGAAATAAGTAATGAAATAAATGAAACATTAGCTGGTCTTAACGATAATCATGGAATTAACTTAGAAGAGATTGAAAAGAAAGTTTCTCAAAAAGAAAGCTACGGAAAAGCTTTAGAAGACTTAAAACCTAAGGATGAATACTCTATGTTAGATGATTATATAAATAATTCTCCAGTTATTGATTCAAAAATAAATGAAGAACTAGAAAGAATAAAAAGAGAAATAGAAAAATAATATTATCTAAGTAAAGGTAGACAGTTAATTTTGTCTACCTTTACTTAAAACAAGATGTTTGAGGGGGCTTTGTATGAGCATAAGAATTGAAGAAGAAAAAAATAAATATAATAAAATTTATACGGATTTAGTATTCGCATCAGATGATTTAAAACAAATGCTTGATAAGGATGAACTGAAAAAAAGAAGTTTTTTAAGTAAAGTAGACATTTTAAAAGATTATATGAATTTTTTAGATAAACTAGAAAAGGAGAGTAAATCTAAAAAGAATATATTGTCAAAGTTATTTAATAAAAAAGAATATTATGACCTACAAATAGACAAATATCTTACTGATGAAAAAAATATGAATTTAAAAAAATTAGATAAGTGTAGTAATTGTAAATGCAAAAATTGTGTTAGTAAATGTGAAATGTATCAATGTTTTAATTGTAGAGAAAATGAATATGTAGTGGAATGTAATAAAGTAAATTCTATTTTAACTAATTGTAATGATACAATTACATTATATAATGGAAATGAAAAAATTATTTTTTATGTAAAAGGATACCTAATAGAAAAAGATGAAGAAGGAAATTACACAAGATATGTATACTTAATTGATAGTAAAGATTATGATAATCAACATATTTTAAAATATTCTAAGTTTAAAGGAGAAGAAAGATATGACTCTGTTATAACTGATGACACTCAATATGAGTTAGTCAGAATAAACAACAAGTTTATAGAAATGGGGTTAAGAGTGTAAATATGAAAAATAATAAAAAAAAGCTAACTAGTTTCTTAATTATTTTCACAATATTATTTGTATCCATTGAATTCTCTATTAAAAGTGTTATTAGTTTTGCAGATGATTATAATGATATAAATTCTTATAATATAAGTGCCTCTTCACAAAGAAAAAAAAGCAGTTATAGCAAAAAAAAATATACAACTAAAACTAATAGCAAACTACCTAGCTCGGGAAATTTTAATTCAGGGACCAGTAATAATAGTACAACTATAAAACCTGATTCTGGCAGCTTTTCAACGAAGCCCAATGAAAGTAGTAATTCAAGTGGTGATTCAACTACAATAAAACCTGACTCGGGAAGCTTCTCAACAAAACCTAATAATAGTTCAGGAGAAAATAATTCAAAAGGAACACAAGATTACAACTCTGGTGGTGGTTATTCAGGGGGAAGCAGCTCTTCTAGAGGAACATTTTTTGGCGGATACTTTAACCCATTTGGCTACTTTGGATATCGTAGCCATATAAGTTCTTGGATAGTAAATATAGTCATTGCTGTAACTGTTATAATTGTAATTTATATAATAATAGATATGATTAGAAGTAGGCGTGATTAAAGTATCAAATAGTGTATTTTAGATATATAATAACTAAAATACACTAATTTTATTAAAATATTTAAATAAAAAATATAAATGGTAAATAATAGGAATATTAATCTTATTTTTAAATCCTTGATAATAATAGAAATTATTGATATTATTTATAAGTATCAAAATTATATAGGATAAGACATTTTAGTAGGAGTAAGAAATGAAAAAGAATTCAAGAACTTTTAACTCAGTTAGAAATATACTAACAGGATTTGTAGGACAGTTTATTTTTATTTTAGCAGGTTTTATTAATAGAAGTATATTTATAAAGTGTTTATCATCTGAATACTTAGGAGTGAATGGACTATTTACTAATATTCTAACTATGCTATCTTTAGCAGATTTAGGAATAGGAACAGCGATAGTTTATGCTTTATATAAACCACTAGCAGAGGATAATAAAATAGAGATATCTAAATTAATGAATTTTTATAAAAAAGCATACTCATCAATTGGGATTGTAATATTTATACTTGGGTTAGGACTAATTCCATTCTTAGATAGTATGATAGGTAGTGCACCAAATATACAAGAAAGTATTTATGTAATATATTTAATTTATTTATTTAATACATCCATAACATATTTTGCATCGTATAAGAGTTCGTTGATAATTGCAGATCAAAAAAATTATATATCTACACTAATTACATACGGTGTTTATTTTTTACAAACATTAATACAGATAATAGTATTATTTATAACTAAAAACTTTATAGCGTACTTAATAGTGCAATCTATTTGTGCAATACTTCAAAATATAATTATAACAATAGTTGCAGATAAGATGTATCCATATCTAAGAGATAATAAAAACTTACATATAAGTAAAAAGGTAAGGAAGAATCTTATTGCAGATGTAAGAGCGTTAGTACTTGTAAAGTTAGGTAGTGTATTAGTTACTAATACAGATAATATTATAATTACATATGTTTCTGGTTTATCAATAGTAGGTTTACTATCTAACTACACAATGTTAGTTAATGCTATCAATAGGGTATTACAACAATTATTTACAGGTATAACCGCTAGTATAGGCAACCTTAATGCAAAAGAAAGTAGAAAGAAAAAAGAGCAGATGTTTGAAATTGTAAACTTCTGCAATTTCTGGTTATTTGGCTTTTCTGCTATTTGTATAATTTTATTAATAAATGATGTTATACACGTTTGGATAGGACCACAATATCAATTAGATGAATCAATATCTATAATGCTAGCTATTAACTTTTATATGGTTGGTATGCAAAATGCAGTATGGACATATAAAAATACGCTAGGTATATTTCAAAAAGGGAGATACTTATTATTGCTAACAGCTGCAATAAACCTAATTCTATCGGTTATATTAGGAAAAACTATAGGATTATTTGGAATATTATTATCAACAGCTATAGCTAGAATATGTACTAATACATGGTATGATCCATATATAGTTTACAGAATTGGATTTAAAAAAGGATGTAAAAGATATTTCTTTAAATATATAAAATATATTGTAGTTTTAATTATTGCAGGATTACCAACATATTTATTATGTAACTTAATTAACTTTACACCATTTATAACTCTCTTATTAAAACTAATTATTTGTCTAATTGTACCAAACATAATTATTATGGCATTCTTTATAAAAACTAAAGAAATGAAATACTTGTTAAGAATTCTAATAACATTAATAGAGAGCATAAGTAAAAAGGTTAAAAAGCGTAAATAGAAGTTTAATTATCTTAAGAGTATAAGCGATTTTGCTTATACTCTTATTTTTATATAAAAAATAAATTAATATTAGTCTTGCTAAACTGTATATAACTGTATATAATTGTATATATGAAATAGATACGGATATATACAATTACATAATTTGGAAGGGAATGATAATTTGAATGTAAATATAAGTAACTCATCAGCAGTTCCACTGTATGAACAAATACAAGTTCAAATAAAAACACAGATACTTAATGGAACATTAAAATCAGGGTATGGACTACCGTCAATAAGAACATTAGCAAAAGAATTAAAGGTAAGTATTATAACCGTTAAAAGAGCTTATGAAGAATTAGAGAAAGAAGGATATTTAGAGACTGTAACAGGAAAAGGTAGTTTTGTAGCAAGTCAAAACAAAGAAAGACTTAAGGAAGTTGCTATGTTTGAAATTGAGAGTAAGCTAGATGAGATAATAAGGCAAGCCAAGTCTGTTGGAATGACATTAGAAGAGGGAATAGAGGTATTTAAGAGTTTATATGAGGAGGTATAGTATGAGTGCAATTAAAATAAATAATTTAAGTAAAAGATTTGATAATTTTAAATTAGATATAGATAATATAGAGATAAAAAAGGGATTTATAACTGGTTTTATAGGTCCTAATGGATCAGGAAAAACTACTACTATAAAATTAATTATGGGTATGTTAAATGAAGACAGTGGAAGCATCGAAATATTTGGCAAAAAACATAATTTAGAAGAAGTATATACAAAAGAGATAATAGGATATGTAGGTGATATAAGTGGTTATTTAAAGGAATCAAAAATATCTACTATAAAAAAATATATATCTAGATTTTATAATAGTTGGGATGAGAATTTATATAAAAAATATATAAATCAATTTAAGTTAAATGAAAATAAAGTTTATAATTAACTTTCAAAGGGGCAACAAAAGCAATTTGAACTAGCCATAATGTTATCTCATCATCCCAAGATAATTATAATGGATGAGCCAACTGCAAATTTAGATCCTTTAGTTAGAAATGAATTACTAGAGATAATTCAAGAGCGAATAGAAGAAGATAACTCAAGTGTTTTTTATTCTACTCATATAACTTCAGATTTAGATAAAGTTGCTGATTATTTAATATTTATATACAACGGTAAAATTATACTTCAAGGAGAAAAGGATGTAATATTAGAAAATCATTGTATAGTTAGAGGTAAGAATGAATTATTAAGTGATGATACTAAAAATGTATTTGTGTCTGTATTAAAAAATAGTTTTGGATTTGAAGGTTTAGTTTTTAATAGAAAAGAAGCATATGATTTATTTGGTGAAGAAGTAGTATATGACAATATAAATTTAGAAGATATATTAACTTATTATACAAGGGGGAATAAAAGTGAAAAGAACAATTAATTTAGTGAGAATGAATTATTCTAATCTTAATTCTGTTAAAAGCTTAATTTTACTATCAATGATTATATTTATATGTGTATCTATAGTAAATACAATGTTTTTAAATGTATTAATTGGTATTATAGTATATCAAGTCTGTTATCAGGTTATAGCTTATGAAGAACATGCAGGTATAGATTACTTAGTAGCATCATTGCCTATAACTAAAAAGGAATATGTAGCATCAAGATATATATTTTCTTTAAGTATAATATTAATGGCAGGTATAGTTTTTTCAATATGTTACCTTATAGCAAAAAAATACTCTCCTGAATCAGATAATATTTTAGAGTTTAAAACACTTATAATTATGGGAATTACATCTTCGATTATTTTAATATCAATATTAATACCATTAGTATTAAAATTTGGTCTTATTAAAGGTAGAAGCATAATTACAATTATAATGATGATAATGCTATTTGTACCATCATTTGCAATAAGTTCATTATTAAAAAATGAAGAATTTGCCAATCTAATAATTAGTTTAAGTAATATAGGGTTAGGAAAAATTTGCATATTAATGAACTTAATAATACTTATAATTTCATATATATTATCTAAAAAAATATATAAGGATAAAGAGATTATATAATTAAGTAAAATTTAAAATATTCCATATATGATAGAATAAAGATTATATCATATATGGAATATTTATATATCAAACTATAAACTAATATTTAGTCTTTTATATAAATTTTAGGAATATATAATGTAACATTTTTTAAACTTATTATAGAATTATAAATTAGTTTACTATTGTATTCTAAATCATTATTTTCTAATTCTAAAGTTAAACATATTTTATTATTTATATACACATCTAAAATATTTGAATTTTCTCTAAATACTAACTTCATACCATTATTATGTTTAACTAAATTATTCAATGTGTTGTAATTTATTTTCATAGTCTATTCACCCCTATACCATTTGTAAATATATCATATATACTACAATAATTTAATTAAATTATCAAATTGTCTAGTATAATTTTGAAAAATTAATGTTATAAATCAAACTAAATTATTATGAAAAGATGAATTTTATAATAATTTAGTTTGATTTATATACTTATATTTTATATAATTAATGTACTATAAGTATGGGGGGGATAATATGGAATTAAATAAAAAATTAGATAAGTTAAGAAACATGCTTAAGGAATTGGGAAGCGTAGCTGTTGCTTACTCTGGTGGTGTAGATAGTAATTTTTTACTAAAAGTAGCAAGTGATACTTTAGGAGCAAATGTAATTGCAGTAACTTTACATGCAATGATGCATTCAAATAGAGAAATAGCGGAGTCTATAGAATATGCAAAAACATTTAATGTAAAGCATGTTGTAGTTAAGATAGATGATTTTGATATTAAAGAGTTTATAGAAAATGGACCTAAAAGATGCTACTACTGTAAAAAAACAGTATTTAGCAAGGTAAAAGAGATAGCAAATGAAAATAATACTAAACACATAGTTGATGGAACCAATTTAGACGATTTAGGTGATTATAGACCAGGACTTAAAGCGATAGAAGAATTAAGTGTAGTTAGTCCATTAAAGGAATGTGGATTAACGAAAGATGATATAAGAACACTGTCAAAGGAAATGAATTTGAAAACATTTAATAAGCCTGCATTTGCTTGCCTTGCAACTAGAATTCCATGTGGTACAAAAATTACTAATGAAAAGCTTAGAATGATAGAAAAAAGTGAAGAATACTTAATGAGTATTGGATTTGATCAATTTAGAGTAAGACTTCATGAAGATATAGCAAGAATTGAAGTTGGAAAAAATGAATTATATAAGTTTTTCAGTAATGATATATTAGATAAAACAAATAATAAACTTAAAGAATTTGGATTTAAATATGTGACATTAGATATGGGCGGTTATAAAATGGGCAGTACTAATCTCACATAAAAATAGGAGGAAAAAATGAAGACGTATACATTGATGTCACCTTGTTTCTTTGGCGTAGAAAAAATGCTTGCAAGAGAAATAACAAATTTAGGATTTGAAATTATAAAAACAGAAGATGGTAGAGTTACATATAAAACTGATGAATACGGTATAGCAAAAGCTAATATGTGGCTAAGATGTGCTGAAAGAGTACATTTAAAAGTAGCTGAATTTGAAGCTAGAACTTTTGATGAATTATTTGAAGGAACAAAGAGAATAAATTGGGCTAAGTATATACCTTATGGTGCACAAATCCCAATAAGTAAAGCATCATCAATAAAATCTAAGTTACATTCAACACCACATATACAATCTATAGTAAAAAAGGCAATTGTTGAAAGTTTAAAGAAGAGTTATTTAGAAGATGGTCTTTTAAAAGAAGATAAAGAAAAGTATCCGATATATGTATTTATACACAAGGATAAAGTTATACTTTCTATAGATACAACAGGAGATGCACTTCATAAAAGAGGCTATAGGGAAAAGGCTAATAAAGCTCCAATAAGGGAAACATTAGCAGCAGCTATAATGTATCTTACTCCATGGAAGCCAGGAAGAACTTTAGTTGATCCTATGTGTGGTTCTGGTACTATTTTAATAGAAGCTGCTATGAAAGGAATAAATATGGCTCCAGGATTAAATAGAGAGTTTATTTCTGAAAAATGGAGAACTATGGATAAGAAAATATGGTGGGATGTAAGAAAAGAAGCATATGATAAAATAGATGAAAGTAATCCTTTTAAAATATATGGTTATGATATAGATGAAGAAGCAATAAAAATAGCTCGTGAAAATGCAGAACTTGCAGGAGTGGAAGATTATATTGAATTTAATGTAGGCAATGCAATTGATTTTAAAAGTGATGAAGAATATGGATTTATAATAAGTAATCCACCTTATGGAGAAAGATTAGAAGATACTGATACTGTTAAAATGCTTTATAAAGAATTAGGTTATACTTTTAGAAAATTAAAGAACTGGTCTTATTATTTAATAACATCTTTTGAAGATTTTGAAAAAGAGTTTGGTAAGGATGCAGATAAGAAGAGAAAGCTTTATAATGGTATGCTTAAGACGAATTTATATCAGTATATAGGTCCAAGACCTCCAAGAAATAATGAATAATTAAAAATAATAAAAATAATTTCCCCCTTAAAAGAATATAGATATTATAAAGAGTTTTAAGGGGGTGTAAAATTTGCTTAAAATGAAAAATAATAATAATAAAAGAAGTGGTAGGAAAAAACACTCAAACCAAAATGATAAGAATACACAAAAACAAAATTATGAAGAAAGTTATAATGAAGTTATACTGAATGACTTAGTTCCAGATGATAACAAGGAAGAATTTGGATTAGAAGAAGAAAAGCCTAGAACTAAAAAAGGAAGTTCATTTGGATTAAATTTAGGTAAAAAGAAAAATCATAATAAATCTTCAAATAAAAAAAATCACAAATCTAAGGATGTAGAAGAAAGTAATAATGATGTAGCAAATAAAAAATCAAAAAGCGCTCCTCAAGAAGAATTAAATCAAGTATCTCAAGGAAATAAAAAAAGTAATGTAAAAAAACATTCTAAAAGACCTCATGCAAAGCACGAATCTCACAAACAATCTAAAGAAGAAACTAAAGATGATGTATTAGGAAGTAATGATAATGGTAATTCAAAACATCATCATTCACATAATCACTCACATAAAAAAAGAGTTAAGAAATCAAGTAGTAAAGAAGAGTCAGTAGAAATTAAGCAAAATGATGAAAATGATAACAAAGAGATAATTGAAGAAGTAGAAAAAAATGATAATATGAATTTTAGAGGTATAGATGATTATACTGTTGATACTGTCGACAAGATTCAAGAGTCTAAAGAAATAGAGCCTAAATCTGATAAAATTGAAAATATTGTTTGGTCAAAAGAATCTTTTCCTAAAAAATAATTACAAATAAATTATTTATATAGTGTTAAAATAAAAATAAGAGCTTAGTTAAATTACTAAGCTTTTATTTTTTTACAATTAGGTAAATCATAATAAATAAAATAAGGAATACATTAGACAGATTTTATGATAATATAAGGAAAGGATGATTTATATGACACAAAAAAATATGTATTATAATCTTAATGAAATTTTAATTAACAATGAAAAACCATCTAATGAAATAAGGGAATTAATAGATAAAGGTGAATTTGATAAAAAACCATTAGACTTAATTAAGAACCTAGCTAAAATAGATCAAAATAAAAAATATCATCCAGAAGGAAATGTACTTAATCACGTGTTATTAGTTATTGATGAAGCTGCTAAGAATAGAGATTTATCAAATAATAAAGAAGTATTTATGTGGTCAGCATTTTTGCATGATATTGGAAAATTAACTACAACTAAAATAAGAAAAGGAAGAATAACATCTTACAATCATGATATAGAAGGAGAAGATATTTCTTATGATATTTTAGAAAAACTAGGGGCTAGTGATTATATTAAAAAGAGTGTAAGTAAATTAGTTAGATACCATATGCAACCATTGTATTTTGATAAAAGCTTACCATTTTTTGAACCTAGTAAAATGTTAAAAGAATGTGATTATAGAGATGTTGCGCTTTTGTCTTTATGTGATAGACTTGGAAGAGGTAAAATAACAAAAGATATAATAGATATGGAGTATAAAAAAATAGATGCTTTTAAAAAGTATTGCAATAAGGCCTTAAAGTAGAGAGTAGGAGGAATTTAATGAAGTTATTGAAGAACACGATACTAATAGGTATTTTAATGATTTCTATGACTGGATGTACATCAGTAAATAAATCACCAGAAGAATTAATAAAAGATAAACCAATTTATAATGAAGAAAATAAAGAACTATATGAAAATGTAAGTAAAATGATAGTAAATGGTTCTTCATTAGTACTTCCTTCTAACTCACAAGATGTGGGGAAGATAAATAGAGTAGATTTAGATAATGATGGTATAGATGAGATAATTGCATTTGAAAAAAACAAAAATTTAAATACTAATGAGTATGAAATAGGATTTTTAGTTTTGAATCAGTGCTCAAACAATCAATATGAGGAAAAAGCAAAGATATCACAACCTGGAGAATCTATAGAATATGCAAATTTTTATGATTTAGACAATGATGGAAATAAAGAGATTATACTAGCTATAAAGGATACATCTAAAACCCAGTTATATATATATAAATTTGAAAATGGGAAAATTCAGCATGATTTAAAAATGGCTCCTACGTGGATTAAAAATAGAGCAAATTTAATTGATATGAAAATTGAAATCGGATATATAAATGATGATGATATATTAGATATACTTATGATAAATTACGATAGTAAAAATAGTCAAATGTATGCAAGTGTTGCTAATTTTAATAATATTGATAAGTGTTTAGATTTATTAGATTATGTAAAGTTTGATAATGTAAAGAATGTAAGTGAATTATATATAACACTTGGAACCGTATCATCACAAGTAAAGGGCTCAACTATAAAAGGTATTGTGTTAGATATACCAGTTATAAAAGATAGTAGCTATTTTACACAAATATTATATTTTGATAATAAAAGTTTGAAGAAAGCATTTAGCGATGATGATAAAAATCTAATGAAATCCTATTATATACCAGTAGAAGATGTTAATAATGATAAGGTTATAGATATACCTATATTAAATGGTAGTTTAAATGAGAATACTTATACATCAAAGTCATCGGCAAATATAAGTTGGTATAGATGGAACGGTAAAAGTGGTGAAAACTCTAGATTATTATTTACCATTCAAGTATATTATAATTACGAATATAATTATAAACTTCTTATACCAAATAACTTAGCAAATAAAATTTATATAGAACAGCAATATAGCAGCGATAATACATTATTTAAGTTTTATTATTATGACAATTTAGATAGTAATCCTAAAAATCTATTTACAATAATTGTATCAAGTAAAGCTATAGTTGATGAAAGTAAAAATGTAAACTTGGTAACTCAACCATCAGGAGCACTTAAAGAGACTGAAAAGTATAGTTTCGGATTGGTAATAGATGATAAGGATGAATTGGAAAAATTAGATATTACTATAGATATACTTAAAGGTTATTTTTCTTTAATATATGAATAATAATGGGAGGACTTTTATGAAGGAGAAAATACTAATATTAGAAGATGAGATAGGAATAAGAAGCTTTGTGAGTATAAATTTAAAAAGAGAAGGATATGAAGTTATAGAGGCTGGAACTGGAAATGAGGCTATTGAAAAGTTATCGAAAGAAGAGGATATATCTATAGCACTTTTAGATGTAATGCTGCCAGATATGAGTGGTATAGAAATTTGTAAATTTATAAGACAGAACTTTGATCAGGTTGGGGTTATAATGTTAACTGCAAAATCACAAGAAGAAGATAAAATAGAAGGATTTATATCTGGTGCTGATGATTATATAATTAAACCATTTAGTATAAAAGAATTATTAGTAAGAGTATCAGCATTACTTAGAAGAATTAAAAAAGATGAAACGAAATTAAAAACAAATGAAATAATATCTAATCCATTTAGACTTGATATAGATAAAAGAAAGTTATATAAAAATAATGTTGAAATAGAACTTACACCAACAGAGTTTTCAATTGTTAAGTATTTAATGACAAATGGCAGTCAATCATTAAGTAGAGATCAAATATTAAATGAGGTTTGGGGTAGTAACTATTTATATGATTTTAAGATAGTAGATGTAAATATAAGAAGGATTAGAAATAAAATAGAAGATGATCCATCAAAACCTAAATATATACAAACTGTTTGGGGATATGGATATAGTTTTAGAAAGGAAGAATAGTAGTGTTACATTTTGAGGGGCTTAGAAGAAGAATAATTAAATACTACTTTACTATAATTATTATAACTATAGTCTTATTCGAAGGGTTATTTATTTTTAATATACAAAACTATTATTACGACTCTGTAAAACAATCATTAACTAGTTATTCAACATTTACAAGAGAAACTTATTCAAGTATATCAAATGAGTCTAGTAGTTTTGAAATAAAATAATAAATATTGAAAAGGAACATGAAGACTAATTCTAAATTTGCTGTTCAAATAATAGATAAAAATAAAATAATGATAATAGATCAATATGGAATAAAGACTAATAAAAGGTTAATTATGATGATGTAAATAGAGCTTTAGCTGATGCTAGTACATTAACTCCATATACATATAGAATACCTGAGACTAACGAGCATTTAATGAGTGTATCAGTACCCTTAAAAGTTAACAATGTTATAGAAGGTGTTGCAAGATTTACAGTTTCATTAAATGCCATAGATACAACTATATTTAAAATAGCGTTAGGGCTTATTTTAGCTGGAATTTTTATATTGTTAATAACAATATCAATAAGCCTTAGATTTGCCGAAAGTTTAACTCAACCCCTTAGAGAATTAAAAGAATTTGCAAATGAACTTGCTCATGGAAATTATAATATTAAGTTAAAAAATAATAAAATTAGAAATGACGAAATTGGTGATTTGGCACAAACTTTTGAGCATATGGCTGGTGAAATAGATAAAACAAGAAGACTTAAAGAAGAATTTATATCTTCTATATCTCATGAGTTAAGAACACCACTTACATCTATAAAGGGATGGAGTGAAACGCTAGGATATGAAAATATAAGTAAGGATGAGCTAGACTTAGGTCTTGGAATAATTCAAGATGAAACAGAAAGACTTATAAAACTGGTAGAAGAATTATTAGATTTTTCTCGATTATCATCAGATCGAATAAGGTTACAAATAGATATGGTTGATATAGAGGCTTTAACAAAAGGTGTAGTAAATCAATTAAAAGTTAAAGCTATAGAAAATAATATAAACTTAAGTGCAAGTTTTGAAGTTCAAGAAATTATAAATATTCAAGGTGATAAGAATAGGCTAAGACAAGTTTTAATAAATTTAGTTCAAAATGCAATTAAATTCACACCTCCGGATGGATATATAGAGATAATAGTATCACAAAATGAAGAATTTACAACTATAAAAGTTAAGGATACTGGATCTGGAATAAAAGAAGAAAATCTAGAAAAAGTTTTAGAAAAGTTTTTCCAAGAGGATTTCCATAAATCTGGAAGTGGATTAGGATTAGCTATAAGTAATGAGATAGTAAAGCTTCATGGTGGAAAGATAAATATAGAAAGTAAAAAGGACGTAGGTACTACAATTACATTTACTTTAAAAAATAAAATACTTGAATCTATTTAATAGATTGAGATAAAAGAGGATTAATATGAGAAATATAAAAATGATAGTAGAGTATGATGGATCTAGATATAAAGGATTCCAAAGATTAAAAGATAATGACATGACTATACAAGGGAAAATTGAATCAGTACTTTCTAAGATGGCCAATGAAGAAATTGAAATAATAGGTTCTGGAAGAACTGATATGGGAGTTCATTCATACGGACAAGTTGTAAATTTTAAAACAAATATAACAGACTCTATTGAAAAAATACAAAAATATTTATATGAGTATTTACCGGAAGATATAGTTATAAGAAATATAGAAGAAGTTGGAGAAAGATTCCACTCCAGATATAATGCAAAATCTAAAGTGTATTTATATAGAATAGATAATAATAAATTTCATAATACATTTAACAGAAAATATTCCTACCATGTAGATAAAGAGCTTGATTTAAATTTAATGAAAGAAGCAAGTAAATTCTTAATAGGTGAACATGACTTTACTAGTTTTGCTTCTTCAAAATCTAAAAAGAAAAGTAATGTAAGAGAGATTTACTCTATAGAAATACAAGAAAATAATAGATTAATAGAAATTTATATAGAAGGAAATGGATTCTTATATAATATGGTAAGGATTATATCTGGTGCGCTAATAGATGTTGGATTAAAAAGAAAAACACCACAAGATATTAAAGAAATGTTAGATATAAAAAATAGAGCTTTTGCTTCAGATACAGCTCCTTCAAAAGGATTATTTTTATATAAAGTCAAGTATTAATATATAAAGTAATTTATAAAATTGACATAGAATTTAATGTGTTTTACTATTGAATCATATAAAAGTTTATATATTAAATTCTATGAAAAAGAAAGTAGCTTATATTTAATTTATAGAGAGTTAGGGATGGTGGAAGCCTAATAAAAGGGTATATGTGAAAAGAGCTTTGGAGGATACTATTTGAATTAGTTAGTAAATTAGTAGGAATATCTGGCCTTAAGAGAAAGAGTGGATAAGTTTAACTTATTAATTAGAGTGGTACCGCGTAAATTCGCCTCTTAGTTATTTAACTAATAGTTTTTTATTAACTTTAAATGTGATAAAAGTGAATATATAGATATATATTTTGAAAAAGGTATACCTAAAAAAGTAAATGAAGAAGAACTAAGTCCTGTTGAGTTAATTTATACTTTAGATAAAGTAGGATCTAAACATGGAATCGGGGGTTATAGATATATTGGAAAATAGATTGGTAGTTATGAAATCTAGAGGAATATATGAAACACCAGGTGGAACTATTTTATATGAAGCACATAATATACTTGAGATATAAAGCCAGCGGGTATATTTGCAAAATTATCACTTTATGATAAAGATATTTCATCTTTTGGAGAAAGTGAGCTTTATGATCATAAAGATGCAGATGGATTTATAAATTTATTCACATTACCATTAAAAATAGATGCTATGAAATAAAAAAATATAATAATAGACGATTAATCAAAAGAAAGGAGATGAATTAAATATCATCTCCTATTTATATATTAGAATATATGGTTAAGATCAAATGCCCCACTTTCTAATATATTATTTAATGTTATTTTTATTTTTTCTATCTCTTCAAATGATTTAACTTTATTTTGATCTAATATAGATTTATCTAATATATTCATATACAAGCAAATATCATCAAAATAAGTATGGTCTAATAATTTATACCAAATGTCTTTTTCATTATGATAGTTTTTAGAAAAAGAAGTTAACTCCTCTTTGGCTTCATTCCAATTATCATTTTCTATTAATGATTCTATTACAGAAATATTTTCTTCATATTTATTTGTAAATTGGTTAACTTCATTATTGGTATATGTACCAAAGGATACAAAACAAATTGTCCAAATTAAAACACAAATTAAAGATCTCATTTATATAAACTCCATTAAGATTGATTTTTTATTTTGTCTGAATGAAAATTTTATCATACTCATCTAAAATACATATAAGAACATTTGAAATATTGTCAATATGATTAGATTTAACTAATCCTTTTAGCCATTTTTCATTTTTATTAATAGACTTCAAACTATTGTTTATAATTTTCCCATCTATAATTAATGGAAGAGGCAAGTGATTAAATGAAATTGAAGGTGTTGAGTTATATGTAGGTGTAGGCACAACACTTAAATTACCATCAGTTTCTAAAATAGCATATTGAACATCTTTTAAATTAAAATATCCTTGAATTCTTAGTTGTTCTAAAAGTTCATCAATACTTATTCTTTCCCTTTTTAACTCTTTTACATCTATTTTTCCTTTATTTATTAAAATTGATGGTTTCCCACTTAGAAAAGAATTAAATCTCCTACTTTTTAAGGAAAGATAAGAGATAATTGTTTGCATCAACACTAGTCCTGTCAAACTAGCTATACCATTAATTAAAGGTATACTATTATTCTCCATAGGCATTGAAACTACATCAGCTATAAGTAGAGTTATAACAAGATCATAAGAATTCATTTCTGCTATTTCACCCTTCCCCATAACCCTTAAGGAAATTAAAACAGCAATATAAAGTAAAATACTTCTTACTAAAACTACTAACATTATATATCTCCTTTTATAAATAACCGTATTATCTTATTTATTATTCCTAAAATAAAAAATATAATTCTTTAAAATAGAAGTTTATTTTTTTATATAAAAGATATATTTAACTAATATCTTTAAAAATTTATTTTAATTTGATATAATTATTTTTATCTATAATAAATAGCAATACCGTTAGGAGGAATCAACTTTGTCAAAGAGAAAACAAGTACAAGTTCCTATAGAAAAAATAGAGGAACAAGATAGATTTATAGAAGCAATAGCAGAGCAAAATTCAAGATATTACGCTATACATCAAGTAAAGCCTAAATATATAATTCAAACCTTTGGATGTCAAATGAATGAACATGATTCAGAAAAATTATGTGCTATGTTAGATAGTATGGGTTATGAGCAAGGTATGATGGTAGATGAATGTGACTTAATAATATATAATACATGTGCAGTAAGAGAAAATGCTGAACTAAAAGTATTCGGGAATTTAGGTCACTTAAAGTTAGCTAAAAGAAAGAATCCTGATTTAAAAATAGCTGTATGTGGATGTATGATGCAACAGCCTCATGTTGTTAAAGAAATAAAATCTAAATATAAACATGTAGATCTAGTGTTTGGAACGCACAACTTATATAAATTCCCAGAATTATTAACTAAGTCAATGGAATCTGAAAAAATATTAGTTGATGTATGGGATGTTGATGGAGAAGTTGTAGAGGGTCTTAAAAGTAATAGAAAATTTGAGTTAAAAGCATTTGTTAATATAATGTATGGATGTAATAATTTCTGTACTTACTGCATAGTTCCTTACACTAGAGGAAGAGAAAGAAGTAGAACACCAGAAGATATAATAAATGAGATAAAAGAATTAGTTGAAAATGGTACAAAAGAAATTACATTATTAGGACAAAATGTTGACTCTTATGGTAAAACATTAGAAAACCCTATGACATTTGCAGAGTTACTAAGAATAGTAAATGAAATAGAAGGATTAGAAAGAATAAGATTTATGACTTCTCACCCTAAAGATATATCTGATGAAGTTATATATGCAATGAGAGATTGTAATAAAGTATGTGAATTCTTACATTTACCAGTACAATGTGGAAGTAGTTCATTACTTAAAAAGATGAACAGACATTATACTAAAGAGCAATACTTAGATATAATAGAAAAAGCTAAAAAAGAAGTTCCAGGTATAGCATTTTCTACTGATTTAATGATAGGATTCCCAGGTGAGACAGAAGAAGACTTATTAGATACAATAGATGTAGTAGAAAAAGTAAGATACGATTCTGCATTTACATTTATATATTCTAAAAGAAAAGGTACTCCAGCTGCAGAAATGGAAAATCAAATACCTGAAGACATTAAACATGAAAGATTTAATAGAGTATTAAATAAGGTCAATGAAATAGTGGCAGAGATAAATCAAAGCTATAAAGGTAAAGTAGTTGAAGTTTTAGTTGAAGGTAAAAGTAAAACTGATGATAATAGATTTATGGGAAGAACTAGACAAAATAAACTTGTTAACTTTGATGCTACTAGTGAAGATTTAGTAGGAAAGTTAATAAACGTTGAAATCGTAGATGTAACAGGATTCTCTTTAATAGGAAGAGAAATATAATTTAATATTTAAATGAAAAGATAAGCTATGATATTAATTTTATTATAGCTTATTTTTATTTGAAAAATTTATATAGATAAAGAACAAAAAAAGTATTTTTTAATAAAATATAGTATACTACTTTGTAATTAAAATTTGAAGGAGATTAAATATGAATGAGTTATTTACAGTAATAATATATGCATACAATAACTTACAATACTTAAAAGAGTGTGTAGATTCTGTTTTAGAGCAGGATTATTCAAATATAGAACTACTAATAACTGATGATAGCTCAAAAGATTTTAATATAAATTTAATAAACAAATATATAAACGATAATAAAAGAATTAATATAAGCAAAGTAACCATAAATAGAAATGAGAAAAACTTAGGCATAATAAAAAATTTAAATAAAGCAATAAGTATATCTAGTGGTAAATATATGATGAATCTAGCATGCGATGATAAATTACATGATAATACGGTAATCACTTCAGTTGTTAATTGTTTTAATAAAACAAATGCGTTAGCTATAACTGGTTTTTTAGAATGGTGCAATATAGATATGACAAAATCAGGAGAATATTATCCGGATAGGTGTACTATGGATTATGTTAATAATAATCCTCCACTGAATTTATTTAAATTATTATGTAATAGGAATTTTTTAGTTGGACCTGGATTTTCTTATCAAAGAGAGCTTATAAATAAATATGGATATTATGATGAAGATTATACATTGTTAGAAGATTATCCTAGATATCTATCGCTTAGTAGACAAGGTTGTAATATACATTTTATAGATAAGGTACTTGTATGTCATAGATATGGAGGAATATCCAGTTCACCTGGAAATAATGAAGAAGAGATAAAGCTAAGAGCTATATTTGGTAAAGAAATAGCTTATGCAAAAGAAAAAGAAATAAATCCATATAGAAATATATTATAAAAGCCTCATAAATTTGAGGCTCTTATTTATTCTTTAATTATTTTTAAAAAATTCTCCAATATTCTAGCAGTCATCCCCCATATTACATAATTTTCATATTTATAAAATATAA
The DNA here is from genome assembly GCA_900604495.1 of Desulfovibrio sp. Marseille-P6017. The sequence continues at coordinate 49,507 of UWOR01000010.1, read as the reverse complement.
CAGTATAATTACTTTCTTGAAATTTATAATTTTCTTTATTTGGAATTATATCGTATGGAAAATTATCATCTGGTGTAACTTTAATTTTATTTTTATAATAAGTTGGATCATTATTAAGTAAATAAATTATTGGAACTAAGAATGTATGGTCTACTTCATCTCTATTTATATTAAGATTATCGATATCATTTAATATTCCTATATAAGGGTGAATAATTATATTCATGTGTGTTACTAATAAATCAAGTTGAGAAATAATTTGAATATTATTAGGATTAGTACCCAGTTCCTCACAAGTTTCCCTAATAGCTGCATCCATAGGATTTTCGTAAGATTCAATTTTTCCTCCAGGAAAAGATACTTCATTTGGTTGAGTTTTTAAATTTTTAGATCTAACTTCAAATAATATATAATAAGAGTTATCTTTTTTTACTATAGGAAGTAAAACAGATGCTCTTTTCATATATTTAAATCCATTTATATAAGGCTTATAATTTTCTAATTTATTTTTTATATTTTCTATCATAATAATCTCCTTATCTAAAATTCTAAAAAGTAATTAAAATATATATCTATTATATATTATACTTAGACTAAATTGAAAAATAATACATATTATTATTATTTAAAGTAGGGAGGAGTATTATGGAGAATTTATATGATGTAATTGTTATAGGTGCTGGAGTTATTGGAAGTGCTATAGCAAGAGAGTTATCTAGATATAAACTTAGAATAGGCGTTTTAGAAAAAGAGTTAGATGTATGCTGTGAGACTAGTGGAAGAAATTCTGGAGTATTGCATGCAGGATTTAATAATAAACCAGGTACATTGATGGCAAAGTTTTGTGTAGAAGGTAATAAAAGCTTCGAGAAAGTATCTAAAGAATTGGATATACCATTTAAAAGAACTGGAAAACTAGTTGTAGGTTTTACCTTAGAAGATAGAGAAAAACTTTTAAATCTTAAATTACAAGGAGAACAAAATGGAGTAGTTGGATTAGAAATTATTAATAAAAAACAAATTAAAGAAATAGAGCCTAATATAAATGGAAACTTTGCAATGTATTCACCATCTACAGGTATTTTAAATCCATTTACATATACGGTAGCATTAGCTGAAAATGCATGTTCAAACGGTGCAAGTTTTTATTTTGATAATGAGGTAGTAGATATTAAGAGGAAAAATGAAATATATGAAATAAGAACGAATAAAAATAGATATAAAACAAAGTGGATAATAAATGCAGCTGGATTAAATTCTGATAAAGTTTGTAAAATGCTAGGAATAAATGAATATACAATTAAGCCATGTAGGGGTGAATACTTTATATTAGATAAAAAAATTGGAAGCTTACTTAGACTGCCAGCATACCCTATTCCAAATGAAAAAGAAGGAGGACTTGGAATCCATTTAACACCTTCAATAGATGGAAATGTGTTCATAGGTCCTAGTTCTGAATATATAAAAAGCAAAGATGATTATAGTGTTACTAAAAATGTAATGGATATGTTAATAGAAGATGGAATGCGAATATTTCCACATATAAAAAAAGAATATTTTATAAGAAACTTTGCAGGAATTAGACCTAAATTAGTAGGTAAGGATATAGGTGGGTATAAAGATTTTATTATAAAAAAAGATAAGAAATATCCAAATACTATAAATTTAGTAGGTATAGAGTCACCAGGTCTAACAAGTGCAATTCCAATAGCAAAATATGTAGCTGAATTATTAAAAGAAGATATACACTTAGAAGCAAATCTTAATTTTAATCCAAAGAGAAAAGGTATCATATCATTTTCAGATAAATCGATAGAATTAAAAGAAAAACTAATAAAAGAAAATCCTGACTATGGAGAAGTTATATGTAGATGTGAGAATATAACAAAAGCTGAGATAGTAGAAGCTATTAATAATATACTAGGAGTAGATATAGTTACAGGTATAAAATATAGAACTCGTGCTATGATGGGGCGTTGTCAAGGAGGATACTGTGAAGGTAGAATAGTTGAATTAATAAAAGAAATAAAAAATAAAAAAGAAGAAGATATTTTATATTCAAAAAAAGGATCACAGATGTTTATAGGGAAGGTGAAAAAATAGTGATTATAAATAAAGATGTGATAATAATTGGTGGAGGACCTGCTGGATTAGCTGTAGCATGTAAGTTAAAAGAATATGGAATACACAATTCTATAATTATAGAAAGAGAAGAAAATTTAGGCGGAATATTAAAACAATGTATTCATGATGGATTTGGTTTAGAAAGATTTAAAGAAACTTTAAGCGGACCAGAGTATGCTCAAAGATTTATAGATGAAATTATAAATAAAGATATAGAATATATAACGAATTCAACTGTAATAGATGTAACGTCGGACAAAAGAGTAATAGTAGCCTCAAAAGAAGGTTTAAAAATTTATAAAGGAAAAGCTATTGTTTTAGCTATGGGATGTAGAGAAAGGTCTAGAGGTGCAATAAGCATACCTGGTAGTAGACCTTCAGGAATATATAATGCTGGTGTGGCTCAAAGATATATAAATTTACAAAATACAATGGTTGGTAGAAAAATTATAATACTAGGTTCTGGAGATATTGGACTAATAATGGCTCGAAGATTTACCTTAGAAGGTGCAAAAGTTGAAGGTGTATTTGAAATTCAATCATATGCAAATGGATTATCTAGAAATATTGAGCAATGTTTAAATGATTTCAATATACCTCTATATTTAAATTATACAATAACCAATATTCATGGTAAATCTAGATTAAAGGGTGTAACTGTAAGTAAAGTAGATGAAAATATGAGAATTATTCCTAATACAGATGAATATTATGAGTGCGATACATTAGTTTTATCTGTCGGTCTTATACCAGAAAATGAATTATCTTTAAAAGCAGGTGTAAATTTAGACAATAGAACCAAAGGTGCTATAATTGATGAAAGTTACCAAACTAATATAGAGGGAATATTTGCATGCGGTAATGTACTACATGTACATGATTTAGTAGACTTTGTATCTTTAGAAGGAGAAAGATTAGCATATAATTTAACTAAATATTTAGAGGATAATAAACTAGAAAAATGTAATATAAATATTAATACTAATGAAAATATTGTTTATACAATACCTCAAAAAATAAGCGGAAAAGAGAGCTTTATTTTATCTATGAGAGTTAAAAAAACATATGATAATTGTACTATAGAAATTTTACAAAATGAAAATATTATAAAATCTAAACAAATAAAAAAAGCTCTTCCTGCTAAAATGATACAACTAAGTGTGAATAAAGAAGATTTAAAATATAAGGGTGATTTGAAGGTGATTTTAAAGTGAAAAAAATATATACTTGCATAATATGCCCAAATGGATGTGATATAGAGGTAGATATATGTAATAACAAAATAGAAAACATAAAAGGAAGTAAGTGTAAAAAAGGTAAAGAATATGTATATCAAGAAGTATTTACACCAAAAAGAAATATATCAAGTTCAATAAAAATTGAAGATGGAAACCTACCATTAGTTAGCGTTAGATTAAGCAAACCTATTCCAAAAGAAATGATATTTGATGTCATGGAATTAATAAAAAATATAACCTTAAGAGCTCCTGTTAATATAGGTGATATAGTTATATATAATGTGTTAGATACAGGTAGTAATATTATTATTACTAAAAATATAGAAAGGAAGATTTGATGACTACTATAAGTGATATATTGAAAGATATAGAAATACCTAAAGTTATGAAAATAAAGCAGGAGTTTAATGATAAAAAGGTAGATCATATAGAAAAAGAATTATATAAGCAATTTTTAGAAAAAAATATAAAAAGTAATATAAAAAAAGGGCGTAAGATAGCAATTACAGCTGGAAGTAGAGGAATAAGTAAATATAAAGAAATTATGAAAGTAACCGTAGACTTTGTGAAAGAGTGTGGTGGTGAACCTTTTTTAGTACCTTCCATGGGTAGCCATGGAGGTGCAACTGGTATGGGTCAAGTTAAAGTGTTAAATGACCTTGGAATAACAGAAGAATATATTGGAGCTAAAATACTATCCTCTATGGATGTAATTGAAATTGGAAAGACAGAAAAAAATCTTCCTGTATATATAGATAAAAATGCTTATTATTCAGATGGAATTATTTTACTAAATAGAATTAAAATGCATACTTCTTTTAGGGGAAAATATGAAAGTGGACTTATTAAAATGTTAGCTATAGGCCTAGCTAAAAGAAAGGGCGCAGATATGACTCATAGACTTAGATATGAAAATATGGCAGAAAATATAATATCTGTTGGAAAAGTATGTATTGATAAATTAAATATAATAGGAGCAGTGGCAACAATAGAAAATGGATACAACCAAGTATCTGATATATTTGTATTAAATAAGTATGAAATATTAGAAAAAGAACCTAAGATATTAGAAAAATCTAAACATATTATGGCTAAAATTTATCTAGATGAAATTGATGTATTAATAGTAAAAGAGATTGGTAAAGACATAAGTGGTACAGGTATGGATACTAATATTGTTGGTAGATTTCATACAAATGCAGCTAGTGGAGGACCCCAAATTATAAAATTAGGTTTATTAGATATAAGTGAAAAATCAGATGGGAACGCTAATGGCATGGGACTTGCTGATTTTATATCTAAAAAACTATATAACAAAATAGGCTTTCAATATACATATCTAAACGCTATAACTTCTACAGAACCAAATAGTGTAAAAGTTCCTATGGTTTTAAATTCAGATAAAGAAGTATTTCAAGCTTGTATTAAACTTTGTGGAAAATTAGATATAAGCGAAATAAAAATGGTAATTATAGAAAATACGAAGAATCTAAATGAAGTATTTATGAGTGAAGCTGCATTTAAATCTATTTCAAATAAAAATAAGGTTAAAATAACAAGTAATTTAATAAATATTGAATTTGATAAAGATGGAAATTGTATGTTATAAAGATATAATAACTATTTTTTCTATAAAAATTGCATTTTATAAAAAATTATGAAAAAATATTTTACTTTTATAAGTAAAGTAAAACTAAGTTTATTATTTGGATATTATATATTTTATGTATATAACTTAATTAAATTAATATAAAAGTAGTTAATATTCGTTAAAACTTAAATAAAATAAAAAAAAATCAATTGTTGACTTTTAAATAAATGTAAACTAAAATGTAAATAACTTCAAAAAAATATCACAATTCAAAAAAGTCAGAAAATTATAATGATATTATCTATAGTATTAATAATAGGGGGAAATATTAGAGTAAAAAATTAAATAAAAGGGGGATATTAATATATGGATACAGCTAAATATATTCTAAAACGTATTTTAATGGCTATATTTACTATATTTATAGCGGCTACAATTACATTCTTTTTAATGAAATTAGTACCAGGAAGTCCATTTGCTTCAGAAAAAACAAATGAAATTGCGCAACAAGCCTTAAATGAAAAATATGGACTTGATAAGCCTGTATTAGTACAGTATAAAATATATTTACAACAATTACTAAAAGGAGATTTAGGCGTAAGTTATAAACTTCAAAAAAATGTTCCAGTCGTAAAAATTATCAAAGAATCTTTCCCTATATCAGCTAAAATAGGTGCAATGGCAATTGGATTTGCACTAATACTAGGAATACCATTAGGATGTTTATCTGCTTTAAAAAGAGGAAAATGGGAAGATAGTGTAATCCGTGTTGTATCAACATTAGGGATTGCAGTACCATCCTTTGTAATAGCAACAGCGTCTATGCTAATATTTGCAATTGAATTAAATTTGCTACCTACATATGGTTTGAGTAAACCATCTAGTTACATATTACCAGTATTTACTTTAGGATTTTATCCGATGTGTTATATAACAAGACTTATGAGATCTAGTATGCTTGACTCTCTTGGTCAAGATTATATAAGAACAGCTAGAGCGAAAGGTTTGTCCGAGTTTGTAGTTACATTCAAACATGCTTTAAAAAATTCACTTATACCTGTTATAACATATTTGGGTCCATTAGTTGCATTTACACTAACTGGTGGATTTGTTGTAGAGAAGGTATTTAACATACCAGGACTTGGTAGATACTTCATAAAAGCTATAGACGCAAGAGACTATAACCTTATAATGGGAACTACGGTTTTCTTAGCATCATTTATAATATTAATGAATTTACTTTGTGATATTTTATATAAACTAGTAGATCCAAGAATTAAGTTAGATGAATAGGAGGTGGAGCTTTTATGATATTAGAAAATAGTTCAAAATTTAGTTGTGAAGTTGATTTATGTGCAGAAGATTTTAAACCAGTTACTAAGGAAGCACAACAAAGTTTAGTAACTATGGGTGAAAATACAAGTTATTGGAAGGATGCATGGAGAAGGTTAAAGGAAAATAAAATTGCTATGGTATCTCTAATAGTAATTATTCTAATTATAGGTTTTGCATTTATAGGACCGTATTTAAGTCCTTATACATATGACCAACAAATAAGAGGTGCTGAAAATTTAACACCTTGTTTAGCTCATCCATTTGGCACAGATAAACTAGGTAGAGATTTATTAGTAAGAACTATGGTAGGAGCAAGAATATCTTTATTAATAGGGATAGGATCAGCTTTTATAGTATTGGTTATAGGTTCTATATATGGAGCCATATCTGGACTTGCAGGTGGTAAGATAGATTCAGTAATGATGAGAATTGTTGAAATTATTTATTCATTACCAGATATGTTAGTTATTATACTTCTTAGAATAGTACTTCATGAACCTTTAACTAAAGCATTTGACTCAGGAAATGCATTTGGAGCTCTTCAAACTTTAGGACCTGGTATTATAGCTATGTTTATAGTTTATGGTCTTTTATATTGGGTTGGTATGGCAAGAATAGTTCGTGGTCAAGTTCTACAATTAAAAGAGATGGAGTATATAAGTGCAGCACGTGCATTAGGAGCTAATAATAAAAGATTAATATTTAAACATTTACTTCCAAACTGTGTTGGTCAGTTAGTAGTAACAACTATGTTACAAATACCTTCAGCAATATTTACAGAAGCATTCTTAAGTTTCTTAGGTATAGGTGTAAGTAAGCCGCTAGCAAGTTTAGGTTCATTGGCATCAGATGCATTATCTGGAATATCATCATATCCTTATAGATTAATGTTTCCAGCAGTAGCAATAAGTATAATTATACTTGCTTTTAACTTATTTGGTGATGGTTTAAGAGATGCTCTTGATCCAAGATTAAAGAAATAAGGAGGACAATTTCATGGAAATAACTAAAAATGATTTATTATTAAATGTTGATAACTTAGAAGTGTCTTTCTTTACTCACGCAGGAGAAGTTAAGGCAGTTCGTAAGGTATCTTATGACTTAAAATATGGAGAAGCTATGGGGATAGTTGGAGAATCTGGTAGTGGTAAATCTGTATCATCATATGCTTTAATGGGAATTATCCCAGAACCAGGTAAAGTATTAGGTGGAAGTATAAACTTTGAAGATAAAGAAATAACAAGTTTATCTGAAGCAGAGTTACTTAAATTAAGAGGCAAAGAAGTTGGGATGATATTCCAAGATCCTATGACATCTTTAAATCCAGTTTTTACTGTTGGAAGTCAAATTGATGAAAGTTTAAAAAAGCATACTAATTTAGATAAAAAACAAAGAGAAAAAAGAATAATTGAGTTATTTGAATTAGTTGGTATTAATCAACCTGAAAAAAGATTGAAACAATATCCTCATGAATTTTCTGGTGGAATGAGACAGCGTGTTATGATTGCTATGGCTCTTGCATGTAATCCAAAACTATTAATAGCAGATGAGCCAACAACAGCACTTGATGTTACAATACAAGCTCAAATAATAGAGTTATTAAAAGAATTAAAAGAAAAAATTAATATGTCCATTATATTTATAACACATGATTTAGGTGTTATATCTGAAATATGTGATAAGGTTGCTGTTATGTATGCTGGAAACATTATCGAAAGAGGAAGTATAGACGATATATTTTACAATCCTAAGCATCCGTATACTTTAGGTCTTTTAAAATCAATACCAAAGATAAATATAGATGAGCACGAAAGATTAATTCCTATTGAAGGAAATCCAGTAGATTTAATAAATCCACCTAAAGGATGTGCATTTGCTCCAAGATGTGATTCTTGTATGAGCATATGTATGGATAAAGTACCACCGGCATACTCAATAGATGAAAATCATCACGCTAGCTGTTGGTTATTAGTAAAAGAAGAATTCGAAAGGGAAGGAGTAGCTTTATAATATGAGTGATAATAAAAATGACAATTTAATTGAGATAGTTGGATTAAAAAAATACTTCCCTGTTAAAGAGGGATTCTTAAAAACAAATTATGTAAAAGCAGTTGATGATGTAAGTTTACATATAAAAAAAGTGAAACATTAGGTTTAGTTGGAGAAAGTGGTTGTGGAAAAACTACTTTAGGAAGAACGATTTTAAGACTACATGAGCCTAGTGAAGGTAAGATTATATATGATGGCAAAGATATAACAAAAGTAGATATGCATTCATATAGAAGAAAGATGCAAATAATTTTCCAAGATCCATATGCTTCTTTAGATCCAAGGATGACAGTAGGGGATATAATTGGGGAACCATTAGATATACATAAATTATATAAAAATAAAGGGGAAAGACAAGAAAAAATATATAACTTACTTGAAACTGTTGGTTTAAACAAAGAACATGCTAATCGTTTTGCACATGAATTTTCAGGGGGACAAAGACAAAGAATCGGTATAGCAAGGGCTTTAGCAGTAGATCCAGAATTTATTGTATGTGATGAACCTATTTCTGCATTAGATGTTTCTATTCAAGCACAAGTTGTAAATATGCTAGAAGATTTACAAGCTCAAAGGGGATTTACATATTTATTTATAGCTCATGATCTATCTGTAGTTAAGCATATTAGTAATAGGATAGGAGTTATGTATTTAGGACATTTAGTTGAATTAACAACAAGTGAAGAATTGTATAAAAAACCAATGCATCCTTATACACAAACATTGCTTTCAGCTATTCCTATAGCTGATCCTAAAAGTAGTAGATCTAGAAAACGTATAGTATTAGAAGGAGATATCCCTAGTCCGCTAAATCCACCAAGTGGATGTACTTTTAGAACTAGATGTCCACATGCTACAAGTAAATGTGAAAGTGCAGCACCTACATTAAAAGAATATGGTGAAGGTCATTTTGTAGCATGCCATAACTTATAAAATATATAAAGTAGTATATATTACCAAAGGTATTATATAGATAATAAATAGGGGGAGGAATATAGTATGAAAATATCAAAGCTAAAGAAAAAAGTAGCAGCACTATTAGTGTCGACTTTAGCACTATCAACAGTATTATCTGGATGTAGTAGTTCAGGTACAGACTCAGCAGGAGGTTCTTCAGATGGATTCGAACTTAACGTAAATGTTGGTCCAGAGCCTGAAACAATAGATCCTCAAAAAAATACAGCATCAGATGGTTCGACTTTAATAAATCATGCTTTTGAAGGATTAATGAAGTTAAACTCTGAAAATAAAATAGTTGAAGGTCAAGCGGCAAAATATGAAGTAAGTGAAGATGGAAAAGTATATACATTTACACTTCGTGATGATGCAAAGTGGTCAGATGGAGAAGCTGTAAAAGCTAGCGATTTTGTATATTCATGGCAAAGATTAGTAGATCCAGACACGGCATCAGATTATAACTATATGATAGATATGGTAGAAAATGCAAATGAAATAATGGCTGGAGAAAAACAAGTAAGTGAATTGGGGATAAAAGCAGTTGATGAAAAAACAGTAGAAATAACACTTGCAACACCTACTGCATATTTCTTAGAAATATGTGCATTTCCAGCAACATATCCTGTTAGACAAGATATAATAGAAGCTAATCCTGATACATGGTCTACTGATCCAGAAACTTATATAGGTAATGGACCTTACGTATTAGAATCATGGGATCACCAAGCTAAAATGGTTTATGCAAAGAATGAGAATTATTATGATTTAGAAAATTTAGGACCAGATAAAATAAATTTTGAACTTATGGAAGATCAAAATACTATACTATCAGCATTTAAAAATGGTGAAATATTATTTGGTGATGATTTACCAAGTGATGAAATTGAATCTATGAAAGACAATGGACTTGAAATAAAAAGCCAATTAGGAACGTATTTCTTATGTGTAAATGTTGAAAAAGAAGGTTTAGATAATGATAAGGTTAGACAAGCTCTTTCTCTTGCGATAGATAGAAAATATTTAGTTGAAAAAGTTGCTCAAGGTGGACAAATACCTGCAGATACTTTTGTACCAACAGGTTTAACTGATGCAGATGGAGAAACTGAGTTCCATGATAATGCAGAAGCTTGGTACAGTGCAGATGAAAAAGACTATGAAGAAAATGTTAAAAAAGCAAAAGAGCTTCTTAAAGAAGCAGGATATGAAAATGGAGAAGGTCTTCCAAGTATTGAGTTAATGTGTAACCCAGGTCATGAACCAATAATGGAAGCTGTTCAAAGTATGTGGAAAGAGGAATTGGGTATAAATGTTACTATATCTTCTCAAGACTGGAACGTATTTATACAAACAAGAAAAGATGGCGATTATCAAGTAGCACGTCATGGTTGGTTAGCTGACTATAATGACCCAATATCATTTTTAGATATGTGGGTAACTGATGGTGGTAATAATGATGCTCAATGGTCTAATGCAGATTATGATAAGTTAATAAATGAGGTAAAAGCTTCAACAGATAATAATGAAAGATATGAAAAAATGCACGAAGCAGAAAAGATACTAGGTGAAGAGTCTCCAATAATACCACTTTATTATTATACTGACTTAATGTTAGTATCAGATAAGTTAGAAGGATTCTATACATCTCCACTTGGATATAAATATTTCATGTATACTTCTATATCTGAATAATAAAAAAATAATAAATTCAAATAAAAAAGATGATTTGTGATACACAAATCATCTTTTTTTATTTATTAGTATACATTAATTATATTTCTAACTAATGAAAAATTATAAAATATACATATGATTAAAAAAAAATAGAACATAAAAAGTAAAAAATAGAGTAAAAAAGTAAAAAAATGTAGAAAAATAGTATACTATATTTGTAGAAATGTGTTATAATGCATTTAACTAAAATACGAATTATTTAATTCTATAAAATCAAAAAAGTTTGCAAATTAATTATTAATAATGAGGGAGATTACAAATGATAAAAAGAAATGGGAAACGTATAGCAGCAATAGCTATGGCAGCAGCATTATTAGGTCAAAATATACAACCAGTTTTGGCTCTTGGAGAATTAAATGCTACAGAATTGGTAGAACTAGAAACTGTATTAAATACAGAAAATGGTGACGAGGATTCTTTAAGTGATTCTCAAGACGCAGTTGAAGAAGAATCTGAAGAATTAAAAGAAGATTCAGAAGTAAATAATGAAATAGAAGAAGGTACAACACCTACTGAAGATTCAGTAGATGATCAAGTTAGTGATAATAGTGATAATAATGAAAAAGAAAGTAAGACAACTATAGATTTTAAAGTAATGGCCACGAGTGATTTACATGCCAACTTAATGAATTATGATTATTATACAGGTTCAACAACAAATAATTCGGGTTTAGTTAAAGCTGCAACAGTTATAAAGGAAGAAAAAGCAAAAGCTAATAAATCAAAAAATGCAAATGTAGATAATGTACTCCTAGTAGATAACGGGGATACAATACAAGGAACACCATTAGCAAACTTATATGCAATAAAGCAACCAGTAAAACCAGGGCAAAAATATCCTGTGTACGAAGCTTTAGAATCTTTAGGTTATGATATGACAACTATAGGAAATCATGAGGTTAACTATGGTATGGATTTCATAAAGCAAATAACAAAGGCGAACACTAGTATGGGAATGGTTTGTGCAAACCTTAGAGATGCAAAGACTAAAGAATTAGTATTTGATCCATATAAAATAGTAACAGAAAAAGTAGTAGATTCTAATGGAGTAGAAAGAGAATTAAAGATAGGTGTAACAGGAGTTGTGCCAACTCAAATATTAAATTGGGATAAAGTTATATTAAATGGTGAAGTTACAGTAGATGAAATGGATGAAGCTGTAAAAACTTACACAAAGGAAATGAAAGATAAGGGTGCAGATATAGTTGTAGTACTTGCTCATACAGGATATGGTGATGAAACTACAGATGTGAAAGGTGCAGAAAATGCAGGGTATGCTATATCAATGATAGATGATGTAGATGTAGTTGTTGGTGGACATGTACATAGAAGTGCTAAATATAATGTAAAAAAATCTAATGGAGATATAACTCAATATGTTCAACCATTAAACAATGCTAAAGAAGTTGGTGTAGTAGATCTTAAAATAGATGTAATAGAAGATGGCGATGATGTTACATATGCAATAAATGATTCAGAAACTAAAATAAATAATATAAGTACAAAAGGAAAAGAAAATGATGAAGCAACAGAAGCTGTTGTTAAAGAATATCATGAAGCAACAGATGCATATGTAAATGAAAAATCAGGAGAAGTTACAAAAGATTTAAATAGTTTTTTCACGTTAGTAGCAGATGATCCATCAATACAAATAGTATCTGATGCTCAAAAAGCTTATGTTGAAAAATTAATAGAAGATAATGACCCAAGTCTAGTTAAGTATTCTGATCTTCCAATATTATCAGCAGCAGCGCCATTTAAAGCTGGAAGCAGCGCAGGAAACTATGTGGATATAAAAGCAGGAGGACTTGCTATAAGAGATTTATCTAATTTATATAAATACGATAATACAATGGCAGTTATAAAATTAACTGGGGCAGATGTGAAAGAATGGTTAGAGTTTTGTGCTAACATGTTTAACACAATAGACCCTAATTCTACCAAGGAGCAAGATTTAATAAATAGAGATTTTCCTACATTCAACTTTGATGTAATAGATGGTGTAGAATATGAAATAGATGTAACTCAAGAGCCTAAGTATGATAAAAAAGGAAATGTAATAAATGAAAATTCTTCAAGAATATATAATTTAACTTACAATGGTAAACCTATAGATTTAGAACAAGAGTTCTTAATAGCTACTAATAACTATAGAGCTGGGGGAGATAGTTTCCCATGGAATGGTAGACAAGTACCAGTATACACTACAACAGATGAAAGTAGAGATGTATTAAAGAAATATATAGAAGATGCTGGAAAATTAGAACCTTCAGTAGATAATAACTGGAAGTTTAAAACTATAGATACAGATACAAAAGTATACTTTACTTCTCACGAAAATGGAGTGAATTACTTAGCAAATTATCCTGCAATATCTACAAATAAAGAAGTAGCAGGAGAGCAATTATATAAATACTACTACGATTTATCAGCTACACAAGAAAAAGAAGATACAAATAAAATAACAATACTCCATACTAATGATACTCATGGTAGATTAAAGGCAGACAGTAGTGTAATAGGTATAGATACCGTTGCAGCTATAAAAAATAATACTGAAAATTCAATACTAGTTGATGCAGGAGATACTATACATGGTTTACCATTTGTAACATTAAGTAAAGGTCAAGATGCAGTAGATTTATTAAATGCAGCTGGATATGAATATATTGTTCCTGGTAACCATGATTTTAACTACGGATATTCAAGATTAATGGAGTTATTTAAAAATAGTGTATCATTAAAAAATGGGGAAAATAAACTTAGATTATTAGCTTCTAATGTAAAGAAAGATGGTCAATCTGTGTTTGAATCTAATAATATAAAGGAGATGGAAGTCAACGGAAAAACTGTAAAGGTTGGATTCTTTGGTATAGCTACACAAGAAACAGCTTATAAAACTAATCCTAACAATGTTAAAGGAATAGAATTTACTAGTCCGATTGATGCAGCAAAAGAACAAGTTGCTGAATTAGAAAAACAAGGCGCAGATGTAATAGTAGCTCTATCACATGTTGGGACTGATGAAAGTAGCAATCCTACAGCATACGATGTTATAAATGCAGTTGATGGCATAGATGTATACGTAGATGGTCATAGCCATACAACATTTAAAAATGGAGATAAAGTAAATGATACTTTATTAGTAAGTACAGGAGAGTATTTATCAAATCTTGGCAAAGTAGAGTTAGAATTAGATGAAAATAATGAAGTATTAGATGCTACTGCAAGTCTTATAACTAAGGAAGAAGCTTTAAAAGTAACTCCTGATGCCAATGTTAAGGCTAAAATAGCTGAAATAGATGCTAAACAAGGAGACGTATTATCTGAAGTAGTCGGAAAAACTACTATAGACTTAGATGGAGATAGAAATAGCGTAAGATTTGGTGAAACAAACTTAGGAAACTTAATAACAGATGCTATGATAAGTGAAACTGGAGCAGATATAGCTATAACTAATGGAGGAGGAATCCGTGCTAGTATAAAAGCTGGAGATATTACTAAAGGTGATATAGTAAGTGTTTTACCTTTTGGAAACTATATAGTTACAAAACAGCTTACAGGAGCTCAAATAAAACAAATCCTTGAATTTGGTGTTAGAAGTTACGGTGAATCTTTAGGTGGATTCCCACATGTAGCAGGTATAAAATTTGTAGTTGATCCAAGTAAAAAGGTAGGAGATAGAATAATATCTTTAACTATAAATGGTAAAGATTTAGATATGAACAAAACTTATACAGTAGCAACAAATGATTTTATGGCAGCTGGTGGAGATGACTATCCATGCTTTGGTGATGTTCCTACATTAAATGAATACTCTTCATTAGAAGAATCATTAGTTAACTTTATAAAAACTTTAGGTACTGTTAATTATACTAAGCAGGGTAGAATTTTAGCGGGTACAATGATTGGTAATGCTATAAAAGTTGAAGTTGAAAGTGAGTACTTAAAAGATATATTATTAGAGGCTGTTAAAAACGGATATACAGTAGAATCTGTACAAGAAAACGGAAAGTCCCTAATTAAAGTATATAATTCAAAAATAAAAAATAAAGAACTTATAGCTATATTAGAAGTAAAAGATATGTCAATTGAAGACGTAAAAGCTATGGTAAATGCTGTAATAGATGAAGTTGAAGCTGGTAAGCCAGGAAATGGTGGAAGTAATAGCGGAAACCAAAATGGAGATAACAATAATAATAACGGAAATGGTGGAAGTAATAGCGGAAACCAAAATGGAGATAACAATAATAATAACGGGAATGGTGGAAGTAGTAACGGAAACCAAAATGGAAACAAACCATCAAATCCTCAAACAGGAGATATAAGCATATTAGGGTACATTGGTATGGGGGTTACGGCTGTAGCTGGTATACTTACAAATAATAGAAGAAAAAAATAAAATAAAATTAAAATATAATTAAATAGACATAGAGAATAGTATATACTAATCTCTATGTCTATTTTTATAATTTTATCGTGAAAATAAGTATAGTAATGCTATTTATATGAAGTTATAAGTAAAGATCTATTTATAAAAAAAAATATATATATACCTAGTAGGTTTAATAATATTATGAATAAATAATAAAAAAATAAAAATATATAAATAAGTACATTAAGATAATAGATACTGGTGAAAAAGTAATATTACCAGGGTTTATAGACAGGCTTATCAGATTTTTAGAGAAAATGAAATTGGAATCATTGAAGTAGGCAAATATGCTGATTTTATAATAATTGATATATATAAGTTTTACTAAAAAATTAATATATAGTCTTTATTTAAAAGTAAGGTTACATTAAAAATATGTACCCTCAAATATTATTTTTAAATTTTTCATAAATAGTTTAATATATTTTTATATAAAATAGTGTTTGCAATGGATTAAGAATATAGAATGATTATAAATATTTTATAAAAATGCCATTTAAAAATATTTATATAGAAAAAGTAGTTGACTTTTTATTTCGAATATAATATAGTTTGATTATCAAAGGAAATAAAACGATTTATTAAAAATACTTTGGATTATTTTTTTTGATAAGATATCTTGAATTTCAAAATATATACAAATCAAAATAACAAGGAGAGTTTTATGAAAGAGGTAATAATAGGAGGTGTTGGAAAGTATGCTCCTTCTAAAATAATCACTAATGACCAACTTAGTGAAATTATAGAAACTAGTGATGAATGGATATACTCACGTACTGGTATAAAGCAAAGGCACGTATCTATAGGTGAGGATACATCATATATGGCATCTGAAGCAGCTAAAATGGCTTTAGAAAATGCAAATATAAGATCAATAGACATTGATTTAATAGTAGTAGCAACTTGTACTCCAGATATGTATACTCCATCTACTGCTTGTATAGTACAAAGTATAATAGGTGCTAATAACTCAGTAGCCTTTGATATAAGTGCTGCATGTTCTGGATTTATATACGGATTAGATGTTGCAAAATCTCTTATGAAATCAAATGGATATAATAATGCACTTGTTATAGGTGCAGAAAATCTTTCAAAATCAGTTGACTGGGAAGATAGATCTACATGTGTATTATTTGGTGATGGAGCAGGTGCCGTGGTTTTATCAAAAAGCGATAATGTTGGTTTAATCAGTTCCTTTTGTAAATCAGAAGGAGAAAAGTATAAGTGTATAACTATTGAAGGTAATGATGTAGATAGTCCATTTGTGGAAAATAAGGTTATAAAAAGTTCCAAATTAAAAATGAATGGAAATGAAGTATTTAAATTTGCTACATCTACTATAGTAAATTCAATTAATAAAGTTTTAAATGAAAATAATTTAAACTTAGATGATATTGATTATATAATACCACATCAAGCTAATGTAAGAATTATTGATTATGCTGCTAAAAAATTAAAAGTTTCAGTAGATAAGTTTTATATGAATATAGAAGAGTATGGAAATACTTCAGCAGCATCCATACCAATTGCATTAAGTGAAATGTGGAAAAAAAAACTAATAAAAAAAGGTAACAAAATTATATTAGTTGGATTTGGAGCTGGGCTTACATATGGTGCAACTCTAATAAACTGGGCTATATAATTTAAAATAAAATAAGGAAATTTAAAATTTATAAAATTAACTAAGATAACTAAGATCAAGTAAAAATTAAATTAAATCAATGGAGGATAATAAAATGATATTTGAAAAATTACAAACAATAATAGAAGAGAACTTATCAATAGAAAGAGATGAAATAACTTTAGAAAGTACATTTGAATCATTAGGTATAGATTCATTAGATACATTCCAATTAGTAATAGAAATAGAAGAGCAGTTTGGAATAGAAGTTGAATCACCAGAAAATATGAAAAGTATTCAAGATGTAGTAAATTACATAGAAGATAAGCAAAAAGAAAAAGTAAATTCGTAAGATAGTAAAGTTACAGGAGGACCTATGAAATATACTAGGATAACAGAATTACTTAATATAAAATATCCAATAATTCAAGGTGGTATGGCATGGATTTCAGATGCTACACTAGCAGCAGCCGTAAGTGAAGCAGGTGGACTTGGTATTATAAGTGGCGTTGGAAATGTAGAAGATGTAAGATCTGAAATTCAAAAAGCAAAATCACTTACTGATAAACCATTTGGTGTGAATATAATGTTAATGGGCAAGAATGTTGATGAAATAGCTAAACTCGTATGTGATGAAAAGGTAGCCGTTGTAACTACTGGTGCTGGAAGCCCTGGAAAGTATATGGATGATTGGAAAAAAAATAATATAAAAGTAATACCTGTTGTCCCTTCTGTAGCAATTGCTAAAAGAATGGAAAAATTCAAAGCAGATGCAGTTATTGTAGAAGGGATGGAAGCAGGCGGACATATAGGCCAACTAACTACTATGAGTTTAGTTCCACAGGTTGTGGATGCTATAGATATTCCTGTTATAGCAGCAGGAGGGATAGGTGATGGTAGAGGAATAGCAGCATCTTTTATGCTTGGGGCTAGTGGAGTTCAAATGGGGACTAGATTTTTAGTATCAGATGAATGTAGAGTTCATGATAATTATAAAGAAAAGGTATTAAATGCAAGGGATATAGATAGTGAGGTTACAGGTACCTCAACATCTCATCCTGTTAGAGTTTTAAGAAATAAGCTTACTAGAGAATATAGTAAACTGGAAAAATCTAATGCTGATATAAGTGAAATAGAAGCTTTAGGTAAAGGAGCTCTTCAAAAAGCAGTTATACATGGAGATGTTGATAATGGTAGCGTAATGGCAGGACAAATTGCTGGAATGATAAATAAAAAACAAAGTTGTGAAGAAATTATAAATGAATTAATGAATGAACTTGATGAAGTCCTTAGGAGGGTACAATGAGAAAAAAGACGGCATTTCTTTTTCCAGGTCAAGGATCTCAGTATATAAATATGGGGAAAGATTTATACGATAACATAGATGAATGTAAATATATATTTGATAAAGGTGAAGAAATTTTAGATATGCCTATTAAAGAGCTAATCTTTAAAGGTCCTATAAATGAATTAACAAAAACTAAGAATAGTCAGCCAGCAATTTTACTTACATCATTAGCTTGCCAAAAAGCTTTAGAACTTAATGGAGTGGAGGCTGATTATACATTAGGTTTATCATTAGGAGAGTACGGGGCCTTAATTTATGGTGAATGCTTGTCTTTTGAGGATGGTATGAATCTTATTAAAAAAAGAGCTGAAATAATGGATTTATCAGTTAGTTCTGATAAAGGAACAATGGCAGCTATACTTAAGCTAAGTGAAGAAAAAGTTGAAGAGCTAATAAAGAAAGCTAGCGAGTATGGTTTAGTAGAAGGTGCTAATTATAATTGTCCAGGGCAAGTAGTTATCTCAGGAGAACATGATGCTATAAAAGCGAGTGTAAAAATAGCAAAAGAATTAAAAGGTATTGCAATGCCACTAAAGGTAAGTGGACCATTTCATAGTTCTATTTATAAAGAAGCTAGTTATAAGTTCTATGAAGAATTAAAAAAAGTTGATATAAAAGAATTAAAAAAAGTTGTTTATTCTAATGTAAAAGGATGTCCTTATAAAAAAAGTGATGATATAAAAGAATTATTAAGAAAGCAAATAATGTCTTCAGTACTTTTTGAAAAAAGTATAAGGGATTTAATAGATAAAGGAGTAGATACTTTTATAGAGCTGGGACCAGGTAAAATACTAAGTGGATTTGTAAAAAAGATAGATAAAAGTGTTAATGTTTATAATGTAGAAGATATACAGTCTTTAAATGAAACACTAGATAAATTAAAATTACAAACAGTAAATCTATAGTGTTCATTAATAGGAGGAGTAAGATGTTAAAAGGAAAATGTGCAATAATAACTGGTGCTTCTAGAGGTATTGGTAGAAGCATAGCATTAAAGTATGCTAAAGAAGGTGCTAACATAGTACTTAATTATAAAAATAGTAATAAAGAAGCCCTTGAATTAAAAGAAGAATTAGATAAATTAGGATCTAATACTTTGATAATCAAAGCAGATATTAGTAAATTTGAAGAAGCAGAGAAATTAATAAAAGAAGCTAGAGGAGCTTTTGGAAAAATAGATATATTAGTTAATAATGCAGGTATAACAAAAGATACATTATTAATTAGAATGAAAGAAGAAGATTTTGATAGTGTAATAGAAGTAAATTTAAAAGGAGCATTTAACTGTTTAAGAGCAGTATCTCCAATAATGATAAAGCAAAAAGAAGGAAAAATAATAAACATGTCATCCGTTGTAGGTGTTATAGGAAATGCTGGTCAAGTAAATTACTCAGCTTCAAAAGCTGGACTTATCGGTATGACAAAATCTTTAGCTCGTGAAATTGGAAGTAAAAATATAAATGTAAATGCTATAGCTCCAGGTTTTATAGACACAGATATGACTAGAGTACTAAGTGATGATCAAAAGAAAAATATAATATCTCAAGTACCTCTTAAAAGATTAGGTCAAGTAGAAGATATTGCAAATTTAGCTGTATTTTTAGGAAGTGACAAATCTAATTATATAACAGGTCAAGTTATCCACGTTGATGGCGGAATGGCAATGTAGGAGGAAATTATGTGTAAAAGAGTAGTAATAACAGGAATAGGTGCGATAACTCCTATTGGTAACAATGTAAGTGAATTTTGGTCAAATGCTAAAAATGGAAAATTAGGTATAGATTTTATAAAGTCTATAGAAACTGAAAATTTAGATGTGAAAATAGCTGGCGAAGTTAAAAATTTAAAAGTAGAAGATTATTTAGATAAAAAAGAAAGTAGGCGACTTGATAAGTTTACTCAGTATGCACTTATAGCAAGTGAGGAGGCTATAAAACAATCAGGTCTTAATATAGATGAAATTGATAAAAATCGACTTGGAGTTATGGTAGGTTCTGGTATTGGAGGGTTCCATACTCATGAGAATGAATTTAGTGCATTATATAATAGAGGACCGAAAAGAGTATCACCTATGTATATACCCATGACAATAATAAATGCTGCAGCTGCTAATATTGCAATTAAATATGAAGCAAAAGGTACTTGTACATCAGCAGTAACTGCTTGTGCAACAGGAACTAATAATATAGGAGATGCATTTAGACATATAAAATATGGTTATGCTGATGTAATGATAACTGGAGGATGTGAGTCATCTATAACTCCTATAGCTATAGCTGGTTTCAATAATATGAGAGCTCTAAATTCTAGTAATATACCAGAAAAGGCATCAACACCATTTGATAAAAATAGAAGTGGATTTGTAATGGGAGAGGGTGCAGGTATATTAGTAATGGAAAGTTTAGATCATGCATTAAAAAGAAATGCAAATATATTATGTGAAATAGTTGGGTATGGTTCAACTTGTGATGCATATCATATAACATCTCCAGATCCAAATGGAGAGAGTGCATCAAGAGCTATGATGGATGCAATTAATGAAGGAAAAATAAGTCCAAGTGATGTTTCTTATATAAATGCACATGGTACATCTACTCCATATAATGATTTATTCGAAACTAGAGCAATAAAAAAAGTATTCGGAGTGGATGCAAAAAATATACCTATATCTTCAATAAAATCTATGACTGGTCACTTACTTGGAGCTGCAGGAGCTGTAGAGTCAATAGCTTGTATAAAAACATTACAAGAAGGATTTATACCACCAACAATTGGTTATACTGAAAGCGAAGAGGAACTAGATTTAGACTATGTACCTAATGTTGGAAGAGAATGTGATGTTAAGTATACAATAAACAACTCCTTAGGATTTGGAGGTCATAATGCATCTTTATTATTTAAGAGATGGGAGTAGTTGGAGGCTAATATGAATTTTAATGAAGTAAAAGAACTTATTAATATAATAAATAATTCTGATTTATCTTATTTTGAAATGCAAGATGATAAAGAATTTATAAAGATAGATAAATCTATTACTAGAAATTATATACAAAATAGTATAGATGGAATAGATGCTAAAAGCATAAATAGATTAGCTATAACAGATTTAAGTGAAGGAATAGAAATTAGAGAAATGGGACTTATTGATGATGGGTTAAATATTTCTAATAAAGATAGTCTTAAAATTACAGACTCTAAGGAAAGTTTTGAATTTATAAAGTCACCAATAGTAGGTACATTTTATGAGGCCATGTCTCCAGAAGATAATCCATTTGTAAGTGTTGGGCAAAGAGTAAATAAAGGTGATGTTATTTGTATAGTTGAAGCTATGAAGTTAATGAATGAAATTAGTGCAGAATATGATTGCGAGATAGTAAGTGTACTAGGTAAAAATGGAGAAATGGTACAGTATGGAGATTCATTGTTTAAGGTAAGGAGAGTATAAATGCTAAATATAAAAGAAATAAAAGATATTTTGCCACATAGATATCCTTTTTTTATGATAGATCGAGTTGAAGAAGTAGTTGAAGGTAAAAGTGCAAAAGGATACAAAAATGTAACTATAAATGAAAATTTTTTTAATGGTCATTTCCCTGAATATCCAGTAATGCCTGGTGTACTAATATTAGAGGCATTGGCTCAAATGGGAGCTATATGTATACTTTCTATGGATAGTTTTAAAGGAAAAATAGGATTTTTAGTTGGAGCTGATAAAGTACGATGGAAAAGGCAGGTAATACCTGGTGATAAACTTGATTTAGAAATAGAAATAATAAGATTAAAAGGTAATATAGGTGTTGGAAAAGGTAAAGCAACTGTAAATGGTAATTTAGTTTGCGAAGGCGAGATAATGTTTGCTATTGGGTAGGTGATATTTATGTTAAAGAAAATACTTATAGCTAACAGAGGTGAAATTGCAGTTAGAATAATTAGAGCTTGTAGAGAGCTTAATATAAGTACTGTAGCAATTTATTCTGAAGGGGATAAAGATGCACTTCATGCTCAAATGGCAGATGAAGCTGTTTGTGTAGGAGGACCTCTTAGTAAGGATAGCTATTTAAATATGACAAATATATTAAGCGCATGTGTTTTGACGGGATGTGAAGGTATACATCCCGGTTTTGGATTTTTATCAGAAAATCCAAAATTCGCTAAAATGTGTAAAGAATGTAACATAAAATTTATTGGACCAGATTATGAGGTTATTGAATTGATGGGTGATAAGGCAAGAGCTAGAGAGATTATGAAAAATTCAAATATTCCAGTTGTACCAGGATATGAAGGTGAAATAACTTCGTATGAACATGCAATAGACTTAGCTAATAATATAGGGTTTCCTTTAATGATAAAAGCGGCTGCTGGAGGTGGTGGAAAAGGTATAAGGATAGTTAGAGACTCTAAAGAGTTTAAACATAATTTTGAAGCTGCTAAGTTAGAATCAAAAGCATGCTTTGGTGAAGATAAAGTTTATATTGAAAAGTATATAGAAAATCCAAGGCATATAGAGTTTCAAATACTGGCTGATGAATATGGTAATATAGTACATTTAGGGGAAAGAGAGTGTTCACTTCAAAGAAACAACCAAAAAGTACTAGAGGAAGCTCCATCATGTTTTTTAGATGAAAACTTAAGAGAAAAAATGGGTGAGGTTGCTATTAAAGCTGCTAGAACTGTAAATTATAAAAATGCAGGGACTATTGAATTCTTAGTAGATAATAATGGTGAATTTTATTTTATGGAAATGAATACAAGAATTCAAGTAGAACATCCAATAACTGAAATGGTAACAAATATAGATATAGTAAAAGAACAGTTAAAGATAGCCTCTGGTATGAATTTAGATATAAAACAAGAAGATATTAAAATATCTGGTCATGCAATAGAATGTAGAATTAATGCTGAGGACCCTAATAATAACTTTAGACCATGTCCAGGCAAAATCACAGAACTATATATACCTTCAGGTCTTGGTGTAAGAGTTGATAGTGCTATATATTGTGGATATGAAATACCTCCATATTATGACTCTATGATAGGTAAGCTTATTACTTTTTCAGATAATAGAGAAGATGCAATAATAAAGATGAAAAGAGCCTTAGATGAATTTGCAATAGGTGGTGTTACAACAAATATTGATTTCCAATATGAAATACTTGAACATGATGATTTTATAGATGGAAATTATAATACATCATTTATAGAAGATAAGTTGGTGAATAGCAATGCTTAAGAATTTATTTAGAAAAAGAGAATATGTTACAGTTAATACTAGAAATTTAGATGAATCATCTTCTCTTCCTAACATACCTAATGGAAAATGGACTAATTGTCCTAAATGTAAAAATATATTATATAAAGAAGATTTAGAAAAAAATCATAATGTATGTATAGGATGTGGTCATCATTTTAATATCTCTGCAAGAACAAGAATAAATCAAATTTTTGATGAAGATAGCTTTGTAGAATTTTTTTATGATATAGAATCTAAAAATCCTTTGAATTTCGAAGGATATGAAGAAAAACTAAAGTTAAATAAAGAAAAATCTGATTTAAATGAAGCTGTAATAACTGGAGTAGGAGAGATAGATGATATTAAAGTTGCAACTGCAGTTATGGATAATAATTTTATGATGGGAAGCATGGGATGTGCAGTAGGAGAAAAAATAACTAGGATTATAGAATATTCTAATGAAAATAAACTACCTCTTATTATATTTACAACATCAGGTGGAGCTAGAATGCAAGAAGGCATATTTTCTCTTATGCAAATGGCTAAAACTTCAGCTGCAATAGCAAGACATGATAAAGAGGGTTTATTGTATATTAGTATAATAACAAATCCAACAACAGGTGGAGTTAGTGCAAGTTTTGCTATGCAGGGAGATATAATTCTAAGTGAGCCAAATGCAGTGATAGGTTTTGCCGGAAGAAGGGTAATAGAAAATACAATAAATGAAAAATTACCTGAGATTTTTCAAAGTGCAGAATTTGCATTAGAAAAAGGCTTTATAGATTCAATTGTTAAAAGAAAAGATTTAAGAAACTATTTATCTAGAATATTAAATTTACATGAGGTGGCTGAGTATGCAAAATAGTGAAAATATAATATGGGATAAGGTTAATATTGCTAGGCATAAGGATAGACCAAACTCTAGATTCTATATAGAAAATATATTTGATGAATTTATAGAACTTCATGGAGATAGATCATTTAGAGATGATAAAGCAATAGTTGCAGGTATAGGAAGCATAAATAGTATAAATGTTACTGTAATTGGTATAAATAAAGGTAAAACTACAAAAGAAAATATAGATACTAATTTTGGAATGGTACATCCCGAAGGATACAAAAAAGCCCTTAGATTAATGAAACAAGCTGAAAAATTTAAAAGGCCTGTAATTTGCTTTGTTGATACTCCAGGAGCGTTTTGTGGAATAGAAGCAGAAGAAAGAGGTCAAGGGTATGCTATTGCTCAAAACTTAATGGAAATGAGCAATTTGAAAACGCCTATAATATCTATTATAATAGGTGAAGGAGGAAGCGGTGGAGCATTAGCTCTTGCATTAGGAGATAAAGTATATATGATGGAAAATGCTATATATTCAATTTTATCACCAGAAGGATTTGCTTCTATACTTTGGAAAGACGTTACTAAATCGAAAAAAGCTGCACTGACAATGAAAATAACCTCTGATGATTTGAAAGCATTTGATATTATAGATGATATTATTAAGGAACCAGAAAATGGAGCACAAGAAGATCCAAAAAAATCTGCATATTATATAAAAGATTATATAATTAAAGATTTAGAAGAGCTTTTAAATACTGATGTTGATGAATTAGTCCTAAATAGGTATAATAAGTTTAGAAAAATAGGAGATTATAAATTATGATATTATAATAATGACTATAATTTGAAAATGTTACCATAGTACCAATTGAATTTATATAAAAAATTTATTATAATACATTTAGAATAAGAAATATGGAGAGCGGATACTATGAATAATACAACAGAAGAAATTTTAAACACATTATTGGTACAATTATTTAATGATATATTACATATCGAAGAAAAAGCTATGAAAAGAACAGAGTTTACAAATTTATCAATAACAGAAATTCATACAATAGAAGCTATTGGAACTGAAGGTAATAGAACTATGGGTGAAATAGCACACGATTTAAGAATAACTGTGGGTACACTTACTACGGCTATAAATAGATTAATAAAAAAAGGTTATGTAGAAAGAAAAAGAATAGAAGAAGATAGAAGAGTTGTTCTTGTAAGTTTAACAGATGCAGGTAAAATGGTTTTTGATGCTCATGGTGTTTTCCATAAGGAAATGATTGATGAAATACTTGAAAATTTTGATGAATCTGAGTTAGGTGTTTTAACTAAAGCTTTAGGCAAAGCAACTAGATTTTTTGAGAGAAAATATGAGAGCTTCCAATAGGAGGCTTTTTTATTATAAAAAATTATAATAAAATAAAAGCTATCTTACTAATTGATTATTTAAATAATATAAGTAAGATAGCTTTTACTTTTATAATCTATAATTCAGAAACCAATTCATTTATGACTTCTTTTACAGATTTTACTTCATTTATTTTATAAGCATCAGCACCACAAAATAGTAAAGCATTGTCTATATCTCCTTTTACTGCATTAATTAAAGCTGCTGAAATACAGTAAGGTGTACTTTTAGGGTTACAAGGAACTAAACAATTATAGCATTTACGAATATTAGGTCTTGATAAAGTTATAGAATCTAAGAATTTGTTTTTTATAGCTCTCCCTGGAAGACCCACTGGACTTTTAACGATTTTTATATCTTCTTTTTTTGAATTGATATATATACTTTTAAAGTTTTCGTGTGCATCACATTCATATGTGGGAACAAATCTAGTTCCAACTTGAACACCACTAGCTCCTAAATCTAAATATTTTTTCACATCATGGCTAGAAGAAATTCCTCCTGCTGCTATTACTGGTATTTTTTTATTATATTTTTTCTCATAATTTTTTACGATATTTAAAATATTTTTAAAATCATCATCATAATTAATAGAATTTATATCATTTAATTCATCATTACTAAAGCCTAGATGACCTCCAGCTTTAGGTCCTTCAACTATTATTAAGTCAGCTGTAGTATTGTCTTTTTTATCCCATATTTTTAATATTAGATTAGCAGCTTTTGATGATGACACTATTGGAGCTATTTTTGTTTTAGAATTTTTTACTAAGCTAGGCAACTTTAAAGGAAGACCAGCTCCAGAAATTATTAAATCACATTTAGATTCTACAGCGGATTTTACATGCTCTTCATAGTAGCTCATGGCAACCATTAAATTAACTCCAATAATACTATTATTAGATTTTTCCTTAGCGATTTGAATATGTTTTTTTAAAGCTCTTAGGTTAGCCTTTAAAGTATTATTTTCAAAATCATATTCATCATATCCAATATTTACGCCAGATATAACTCCTATACCACCGGCATTACTAACTGCTGAAGCTAAAGATGAGCGTGATATTCCTATACCCATACCACCTTGTATTACAGGTACATTTGCAATTAAATCTCCAATAACTAATTGTTTCATAAATTTCCTCCTAAGAATGAAAGAAATTAAAATTTAAAATTAACTAAGATAAGTATTATTATACTACAAATTCAATATATTTTCAGTAAATATATAATAATCAAAATATATAATAATTTATAAATTAAACAATATCTTACATAAAAATGAATATATTAATTATGACATAAGATAAATATAGCGAATGTTTTCTTAAATATAAAATATTAGACAAATTTTAATTAAAAAGGAGATGTAGTTATGACAACAATAGCATGGATTTTTATGGGGGTATCGTGTATTTCTCTTACATTAGTATGTATAATAACAGTAAAGAAAACAATCGATTAAATCAGATGAATAGTATAAAAAAAGAAGTATCCTACAAATTTATAGGATACTTCTTTTTTAGGTAAAAAATCGAAAAATATAATTATTAGCTTTTATATTAATTTAGATGTATAATATAATGACACAACTTGTTGTAAAACATAAGGAGAAATCATGATAAAAAGAGAATTTGATATAAATGATATAGCATACCTTGCTAAAGATAGAAGAATAAAAGTACATGTTGATGGTAGTGATACTTATACTAAAAACATATCTTTAAAGTCTGGATATGCTGTTAAGATACTCGACTTTTATGAAATAGAAAAGTATGGATATTCATATGAAGCTGAATTTAAAAAAGATGGGACTTCATATATAATAAGAAGGCACTTAAGTCAATCAGATTTAAGACCTAAAAAAGTTATAAAGTAATAGGAGAAATTAGACAATGAATTATATAACGCCAAATAATAAGTATGAAATATTTGTAAAAGATATAGCAATAAAGCAAAAATTTGATAAGCAAATTACTAAATCTGTTACAGTAACAAAACACCAAGTAGAAGAGTGTATTAAATTTGCTGAGGAAAGTGTGAACTCATCAGATTATTATAAAAAATTAGTTCCTAAAGATATAAAAGATGACCAGCTAAAAAAAGAAGTTGGAAAGCAAAGATTATTTATAGAAAAGATAGCTGAGTGTGGAGTTATAAACTATTTAATTTATAAAGGGATAGACTACAAATTATTATCATCTAATAATATAGGTATAAAAACTGCAATAGCAAAAGAAATTCACACAAGACTTATAATAGATAAGAGTGAGTTTTCTAATAATCATAAAGATTACTATATAGGTGTTCATTTAAATATGGAAATGGTTAATAAGAGAGATAATATAAATAGACATTTAGTTAAAGACCTATATAATATAGAAGAAGTTCAAATATTTGGTTATTTAGAATCTAAGTTTATTAAAGATCTTAGATATGAAACTATTATAAATAAAAATGGCAAAAAAGAATTTAGATTCTATACTAAAAAGTCAGATGGATATGATAAGAAAAAAGAGTATGCAAAGCTTATAGATACACAATGTAAGTGGTATTATTTAGATAAATGCATGCCAATAGACAATTTATTAAAAAAATAAAGTAGTTTTAAAGCTCACATATAGTGGGCTTTTTAATATTAAACATCTTAATAATAATTCTTCATTATGATATAATAATAATTTAGATACAAAGGAGGTCAAAACATGCAAATAGACAGAAGTAAATTAACTCCTATGATGAAACAATACTTTGAATGTAAGGATAAATACCCCGATTGTATATTATTCTTCAGACTAGGAGATTTCTATGAAATGTTTTTTGAAGATGCTATAGTGGCTTCAAAAACATTAGAAATAGCATTAACAGGAAAGTCTTGCGGATTAGAAGAAAGAGCACCTATGTGCGGTATACCTTTCCATTCTGCAAATTCATATATATCTAAGTTAGTAGAAAATGGTTACAAGGTAGCTATAGGTGAACAGCTTGAAGATCCTGCTACAGTAAAAGGAATAGTAAAAAGAGATGTAATAAGAGTAGTAACTCCTGGTACAGTACTTGAAGGAAGCTTACTAGAAAATAAAAAGAATAACTATTTACTTTCATTATATAAGGTAAATCATAACATAGGTTTAACTTATGTTGATATAAGTACAGGAGAAACAAATGCCACTTATTTAAGTAAAGATAAAGTAGTAGAAGAAATAGCAAAAATTCACCCAACAGAAATAATACTAAATGATTTAAGTTTTATGGATGAATTAAAGAATATAGCTACTATAGGCAATATATATATAAATGAGAATTTTGAGGAAAAATATTTAGACACAAATATACTAAATCAGTATTTTAGTGAAGAATATTTAAGTAAATTAAAATTTGATGATAACAGTTTAATAAAAACAAGTTTATGTATACTTTTAAATTATATTTATAATACGCAAAAACAAGTTACTTCAAATATTAATAATATTAATATATATAATTCAAGTGAGTATATGGTGCTTGATATGTTTACTAGAAATAACCTAGAACTTACTCAAACCATAAGAGGAAGCAAGAAAAAAGGGTCATTACTTCATGTATTAGATAAGACCTCTACTGCTATGGGAGGAAGACTTCTTAGAAAATATGTAGAAGAGCCATTAGTAAACAAAAAAAGAATAGAAAGACGTCTTAATGTTATAGAAGAAATAAAAGATGACTTTATGTTAAGAGAAGACTTAAACGAGATACTTAAAAATGTATATGACATAGAAAGAATATGCGGAAAAATTGCATTTGAAAAAGTAACTCCAAAGGAAATGATACATTTAAAAAATTCTATAGAAAAACTACCTGAATTAAACAATATAATAAAATCATCAAGTGCAGAAATACTAAAAAAATATATAGACAGTATGGATGATTTAAATGATATTTATAGTTTAATAGAAGATGCTATAAAAGAAGATCCAAGTATAACTATAAAAGATGGAAATATAATAAAATCTGAATTTAATGATGAATTAAAGGAACTTAGAGATATTTCTAAAAATGGAGCTTTCATGATAAAAGAAATAGAAAATCGTGAAAGAGAAAAAACAGGTGTTAAGTCTTTAAAAATAGGATTTAATAAAGTATTTGGATATTTTATAGAAATAACTAAAGCAAATCTAAGTACTGCAAATATCGATGATGGATATATAAGAAAGCAAACTTTAAGTAATGCAGAGAGATTTATAACATCAGAATTAAAAGAAATAGAAGATAAAATACTTAATGCAGAAGAAAAAATAAAAACATTAGAATATGAAATATTTGTTAATATAAGAGAAACTATATATAAAAATATAGATAGAATACAAAAAGTAGCAAAAATAATAGCAAATATAGATGTGTTTGTATCTTTTGCTACAGTAGCCTATATGAATAACTATGTAAAACCATGTATAAATGAAGATAATAAATTAGATATAAAAAATGGGCGCCATCCTGTTATAGAAAGTATAGTAGGAGAAGAAAACTTTGTTCCTAATGATACTTATTTAAATAGTGGAGAAAATATAATAAATATTATAACTGGACCCAATATGGCTGGTAAATCTACTTATATGAGACAAACTGCAATAATTACATTAATGGCTCATATAGGTTCATTTGTCCCTGCTGAATATGCTAATATACCTATTTGTGATAGAATATTTACAAGAGTTGGAGCTAGTGATGATTTGTCTCAAGGTCAATCTACATTTATGGTTGAAATGAGTGAGGTATCACATATATTAAAAAATGCTACTGATAAGAGTTTAGTAATCCTTGATGAAATAGGTAGAGGGACTAGTACTTATGATGGTATAAGTTTAGCATGGTCAATAGTTGAATATATTCAAAAGGAAATTAAGTGTAAAACACTTTTTGCAACTCATTATCATGAGTTAACTGATTTAGAAAATGAATTCAGTGAAGTTAAAAATTACTCTATAGCAGTTAAAGAAGATAATGAAGGAATAGTATTTTTAAGAAAAATAATACCACAAGGTGCAGATAAAAGTTATGGTATTTATGTAGCGCAGCTTGCTAAGCTTCCTAAGGAAGTTATAAATAGGTCTAAAGAAATACTAAGTGATTTAGAAAAAAATCATATAAATAATAGTGTAGCTTTAAACAAAAGTGAAAACTTAGATATTATCAACAAATATAATTCTATTAAAGATACTGATACTAGCAGAATAAACCAATTACAAGAAGAGATAGAAAAGTTAACTTCAAATAACTTTAAGAATGAGTATGAAACATTAAAGAAGGAACATATTGAGTTAGTTAAGGATTATAAGAATGTAAAAAAAGATTTTGATAAGTTAAATAAGGACTACAAAGAGTTAAGTAATTCTATAGAAAGTGAAGTTGTAAAAGAAAGTGCAGTAACTCAAATATCATTTGATACTATAAATGATAATAACTTATCAGATGAAATACTTAGCTTAGATATATTATCTATGACTCCAATAGATGCTATGAATGCTTTATTTAATCTTCAGAAAAAAGCAAAAGAGAAAAAATAACCTCCTGGAGGTAGATTATGTCAAATAGAATTAATATATTAGACGATTTAACAATAAATAAAATAGCTGCAGGGGAAGTTGTCGAAAGACCTTCTTCTGTAGTAAAAGAATTAGTAGAAAATTGTATAGATGCAAATTCTACTAAAGTAATTATAGATATAGTAGATGGTGGTAAAAAGTCCATAAGAATAACCGATAATGGATATGGAATATTATCCAGCGAAGTAGATAAATCATTTTTAAGACATGCAACTAGTAAAATAAAAAAAATAGATGATTTATATGATTTATATTCTTTAGGTTTTAGAGGTGAGGCATTAGCATCTATATCTGCTATATCAAAACTGGAAATGATAACTAAATCAAAAGAAGAAGCTGTAGGAACTAAAGTTATAGTTGAAGGTGGTAAGATAATATCTAAGGAGCCCGTTGGAACTAATAATGGTACAACTATGATAATAAGAGATATATTCTTTAATACACCGGTTAGACAAAAGTTTTTAAAATCAACTCATGCTGAAACTATTAATATAAGTGATTTAATTAATAAGCTTGCAATAGGAAATCCAAATGTTCAGTTCAAGTATATAAATAATGGAAAGCAAATGCTAAATACACCAGGTGATGGAAAACTTATTAATGTAATTAGAAGTATTTATGGAAAAGACATTACTGAAAATTTAATTGATGTAGATTTTGAGTGCGAGTATTTTAAAATGAGTGGATATATAGGCAATAATAATGCTTACAGATCAAATAAAAACTTACAACATACATATATAGATAAAAGATTTGTAAAAAGTAAGGTTATATTAGATGCAATAGCAGAAGCTTATAAATCTATAATTCCAATTGGAAAACATGCAGTATGCTTTTTAAATATTAAAATAAATCCATCTAAAATAGATGTTAATATACATCCTACAAAACTTGAAGTTAAGTTTGAAGATGAGAAAGATCTATATATAGAGCTTAGAGACTATTTAAGAAGAAGATTATTGAGTTCTAATTTACTAGGAAAATACGAGATTTATGAAAAAACTAGTAATCCTACTATAAAGTCTATACAAAATATAGATAAAGTAAAAGAAAGTGAAGCTCCAATAGAAGTAATTGATATATCTAAGGACTTAAATATAAATAGCTTTAAGTCTGTAAATGAAATACTTAATGAAAATAAAGAAGATAATAAATCAAATATTAGTATAAACAATGATAAAAATGAACATATAAGTATAAATGATAATTATAATTTAATAAATGAAATAGACAATAGCTTAAAAGAAAATAATAATATAACTAAAAGCTTAGAAAGATCTATAATTAATAAAGATAAAATAGAATTACCAACTAAAAACATAACTATAAGCAAGTTAGATAATAAAAACGAGTTCATTATAGATGGTAACATAGATATAAGCAAATCTTTCAGTATGGAAGATTTAGAAAGTTTAGATAAGATAGAAGAAACGGACTATATAGATACTATTTTTGAAGATAAAAATGATGAACCTATTGAAAGTTTTCAAGAAGGATTCTTTGTGGAGGATGATAATAAATTTTCACTAAGTGGTTATAATGTAGTAGGTACTATATTTAACACTTATATAGTATTGCAAAAAGGAAATTCTATGTATTTACTAGATCAGCATGTAGCACATGAAAGGGTTTTATACGAAAAATATATGGAGAAGTTTTATAACCATGATATAAGTATGCAGATGTTGCTTGATCCTATAATTTTAGAGTTATCTAGTGTTGATATGTTACAAGTGGAAAAGAACCTAGATTTATTTATGAAGTTTGGTTTTGAAATAGAGATCTTTGGTAATAATCATATTATGATAAGATGTGTACCAACTACATTTGGAGTTCCGGAGTCTGAAAAATTTATACTTCAAATAATAGATAATATAGATGAAATAAAAAATAATTATGAGTTAAAGGGTGAAAAGTTTGCATCAATGGCCTGTAAAGCAGCTATAAAAGCAAATGATAAAATACATAATATTGAAATTGATAGTTTAATCAATCAATTAAGCTTATGTACAAATCCTTTTACTTGTCCACATGGTAGACCTATAATAGTTGAAATAACAAAAAAAGAAATTGAAAAAATGTTTAAAAGAATCATGTAATTTAAGGAAGGTTATTATGAAGAAAGTACCACTTATTATACTTACAGGACCAACTGCAGTTGGAAAAACTGATTTGTCTATTAAAATAGCTAAAAATTTGGATGCAGAAATAATATCAGCAGACTCTATGCAAATATATGAGTATATGGATGTAGGAAGTGCTAAAGTAACTAAGGAAGAGATGAGTGGAGTTACTCATTATATGATAGATGAAGTAAAGCCAGACTATAACTTCTCTGTTTCAGAATTCCAAAAAAGAGCTGATAATTATATAGAAGAAATTATTAATAAAGGAAAGTTGCCATTAGTTACAGGTGGAACAGGATTATATTTAAATTCATTAATTTATAATATGGATTTTGCAAAGTCAAATGCTAATGATGAGTTAAGAGAGACGCTTAAATTAGAACTTGAAGAAAATGGTATAGATTATATACACAATAAGCTTAAAGAACTTGATGAAGATGCAGCAAGTAGGATACACAAAAATAATACTAAAAGAGTTATAAGGGCTTTAGAAGTGTGTCTTAGTGGAGAAAAAATGAATGATTTCTCAAAAGATTTACAATTTAATGATAAATATGAACCGATAATTATAGTCTTAAATAGAGACAGAGCTCACTTATATGAAAGAATTAATAAAAGAGTAGACATAATGTTGGAAAAAGGTCTAGTAGATGAAGTTAAAAACTTACTTAATATGGGATACTCTAGAGATTTAATATCTATGCAAGGTATAGGATATAAAGAAATTATTAAATATCTAGATAGTGAGTATGCATATGATGAAGCTATAGAAATAATAAAAAGAGATTCTAGAAGATATGCTAAAAGGCAAATTACATGGTTTAAAAGGTATAAAGAAGCTAAATGGTTTAATCTAGATGAATATGAAGATTTCGACATATTAGAAAAAGATGTATTAAGTTTTATTGAAAATAGTATTAAACTTGTATAAAATATAATATAGAATAGTGTAAAATATTAAATAAAATATATACATAATTTTAAAATTTAATTTATCTCGGGAGGGTATTAGGCAATGAAAAATTCAGTTTTAAATTTACAGGATTTATTTTTAAATAATGCAAGAAAAGAAAGAATACCTGTAACTATATACTTAATGAATGGAGTTAAAGTTAAAGGTGTTGTAAAAGGATTTGATAGTTACATAATCTTAGTAGAAGGGGATAACAGACAACAAAATATGATATATAAACATGCAGTATCAACTATGATACCTGATAAAAATATAAATCTACAAAATAATCAAGTTCAAGCTACTACTAATAATAGATATTAATAATTTAAAATATAAAAAGACTCAAACTGATCTTATTTCTAGTTTGAGTCTTTTTATATTTTAAGTGTAATATATTGAAGTTACTATAACTATTATAGTAGTCACAAATATTGGTATAAGTACAGAGGTAATAAATATATCTTTATATGAATCTTTATGAGTTAATCCACAAATAGCCAGTGTTGTAATTACAGCACCGTTATGTGGAAGTGTATCTAGTCCACCTGAAGCAAGAGAAGCGATTCTATGCATGATTTGTGGTGATATGTTAAGAGTATTACTCATAGCTATAAAAGTATGTGCTAGTGAATCTAATGTTATAGTAAGACCTCCTGAAGCAGAAGCAGTAATACCACATATTATATTTACCGATAAAGCTTCTGATACTATAGGGTTAGAAGATATATGAAGTATTATTGATTGTAATGTAATAAATACAGGTAAAGACTTTATAACACTTCCATAACCAACAATGGCACTTGAACTAAGTAAAGGTAAAAATGAATTTGAAATACCTCCGTTAATAACATTATTTAAGTTAGATATTTTTTTGGAGTTAAGCAATATTATAAATGATATAGCTATGACAATAGAAATAATAACACTCCATGTTCCAGATACATTATCTAAAGTAAGATTATACTTATTTAGATATGAACCATCAATAAGTTTATAAAATACCTTAGAAAAGAATAAATTACTTGTAAATATAATCAATATTGGTGCAAGTGCTACAAATATATTTGGAGGATCTTTAGAATCAATGTTACTATTTTCTATAAAATGGTTACCGTAGCCTTCTAAATTTAATTCAGCTTTTTTTACACGGTATGTAAGCCATGTCATACCAAGTGTTAGCATTAGCAAACTAGCCACTATTCCTATTAATGGAGCGGAAAATGTATCTGTTCCAAAGTATCTCATAGGTATAACGTTTTGAATTTCTGGAGTTCCAGGAAGAGCAGTCATAGTAAATGTAAATGCACCTAATGCAATAGTCCCTGGAATTAATCTCTTAGGGATATTGGACTCTTTAAAAAGTACATTTGCTATTGGATACAAGACAAATGCAACAGTAAACAAAGATACACCTCCATAGGTTAAAAGTGCACCAGCAAGTACTAAAGCTAATATAGTTTTGTCTTTTCCTAAATTATTCGTAATAAAGTTTGCTATAGACTTAGCATACATAACTTCTTCCATTAACTTTGCAAAAATAGCACCTGTTAGAAAGATTGGAAAATAGTTTTTTACAAAGTTAGAAAAACCACCCATATATATTTCTGTGTAATGAACCATTAAATGTGTACTAGATTCTCCACCTATAATTAATACAGTCAATAATGCTATTAGTGGAGCAGTTATAATTGTTGAATATCCATTATAAGCTAATATTATTATCAAAGATAATGATAAAATTAATCCAATCATACCTATCATATTAAGTTGTCCTCTTTCTATATTAATATTTAGATTATTGTATATATTAATATATCCAAAAATAAAAATTTAAAGTATTGTAATTACAAATAGTATTAATATATTATTATACTTAAAATACTATATTAAGTATAAACTTGCAGTAATATATGTGATATGGTAAAATTCTAATGTTAAAATTAAACAAAAAGACAGGTGGAATAAAATGCTTAATGAAACTAAAGATCTACTAAAAGGATTTTATGGACTTGATAATGAAACTTTTGAATTAGCAGAAGAAGTAATGAAGGACATAGAACCTCAGTTTGAAAAACTAAAACAAATAAGAGAATTTAATCAATATAAAGTATTAAAGGCAATGCAGGAAGCTCATTTAAGTGATAATCACTTTAACTGGACTACTGGTTACGGATATAATGACATAGGTCGTGAAAAAGTAGAAGAAATATTTGCAAATGTATTTGGAGCAGAAGATGCACTAGTTAGACCGATAATAGTAAATGGAACTCATGCATTAAGTCTATGTGTACAAGGTATTGTAAGACCAGGTGATGAAATACTTTCAGTTACTGGTGCACCTTATGATACCCTACAAGGAGTTATAGGTATAAGGGAAGAAAAAGGATCTTTAAAAGAGTTTGGAGTTACATATGATCAAGTTGACTTTTTAGAGGATGGAAATATAGATTTAGAAGGTATAAAAAATAAAATAAATGATAGAACTAAGCTTGTAATGATACAAAGGTCTAAGGGATACGCTTGGAGAAAATCTCTTACAATAGAAGATATAAAAGAAGCTGTAGAAACTGTAAAATCAATCAATAAAGATATAATAGTTATGGTTGACAACTGTTATGGAGAATTTTTAGATACAAAAGAGCCTACAGAAGTTGGCGTAGATATAATGGCTGGTTCTTTAATTAAAAACCCAGGTGGTGGTCTTGCATTAACAGGTGGGTATATCGCTGGTAAGAAAGAATTAGTTGAAATGATATCATATAGATTAACAACTCCAGGAATAGGTAAAGAATGTGGACTTACATTTGGAACTACAAGAACAGTTCTTCAAGGATTTTTCATGGCACCATATGTTACCTCTCAAGCTGTAATGGGTGCTATATTCTGTGCAAGAGCATTTGAAAAATTAGGATATGACGTACTTCCAAAATATGATGATTTAAGAAGTGATATAATTCAAGTTGTTAGGCTTAATAATGCTGATGAAGTTATAAGCTTCTGTCAAGGAGTACAAGCTGCAGCTCCAGTTGATTCTTACGTTAGACCAGAGCCATGGGCAATGCCAGGTTATGACAGTGAAGTAATAATGGCAGCAGGTGCATTCATACAAGGATCTTCAATAGAATTAAGTGCAGATGCTCCTATAAGACCTCCATATAATGTATACTTCCAAGGTGGACTTACATTTGATCATTCTAAGATGGGTACATTAAAAGCAATTCAGTCTATGAAAAAAGCGAAAAATAAATAATAAATTATATAAAATAGCTCCTATTATGTTAAATAACATGTAGGAGCTATTTTTAGTTATATTTAAAATGTAGGAATTATTATACCTTTATAATGTTCTTTTAAGAAGCTTCTAGACTCATCAGATGTTAAAATCTTTTTTAATATTTCTATTTTTTCACTATTTAAGTCTTCAGTTCTGCATGCTAATACATTTTCGTATGTACCGTCTATTTCTGGAGAGTATATACTTTGTTTATTTGCATCTAATCCGGCAGCAGCAGCAAAATTACCATTTATGAATGCAGCATCTACATCTTGTAATAATGAAGGCAATTGACTAGCGTCAGCTTCTATAAATTCTATATTTCTTTTATTCTCAATTATATCTTTTGCAGAAGATAGTTCTACACCTTCCTTTAATTTTATTACTCCTTCATCTTCTAATATTTTTAAGGCTCTAGATCCATTTGTTGGATCATTAGGTATTGCAAACTTATCTCCAGATTTTAATTCATCAAAAGATTTTATTTTATTTGAGTATGCTTGTAGAGGAACTTCATATAGTCTTACCACATCTGTTAAATCATATCCTTGCTTTTCTATAGATTCATTTAAATATGGTCTATGTTGGAATAAATTAGCGTCAATCTCACTATCAGCTAATGCTGTATTTGGAGTAGTATAGTCATTAAATGTTACTATTTCAAGTTCATAACCTTCTTTTTCTACTTCAGATTTTAGATGTTCAAATAATTCTGTACCTGGAACTTGCATAGCGCCAACAGCTATTGTTTTATCATTTTTACTTGATACATTACTTTTAGTTGAACACCCTACAGCTGAGATACCTAGTGTTAAAGATAACACGACTCCTAATAATTTCTTGTTAAATAATTTTTTAAGTTTCATATAAGATCCCCCTTAAGTTTATTATGAAATAAGCCTAAAAAATATAAAAAAATCCTGAGTATAAACTCAGGTTAACTTCAGTTTATACTTATCTTCCAGCTATGTGCTGCAGGATTTAGCACCATGTATATAAGAAATATACTGGTTGCCGGGTTTCAAAGGGCCAGTCCCTCCACCTCTCTTGATAAGGCTTATTTAATTTATATTTATATTAATATAAATTAATCAAATTGTAAATAACTTTTTAGATTTTTCTGAATATAAATTAAATTTGATGAAATTTTGAGCTATAAGACATATTAATAAATAAAATTTTATTGAATATGAAATATGTATATAAAAACTTTCATTTTTGATTAATTTAATAAATATTATAAAATTAATGCAACATTGAAAAATAACGAATATAATATATAAAAAGATTTAAAATCTAACTTATAAAAATAATAAAATGAAATTTATTAAATAAATTATGCAGCTAGTATAAAATTTAATGATATAAATAAGGGGGGATTTTATGTGTGTTATTGACAAAAAACATTCTAAGGGAGTAAGTATAGTTGATACAACATTAAGAGATGGAGAGCAAACAGCAGGTGTAGTTTTTGCTAATCATGAAAAAATAGCAATTGCAGAAATGTTAAGTGATTTAGGTATAAATCAATTAGAAGTAGGAATACCTGCTATGGGTGGAGATGAGAAAGAAGTGATAAAGTCTATATGTAAAAGAAACTTAAAACCCAGTATTATGGCATGGAATAGAGCAGTGATTACAGATCTAGAAAATTCTATAGATTGTGGTGTAGATGCAGTTGCTATTTCTGTATCAGTATCTGATATACACATACAACATAAGTTAAAAACTTCGAGAGAATGGGTTTTAGAAAATATG
Source organism: Desulfovibrio sp. Marseille-P6017 (assembly GCA_900604495.1). Next base: position 9,907 of record UWOR01000010.1, on the reverse strand, counting down.
GTAAAAGCAGTAGAATTTGCAAAGCAAAATGGATTATATGTTTCTGTTAATGGTGAAGATGCATCTAGAGCAGATTTTGATTTTTTAGTTAAATTTATAGAATTAGCAAAGCAAGCTGGAGCTAATAGATTTAGATATTGTGATACTGTAGGTGTAATGGAACCATTTGCCATAAAAGATATTATATTTGGATTATACAATAAAACTAAGTTTGATATAGAAATGCATACACATAATGATTTTGGAATGGCTACGGCTAATGCAATAGCGGGTGTTCTTGGAGGTGCTAATCATATTGGTGTTACTGTAAATGGCTTAGGAGAGAGAGCTGGGAATGCTGCATTAGAAGAGGTCTTAATGGCTTTAAAATACGTTTATAAATATGAAGTAAATGTAGATACAACAAAGTTTAAATATATATCAGAGTATGTTTCTAATGCATCAGGAAGAGAATTACCAAAGTGGAAAGCTATAGTAGGAGATAACATGTTTAAACATGAATCTGGTATTCATGCAGACGGAGCGATAAAAAACCCAACTAATTATGAAGCATTCGATCCAAAAGAAGTTGGTCTTGAAAGACAAATAGTAATAGGTAAACATTCTGGAAAAGCAGCTATTGTAAATAAATTTAAGGAATATGGAATAAATTTAAATGAAAAAGAAGCTAGTATGATGTTAGAAGCTGTAAGAGCATTATCTATAAGAGCAAAAAGAACTTTATTCGATAAGGAGTTAGTACAAATATATCAAGATATTAAAAAATATATAAATAAAAACTAATTGGAGGAAATTAAAATGTATAAAATTACTTTAATACCAGGAGATGGTATAGGACCAGAAATATGTAAGGCTATGGTTAAGGTAGTAGAATCTACAGGTGTAAATATAGAATGGGAAGAAGTTATTGCAGGTAAAAATGCAATAGAAAAATACAATACACCTATACCGAAACATGTAATAGATACTGTAAAGAAAAATAAGGTTGCAATAAAGGGACCAATAACCACTCCTATAGGTAAAGGATTTAGAAGTGTCAATGTAACTTTAAGACAGGAATTAGACTTATATGCGAATTTAAGACCGATAAAAACATTTAAAGGTATTAAATCAAGATACGAAGATGTAGATTTAGTTATAGTTAGAGAAAATACAGAAGACTTATATACAGGAATAGAACACAAATTAGGGGAGTATGGTGCTGAAAGCATAAAAATAATAACTAAAGAAGCTTCTAAAAGAATAATTCAATTTGCTTGTGATTATGTTAATGATAATAATAGAAATAAATTAACTTGTGTTCATAAAGCCAATATAATGAAGTTAACAGATGGTCTATTTTTAAATATATTTAGAAGTATATGTGAAAAACATGATTTTGAATATAACGATTTAATAGTAGATGCTGCTGCTATGAATTTAGTATTAAATCCTGAAAAATATGATGTGATGGTAATGCCTAATTTGTATGGAGATATACTATCTGATTTATGTGCAGGATTAGTAGGTGGATTAGGAATAATACCTGGCGCAAATATAGGAAAAGATTATGCTGTATTTGAAGCAGTTCATGGAAGTGCACCAGATATTGCGAATCAAAATAAAGCAAATCCTACAGCAATTATTCAATCCGCAGTTATGATGCTTAAATACTTAGGCGAACAAGATAAAGCTATAAAAATTGAAAATGCACTTAAGCATGTATTTATGGAAGGAAAAGTAATGACTTCTGATTTAGGGGGAAGCGCAACTACACAAGAGTTTGTAGAGGAAATTTGTAAACACATCAAATAGAATTATATTAAGAGCTATATCAAGAAAGAGTTAGCTCTTTTTGATTTGTTTACATAATAAAATTATAGTTAATAAAACCTTCTGTTAAATGAAAATTATATAAAAATAAAATGCTTTTAATCAATTAATATCTATATGTGAATAAAATTCATGTTATAATTATACATAGTTTTAAATTAGAGCAGTAAGGTGAGGTAAAATGACAGAAGAGGTTAAAGTAAATAATATAGTAGATATAATCAATGATAGGGATTTAAGATTATGTGTTAAAGAAAATGAATTAAATATAAATATACCAAAAGAAATATTAGAAAGTAAATTACACTTATTAAGTGATTATATAAGAATATACTCTAATATTGAACAATTAAAGAGAATATTAACAAATATATATTTGATGAAAATTGCTTAATATCAATTGATCAGATTTGCAAGGATATTATAAGTATAAAGAGTGAGGAAAATTTAAATCATGTTCAGGCTTATATAAAATCAGATATAACTAATATAGAAGCTAAATTTAGAACTCTTTGTGCGGCACTTTTAATAAATATAGATGAAATAAATAAAATTAAAGAAGAACAAATAAGTAATTATATTAATAACACTTATGATAGAACTCATATAGTTGATAAAGATTACGTAAAGGACATAATGGATTACATAAAAAGTGAAAATATGTATTCCTTAAAAGAAAAATCAAGATATGGTATGATTTCTAGTGAGTACAATCTTAATAGCAGAGAAGATATATTAGATTATAATAATGAGGAAATTAATGGAGAATATAGTCCTATACTTGTAATATATAAGCCTGCTAAGTATCTAAGAGGTAAATATATACTTGATGATGCAAATTATATATATATAAAAAGACAGCCTTTAGATGCTCTAATAAATCAAGAAAAGCTTGAAGATAAAGGTATAGATTCAATGGGTGCTATAACATATTTAAAGCTTAAGCATAATCTTACTAATGAAAATTTACAAGAGATATTAGCTGAAATTTATGTATATGGACAAAGAAATGATATAAAGTTTGAAAATATTAAGTTAGCTGATATAACATCTAACAAAGTTTGGATGACAGCTGATAAATTAAAAGCTGAATTTAAAGAACTTAGATATTATCATAAAAATCTAACTCAAAGAGTTAAAGATATTTATGATTCAACAGGAGAATATTACACTCAAATTGGTGGAAAATATATTTTTAATAGTAGAGCATTTATGCATAGTTATAAGACTTTTAAGAACAAAGATATTGCAACTAAATAGTAATTTTAAGCAATTAAAAAATATACTTGTAATATATAAAAAATATAATGTAAAAATAATAGAAATAGATTAAGAAATGGATGTGTACTTAATTAAATAAATTATTACACATCCATTTTATATTACACCTCTTGTATAGATAATATCTCCTCGGGACAGACATCAACACATTTACCACAAGCGATACATTTACTTGGAGTTTCCTTTTCTTCAACTTTAGCTATTATACCTTTAGGACAGACTTGAACACAAGTCATACACCCTGTACATAATTTTTTATTTATCATGTACACTCCTTTTGAATTTTCTTTTATAGCGCCTTCAGGGCATTTCTTTGCACATACACCACACTGATTACAGACTTTTACATCTATAGAATCATCTTTTTTATTACCTATTCTTATACACGAAGTTTCCTCAGTGTAATTTTTGTAAAAAGCTTCAGAACAAGCTATTTCACAAGATAAACAAGATTGACATTTTAATCTGTCAGTAACAACTAATTTTTTCATACTATACTCCTCCAAAGTTTAAGTTAACAGTTTTATGTATGAACCCTTGTTGATACTTAAAGTGTAGAATACAATGTATAAAAAAGCAATTAAAACCACTCATAATGTTAAACTTTAAACATATCATAGACTTATAATAATATAGTCTAAAATGCATATATCTATCATAGGAATAAATAAAATAATTAAATTGTATCTAATTTCAATATACATACTGGAGGTCGACTATGAATATAGTGATAATCGGAAATGGAAAAGTTGGTAGGTCTTTAACTGAAAACTTATCAAAAAAAAATCACGATATAGTTGTAGTAGATGTAGACTATACTAAAATACATAAAATCATGAATAATTATGATGTTAAAGCTATATGTGGAAATGGAGTTATTTATGATACTCAAGTAAAAGCGGATGTAAATAAATCAGATATAACTATAGCAGTTACATCATCAGATGAGATTAATTTACTGGCTTGTATAATAGCTAAAAAATTAGGTGCTAAAGCTACTATTGCAAGAGTTAGCAATATAGAGTACTTGTATCAATTAGATTTTATGATGAAGAGTTTTGATTTAGATAAAATAGTTAGTCCTGAAAAAATAGTTTCAGAAGAAATTATAAATGTTTTAAGATATCCAAACTGTTTAAGTATTACTTCATTTAAAGATGAAAGTATTAAGTTAATTGAAATAATACTTAAAAAAAATAATAGGATGATTAACACTAAGATAATAGATATAAATAAAAAATTTAAAACTAGTGTATTAGTTTATGCTGTATATAGGAATAAAGAAATATTTATTCCTAATTATGATTTTATATTAGAGGAAAATGATAAGGTATATATAATAGGTAAATATAACAATATACAGTCTCTATTTTTAAATACAGGTATATTGCATGATAATATAAAATCTGTGATTATAGTTGGTGGGGGTAATGTAAGTATATGTTTAGCTAATAAACTTAGTGATTTAGGAATTAAAGTTAAAATTATAGAAAAAGATATAGAAAAATGTAGGTTAATAACTCACTTAGCTCCTAGATCTAAGATAATAAATGAAGACGGAACAATCCCAGATGTTTTACTTGAAGAGGGAATAAGAAGTACTGACGTTTTTGTATCTATGACTGATGTAGATGAAAAAAATATAATTGTATCAATGTATGCATCTCATTGTAATGTAGAAAAAGTAATCACTAAAATAAATGACGTATCAACTACAAATTTACTAGAGTCCAGCGATTTAACGGCATTTATCTCTCCTAAAGAGATTATATCAAGTTATATAATTAAATGTATCCAGGAAAAAGAATGTACTTTTTTAAAGGAATATATGACAAAAAAAGTAAGTTATAAAGTAACAGTTTTAGAATTTGAAGCAACAAAAAAAGATAAAGTAACAGGATTATTATTAAAAAACCTTAATATTAAACCTAATATCATAATTTTAGCAATTATTAGAAATAGCTCAATTATAGTACCTACAAATGATGATTATATAAGAAATAACGATAATGTTATCTTAATCACTACTAATAAGTTTTTAAGAAGATTAGATAATATCATATATTAGGAGGAACAAATGAATTTAAATGTAGTTTTAAAAACAACAGGAAAAATTGTATTATTTGAAGCTCTTTTATTATGTTTACCTCTAGGTGTATCTTTTATTTATAATGAAGATGCCTATACTTACTTTATACAGTCTATATTAATATGTATTGCTATAGGCTCTATATTAGCGATTATACCAACTAAGGAGCATAAAATCTATACAAAAGAAGGATTTATAATAGTTTCTTTATCTTGGATACTTGTATCATTACTAGGTTCACTTCCGTTTTATCTAAGTGGAGAAATACCTAAATTTATAGATGCATTCTTTGAAACTGTTTCAGGATTTACTACCACAGGATCTACTATTTTAACTGATGTTGAGAAGCTAAGTTATGCCATGTTATTTTGGAGAAGTTTAACTCATTGGATTGGCGGTATAGGGATATTAGTATTTTTATTATCATTTTTGCCACAATCTAAAGGTCAAAATATATATTTAATGCGTGCAGAAGTACCAGGTCCTATAGTTACTAAGTTTGTTTCTAAGGTGAAAATGAATGCTCGTATTTTATGTTTGATATATTTTGCATTAAGTTTATTTCAAGTTGGATTCTTACTATTAGGTAAGATGCCTTTATTTGATAGCATAGTTATAACCTTTTCAACTGCAGGCACAGGTGGCTACTCTATAACAAACGCAAGTATAGCATCTTATAATAGTGCGTACATAGATTATGTGGTAGGCATATTTATGCTTATATTTGGAGTAAACTTTAATATCTATTATTTAGTTTATTTAGGCAATATAAGAGAAGCTTTGAAAAGTGAGGAATTAAAGTGTTACTTAAAGATAGTAACTTTTTTTACAATTATTATTACTCTTAATATAATTCCATCATATATGAACATAGGACGAGCATTTAGAGATGCATTCTTTCAAGTAAGTTCAATTATAACAACAACAGGTTTTATAACTGCAGATTTTTCTCTTTGGCCTAAACTATCTCAAGTTTTAATCATACTTCTAATGCTAGTTGGTGCATGTGCTGGATCAACAGGGGGTGGAATAAAGGTATATAGAGTATTAACTTTATTTAAAGTATCTATAAACAATTTAAAATGTATATTTTCACCACATTCTATACATGCTATAAAGGTTGATGATGAATACGTTGAAAATGAGACTATAAATGTAATTCAAACTTATTTTTTTATATATATAATAATAATAATAGTATCTATGATATTATTGTCACTAGATTATATAGACTTAATTGGCATGGTTACCTCTGTAGTTACATGTTTAAGTAATGTAGGACCAGGTCTTGGTTCTATAGTAGGACCTGTTGGAAATTTTTCATCGTTTTCTGACCTATCTAAATTAACACTTATATTTGATATGTTAGCTGGAAGATTAGAGATATTTCCAATGATTTTTCTATTTACATCGTTTAAGCTTCATAAATAAATATATAATTTTATAAGAAAAAATAATAAAATGATTGACATGAATAAAATAATAATATAAGATTTAAACATAATTAAATAAAGAAATTACAAATGCGATGATAAGAAAGAGTAGATATAAGCATCTTTTTCAGAGAGTTTCCGTTTGGTGAAAGGAAATATTGATATTATATTGAAACACATCTTTGAGCAGTACACCGAAAGAATACTGTTTTAGTAGGCTGTACCGGATTCCTTGCACCCGTTATAGTGCTAAAGTATTAGCAAGTTAATTGCAGTACTTGATGAGGTTAGTGTCGTGAGGCATTAATGAATATAGGTGGAACCACGTGAGTTAACTCCCGTCCTATAGCTATAAGCTATAGACGGGAGTTTTTTAATATGAAAATTTAAGGGCCCTAATTATTTTATATTAATTACCGTACATCGTATATCAAGATATGATTATACTTTTGTTATTCAGAATATTTAGAAAATAAATAAGAGGAGAATGAATTTATGAAGAAAAATATATTAAAAAAAATAGTAATTACAACTTTATCAATAATATATACAAGTGTTTTAGTAGGATGTTCAAATATCAATGAGAAATCTAATAATGAAATGGTAATAGGTTATGATAATACATTTGTTCCAATGGGATTTTTAGATGGCAAAGGAAATACAGTTGGATTTGATGTTGACTTAGCAAATGAAGTAGGAAAAAGATTAAATATGAATATTAAATTTCAATCAATAGATTGGTCTATGAAAGAAGCTGAGCTTAATTCTGGTAATATAGATGCAATTTGGAATGGATATACATTAACAGAAGAAAGAAAGTCAAAAGTAGCTTACACAGATTCTTATTTAGATAATAAGCAAATAATAGTTACATTAAAGAGTTTTAATATAAATAGTAAATCTGATTTAAAAAATAAAACAGTCGGAACTCAAAGTGATTCAGCTGGCATGGAAGCTGTCTTAAAAGATACTTCATTTGTTGATAGTATAAATAATAAAGAACCAGTCTTGTATGATACCTTCGATAATGCTTTTAGAGATTTAGAAATAGGGAGAATAGATGCTTTAGTTGCAGATGAAGTTCTTGCTAGATATTATATAAGCCAAAAAGATCAAGATATTTATTCTATTTTAAATGATGATTTCGGAACAGAAGTATTTGTAGTTGGATTTAAAAAGGATAATACAGAACTTAGAGATAAAGTTAATACAGCACTAAATGAAATTAAAAAAGATAATACATTTGATGACATATATTCTAAATGGTTTAAGTAATAAGTAATTAAGTTTTAATTAAGGGGGCAAATTTATGTTAAAAGGATTAGGCATTGTAATATCAGTTTTTATAGTGACTTTAATATTATCAATACCATTAGGGCTCGTAGTAGCGATTTTAAAGAGGTCTAAATTTAAAATAATACAATTAGTAGCAAAACTATATATATTAGTTATGAGAGGTACTCCTTTGCTTCTACAGTTAATAGTCATATTTTATGGATTACCACTATTAGGTGTTACATTTGATAGATTTACATCGGGTATAATTGCATTCTTTTTAAATTATGCGGCTTATTTTGCAGAAATATTTAGAGGCGGAATAGAATCTATAGATAAAGGACAAAGAGAAGCTGCTGTAGTATTAGGCTTTGATAAGATTACAATGTATAAACGTATATTGTTACCTCAAGTTATAAAACGAATACTAGCACCAATGTCAAATGAGGTAATTACATTAATAAAAGACACTTCACTAGTATATATTTTAGGGTTAAATGATATTTTAAGATTGGCTCAAATAGAATCTATAAGAGAAGTTAGTTTATTACCATTAATACAAGTAGGAATTATTTATTTAGCTTTAGTAATGATTATTACTCAAGGCTTTAAATTACTAGAAAGAAAATATTCGTATTATAAATAGGAGGAAACTATGTTAGAAATAAAGAATTTAAATAAATCATTTGAAAATAATAATGTACTTAGAGATATTTCATTTAGATTAGAAAAAGGTGAGGTAGGTGTATTACTTGGAAAGTCAGGTGCAGGTAAAACCACTTTACTTAGATGTATAAACGGATTAGAGGAATTTGATTCTGGTAAAATTATAATAGATGGAGAAGTTATGAACGATAGTAAGGACATTCATAATCAAAAAGGCAAAATAGGAATGGTATTTCAAAACTTTAATTTATTTCCTCATATGAGTGTATTACAAAATATTATAGAAGCTCCAATTGGTATTTTAAAAGTACCTAAAAAAGAAGCTATAAATAAAGCTAATGAATTATTACAATTAGTTGGGTTAGAGGATAGAGGTGATTTTTATCCATATCAATTATCTGGTGGTCAGCAGCAAAGAGTAGCTATAGCTAGAGCATGTGCCTTAATGCCAAAGATACTTTGCTTTGATGAGCCAACTTCAGCTTTAGATAAAGAAACTACAAAAAATATTGTTAATATAATGAAGACGCTTAAATCACAAGGAATGACTATACTTATTATAACTCATGATACTAATTTTGCTGATGAAGTTGCAGATAATACAATAAATATAAGTAATGGAATAATTGAATATAGTAAAGAGGTTAGTTAAAAACTTTATTCTTGAATAAATATCTTTATATGATAAAATATATTGTAAAAACTAATTAGACATTAAGAGAGGTACTTATGAAAGGTAAATTTATAACTAAAGAAAATATATTCATACAACCTACAAAGTTTTCTGATATGCTAATAAACGCAACTGGATATGAAAGCCTATATAAACAGATAATAGAAAGTAAGATTGAATTTAATGAGGAAAAGTCATATGACTTACTTCCAAGTGGTTTTATCGATTTTAATCAACATTTATACGATGATATAAATCATATGAATTCGATAAGTACAGGATTATTTATAGAAAGAGCGTTGATCACATTTAGAATATTTATATGGACTTCAAGAGGAGAGGGCTTCGAAATATTTAAACATATATTAAATGAAAGTGAAATAGATAATTTAAAGAATTTAGAAGATGTTAAGGAATACTTATATACTCATCTATCGGAATTAGAATATGGAATAATTCATACTTATGATAAAGAATTAAAGGAATGTTATGAAGAGTTTGGAAAAGGAATAGAAGCTAAAAAACTTCCATTACCAAGTATACTTAAGTTTTTAAGTATAGATAATAACATATCAGAATTTAGATAGTTAAATAAAAAAAGAGAATGGATAATATATTACCATTCTTTTTTTATTTATATGAAAAGTACACTAGACGCTATTAAGATTTGACCTATAT